>JBKJNY010000155.1:0-146008 GCA_046593355.1 Pirellulaceae bacterium | reverse complement strand
ATTGAACTGGTCGGTATACATCGACTTGACGACGCACAGCTCGTCGGCGACTTGCGGCAACTCCTTCCACACCTCGCTCATTTCGATGCCGGACTGCCCTTGCTTGGGGAACTTGTAAGGCGTACCCAGCATCTTCGGCCGGCGAGCATTGAGATCAATGAACGGCAGCCTCTCTTTTTTGAGGATGGCCAGCACTTCGTCGGAGCAGGGCTCCAGGTTGTGCTTCACTAATTCCGGCTTGAAGTCCCACAGGTCATGCTGCGGCGGTGCCCCGGACATATGCAGATAGATCACCCGCTTGACCTTCGCCGGCAAGGGCGGGGCCTTGGCGGTGAGCGGATTGTCGATGGGGACGGTCGTGGAAGCCGGCGCACCCATTGCGGACGACGAACCTAGCAGCGAACCCAGGAACAAGCCGCCGAGTCCTGTGTTGCAGTTCTTGAGGAACTGGCGGCGGGAAGCGAGTTGGGCAGAGAGGAGGCGAGGGTCATTCATGAGGGAGAGCCTTTGAGCAGGTTGGTACATCCAGTTTCGTCGAAGCACGGGGCAGCGTCAACGAAGCGGCGATTTCGCCTGAGATTCCTGCCAGCGACTGCGAACCTGTGCCGGCGAGGCCGTCCCCGTCGTCCCAAGCTGCTGCACGGTGATGGACGCAACCAGATTGCCGACGGCCGCTGCTTCCAGCGGGGATGCGCCGGCGAGGAGCGAGGTGACGATGCCACTGGTGGCGGCGTCTCCCGCGCCGACGATGTCGACCGGGCCGGTGATGGGAACTCCGGAGACCAGCTCGGGCGATTGCTCCGGCTGGGTGACGAGGATTCCTTGCTCTCCCTTCGTGCAGAAAACCGGACGGGACGTCCGGCTGGCGAGTAAGAGGGCAGCTTCGCGAACGGTCTGCTCCGTCATTTCGCCGGGGTCGCTGACAACACCGGCGGCACGCAGGATTTCCGCCCGATTCCCTTTGAGAACGCCGAAATCGAACTCTTTGAGGTGCTGCCGGCTGTCGACGTACATGAGCTTTTGAGGATGCTCTTGAGCGAGGTCGCGTAGCAAACTTCTGACCGCAGAATTGACGACCCCCCAGTCCGCTTCGTTAATCTGATCCAGGACAATCAGCCCGTCCGAGGATTCAAACACCTGCCGCACGCGGCGACAAAGCTCCGCCGTGGCGGCGTCGGAAAGCGGGCCGCGGGTCCGAACATCGAGCCGATGGAGCTCTTGCCAGACACCCTGCAAGTCCTGTTTCATCGGCTTGGTGTAGGTCGGTGTGAGCCGGTCGCTGACCGCCAGGACATGCGACGCATCCACCGGCAGCTTGCGGACCTCCTTGAGCAGATCGTAGCCATGTCCGTCATCCCCAATCACCGTTGCGGGCACGAGCAGGCCCACGCCGAGAGCGGCCAGATTATTGAGGACGGTGCCGAGCGCCCCCGGCGAATTGCGAATCTGCGGAATCTGATAAGCCTCCAGCCCTGTTTCGATGGACATTTCGCAAATGCCCGGCTCGATGTCGAGATAGCGGTCGAGGAACAGATCGCCGACCAGGCCGATGGTCAGGCGGGGAAGCGTTTCGAGGATGGATTCGAGGCGGGGGAGGGAAAGCATGTCAACTATTGTATGTCGCCTTTCGCTCCGCGAAAGAACGTCTTTTCGCGGAGCGAAAGGCGACTATTGCGGCTCGCTGTCCAGCGCGGCACGCCTAAGGTGTGGAACTGTCTGCCTGTGGTCTCCGCAAATGTAAAAGCTCTCCCCGCCGTCCGCCACCGTGCGGACGAGAATCGTTTTCCAGGGGCGGTAATAGTACTGCGGGTTGCTCTTGGAGGCTTCCTTGTCCCATTCCCCTTCGATCTGGATCAGGTCGAAGGCAGCCGTCGTGAAGTTGGCAATCTTGCGCCCTTCTTGATGGGCCACGTTGCGGGCCATCGAGAGGGCTTTGAGATAGACCTCTGGCCCCATCACCGCGCTCCCCATGCAGAGGAAAACGCCTCCTTCGAGTTTGTCCACCGTATGGCAGACCGAAAGGAAATCCCGGTAGCTCGCCGTGCCGAAGGCCGCTGGATCGAAGTTTGGATGTTCGTGAATGATGTCGTAGCCGACGCCGATGTGGACTGTGACCGGGCGGCCGAGGCGAACGGCCGCGGCGAGGAGGCTGGTGTCCTTGTGCGGGAAGTCGCCGTGCAGAATGGCGCGCCCGAGCGATTCTCCCAGTCCCATCCCCTGGGCCGCACCTTCGCCGACGATGTCGTTCATTTCGCCCGTCTCGCGCCACAAACCGAACTCACCGCTGCGGATGTAGCGGGCCACGCTTTCGCACGTCGCCCCGATTTTCGCTAGCTCAAAATCGTGGATCGGCCCCGCCCCGTTCATGCCGATGTGCGTGATCAGCCCTCGCTCCATCAGGTCAATGAGCTGCCGGGCAACACCGGCTCGCACGACATGCCCCCCCATCAACACCAACACCGCCGCGCCGCGCTCACGGGCCTTCACCAGCCGGCGGCCAAGCTCCTGGATGTCCCGCATCCCCTTTTCCGGCAATTCCGGCGGCAGCTCTTCCAGCGCCAGCAGTGTGCTGTGCGGAAGGTCATGCTTCCGCTCGGCCAGCGGCTTGATGAGGAGGCGGGAACGGTCGAACTGGGGGAGCATGAGGAACGAGGTCAGAGGGCAGAGGGCAGAAGTTGAAGCAGAATGTCGAGCTGCCGGTAATCTCCCACGATGATGTCCGCCCCGGCTTTGATCAGGCGGTTGCGTTTCCAGTCGTTGATTCCTTCACGGGTCTCTTCGTTGCTGGCGACACCGATGGCGAGTCCGCCGACCTTTTTGACCTCTTCGATTTCGACAAAGCCGTCGCCGAAACCGACGATTTGGTTGCTGGCAACGCCACTGTCGCGGATCATCTGCTCGATGATCATGGCCTTGGAGAATTTTTTGTAGTCGTCAAGAGCGCCATAGACGTGCGGGCCGAACCACTTGGCAAGGCCCAGGACTCCCAGCTCGTCCTGAACATATTTCAGGTCCGTTCCCGAGGCCAGGTACATCTTCAGACCGCTGGCGTGGAGTTGTCTCAAAAGCTCCGACGAGCCCGGCACGGTAAGTTCTTCGGCAGACACGCGCCCGCTCCTGACCGACTCCACGCGGCTGCCGACTTGTTGCCAGAGGAGGTCGTGGTATTGATGCTTGTAGGCAATGGGTTCCCGTGGCGAGCCGCCGCGTTTGGCCACCTCTTCGGCCAGTTGCATCATCTGATAGATAGTCTGCTTGCCGTTGAGTCGCATTACGAAGTCTTCGACCTGGACATGAAGCTCGTCGCGAGTTTCCCGGGTGCCCGTCGCGGCGAGGATCTCCACCATCATCGGGATCATCACCTCCTGCCAGTTGCGGCGGAGGAGCGACAACGTGCCGTCGAAATCGAAGATGGCGGCCTGGAACGGACCGCGTGGGTGATGCGGGTTGACGATTTCCATCACGACTTCGCTCGCAAGCTGGCGCGAACTTCGTCCCAGGGAATAACATCATGGGGATCACGGGCATGATCCTCCAATCGTCGATCGAGTTCCTCACGCTGCGAGTCCGTCACTGGCAAGTGATTGGCTTCGGTGTCGAGGCTATCCCAAATCTCTTCCATCAAGAGCAGCCTTTGTGTAATGCTCAGTTTGCGAATTTCGTCTCCCATAATGTTTTCCGGGACACAGCGGTGGCGACCTGTTTGAGCATAGTATACATCTTGTCGCGCAAGTCTGCGAGGCAGAGAAAACGAAGGGAGCTGGCGACTTCCTTAGTAATGGTACTGTCGCGGCAAATCGCGGCGGTAGTACGAACGGGTCGATGCGGCCGGCTGATTGGGCGCAGGTGGCGCAGACAGGGCCACAGCAGCGGCGGGCTCCGTCTCCGCTGTTAAAAGCGAGGGAGCCTCGCGGCGACTTGGCACGGTAAGCGAGCGAGTGGGCCGAGCGAACTCCGCCTGCGGTGGGAACAGCGAAGTGCGGCGCTCGGTGCTGGCGAAGCCAGAAAAGGGAGACGGCGATTCCACGGAAGTCTTCGTGGTTCCGTTCTCCCCCGGCTGCCAATGCCAAGGAACCTGCGGAAGAAAGAACAGGAGGCAGAACGCCGCTCCGAATTCCAGAATCACTCCGAGAAAGAAATCAACAGATCCTTTGCTTTTCATTCCTGAAACCCCTCCTTGAATTGCGGCCGGCCCGACGAGCGCAGGCGAGAATCCGTGGAAGGTTCAAAAGCAAAGTTCGTGCCGAAGAGGTTGCTAGCCGCGGTCATCCACCCAAGGCGTTGCTGTGGCGAGGCTTAGCGCCGCGGAGCAGAAAACGCTAGCGGCAAGTGGACTTGTAAAATTGTTCTCAATTCGGAGACACCCATTGTCACTTCGCGGTCTGATCTTCGAGCCACTTGAGATATCCCGGTGTAGCGTCCACCGCCGCCACGGCCAGAATCTCCGGCTGCTCGTAGGGATGCAGGGCGAGGATGGCCGCTTCGAGACGCGGGAAGAGGTCGCGGCGGGTCTTGATGGTGAGCACGAAATCGCGGGAGGTTTCGATGCGGCCATTCCACCAATAGCTGCTGTCCACCGGCCCGCCGATTTGCACGCAAGCCGCCAGACGCTGTTGGAGGAGCGCCTCGGCAATCGTATCCGCTTCTGTCCGCTCGGCGGTGGTCGTGATGACCTGGATGGCCTCGATGGGCATGGGTGGATGATCCCGCGAATCGCCCGCTTAGCCGCCGCGTCCACGCGGCGCATGTTGGCCAATCCCCGCGTGGACGCGGGGGCTAAGCTAGACGCGCCGAGTCGCCCGAGATCCTGCCTGCGAAAAGTGCGGAGCACGCAAGCCATGTCCACCCGTGGCAACGGCTTTGGGGAGAGCAGGGGGCTGAATGCCCAGCTCAGCCATGCTGGGAGCGAGCGTGCCGCTCCAGGTTTCGTAGGCTCGGCCCGAGCGTTCATCCGCCTGATAGAAGGCGAGCAGCGCAATCGTGTCGCAAGCGCTGAATTCTTGCTGCGACAGGGCCTTCGTCGGCTGATAGGTTCGCCGCCAGGTGCCGGCGTTGAAATAGGTCTGGTGCAGCACATACCCATCGGCATGGCTGGCGTCGAGCGAAATCGTTTCTTGAGCGTGCGTGTGGCCGTAGACGATGTGCCGGGCCCGGCGATTGCGGAAGTCAGCTTCGGCCAAAGCATGCGGCAGATACGATTCGCTCTTGGCCCCGCGGAGGCTGGCCAGGAACGAGAGCGTCTTGCCAGTCCAATCGCTGCTGTCGCGGCGGCTGAATTTGAGAGCGGCGGAAAGACCGTCGATGAGGTCAATCGGGCTCCAGGTATTTCGCTCGCGGACGACGTACAGGGCCAGCATCTGCTCCACGAGGCCATCCCACGTCCGCTTCAGGGCGGTCCGCAGCGAGAGCTGTGGCACCGTTCGCTCCAGCAGGTTTTCCATCCAGGCCGGAATGAGCAGCATGGGCCGGACCTGGTCGATTTCCTTCAGAGCGCTGATTGCAGCAGCGGGCAGTTCGTCGGCGAGGTCGGTTTCCAGATGAGCGATGAAGCGGCCGACAAGCTCGATGGCAATCACGTCGGACAAGCTGCTGACGTTGCGATCGTCGCTGAAGGCCAGGGGATCGTGAATGTCGCCGTGCCGCGCGAGCACGCGATGGCCGCGGAGAGCATCATGCAGCTCTTCGGATTCGGCGGCGTCGTGAGGGAACGGCCGGTTGTGCTGATTGGCCAGGCCCAGGTGATGGGCGACCTTGTGCCGCAGCACGTCGTACTGCGGGCCGGCCAGGTGGAGCGGCCAGTCGTGGTTTCCCACCATGTAGTGCGTACGGACGGCAACGGGAAGTTCCATCGCATCGAGCGCCGGCTCACCGGCGGCATTGGCCTGCGGCACGGTGATGACGCTTTCGGTGGCGAGGGAACGGAGAGAGCGAACGGTTTGCGCGTTATGACGGAGAATGCCGTCGGTGATTTGCGAGACCGCGTCGCTGCCGGCCGGAGATTGCAAGTCGCTCCAGGGACGAAGGTCCGACTCCAGCCACTTTTGCGAATGCACAATATCCAGCACATCCCCCAGCAGCACCAAATCCAGCCGTTCGATGGGCTGATAGCTGCCTCCGGCTCGCCAGGAAGCTCGCCAGGCGAGATCGGCGAGGCGTTCGGCGAAGAGATCCATCGCGCCCGGTTCGAGCGTGGCTCCCGTCGTTCCATCGGTCAGGTGCAGGTCGCTGATTATGACGAGCATGGCTCATTCCCTTGAGTCAAATTCCCTACTTTCCCAATCGCAGCGTGCGCCGGGAATTCATGCACTCCCGATATCGGCAAACGATTGTAACGGACGTGAGGATTGTTCCGCGAAAAGAGACTGGGGAAGCGGGGGAAGATGACAGACCGCGATTGAAACCTCGACTCACCAAGCGAAGGCCGGTAAAATGACAGCATGCCGACTAACTACTCCCGAGGATACCGATGAAAAGCCTAGCTGACGGATTGCCGGCCGAAATCGCGAGACAAGTTCACCCCGAATGGCGGAAGAACG
Source organism: Pirellulaceae bacterium (assembly GCA_046593355.1). GTDB lineage: Bacteria > Planctomycetota > Planctomycetia > Pirellulales > Pirellulaceae > SXOA01. The sequence continues at coordinate 139,472 of JBKJNY010000155.1, read as the reverse complement.
AGACGGCGTATTGGGGAGTCCGGGACCAAATTCTCGCACAATTCCAAGGCCAATGGATCGGTTTTGCTCGCGGCGTCGTCGTCGCTTCTGGCACTCGTCCCGTGGTCGTCTTTCATGCCGCCCATCAGGCGGCTGAGCATCCTTACGTAATCTGTGTCGGGCGCGAAGACCAGCCCTACCGCATGCGACGAGTCAACTTTGCTTATGACATGAGCTATCCAGGCGAAGCACTGCCGGTCATTCGCGCCGAATTTCGCGGAATCAGCGGCGTCTCCGGCCTGGCGTTTGATCAAGTCATTGCTGACACCGGAGCAGACACCAGTATGCTGCCTTGGGCCGAGTGCCAGAAAATGCGATTGGACCCAGCTAGCGGAGTGCCGGGCATGATGAGCGGAGTCGCTGGTGGTTCGGCGAATACACTCGGCTTTCTGGTATGGGTTTATCTTGATGGGAATGAGTATCAGTGCCAACTGCACGCGGATTTCTTGGAGAATGAGCGTATCCTGGGACGGGACGTCTTGAACTCGCTGGACGTGTTGTTCCGCGGTCCGAGCGGAGAAATCATCATCAATCCGTGAGGTCGGCATGGCGGCATGCGGATTGGTTATGCAGACACTTAAATACCTACTGATGATTCTCTATTGATTGCGTGGAGCGAATGTGTATGATATAAGCAGTGTGGCCTTGGATTTGCACCCCTGGCCCCGGCACGGCGGCACGGGGCCGCAGCAGGCGACAAGGACTGGAGCGATGTATCAGCCCGGCGACCGCGTCATTTATGTAGCGGAAAAACACAGCCCCCACCCAGGCCCACGGGCCGAAGCCGTCCAGCCCGAAACCAACGGCGAAGGCTATTCCTACCGGGTCAAAAAGTTCTGGGTGGTCCTGGAAGTCCGCGATGATTCGTTGGTCGTCCGTACCCGCCGGGGCAAGCAGCGGAACGTCTCCATCAGCGACCCGCGTCTCCGACCCGCCCGCTGGTGGGAGAAGGTCTTGATGTCCTCCCGCTTTCCCGACCAGGCGCAAGACAAGGCAGAGTCCAGCCAGAACTCACGGGCAGCGGCGGGCTAATTTCAACGCTGGCTTTCTCGGCCACGATTCTCCATTGACCCCGCGATGCGGCCTTTCTACTCTCCGTCCCGCTGCGGCGGCGTTGCGCGCTCGACCCCCGTAGCCACCGGCGACCCGCCAGTGAGCTTGCATCCCCAGCGCGGTTTACATCGCCAATTTCGTGTATTTTCGCCGCCACCTATCGATATTGCTTGCCGCTTTCGCGTGGCTCGGCAGCGGGTGCGCGCTCGTCAATACTTCGCAGAAGCCGGCAGCGCCGTCTCTCCCCGCGCCGCCGCTGCCGGCTAGCAGCGTTGTGCTGGAAGTGGCGTTTGCCCGCATTCCGCTGGCGGACGATGCAGCCTATAGCGGCATCTGGTCCGAGGTCGATGAACAGCATTTTCCCACGGAGCTGCGCCGGCAGATGTCGGCGAACGGCCTGCGGTGCGGAATCGTGGGAATGCAACTCCCTCCCAAGCTCAAGGAAGCTCTCGACGCGAGCGAGCCCGGCGCGGTGGAACGGGGCGAAGATTCGCTCGCCGACCCGGAGCTCGACCGGGCTCCCCGCCGCATTCAGTGCCGCAGCGGACAACGGGCGAAAATCCTCGTCACGAAGCAACTCGACACATTTTCGCTCCTACTCCTGGAGGATAATCACGTCCGCGGCTTCTTTTACTCCCAGGCCCAATGTCTGTTCGGCCTGAAGGCGTATCCCCAGGGGGACGGCAGGGCGAAGATCGAGCTCACGCCGGAAGTCGAGCATGGCGAAATGAAGACCCAGTTTATCGGCCGCGATGGCTCCGTCCTGCCGCAGCTCGGCAAGGACCGGGTCGTCCTCGACAAGTTGCGGCTGTCGGCGATGCTCGCGCCGGGGCATGTGCTGATGATTTCCGGCACTCCCGACGTGAAAGGAGCCGGCAGCAGCTTCTTCACCGAGACCGACAGCGGCACCACCTACCGCCGCATCCTGCTGGTGCGTCTGGCCGTGACGCAGTACGACGACCTCTTCGCCCCCGACCAGATGGTCGTGCCGCTGGCGACGCCGGGAGAATGAACGCAAAACGCACTTTTGAATGTCATGCAGTAGTTAGGGACCAATTCCTAATTCTCCGGTTGTGCTGCCTGTAGGCACTCTGAGGGCACGCGGTTGATTTCCCCCTCTCCTTGGCTGGCGCAAGCTACGTTTGTAGTGGAGGCGCTACGAGCTTGCGCCTCTTCACCATTCTGAGGCCGACCCTTGTCCAGCTTGTTTTCCAGCCGCCCCCTGGCGCTGCTGCTGTTACTCCCCTGCGGAGCCCCTTGGCACCCGGCCAATCTGCGGGCCGCTGCGCCGCAGGCGCCTGTCGCACCAACTCCCGCCGCCGCAACCGACTCCGCGTTCCAACAGGCACAAGCCAAGTTTGAGATCCTGCTGGCCGCGGGCCTGTACACGCGCTGGCCTTCCGGCGCATTCGAGCGGGCGAAGGACAGTCCCAACGTCGCCAGGGTGGGAATTGTCGGCAACGACTCCCATGCCGAGCAGTTCGCCAGACTCGCCTCCGGCCGGCAATTCGCGGGGCGGCAAGTGGTCGTCCATCATTACCGGAGCCCGTCCGAAGTGGAGCCCTGCCAAATCCTGTTTCTCACCAGTTCGCTCGCGAAAAATGACCGCCTGGCCCTGCTGGAGAGATTCAAGTCCGCGCCGGTGCTGCTGGCGGGCGAGACTCCGGGATTCTGCCTCGAAGGAGGCGGGCTCAATTTTCAAGTGGAGAATGGCAGCGTCCAGTTTGTCCTGAACCCAGCCGTGATCGAAAAGAAAAAATTGACGATCGATCCTCGCTTCTCGCGACTGGCGCGGACACCCCGTCCGCCCGCGGCAACGACGGCGCTGCCGGCAACCGCACTCATTAAGCCGAATCGTCCACCGGAAAAAGTGCGTCCTGGTTCCGACCTCAAATCCCCTCCTAGGATCCAGCCCCGCAGCGGAGGAAAACGCCCATGAGGCCCAGGTTCCTGCCCCAGAGATCCATTCGCGCCAAGTTGATGCTGCTAGCGACTGCATCGGGAAGCGTCGCGCTCCTGCTGGCCTGCCTGGGCTTTATGTCCAACGACTCTCGTCTGATGCACGATGCCAAATTGCGGCAAATCGCGGCCCAGGCCGAACTCCTCGGCTTCAACAGCTCGGCCGCGCTGGCCGTCCGCGACAAAGTGGCGGCCGGACAACTGCTGGCGGCGCTCCATTTTCATTCCTCCATCGACTCCGCCGTCCTGTTCGACGCCGGCGGCGAGCGGCTGGCGGAATTTCACAGCGGCGACGAAGTCCCGAATTTGCTCCACGTTCCCGATTTGCTGGGCAGCCGCTTCGACGGTGAAGGCCGCTTGGAATTCGTGCATCCGGTCATCGAAAGCGGACAGCGGGTGGGAACCTTGTACATCCGCTCGAACATGAGCGACTTGCACGCCCAGATGCTGAGCCACCGCTACATTACCGCCTGGGTCGCGCTCTGCTCGCTGGCAGCTTCCATCACTTTGTCGTTCGTCCTGCAACAAATCATCTCCCACCCCATCCTCAAGCTCGCCAGTACGGCGGATCAGATCACGCGGCTCGGAGACTATTCTCTCCGCGTGAAGTCCCCCAGCAGCGACGAAATCGGCCAGTTGTACGACGCCTTCAACAAGATGCTGGACCGGGTCCAGGTCTCCGACCGGGCGCTCAAGCGGGCCTACGACGAGCTCGAAGAGCGCGTCGAGCAGCGGACCAGCGAGCTGGTCGCCGAAATTCGGGAGCGGGAGCGGATTCAGAATGACATGGTGCTGGCCAAGGAGGCCGCCGAGGCAGCGAATCAGGCCAAGAGCGAGTTTCTGGCCAACATGAGCCACGAAATTCGCACGCCGCTCAACGCCATCCTCGGTTTCGCGGATCTAGTCCGCCAAGGGACTGACCTGAGCGTGGCCGAGCAGCGCGACTACCTTGACACGATCCATCAGAGCGGCCAACACCTGCTCTCGCTGATCAGCGACATTCTGGATCTCTCCAAAATCGAAGCGGGCCAATTGACCGTGGAGAATATCCGTTGCTCGCCGCACCAGCTCATTGCCGAAACGGTTTCCGTGCTGCGAGTGCGGGCCCGCGAGAAAGGGCTGAAACTCGACTACAACTGGATCGGCCAGGTGCCCGAAGCCATCCAGAGCGATCCGGCCCGCCTGCGGCAGATGCTGCTGAATGTGGTCGGCAACGCGCTCAAGTTCACGGATACGGGGGGCGTGTACATCATCGCCCAGATCGTCGGCGTCCTGGAAGACCCCCGCCTGCTGCTGGAGGTCGTCGATACTGGCATTGGCATTCAGGGAGAGAAGCTGCAGGACATTTTTGATCCCTTTTGCCAGGCGGATACGTCCGTCACGCGGCGCTTCGGCGATACCGGTCTGGGACTGGCCATCTGCCGGCGTCTGGCGCAGGCGCTCGGCGGCGGCATCGCCGTGCAGAGCCGGCCGAACGAAGGGAGTAGTTTCTCCATTTCGGTCACGACCGGTTCGCTGGTCGGCGTGCCGATGCTGGCAGGGCCGATCAGCGATCTCCCCCGGCCGCAAGAAGAGCCGCACGCCAAAAAGCGGTTCACGTTCCCTGGCCGCCGCATCCTGGTGGCCGACGACGGCGACACCAATCGCAAGTTGATTCAAATCGTGCTGCGCCGCGCCGGCGCGACCGTGCTGTGCGCGGAAAATGGCCACCAGGCGCACGAAATCGCCATTCGCGAGCCGCTCGATGCGATCCTCATGGACATGCAGATGCCGGTCATGGACGGCTACACGGCGACTTCCCGGCTCCGCGACGCGGGCGTGAAGACTCCCGTCATTGCCCTCACCGCGCACGCCATGAAGGGTGATGAAGAGCGCTGCCGGGCGGCCGGCTGCATCGGATACCTGACCAAGCCCGTCAACGCGGAGCGGCTGCTGGCCGCGCTGGCGGCAGAGATCGGCGGAGTTGAAGTTCTGGAACAGTCGTCCGAGCATGAAGGTCGGCCAGCCGACGGGACGGCGCTTCTGTCCACGCTGCCGCTGGAGGATGCCGAGTTCCGCGATATCGTGGACGAGTTCGTGGCCCGGCTGCAGGTCCGCCTGGCGTCGATGCACGTCGCGATGGCCGCGGGGGATCTCATCGAGCTCAAGTCGCTGGCCCACTGGCTCAAGGGGGCCGGCGGAACCGCGGGCTTTCAGCCGCTCACGGAAACGGCCTTTGAGCTGGAAATGGCGTTGGCGGCCGAGGATGCCGTGGCGTGTTCCCGGGCGCTGGAGGACCTTGATGCGCTCGAGGTACAAATCCTCGGCGGCCTGAGCTGCGTTTGAAGCTGGTGCGGACGAGCGACTGAATTCCATGACCATGTGACGTTGAATACCACGGCGACCCGACACGCCCACTCCTCGAAATGACGCATGACCACCACAATTCACCCTAGCGTGACCGTGCAGGACCAAATGACTGCCCAATTGGAAGCCGCGTTCAAGCTCATCGACTGCGTCGACCGGCAATTGCAACCGGCGGACAACGGGCAGTTGTCGCAGGCATCTCCCGGCGAAACCCAGTCCGCCCGCATCATGGTGATCGATGATGAGGCGGTGAACATCAAGGTCATTCAAAAATACTTGCGGCAGGCCGGCTATCCGCATGTCCGCGGCATCACCGACCCGACCTTCGCCCTGGCGGGGATTGGCATCGAGCAGCCGGACGTGATCCTGCTGGACGTGATGATGCCGCGGGTGAGCGGGCTGGAGATCCTCTCCGGTATTCGTGCTAACCCCGCGACGGCCCATCTGCCGGTCATTATTCTCACCGCTTCGTTCGACCGCGAAACTAAGCTGGCGGTGCTGGAGCGCGGGGCCACGGATTTTCTGGCCAAACCCGTGGATCCCTGCGAGCTGGGTCCGCGGGTTCGCAATGCGCTGGTGGTGAAGAAATATCACGACAGCTTGCGGAACTACGCCCAGACCTTGGAAGACGCCGTCCGCCGCCGGACCGCGGAGCTGGAAGCCTCTCGCCGCGACGTGATTTACTGCCTGGCCCGCGCCGCGGAGCTGCGGGATGATGATACCGGCCATCATGTGCTGCGGGTGGGCAAATATGCCGCCGTCATCGGGCGGGCGATCGGCCTGGACGAGTACACCGTGGAAATGTTGGAGCAAGCCGCTCAATTGCATGACATCGGCAAGATCGGCATTCCCGACGAAATCCTGCTCAAGCCAGGCAAGCTCGACCCGGAGCAGTACGAGCGGATGCAGAAGCACGTTGGTCTGGGGCAAAAGATTATTCAACCGCTGTCGCCAGCCGACTGGGAGACGCTCAAGCATCACGTGGAAATCGGCCAGAAAGTGTTTGAACACAGCCGCTCGCCGCTGCTCAGGATGGCAGCCCGGATCGCGCTGACCCACCATGAACGGTGGAATGGCCAGGGCTACCCACTGGGACTCGCCCAGGAAGACATTCCGCTCGAAGGCCGCATTACCGCCGTGGCCGACGTCTTTGACGCCCTCAGCAGCCGGCGGCCCTACAAGAAGCCATTCCCGATCGATCAGTGCTTCGAGATCATTGAAGCGGATCGCGGGGAACACTTCGACCCCGCGATCGTCGATGCATTCCTCGCCCAGCGGCCAGCCATCGCGGATATTCAAATCCGGTTTGCCGACGTGCTGTAGAAAAAAATAGTGGCGCAAAAGTCGCTCGCCTCGATTTCGCAAGTGCTGTTGTAGCAGGCGCTTACAGAAACAGCCTTCCCGACTTTTTCACCACCCCCCTCCTCGCAAGTGGGGTGTGCTGAGGCCCGGCTGTGCCTGGGACAATCTCAATATTCTACCGAATTGTCAAAGAACTTCGGAGCAGCGTCCCCAGGGAACGAGCCCTTCAGTTCGTATTATACAAAATGGGACTTAAAAACTAAGTGTCCAGTAAAAAGATCCCACTTATTCCCGTGTTTGTTCGAAGTAGAACACGCCCCGCTTGTTGGCGACGATCACGTCTTGCAGGCCGTCGGCGTTCATGTCGTGGACTTCGAAGGCGGTGCCGACACCGCTGTCGTGGTCGAAGACGTGCTGGGTCCAGACCGGCTTGCCGTCCTTGCGGGCCAGCTCGTACCAGGCGATTGTTGCGGGCTCATCCTCGCCGGGGTCGTTGCCGTTGTGGGCGTAATACCGCTTGCCGGTGACGAAGTCGGGGAGGCCGTCGCCGTTGATGTCGGCCAGCACCATGGCGTGCGTCTGGGCGATGCTGGTGTCGATCTCGTGCTTCACCCACTTGTTCTCCGGCTGCTGTTCGTACCACCAGATTCCGCGTTTATGTGCCGATGAGCCGAGCACGTCGCTGTCTCCATCGCCATCGAAGTCGTAGACCTGCAGTTGAGCCTGGGCCTCGCCGAGCGGAGCGGAGTGGAAGGGCCAGGTATCGCTGGTCTGCTTGGCGGGTGCTTCCCACCAGCCGTGCGGGACGACGAGGTCGTCGCGGCCGTCCTTGTTGATGTCTCCCAGGCCGAGGCCGTGGTAGAAGTTGGGGATGTCCACCTCGCCGGGAGCAGCAATGCGAGTGGCGGACCATTCAACGAGCGGTGTTGCCCCGGGGCGGGCCAGCGCCAGGCGTTTTGTGCCGTCGCCGTAAATCAGCTCGCGCTTGCCATCCTTGTCCACGTCGAGATATTGCGGGCTTTCGTTGTTGGTGACTGGGACGATCCGGTTGCGAGCCCACGGTCCACCCTTGGTGCCGGGATTTTGAAACCACCAGGTTGGCGCGCCAGGGAAGTCAACGACGATGAGGTCTTGCCGTCCGTCGCCGTCCAGATCCTCGGCCCAGTTCATGAAGGTGTCGCTGTAGGTTTTGATGCTGAATTCTTTGGGCTTTTCCAAAATGCTGTGCATCTTCCAGGGGCCGGCCTTTTCTGCCCCCTCTCCCCTTGGGAGAGGGCCGGGGTGAGGGTGTTCATACCACACGCTGCCGGCAGCAATATCCAAAAGACCGTCGTTGTTGAAGTCTCCGTAGGCGACTCCTTCGCTGTGGAATTTGTCGTCGAGCTTGGTCCGCTTGAAGCTGAGCTTCTTGCCTTCTTCCAGCGGCTTGGAGGTGGGGTAGGGGCCGGAAGTTTCAATTCCGGTGAGGAGGGTGAGCTTGAGGTTTTTGAAGCGGACCTCGGTCGCGCCGCCGGAGTGGAGTTGCAGGGCGATGACGCCGCGGCGAAGCGGGAAACCCTCACCCCGGCCCTCTCCCAAGGGGAGAGGGGGAAATGGGTCATCAAGGTCCACGCACGGCTGGCCGTTGATGAAGGTTTGGACGCGGCTGCCGACGGCGATGATTTCGTACTTGTTCCAGTCGCCGTTTTTGACGTGGGCTTCGCCGCTCTTGTCCCAGAGGAGGCCGCGGCCGTTTTCTTCGTAGAGCTTTCCCCACCAGCCTGCGCCGACATCGGCCTGGTAGCCTTTCACTTCGCCGTTTGACATGGGCTGGCTGCGAAGCTGGATGCCGCTGTTGCCTTCGTTCTTGAGGAGTTTTACGTCGAACTCCAGGCGGAAGTCGTCCAGAGACAACTCGCTGACGAGAAATGCATTGTGACCAAGGCCCGTCGTCTTGCCGACGATTTCGCCGTTCTCCACGGACCAGAGCTTCTCGTCTCCCCGCCAGCCGGCGAGGTCTTTGCCGGTGTAGAAAGTGGCGACGTTATCGGCGGTGGCGAGCATCGGGGTCTGGCCGGGGCTACTGACGTAGGCGACGAGGGAGCGGACTTCGTGGGAGGTGAGCGGCTTGAGGAGGTCATCGGGCATCATCGATTTGTCGCTGATTTTGCGCTCTTCGATATCGGCGATGGGAATGACGAGCGTTTCGGTTTGCGTGAGGAGCGTGATCGTCGCAGCGTTCTCGGCTTTGAGGATGCCGGTGACGACGCGGCCATCGGCCAGACGGGCGATGGTGGGCTGGTACTCCTTGGCCATGACGGCAGTGGGGTCGAGGACATTGGAAAGGAGGTAGTCGAGGTTTGTCCGCTGGGAGCCGGTGATGTCCGGCCCGACTTTGCCGCCGGTGCCGAAGAGGGCGTGGCATTGCTGGCAGGTGCGGGCGTAGACGGCCCGGCCAAGCTGCACATCCGTGACATCCGAAGGTTTGGCGAGCAATTCCTTGTACTCGACAATCAGCTTCTGCTTGTCCGCTGCCGTTTCGCGGACGGTCCCCCAGGATTTTTCCAGGAGCTTTTGCAGATCGGCGTCGTTGAGATTGCGGAGGTTCGTCACCAAGTCCGCCGTCAGATGATTGGCGGGAATTTTTTTGCTCTCGATGGCTCCGAGCAGTTCCTTGGCATAGCCGACGCGACTGCAGAGCGTGGCGAGGGCGTCGCGGCGCTCGGCGGGGGGGAGGCTGTCGTAGAGGGCGAGGATGGCGGCAGGGGCTTTGGGGTCGTCGAAAGCGGCCAGGCCGCGGAGGGCGTCGCCGCGGAGGTCATTATTGGCGAGGACGAAGCGGAGAGAATCAGCCGCCGCGGCATCCTGGGCGCGGACGAGAATCTTAATCGCTTCGCGGCGCTCCTGGAGAGATGAATTGTCGTCGGCAATCATCCGCCGGAGGGTTTCAATGACCACCTTATCGCCCAGAGCCGCTCCGACCGAGGCGAGCTGCATCCGGAGCTCGCTGTTCTTGGATTCTATGAGCGAAACGAACAGCTCGTTCCAGCCGGCGGGGGCTTCCACTCCCTTGCGCCCCTTCAGCGACTCGTTCATCCCACGGAGGAACGTCAATCGGGTCGCGTCGTCCTTGGCGACCTTCAGTCCTTCCACCAGGAGCGCGAGAGACTTCTTGGGGTCTCCCGCGCCAATCCGGCGGATCATGTATTCCTTGAGAATCGGAATCTTCTCGCCAGCCGAAAGTCCCAGCGCCAACGCCCGCTTGGGATCGACATCCGCCAGGGGTTCCATCGCGTACCAGTACATCAATGGGAGATTGGGGTCGGAGGCGTCTTCGGAGTGGCTCGTTAGCAACGTGAGTAATTGCCAACGTTTATGTGGAGCATGTTTCTGCAAATCTGACGCGATAACTAGGCGCAATTGCGGCGAGGAAATTCCATCCTTTAGTAATTTGCCGTATTCCTCAAGGTCCGCGTCCGTAATTTCGTTACTTCTACGCAAAACATTTCGCTCGTGCAAAATCCGCTCCGCATGTCTCACATACCACTTATTGTCATGCGTCAACAGTTTCACGAGCTCATCATCGCCAAGCTTCTGTAAATCCACCTTCACTGGCTTCGCGTCGTTGTAGACGATGCGGTATATCCGCCCGTTGCTGCGGTCGTGCTTGTCGGGTTCGCGGAGGTGGCATTGCTGGCGGTCGTACCAGTCGATGACCCAAACCTGGCCGTCGGGGCCGTAGGTCATGGAGAGCATTTGCGACCATTGGTCGCGGGTGAGGAGGAAGTCCGGGCCGTGCGAGCAGACGAAGCCGCTTCCCTTGGGGGTGAGGACGTCCATGTTCATGCGGTTGCCGTGGATGTTGTTCATGAATAGCATGCCGCGGTATTTTTCCGGCCAGGCCCCCCCTTGATAGATCATGCAGCCGGCGTGGGCGTGGCCGCCGCCGAGCTCGTCGGACGCCCGGCGGTTGTCGTCGTTCCACTGGTTGCCGGTGTAGTGGCGGTGGTCGGCGATGGTTTTGATGTCGTCGTAGGTGTAGGGGTTGAAGTGGCTGCCGGCTTGCCGCTCGTAGCGGGCCCCGGGGATGATGTGGTAGGCGTGGGGGATGACGCAGGCGGTGGCGAAGAAGTTGCCGTACTGGTCGTAGTCGAGCCCCCAGGGGTTGCTGGTCCCTTCGGCGAAGACCTCGAACTCATGCCGCACCGGGTGATACCGCCAGATGCCGGCGTTGATTTTTGTCCGCTTCTCCTTGGGCGTGCCGGGCTTGCCGACGGCCGAGTGCGTGAAAACGCCGTGGCAGCCGTACAGCCAGCCGTCCGGCCCCCAGATGAAGCTGTTGAGCGTTTCGTGGGTGTCTTCGTAGCCCCAGCCGTCGAGGAGGACTTGAGTGCCTGGGGGAACGTCGAGGGGGAACTTGACTTCGGGCATCGGTTCGGCGGCCTTCATAGGGATGCCGTCGGGCACGTCGTCGCCGTTCTTGTCCGGGATGAAGAGGAGGTACGGGGCCGCTCCGACCCAGACGCCGCCGAAGCCGATTTCCAGGCCACTGACGAGGTTGAGCTTTTCGGCGAAGACCGTCCGCTTGTCGAGCTTGCCGTCGAGGTCGGTGTCTTCCAGGATGATGATGCGGTCCTTCCCTTCGCCTTCCTTGGCTCGCGTGGGATAGGTGAAGGCTTCCGCAATCCAGATCCGCCCGCGATCATCAATCGCCATTGCAATCGGCTGCTGCACATCGGGCTCGGCGGCAGCGACCTGGACCTTGAAGCCGGGGGGGACGACCATTTCCTTCGCCGCTTCTTCGGCGGAGAGGCCGGCGTGGGGATAGACTTGTTCCGTCGCGGGAATGATGGCGATCGCGACTTGCGCCTTGAATCGCGGCCGCTCCTTGTGCAGCCGGAAGTCGTCGAAATTCACATGCCCCCAGCCGCCGACGTTGCTATCCACGATGCGGATGAAGATTTTCTTTCCCTTCTGCTTTTGAAGATCGACGATAATGGGGCGGAGATTTTCCTGGTCCTGGCCGGAGGAGGCGAAGAAGACCTTGTTGTCATCCGCGGTGACAAGCTCGACCCGCGTTTCTTTGCTCTGTCCGCCGCCAATCAGAAAGCTGCCGAAGGGCTGGGTTACTTCAAAGGGAACAGAGGTAAGTGTCCCAACCGGCGGGTCTTGCAGGAATTCGTATCCGCCGACCCAGAACTGGCCGGTATGTTCGGCCTTCTTCCCCTCGCCAAACGTGCGGGTCTGGCTGATCTCCCCCTTCACCGGCTGCTTGTCCCAAGCTTTCCCTTTCGCCTTCCAATCCTTGAGCGTTCCCTCCTCGAAATTGAGGTTCAGCGGCTTACCGTCCGCGCCGGCGGGAATGATACCGGGGTCGCCGAGGGGCTCGTTGAGAGGGTTGGGTTTTGGCTTGTCCTGAGCACTGACGATCGCGCAGAAGGAGAGAAGGAGAGACAGAGTGAGCGGGAGAGTGAACTTCACGGGGGAACCCTTGCGCAGGTGGGGTAGGCTTCCGGCCTGCCCAGAAACGGAATCGTCAATAGACCCGCCATTGTGGCGCATCGGGCGGGCAAGTCAATTCGGCGGAGGGGCCGAAGGGAATGGCAGAATCATGGCAGCAGAATGATGAAAACGAAGAGAGGGTCGTTAACCGGCTCCCATCCTCTTCAACCGAAAGTCAGCCGGGGTCGCACTCTACTGGGAGGAGGCCAGCATGGACCCTATGTTAGTAGGATGCAGAGCCAACAGAATCCATTAGGCCACCCGGTGGGAATTCCGGTTCCGGATTGGACACCGCCGCCGCTGCCGCCCAGAGATTCGATGGACGGGCGGTTTTGCCGCGTGGAGGCACTCTCTGTCGAGCGGCATGCCAGCGAGCTGCATGCGGCCAACTTGCTCGATACGGAGCAGAGAAACTGGACCTACATGACGTATGGTCCGTTCGAAAGTTGGGACGCCTATCGCGCCTGGGTGAGCGCGTCCGCGGCGAGCAGCGACCCGCTCTTCTACGCCATCGTTGACAAGGCGTCAGGGCGCGCCGTGGGAGTGGCGAGCTATCTGCGGATTGATCCGCGGCATGGGAGCATTGAGGTCGGGCACTTGCAGTTCTCGCCGCTGTTGCAAGCGCGGCCCGCGGCGACCGAAGCGATGTTTCTGATGATGGAGCGGGCTTTCGAGCTGGGCTACCGCCGGTATGAGTGGAAGTGCAACGCCCTCAACGAGCCCTCGCGGCGAGCGGCACAGCGGCTGGGGTTGTCGTTCGAGGGGGTCTTCCGCCAGGCCGCGGTCGTCAAAGGGAGAAACCGGGACACGGCCTGGTATGCCGCCATCGATCAAGAATGGCCCGCTCTCCAAGCCGCGTTTGAGCAGTGGCTTGAGCCGTCCAATTTCGACGACAGTGGCCGGCAGAGAGTGTCGCTCTCGGCACTGACCGCGCCGCTGCTCCAGCAGCGAGGCTGACACCAGCCTGACGCGCAAGCGAAGGACGGCACTGACGATGGATGAAGGTGTCCTTCGCTTGCGCGTCAGGCTGGTGCTCGCTTGCGGCCCACGAAGACGTAATACGGCGTCCGCAGGAAGGGAATGTACGGCACCTTGGCCCGATGCTCCTCGAAGAGGAGCGGCTCGAAGTGGCGGTGGAGAAAAGGGACGTGGTCGGGAGAAGGGAATACGTTATCGAAGCCGAACCATGTGGGCCAGAAGGTGCGGGTGAGCCAGCGGTGCTTCTTCAGATTGCCCGCGGGGAACTTGCGGGAGACGTAGAAATCGACCACGCCGAGAGTGCCCCCCGGCCTCAGCATGGCGAGGGCGTTTTCAATCGCACCGAACCAGTCGGGAATCATCGTCAGCGAGTACGAGAACGTCACAACATCCACCGGCCCGCCGGCGGGCTGAAAGGTCGTGGCGTCGGCTTCAATCGTCTCCACGTTGCTCCAGCCGCGGGAGGCGATGCGCTTTTTGGCGACTTCCAGGAGCGAGCGCGAAAGGTCGAGGACGTAGACCTTGCTGAGCTTGCCAATGCGGTCCGCGACGTAATCCAGGTTCGAGCCCGTGCCGCCCCCCATGTCCAGCCAAGTCCCCCCTTCGGGAATCTTCACCGCCGAATACATCTCCTGCCGCCCTTTGAGCAGGCGTTTGCGGAAATCGTCATAGGCGTCCGCCTGCCCCGCATAAAAGTTCTCCATCCGCGCGGCGTGATCCTTGCCGCGGACGGGCTTGAGCGTGAGGTGGTAGAGGATTTTGAGGTCGGCGAGAACGCCCATGGGAGGAATGACGAATGACGAAGCGGAGAGGGAGTTTGAACAGAAGGGAACAGAGGGAACGAAGAAAGGCAAAGGGAGGATTGGTCGGGGTCGGGTGGCACGCCCACGGCTTTGCGTGGGCGTGTTCCTGGAAGCAAGTTATTTCGCGTTACACCGCCAGATCCGCGATGTAGAAGCTGCCGTAGGTGTGGACGCGGTCTTTCTCGTGCAGCTCGGCGGCGAGGCCCTCGTGATAGGTCAGCAGCTCGGGCAGCGCCCGCTCCTTGTTGCCCGTGACGACGCTCACCTTGTTGAGGAAGTCCGTCCGCAGGCCGCCGCTCCGCCATAAAATGCGCGTACCCGGAGCGGCCCGGCGGACGATGGCCTGCCACTCCAGTTCCAACAGCGGAAAGAACTTGTCGGAGAGCCAGTCCATGTGGTCGAGCAAAACGTACCGGGAGATTTGGCCGTCGTGCTGTTCCAGGAAGCCTTGCACGTGGTTGGTATGCGTCGTGACGCGGTCGATCAGGCCCGCTTTCAGCTTCTCGAAGTTGTCCGCCTTGAGATACTCGGGGCAGCACTTGCGGCTGTATTCCCCCTTCATGTAGACCCGCCAAAAGTAGTTGTCGGAAAGGGGCAGCTTGCAGAAGACAGCTTCCAGGCAGTCCTGAACGAACTTGACGATGCCCCCTTGATACTGCATTTCCACCTGCCGCCGCTGCGCCTTGGGGACGCCGACCATCGAGAGCGTGGTGTCGCGGGTCATGGCGAATCGCATGGTGCGGGACCAGAACTGTTCCCGGAGGTACTTGTCGTAGATTTCCCGCTGCTCGGCGACCGTCTTGGCTTCCAGGCACGCATCCAACCACGGCCGGACCTTGATCACGCGGTTGATATAAAAGCAGATCATGCGGGCGAACGAGCCGCTGGTGCCGCGGTAATAGAACGACTTGCCCGGCGTATGGAAAAACTTGATCCACTTGTCCCAGTAATGCCGCGACCAGGCGGGCAGGCCGGTGCGGAGTTTTTCGCGGTAGAGCTTGCGGGCGTCCGGATGATGGCCGTAGCCGAACAGGCGGAAGAAATCTTCGTAATCGAGGTGGCGAATGCCGGCGATCTTCAGATCGAGCAGGGCGTTCTGCCGCGGATTCATGTCCACGGCATAGACGTGGTTCGGGCCGGCCAGGGCATAGTCCAGCGCGTTGCAGCCCGCGGAGGTAATGACCAGCACGTTATCCTGGGACGTCAGCTTCAGGGCCACATGGTCCAGCCGCGGGTCTTCCCAGCAGGTGTTGTAAACGAGATTATTGCCGTGGACGAATTTGAAGACGCGCCCGCCAATCCAGTCGAACAAGGACATAGACCTTCACCTTAGAGCACGTTGAAAAAGGGGTCTGGCTCCGAGCCACTTGTGATTTACCACGCTGAAACGGAATGCGGCGAAAGTGCCTGACCCCTTTTTCAACGTGGCTGCGCTCCTTGCGTGGGGCCCGGAAACAGCGTTCCAGCCCCTCGCCGGCAGCAGTCCATGAAAGAACAATAACCTTGTGATTTTACCGCCTCCCCCGGCTGCCACAAGGCACTGACAGGTATTCGCTGGAGTCCCGCCTTGAGCAAAGTAGGCCGCGAGTCCTCTCGCGAGCCAGCAGGGAAGATACTGAACTGGCAACAGGCTCTTTTGCCACATCAACGTCCACTCTGATGGCTCGCCACGGGAGTGGCGGCCTACTCTCTGTCTTCCGCATGGGGGCAGGCTTACAATCGGCCCATCTCACCACTCACCACTCACCACTCCCATGCCCCGACTCACCGACACCGAAAAGCAGGAGGTGCTGCGGTTTTTGGAGGCGGATAAGCCGTTGCCGGAGAAGTACCGGTTTCTTTTGTTTGGAGACAAGCGGGAGGTGGAGCTGGTTTGGAACGGCAAGACCAATGAAGTCTGCAACGTCGTGCTGCCGTTTCAGGTGATCGAGCAAGTGGATGAGCCGCGGGCGGAAACGGACAAAGGGCGGAAAGAGCCGCAGGGGATGCTGTTCGACCTGGACGCTCGCGGCCGGCAGCTCAAAGGCTGGACGAACAAGCTCATCTGGGGGGACAACAAGCTGATCCTCTCGTCCCTCATGAACGGCCCCCTACGGGACGAGATCGACCGGGCCGGCGGGCTGAAGCTGATCTACATCGACCCGCCGTTCGACGTGGGGGCCGACTTCAGCATGGACATCGAGATCGGCGACGACACGTTCACCAAAAAGCCCGGCATCCTCGAAGAAATCGCCTACCGAGATACGTGGGAGTAGAATTGTCTATTTCGATTGCTCTACGAGCGACTGAATCTGATTTGCAACTTTCTCGTACGAAACCCAGATAGAATGGGAAACAGTGGGTTTGTTCAAGGCAGCGTGCCAATTGCACCGAAGACATGGAGAAACAGGTAGGTGCGAAAATGACAAAAAGCCATCGAAATTTGGTCAACCATTCGTTTCACGGACGTCGTTTTGATGATGGCGGCGTCGATCTGGACGTGACGCCAGACTTGCTTCGTTTCAAGACGTTGCTCGTGGAGGTGGCCAAGGAATTGTGGCGGCGCAATAATCCCGACCGTAAAAACCTGCCAAAGAATTTCGAGGATTCGCTGTCGATGAAGTTCTACGAAGTACGTGACAACTGTGCAACAATTCCACTTGAACGAGTATTGACCGCGGACGATTGTGAGCAACTTTGGGATGACGATGAGTTGGATGATGCTGTCAACCTAGTTGCAGAGACGATTGAAGCCGCGGGAAATGATCTACCATTGCCGGAACAGTTTCCCAAACACTTGCTCGTGTTGTTTCAAGAATACGGAAAGACACTGCGGGACGAAGAATGGATCGAACAGCGTCCCGCCAAACGTGAATCCGGCGTTCGCTACGATGCTGCGGTGCGTGAGCAACTGACTCGGTGGGTCGAAACACCCTACGAAGACGCTGTTGATTTGACCGGTGAAGTCACTATGGCGCGAGTCAGCAATCCGCTGATGACGATTCAATTGAACGATGGCCGGAAAATCGAGGCAGCATTCAGACTTGAAGACGAAGACATCATCACCAGTGCGCTCAAGCAGCATACGACCGCCAAGCTGCGAGTGGTCGGTCGGGGACAGTTTGGTGCCGATGGGCAGGTGCGCAAGGTCACTCAGGTGACAGAGGTAAGTCTTTTCTCAAGTGGCGAAAGGCCATTCGATTCTTCAGCCAAGCCAATTTGGGACGTGTTCGCAGAAATCCTAGCCGACACCCCCGACGAGCAGTTTGCAATGCTGCCGGTGGACGGTGCGGACCGCCACGACTTCTACATACACGGATCGCGCGAGGTCAACCGATGAAAGCGGTCTTTGCCGATGCGTGGTACTGGATCGCGTTGGCAAATCCACGCGATCAGAGGCATGCGGCGGCCAAAGCGATGGGACCAAAGCTCGGTCCGACTCATCTCATCACAACTGATGAGGTTTTGGTCGAGGTTCTGGCGTTCTTTTCCGGCTACGGCGCTGACATGCGAAAGACAGCCGTGCGGCTAGTGCGAGCTGTCCTCGCGAACCCGAATGTGACAGTGATTCCACAAACGCGCGATTCGTTTCTTCGGGGTATTCGGCTTTACGAATCGCGCCTTGACAAGGAATTCAGTCTGACCGATTGCATCTCGATGGAAACGATGCGAGATCGCAATTTGTACGAAGTTCTCACTCACGACTATCATTTCGCGCAGGAGGGGTTCGTCGTGCTGTTGTCGGATGAAATGTCCTGAAGGCTATCGCTTGAGCTGCGATCCTTGACTTTGATTCTGCGGGCCTATCGTGCCGAGAAAACCGACGGCTTTGCCACCTTCCACGGTAAGAAAGCGGGCCGGCTGGTCGGGGTTGGCCCGGTCAATCTTCCCTGGGAAGCCAGAGTGTCGTCTATCAGGAATTCTCGGGCGAAGAGCAGCGGGAGATCGTCTTCAAGGACATTACCACCGGCGAAGTCACGCACACGACGATCCTGGACGCAGCCGGCGTGGCCGATTACCGGAGCGTGCTCGGCTATTTTGCGAGGGCCGTGATGAAAGACCTGCGGCTCGTCAGCGGCTACGACGTGCTGTATGGCAAGGTCAAGCAGTTCGTGCAGAACCGGCTCTTTGGACGGGAAGTCGAGCTGGAGCACCCGAACACGCTCCGCAATTTGTCGGAGCTGGCGGCCACGAAGACGTTGATCGAGACCTTTAAGAAGGGGATCAACGCCCTGACCGTGCAGGACAAGGGGGACGCCCAGATCAGGGACACCATCAAGCTGCGGCAGACGCGGCCGTTCATCATGAAGGAGCAGGGCTATCTGGTTCCCAAGAAGAGCGTGTTCAACCGGATTGTCGGGGACTCGGGCTTGGAGCTGGAATTTGCGGATTTTCTGGAAGGCTGCCCCGACATTGTCTCCTACGGCAAGAACTATATCGCGGTGGGTTTCAAGCTCGATTACGTCAACGCGGACGGAGGGATCTCGAATTACTATCCTGATTTCTTCGTCAAGGTGTCGGCCAGGCTGATCGTGATTGTGGAGGTAAAGGGGCGGGAAGACCTGGACGTGCCGCTGAAGCTGGCCCGGCTGCGGCAGTGGTGCGAGGACGTGAACCGCGTGCAGTCCGCCGTCCGCTACGACTTCATCTACGTCGACGAGGAGAGCTTTGAGCGGTATCACCCGGCGACGTTCGGGGCGTTGCTGGAGGGTTTTCGGGAGTATAAGGACGCGTAGGACGGAGCAGTGCTCCGTCTCACGGGGACCGTCGCACCGGCGTGCAAAAAAAGTTGTAACTTTTTTTTTGTGACTACCTATTGACTGTGCCAACCTAGTTATCTAAACTTACGTATAGTAATCGGCGGAGCTGCGCGCGAGGGCCAGGGAGGGGGCTGGAGTCCCGCCTTCAGGCGGAAGGGAAGACCGCCTGAAGGCGGGACTCCAACGTGTTCTTTGACAAGTCGGTTGTAAGGGAAGTAAATGTGCCGTTAAGAGGCTGGGCGATTGCGTAAGTGTGTTTGAAAAACAGGTTATCAAATCGCTGATACATCCCCCGGAATGATGGGGGCTTTGGGTGTATCAAGAAGGGGCCGTGTTACGGGGTGGAAGCGAGTGGTGCTTTGCCATAAGTTGTGCTGGGGTAATGAGTTGCAAGCGTGGCGGTGATACAGCATGTATCGAAACTGTATCGCGAAAACCGGTATCACGGGAGGCGGGGCAGGAGGTTATCGCGCGGGGAGGAGGGATGGGGCGGGGGGGTTAAGGGGAGGATGGAACGCTAGGATCGACTCAAGACCCTCACCCCGGCCCTCTCACAGAGGGAGAGGGAGGTGCTGGGCAGGCTGGAAGCCTACCCCACCTACAAAAAAAACCGGCGGCCCGGTTCATCCTGAACCGGGTCGCCGGGGTTTAAGCCAGACCAGATGTCCTTCGCGCCGGCATCCGACCAGCGAAAGGAGGCTTCCAACCTACGAACCGCAATTGCAACCGTGACGCCGGCCGCAGCCGTTGTCGCAGCAGGGAGTGGGGCAGCAGACCTGCACCGGCACTTGCTTGCAGACCACGCGGGGGACGCAGCGGGTCACTTCATACGGCACCTTCGTGCAGGTCGTGTGGGGGACCTTGATGGTGCTGGTGTAGTGGACCGGCTTGCAGACGCAGTACGGGATCCGCTTGACGCAGGTGGTGGGGACCATGCGACAAGTGGTGTACGGCACCTGCTTGCTCACGCACTGCTTTTCCATGTGGCAGACGCGGTAGCAAACCTGCTTGGTGCAGGTCTGCCGTTCCATGTGGCAAACCCGGTACGTGCAGGTCTTGGTTTCCGGGACCATGTGGCAAACCCGGTAGCTGCAGGTCTTGTGCACGGTCTGGGGGACCATGTGGCAGACCTGGTAGCTGCAGGTGCGGGTCTTGTTCTCCTTGACCATGTGGCACACCTTGTACGTGCAGGTCTTGTGCACGGTCTGGGGGACCATGTGGCAAACCTGGTAGGTGCAGGTGCGGGTCTTGGTTTCGGGAACCATGTGGCAGACCGTGTAGTTGCAGGTCCGCTGCTGGGTCTCGCTGACCATGCGGCAGGTGGTGTACGGAACGGTCTTGCGGACCACTTCCCGTTCATACCGGACGCAGTTGATGGTCTTGACCTCGGTCGACGGCACCCAGATCTTCTTGCAGATCTGCCGCGGCGGCAGTTGGCACTCCACGATCTTGCAGCAGCCGGGCGTATAGACGCAGCGGCAGCAACAGGGATCCCAAGTCCAGCAGCCGGGCTCGCGGACGCGCTTGCGAACGCAGGCTCCGGGGCACTCGGTCACCTGGGTGTCCCAGTGGCCGGAGCAGACCGTCACGTCCTTGGTGTAGTGAACCGGTTTGCAGATCGTCTGGCAGACTTCCCGCGAGCAGGTCTCGTACACCGGCTTGCAGACGTTGACGCAGTAGGTCCGCGTTTTCGTCTCGTAGACCGGCTTGCAGACCGTGTAGCAGTATTCGCGGGTCTTGGTCTCGTAGACCGGCTTGCAAACGGTGTAGCAGATGTCCCGGGTCTTGGTTTCCCAGACGGGCTTGCACACCGTGTAGCAAATCTCGCGGGTCTTGGTTTCCCAAACCGGCTTGCAGACGGTGTAGCAAATGTCGCGGGTCTTGGTTTCCCAGACCGGCTTGCAGACCGTGACGCAGCGGGTCTTGGTTTCGTAGACCGGCTTGCAAACGGTGTAGCAGACGTCCTTGGTCTTGGTTTCCCAAACCGGCTTGCAAACGGTGTAGTTGCAAGTGCGGTAGTGGGTTTCGTAGACCGGCTTGCAGACGGTGTACGAGCATTCGCGATAATGGGTCTCGCGGACGTTCTTCACGCAATCGATGACCTTGTCCTCGTAGGTCGTGTTGTAGCAGTTCTTATAGCAGGTATAAGACTGCTTCTCGTACACGACCTCGCGGCAGGTCTTCATCACGGTGTGGCATTGCTGCTTGGCGCAGCCATAGCTGACCGGGTCTGTGCAGCCGACATGCTTGTAGCTGACGGCGCCGCAACAGGCGGCCTGGGTGGTGTTCGCGGCGATCACGGTCATCAAGACCGCCATCACGGGAATACCCAACAGGGTCTTCATTTGCTTCTCCTTCACTGCTGTTCGAACGTGGAAGTGGTGCATCTGGTCTGGCGATGGAATCGCCAATGCGGGGTATCCCGGTCTACTTGGCTCACATCCGGTGCAACCCGCAGACTCATGTCAGGCAGGCTTTGGCCGCGTAATCCTCAACTGCTCCTGGCAAGCGCGCAGCTTGCCGGCGCAGGGACCGGTTGAGAGATACATCGTCAAACTGGGCTAGCGGGCTGTAATAGGCGGACTGGAGAAAAAGCATCGGTAGCGAAGGGTTTTTTCGTTAACGTGGCGAGACTAATTAGCTAACTAATTACGGGCAAACAGTTTAGGGAAACAATAGCGCGATTATTCAGAATGGGAGGGGAGTACGAATCGTAGCTAGCATGCCGGTTTGGCCCGGCTGAGTGAGCGATGAGGGGGTGC
Organism: Pirellulaceae bacterium; assembly: GCA_046593355.1. Classification (GTDB taxonomy): domain Bacteria; phylum Planctomycetota; class Planctomycetia; order Pirellulales; family Pirellulaceae; genus SXOA01. Next base: position 118,010 of record JBKJNY010000155.1, on the reverse strand, counting down.
AACGGCGAGGGGCGGCAGAAACTTTCTTGCTCGGAATTCAGAAATCGCCTTGTCTTTTTTGACGCGCACCGCACTGCAACCTAGAAATCTCTGACGGCAATTGTCCGGCGACAGACGGCAACCGGCAGCATCAGCCAGTTACGTCAGGTCGCCAGAGAAGTACCGGAAGTTTCAAGCACCGAATCAACCACACGCGGAAGACACCAGTGGGAGCCATTGACTCCTTGGACGACTTCCGCAGGCCAGCACAGTGAGGGCACCAACCTTATGTCTCGTATGTCTCGTCGCTCAGCGTTTACGCTCGTAGAAATCTTGATTGTGGTCGTGATCCTTGCGATCCTGGCCGCCGCGGTAATTCCGCAGTTTTCCGATTCGACCAACGACGCCAAGAACAGCACGTCGCTGTTCAACCTGAATACCTTCCGGTCGCAAATTGCGATCTACAGGGCCCAGCACGGTGGCCTGAACCCCACCGGAGCCGACGCCGCGGCCATTACCGCCCAGCTCGTGGGCAAGACCAACGCCGACGGCACCACGACGGGCACGCCGACTATTGGCCCCTACCTGCAAGCCATTCCGAACAACACCGCCGTCGTCAACCCGGCCGTGCAAAACCTCCTGAAAGTGGTGACGGCCGACCCGACCGCCAACGATGCGGCTTTCGGCTGGATTTACAACAAGGCCAACGGCAATATCTTCAGCGCTGTCGACTACACCAAGTAAACGGTTAGGTATCGATAGGGTGGGATACCCGTAGAGTCGTTCGCTGACTTCACGTCGCTTGAAACTGCCGCTCCCCCGTGGGAGCGGCTTTTTTCACGCGCTTTGGGTTCGCAGAAACGCCCGTGCGGAATCTCTGGAAGACGCGCGGCGTCCTTGGAGCGAGGCGGCAGGAAACGTAGAATAGGCCGAAGAACCCAGCACGTTAGAAATAATCTCCATCTGCCCGGCCGACATGACGCAGCCCCACGACAAGCCGGCTGATTCCACCACGCTGGGGCGCGTCCCCAAGGCCGTCATCAATCGACTGAGCCTTTACCTGCGGGAATTGCAGCGCCTGGTGCGGGACGGGAACGAGACGACCAGCTCCACGCAACTCGGCAAGCTGCTTGAGTTTACGGACGCGCAGGTGCGTAAAGACCTGGCCTACTTCGGCCAGTTCGGCTATCCCGGCATCGGCTACCGTTGCAGCGAGCTCATGACCCGGATCAAGGACATTCTGGGAACCAACGAGCGCTGGCCCATCGCCATGATTGGCCTGGGAAACCTTGGCAGGGCCCTGCTGGGCTACCGCGGCTTCACCCACCAGGGGTTTGAGATTGCGTGCGCCTTCGACGTCGACGAGGCCAAAATCAACAAACAGTTTGAAGGCATCCCGGTCTATCATCTTGATCGCATCATCGAGATCGTCCCCCAATTGGGCATTCGCCTGGCCATTATCGCCGTGCCGTCTCCCTCGGCTCAAAAGGTCGCGGATGCCTTGGTTGCTGCCGGGATTGAAGGGATTCTCAACTTCGCCCCCGTCACCATTGCCGTCCCCAAGCACATCAACCTGGAAGGGGTCGACCTGGCCATTGAGCTTGAACAGCTCTCGTTTGCGGTCGCCAACAAACAGAGACGGGGCAGTTAGCGCGCTCCGATTGATCTCCAACCGAACCAGCCGCCGGGTTGGCGCGTCCCCATGACTGCGTAGAATTGACCGGGTCTTCCTTACAGGGTGGCACGCCCACGGCTTTGCGTGGGCGTGGTCAATGTTCATGAAAACGTCCGACGCTCGGGAATGGTGTAACGGTAACACTACGGATTTTGGTTCCGTCATTCTAGGTTCGAATCCTAGTTCCCGAATTTCTTGCAGGTGGTCGTTCACAACGCGGATGGTAGGTTGCCAATCAGGGCACTTCGGTGGGCACCGGAGCCGTCGGTTCCGCCGGCAAGTGCAGCAGTTCCAGATCCTTGACCCACAGCACGCCGTTGGCATGGAGACCGAATCGGATGGCGATTTGGGGCGGATCCTTTTGGTGAAAGACACTGGCGGGATAGCGGACTTCCTTGGCCGTCCATTCGGGCACATCGCCGCGATACTCGTACATGGCTGCTGGCCAGTCGTACTGGAAGTGGGACGGTTCCCACTCACCGAGCAGAAGTTCACCCCAAGTTCCCTTGTGGCGGGCTTCGACCTTGATCTTAGCTCGGCAGACGATGAGGCCGTCCTTGGGAATGCCGTCCAGAACCGTCGCCATCAGGATGTGGAAGTTCCCCATGTTCGTATCGTTCTCGATGCGCCACGAGTCGTTTTCAACGGTCACGGCCCGTTTGGCATCGGCCCAAGCCGGCGGTGCCGGCTTTTCCACTTTGGGATCGAACAGCTTCAGCCGACGCGGTTTCGGTTCCGCGACTTGCTTGTCGACATCGGGAACAGGCGTTGACGACTCGTTTTGGGGCAGCTCCTTGATTTCGATCTTGCGGAACTGGACCCGAGTGCCTTCCTTGTAGGTGTCCAGCGCAATGTGCCCGCGAGCTTCAGCCGGCTGGTCGTCCACATACTCGGCAGTCGTCTGGCCGTCCACCTTGACCGTGATGCGGTTGCCGGCGGCGATGACTTCCAGGCCAAGCCAGGTGTCCGCTTGGATCCAAAAGGTATCCGTTTGGATGAGGTTGGCGTCGATCAGTTTCAGATCGAGCGTTTCGCCCTCCGCGAACTTGAACAAGGAACCGGTACGGTTGGGCTTAGGGCCGGGCCCGATGATCTGGGCCTCGTAGCCGGTCCGAACGAGACGGGGGAGCGTCCCATCGGGCCGGCAGCGGAAGTAAAGCCCGCTGTCGCCGCCGGGATTGATTTTCACCTGGGCGCGAAGATGAAAGTCTTGATAGTCGTCCCGTTTGCTAACCAACAGGCCTCGGGCGGCGTTTCCCACGAGCACGCCGTCTTCGACCTTCCAGTCCTGCGTATCCGCCGGGAGCGTCTGCCAGCCGGTGAGGTCTTTGCCGTTGAAGAGCTGAACCCAAGGTGCCTCGTCATCAGGGTCATTGGCAACAATTGCCGACGAGGGAACAGGACTAATTGTCACCACCTGTCTTCCGCCCCAGCCGATCTTGAGCAGCTTCCGCTCGATCATCTTGCCGCGGCGATTGGCGAACAGCCAGTAATTGCCGGGCGGCAAACGGATCTTCTTCTCTTTTTTCACGACCACGGTCTTCGCCTCTATCGGCCACGGCCCCTTTATCGAGTGCGCGTTGGGTCGTTCTACCTCATCGTTCGTCTCCCACAACTCGACGATTGTCTCATTGTCGGGCAGCCTCAACGTCAGCTCGTGGTGGAAGAACCAGAGAATACGGCTGGTGAAGGTGGTGAAGCCGCGAGCTTCCAAAAACGAGAACAGAATCGCGAGCGACACGATCAAACCGGCAATTTCCGCGGCACGCCGCCAGCGGTTCTTGATCGGGCGCGTTTCTGCCCGGAAGACGGGCGATGGCGGAGCTTCCACGGTTGTGGGCCGCGACACCTGAGCAGGGTTCTGTTCGTGAGCGAGATGCTGGCTCAGTAGGTCCGCCACTTCGGCAGCGGTCTGAAAACGGTCGGCTGGATCCTTGGCCAGCAGCTTGTCGACGATTGCCTCCAGCCAGTGTGGAACCTCGGCATTCACTTCGTGAATCGGCCGCGGCACGTCGTCACAGACACGGCGAAGCGTCCCCATCGTTGTTTCCGCGCGAAACGGCGGCCGGCCGGCGCACATCGTGTAGAGTACGCTGCCGAGGCTGAATAAGTCGCTCCGCGAATCGATGGCGTCTCCCTGGGCCTGCTCGGGGGACATGTACTGCGGCGTGCCGGCGATCAGCCCGGTCTTGGTCATCTCCACGTCGTCCGCCGCGCGGGCCAGGCCGAAGTCGGTGATCTTCACCCGCTCCACGCCGTTCTCCAGCAGGATGTTGGCCGGCTTGACGTCGCGATGGATCAGGCCCGTCTTGTGAGCCGCCGCCAGGCCCGCCGCCATCTGGCTGCCGATGCGGAGGATTTGCTTCAGCTCCAGCGCGCCTTCGCGGTCGATCTTCTGCTGCAGCGTTTGCCCCTCAATGAATTCCATCACCAGGTACGGCAGCCGGCTCTGGTCGTCGATGGCATGGATGGTAACGACGTGGTCATGCACGACGGCGGCGGCGCTTCGAGCTTCGCGGAGAAAACGCTTGACGGCGGTGGGATTCGCCGCCAACTCGGGTGCCATGACCTTGACCGCCACGATGCGGCTGAGCTTGGTGTCAAACGCCCGCAGCACGGTGCCCATGCCACCCTGGCCGACGACTTCGATGATTTCGTAGATCCCCAGTTTGCCGATCCGATCCGGCTTGTCGCAAGGTTCCAGCGACGGCAGTGCCCCGCTCAACTCGTTATCCACCGTGTCCTTGCCGCTCAGGCTGGCATCAATTGTCGCATCGAGCCCGACCGGCGGATGCTCCAGGAACGAGCCAGCTCCTTCTCCCGCCGCCAGCAACTCTTCCACCTGGGCACGCAAGGCTGCATCTTTCCCGCACGCCTGGTCGAGAAAAAACTGGCGCTCGGCGGGATTCCTTTTGGCCAGGGCGTCAGTGAAGATGGTTTGCTCGTTCATGGCAGCACTCGAGAAGGGATTATCGCGTACACTTGGTCCCAACTTCAATGCGCCCTTGTGCCTTGGAATACCTCACGGAATTCCGTGCGATTTTTCAAGTCCCGCCCTTCTGCATTTCCCGCAGCAGCCAAGCCCGTGCATAAGTCCAATCCCGGTCAGCGGTTGCGCTAGATATCCCCAGAGCCTCCGCCGCCTGTTCGTTCGTCAGCCCGGCGAAATAGCGAAGCTTGACGAGCTCCGCAGCGCGAGGATTCGCCTTCTGAAATTTTTCGAGAGCCGCATCAAGCTCCAGGAGCCGCTCATCCTCGGCAGGGGCAGCCAAAGCCGCTTCGTCAAGCACTTCCCGCTGCCGGTCCCCTCCGCGCTTGAGACGTTTCTTGCGGCGGGCGCTTTCGACGAGAATTCGCCGCATCGCCTCCGCTGCCGCGGCAAAAAAGTGGCCGCGAGTTTCCCATTTCGGCTGAGTCTCGACATCCACCAGCCGAAGAAAAACCTCATGCACCAGCGCCGTCGGCTGCAAAGTCTTCCCCGAAGGCTCTTGCGCCAGGCGACTCGCCGCCAGCTTCCGCAGTTCGTCATAGACCAGCGGCAAGAGCTGCTCCGTGGCGGCGATGTCCCCTCCTTCAATCTGCGACAGGATACGAGTGACGTCGGTCATGGGCGTCTCGCGGGCGGAGGGGAATGCGCCGATTATACTCAACCCAACCAGCCCAACCCACGATTGATTGCCAATAACAACACGCTTCCAAGCATCATGGTAAACTGGGGTTGGGGAGGGCGATGATCGAGCCGCACTTGGGCGGGGCTCGGAATCGGTTTGCGCTGTTCGCTGCGCGGTTGAAATCAGCCGCGAGCGCGGGCGCGGTTTGCCCTTGGGATCCGTCGTCATGCAGATTCTGGTGGGCTGGGATAATGCCGTCGAACGCGAAACCATTCAGTCGTTCCTCAACATCGGCGAGAACACCGCCGACGTTTTCGGCGATGCCGCGGAGTTTGAAGCCGCCCTCCAAGCCGGCAACTATGATGTCGTCCTGTTGGCGCTTAATTTTCCTATCCAGCAGGAGTGCTTCGCTCTTTTTCAGCGTATCCGCCGCGAGCGCCCCGACACTCCCATCGTCGGGGCGTGGTTCCAAGGCGAGCTCAGCCATATCGCCAAGTTCATCCTCGCTGGGCTGCATTCTTACATGCTCCGCGATACCTGTGGCGAGTTCATCATGCTGCTCACCACCATGCTGGAGGCGGCTTATCAGTCCGTTCTGGCCCGGCGAGCTCGGCTGCTCGCCGATAAGCTGCGGGAAGAGGTCGAGTCCGTGCGGCAGTTGCAAGAGTCCGTGATTCCCGCCACGCTGCCGCAGGTGGAAGGCTACAAGATCGTGGCCCGTTATGAGCCGTCGGAGATTCGCGTCCTGGGCGACAAGCCCGTGGTGATGGCCGGCGGCGACTACTACGACGCCTTCCGCGTGCGCGACAACACGCTGATCATGATCCTGGGCGATGCGGCGGGGCACGGCATGCGGGCCTGCATGTCCATCATGACCATGCACACGCTGATCGGCATGATCCGCGACCAGTCCTATCCCGATACGGCGGAATTCGTGACGGAGGTCAATCGCCGCCTCTGTCGCAGCACCGTCGTGTCCGGGGATAGCGGCGGGTTTATCACGCTGCTCTACGGCAGTCTCGATACCGACCGGCACAAGCTGCAATGGACCTCTGCCGGCCACCCGATTCCCCTGATCCAAGACCTCGCCACCAACGAGATTCGGCCGCTGGGAACTGCTGAACAATGCGGCCTGCCGCTGGTTGTTGCCGAGGACTGGCAGTATCCCTCCGTCGAGGTCGATATCCCGCCCGGCTCGCGCGTGCTGCTTTACTCGGACGGCCTCGAAGAAGCCTTCCCCAACGACAACGAGCGGCACCAACAGTTCGGTCTGGCCGGTATTCACCAGACTCTCAAGGACACCGCGCACCTGCCGCTGGAAGACGTCCTGGAAGAGCTCTTCGCCGCCTCCAACCGCGCCACGAAAGGCGCCGGCCGCATGGACGACACCTCCATCGTCCTCCTGGAACGCTGCAAGGTGGGGTAGGCTTCCAGCCTGCCAAGAACCAAAACGTACTCCTCACGCTCCGCGTGAGGAATCATCTCGCGGAGCGAGATGAATACTATTCTTGGGTGGCACGCACCGGTTAGAATCTCCGCAGGAGAAATCATGCCATGAATATCGCCGCTCTGACAACCATGCTGCTTCTTCTCGCCGCCGATCCCGCCGATTTGCCGAAGGTCCACGACGACCGCTTGCAACTCCAACTTGTCGCGGATTCTCCCGACGTAAGGACGCCGACCGGAATTGGTGTCGATGAAAAAGGGAGAGTCCTCGTCATCGAGAGCCACACCCATTTCCCGCCAGAGAAATACGACGGCCCGAAGCACGACCGCATCCTGCTGATGCAAGATTTTGGCGAGGACGGCAAGGCCCGCAAGATCAGCACCTTCTTTGAAGGGACCAGGCACACGATGAGCCTGGCCATCTACCGCGATGGCTCGGTCTACGTCGCCACGCGGGCCGAAATCTTTCGCCTGCGGGACAAGGACGGCGACGGCAAGGCGGAAGAGCGAACCCCCATCGCCCACCTGGAAACCAAAGGGGACTATCCGCACAACGGCCTCTCCGGCTTTGCTTTTGATTTCGCCGGCAACGTCTACTTCGGCTTTGGCGAGAACCTGGGAGCCGACTACAAGCTGATCGGCAGCGACGGCAAGAGCCTGGCAGGAGGTGGCGAAGGTGGTAACATCTACACCTGCGACAAAGACGGCAAAAATCTGCAAAAAATCGCCACCGGCTTCTGGAATCCATTCCACGTCGGATTTGACGCCTTTGGCCGGCTGTTCTCAGTCGATAACGACCCCGATTCGCGGCCGCCGTGCCGTTTGCTCCACATCGTCGATGGCGGGGACTACGGCTATCGCTTTCGCAACGGCCGCAAGGGAGTACACCCTTTCACCGCGTGGAACGGCGAGCTCCCCGGAACACTGCCGATGGTAGCCGGAACGGGTGAAGCACCCTGCGCCGTGCTGGCCTACGAATCGGACAATCTGCCGAGCGAATACATCGGCGATCTGCTGGTGACCTCATGGGGTGACCATCGCCTAGAGCGGTACAAGCTCAAGCCCCGCGGCGCGAGCTTCGTCGCCGAAATGACCCCCGTCGTCACTGGCGGCGAGAACTTCCGCCCGGTCGGTCTCGCGCTCGCTCCGGACGGCTCGCTCTTCTTCAGCGACTGGGTCGACAAGTCCTATCAGCTGCACGGCAAAGGAAGGGTCTGGCGGCTGTCGGCGAAGAAGCCGCCCAAATTGAGCCGGCCCCAGGAGACAATTGAAGCGCTAGCTTCTCCGCATTGTCTCTGGCGAGAAGCAGCGGCCAGAAAACTCTCGATTGACCAGGCCACCTATCAAGCAATTCACGGGAAGAATGCACGGTCCCGATATCTCGCTGCTTTGGTCGCCTACGCCGAGGCAGACGATGCCGGGAGCTTTATGGCGATGGTTGCCGCCAAAGAGCCAGACGCGCTCAAACATCATGGGCCTCGCTGGAATGGGTTCGTCGAAGACGCGTCTCTTTCCCAAGATGTTCGGCGGCAGGAATTACGGGCACTGTCGCTCCGTCTTCCCGGGGTCAATGACGATGTGGACACGGAAAAGTACTTTGAGACTTTGGAGTCTCAGGATCCCTTTGTTGCCCAAGCATTTATTTTCGGTCAACGGTTCGACGAGCGAAGTATCAAGCTGTTCCTGGACGATGCCGCAACCTGGCGTCCGGATTCCAAACCTGGCGCAGCTCTGTGGCTGGCCAGCGCGGTGCGTGCATCCGCCCATCCTCACGCCCAGCGTTTAATCCCACGCTTGCTTTCGCATAACTCGCCGCGTGTACAGCTCCTGGGCGTGATGTGGGCAGGTGAAGAGCGAGCAACCGACACCCGCGAGCTTCTCGTGAAAGGTTTAGATTCGGCGAAAAGTCGCCAACTCTTTGAGGCTACGCTCGCAGCGCTTTCGATGCTCGACGGTCAAAAGCTCGGCGATCCCAAGGCCGAATCCTCGGGTGAGGAATATGTCGTAAAGCTACTTATCAAGGAGCAAACTTCCCTCGGCGTCCGTCGCTTCGCCCTCCGCACGCTTCGCCCTGATCATCCGCACCTTACCGCGGAAGTGCTCTCAGGCCTCCTTCGCGACCCGGATGACGCCATTCGCCTGGAAGCCATTCGCACCATCCGTCAGAGGGCGGAGAGCGAGCGCTGGCCGCAACTGCGGGCAATTGCGAAAAACAGCACTCTTTCGGCAACAGAGCGGAGCGAAGCGATTCTGGGGCTTTCGCCAGGCAATCACGAGGATCGGAAGTTGCTGCTCGAACTTGCCGAGGGCCAGGTGCCGGAGGTCGCGGACGAGGCCCTGCGGGCGCTGCGGGGCTTCGATCTTTCACCTAAGGAAAAAGAGCAACTTTCCGCCCTCTCTCGAAAACTCACGGGATCGCACCAGAACCTGGCTCAGCGGGCCGCTGTCCGCAATCCGCCCAAGGACCTGCCCAAGTCCGAGGATCTGGCCGCCTGGAACGCGCTTGCCAGCGGTGAAGGTGATGCCGCGGCTGGCGAGCGGATCTTCTTCCATCTGCGCGTCGGCAGTTGCTTCCGCTGCCATGAGCACGAAGGCCGCGGCTACACCGTTGGTCCGGACCTATCGAGTATCGGCAAATCGATGACCCGCGAGCGGTTCGTCCAGTCGCTCGTCCAGCCCAGCCGCGAGATGGCTCCGCAGTTTACGCCGTGGATTGTCCTTACCAAAGACGGCCAGACGCTGACCGGTTTGTATGTCGGCGAAGAAGTGGACGGCACGCTGAAACTCGCGGACCAAAACGGCCGCGTCCACCGCATTCATCCGCGGGACATCGAACAGAAGAAGCCCAGCGAGCAATCCATCATGCCCGCCGGGCTAGCTGATAATCTCACGCCGCAGGAGTTACGTGACCTGGCGGCGTTCTTGCTGAAAAAGTAGGGTGCATAAGCGCAGCGCCATGCACGCGTAATAGACCAAGATCGCAGGAACCCGTTCACCAGTGGATGTCGAATGACGCGTGTATTTCGCTATCGCTCATACACCCTACGGTTCCTCGTCCCCCCTACTTCCCATCCACAATGCCTAGCAGCTCGACCTCAAACACGAGGACTTGATTGGGGCCGATTGCTTCGCTCCGCCGCTGCGGGCCGTATGCGAGGTCCGAGGGGATGTACAGCATCCACTTGTCGCCGACCTTCATTTTCAACAGCGCTTCGGTCCAGCCCTTGATGACGCCCGTCACCGGAAATTCAATCGGCTCGCCACGCTCCTTGCTGCTGTCGAAGACAGTGCCGTCCGGGAGCGTGCCGTGATAGTGGACGCGGACCGAGTCGGTTTTCTGAGGTGACTTTCCATCCCCGCTCTTCAAAACTTTGTACTGCAAACCGGTGGCCGTAGTTTGCACCCCCTTTTCCTTCTTGTTTTTCGCCAAGAACGCTTCGCCGTCCTTCCTGGATTTATTTTCAATCGCTTTGCCGAATGCCTCGATCGCGGCTTCCAATTCCTGATCGGTAAACGCCGGCTTGGCCTTCGCCAAAGCATCCTTGAGTCCGCGGAATAGCAAATCGGCGTCGATCTCCGCGCCATCCTTGATTCCCTGCGCCACTTGCTTGCCGAAGTTCATGCCAATCGCATAACTGGCCCGTTCCTTGACGGTCTTCTCGTCAAGGACTTCGGCCTTGGGGGGCTCCGTCTTGGGCTTGGTGGTTGTCTTGGTCTTCGGAGCTTCAGCCTTCGGCTCCGCTTTGGCCTTGGTTTTGGGAGGGGGAGGATTTTGGGCCAGCAGCGGCGTGACAAGCAGGCCGGTTGCCACCAGGGAGAGTATCAGCCAGCGGGACATTTTTTTGCTTCCTCTTGCTATTCGAATTGGGTTCAATCAGACTCCTGAATATAGCAGGAGAGTCGATTTCCGGGCTGAATGGGGACGGGCAGCCCGCCAAGTTTTGCCAGTCGTCATCACCGGCACGACGCAGGGGGAAACTTGAGATTTTGTTTGCGGAATTTCCCAAAAACTATTGCGGCTCCAGGCCGAAGTTTGATAAACAAGAAGAGTCGCCAGCAAGAACGCTGGCGACGAGCACCAAACTCAAACCACAAGCGAAGGAGGGGCCGATATGCAAGATCCACCTGGCGAGCAAACCGGGGGCTGTAGGGAAACGGCCCCCCACACGTCGTAAGGTTACCTCCTCTTTCCTTTCACCAAAACATCAGCAGCCCGCGGCTCCCTCTGGGAACCGCGGGCTGTTTTAATGGTGGACGCACCTCCGGGGCGTTCGGGAGTTCGTGTTGCAGCTCGCGACGGACTTTTCGCGAAACGACTCTTCACCCGGGGCGACGTCTCCGCCTGGCACGTCTCGGAGAGACGGCCTACTATGCCGCTCGCTTTAGTCCGCCACCGCCGAGAGATTCGGTTAACGAGGTATGCAGGCTCTCGAACTCGTCGTGATTCTGAAAGTGAATGACGAGCTTTCCCTTGCCGGCTGAGGACTGTTTGATCTCGACCTTCATGCCCAGGGCGAGACGCAGCTCCTGCTCAAGAGCCGCCACTTGCTCGCTGCCGGCCTTCTTTTTCCGTTTCGTCTCGCTGCCGGGTCCGGGGAGCAGATCGTGCTCGCCGTCTTCTTCCAGGAGCTTCTCGCCGACCATCCGTTCTACGTCGCGGACGCTGAGCTCCTCGCGCGAGATGCGGCCGCACATTTCAATCTGCTCACGGTCATCTCCGAGCGGAAGGAGCGCGCGGGCGTGGCCGGCCGTGATGATGCCGTTGCGAAGGCAATCGAGCACCGTCTGCGGCAGTTCCAAGAGGCGCATCAGATTGGCGATCGTGCTGCGGTCGATTTTCAGGCGACGGGCCAGGTCTTCCTGGGAGCAGCGATGCTCATCGAGGTAGCGCTTGAAGGAGAGAGCCTTTTCAATCGCGTTGAGATCCTGCCGCTGCAAGTTCTCCACGATGGCCAGCTCCGCCACCAGGCGATCATCCGCCTCTCGCAACCGGGCGGGAATCGTCTTCCAGCCCGCTAGTTTCGAGGCTCGCAAGCGCCGTTCACCGCTGATGAGTTGATACCGCCCATTGACTCGCCGCACGAGCACGGGCTGGAGCATGTCATGCTCCTTGAGGCTTTCGGCGAGCGACGCGATTTCCGTTTCGCTGAAATCCCGGCGGGGCTGGAAGGGATTCTCTTCGATGTCGTCGACCGAGAGTTGGAGGAGACCGCCGTTTTCGGCGGCGGATCTTTCCGGCGCTGGAGACGCAGGCGCGAAACCGGCAAGCGTGCTAGCACCTTGTGTTGGCGGTGCAAACTCACTTGCGCTGGCTTGGTTCTGTTCGTCAAACAGCGGAGCGCCAAGGAGCGCCGCCAGTCCCCGCCCGAGCCTTCGGTCTTTACTCACGCTCCAGTACCTCCATGCAAAGTTCGATGTAAGCCCGCGCCCCGCGAGAGCGAGGAGCGTAGTCCAGCACGCTGGCGGCATGGCTGGGGGCTTCCGCCACCGCCACGTCCCGCGGCACGACCGTGCTGAACACTATCTCGCCGAAGAAATCCCTGACTTCGGCATCCACTTCGTGCGTCAGTTCCAGTGCTGCTTCATACATCGTCAAAACGATGCCTCCGAATTCGAGCCGTCCTGGAAATCGCTGCATGACGCCGCGAATCACCTGGATCATCTGCGTCAGCCCCTCCATGGCGAAGTACTCGCACTGGATCGGCATCAGAACCTCGGTGGAGGCGGACAGGGCGGTTTGCGTAAGCGTCCCCAGCGACGGCGGGCAGTCGATCAGCACGAAATCGTACCCTTCGAGCTCGCGGAGCAGATGCTGGCGGAGCAATTCGGCCTGGCTCTCGTCGCTGCGGGCCAGCGCATCCACATCTTGAAAACTGCGGCTGCCGGGAAGAACCTCGAGGCCGGCGAGTTTCGTGGGAACGACCGATTCGTGGATCGGCTGACGGAGCACGAGCGGGTGGCGGGCGGCGGGAGCAATGCCCAGGCCGGAGGAGGCGTTGCACTGCGGGTCCAGATCAATGAGCAGCGTGCGCGAGCCGGAGCGCGCCAGCCCAGCCGCCAGATTAATGGCGGTGGTCGTTTTGCCGACGCCCCCTTTCTGATTTGCCACGCACAGGATCCGGACCACCAATTCCTCCGCTGTTTGTCACTTGCCGCATGCGCGTATCGAACCGCACGCAACGCCGGCGCGGCCGGATGATACTGGCGTAGGCAAGTCCGCGGAATGTTACTTACCGAATAGCCGCTCCGTTTCACGTGGAACGGACAACTGACGCAGATTGCCCGTTTCACGTGAAACGCGCAGTGTGAAATCAAAATGCGAAGAGGGGAGAAGATGGGGTTCCACGTGGAACCGCGTTTGCGATTCTATCTCAAATCGATTGAACGAATCGGACTTGGTCAGCGAGGTCTGCGGGCTCACCGCAATGTGCAATCAGGACCAAGCCGTCAATTGCTTCGCCAATCGCGAACTCTTGAGGAACGATAATCAATCCCGGCATTGATGCCAGATTCCGAACGCGCTCATAAGCTGCCTTGATCATCGTATTCACATCATGACTGACAACCACTCGACCGTGCGTAGCAGCCCACGCCAGAAGCTCCGCATCGGGATGAGCCATCAGACCGGCTTCCTTCGCGGTCACGAGATCAATGGAAGGCTCGACTTCACGCAGCGCTTCGATGATATTACCGTTCAAATCATCGTCAGTCAGAAAGGCGGTCATTGCGCCTTATCCCGCAGACGCTTTCGTTCCAGCAGGCCCTGGCGATACTCCGGCCAGTCATTTCTGGACATTCCGGCGGCTTCAATTTTCTTGCGAATTGATTCCGCCTCCGCAGAACGCCGTTGGAGGTAGGAATCGATTTCGTCACGGTGCCCGAGATAGTAGCTGAAAACGTGATAAACGTCGCTTAGCCGAAGCGACGGGTAGGACTCGACAACCTGCTCGGGAGAATACCCCAGGCGGTAACAAAGGATGACAGTGTCCAGGCTGATTCCCGTTTGTCCCACATGGTAGGTGCCGTCGTCTTCGGCCCGAATGGGGAGTGGATCAGCAACCAATGTTGGTGACATGAGAAGCCTCGACAATCAAAGTAAGCTCGGCCCGCTCCTATTATACCTCGCTGGTTGCGCTGTCTACTCCAGCAAATGCACCACCATTCCGCCCAGGAGCTTGGGATAGAAGTACGTGCTCTTGGCGGGCATCCGCTCGCCGTGTTCGCTGATAATGCGGACGTGGTCGACGGTGGCGGGCATGACGAGAGCGGCGAGCTCGAAGCGGCCGCCAGCTCCCATCTGGCCAGTGGCGTCGCGGCCGACGGCGTCTCCTTTTTGCAGTGCCTCGATCACTTCAGCGACGGAGTGGACGTACATGGGTTTGGGGAGGTTCGTCAAGTCGAGCAGGTTCTCCATTACGAGCCGGTGCAGGATCGAAACGCCCAGCCCCTGCCAGTCTTCGCTGTGTTCGGACGCGAGCTGCGCGAGTTTTGCGAGGCCGGCGGGAGTGACGCTGGCGAGCGTCCAGGTATCATCCTGAGCCGTGTAGAACCCAAGCTGACCTTGCTCTCCTTCGACTTCGATCCGCTCCCACACGCTTGCGGCAAGTTCTGCCCCGGAGCCGAGCGATCGCGAAGTGAAGTTGTCTCCAAGCTTGTCTTGCAAATGCTTCGCGGTCATCGCGGGGACGCCGCGGAAGAGCCGATGCGTCGGCAGCACCAGCAGGCCAGGGTCGTTCATGCTGACGCACTGGGTAAGCACGAAGTTGGCGGGATGCTCCGAGTCGAGTGGGCCTTGCTCGCCGAGGAAATCCTTGTAGTTGCAAGCCGTCTCGTAGCGATGATGGCCGTCGGCAATGAACATGGGTTTTTGTCCCATGATCGCGGCGATGTCCGTAATGACTTTGGAATTGATGACCGGCCACATGCGGTGGACGACGCCGAGATGGTCGGTGGCGGTGTGCGGAGTCTGGCCGCTGACGGCTTCTTCCAGCAGGTTCTGAGCCTCGTTATGCGGGTCAGGATACAGGCCGAAGATCTGGCTCAGGTTGGCCTTCGTGGCCTTGGTCAGAAGCAGCCGATCGGCTTTGGGGCCGGAGTGGGTTTCCTCATGCGGGTAGATCGTCCCCTGGCCGAACCGCTCGAGGCGCACCCGGCACATGAAGCCCCGCCGAGTGAACTCGCCCCCTTCGGTCTTGAACGTCTGGTGATAGACGTAGAGCGCCGCATCAGGGTCCACCTGCATCAGCCCTTCCTGCCGCCAGTGGCGGAGGAATTTTGCTGCCCTGCTGTATTTGTTGCTCTGCTCCCCGCTTCCGGCCGCGCCGTCTCCCGGCTCGTCGCGGTTGAGCTCCAGGCGGATGAAATTCGCCGGGTGCTTTTTATAGAGCTGGTCCTGAAACTCAGGATTGATAACGTCGTACGGCGGCGTGACGACGTCGCTCAGGGAGCCGACGTGGCCGAGGTCGTAGCGCAATCCGCGAAAGGCTTGAATGGTGGGCATTAGGCACAGGGATCAAGGTACTTGCTTACAATCCGCCCGTCAGTGCTAGCAGCTTGCTAGGGTTTGGTCGCGGGCAACTTCTCGTCAGCGGTCTTCTCCGCTTCCGCGCCCGGAGCCCCCCGGTCCGTGGATTTATTCGCTGGCTTTAGGACGCATTCTTTGATTTCGACTATCAACTCTTTGAGTTCGGCGTCGGTTACCCCTTCCACTCGCACGGTGTCTTGGGGCTTGATCTCTTGGAGCGATTCCCCCTCGGAAACCGCAAAGGAGCATTTTGCGGTGTACTGCTTTCCGTGAATGTTGCCGCCGTCCAGGACGAGAATGGGCAGTTCGCCGCCATCCGGGCTCTTCTCCAGAACCGTGCCGATGAAAATCATTCGCTTGCCCCGGATGCCGCGTTTGACCGAGTCCGACATCCTTGGGTCACCCGCCAGGGCACCCACCACCATCTCGACCTCCGTGTCTTCCTGCGTTTCCGCGTTTTGCTCCAAGGGACGAAGAGCGGCAATTTCCTCCGGGGTCATCGATTTATTGAGTTCGGGATCCGAACTCTTGGTGGATCCCGTTCCTCCGCCTGCCGCGGGCTTGCTGGGTGCCCCGCAGCCCAGCACAAAGCCCAGCAGCGCCGCTCCGCTAACCACTGAAATCAATTTTCTGGCAAACATGATACTGATGCTCCAACTAAGGACATGGATATCCGAAAAAATGATTTTAACATGTGTTTGGCAGCCGCATTTCGGCGCACCGCCTTAATACCGATAATGCTCCGGCTTATACGGCCCCTCGGCCGGAATCCCCAGGTATTGAGTCTGCTTCGTCGTCAGCCTGGTGAGCTTCACGCCGAGTTGGTCGAGGTGCAGCCGGGCGACTTCTTCATCCAGCTTCTTGGGAAGCATGTGGACTCCGATGTCGTACTTCTCGGATTCCGTCCAAAGGGCGAGCTGGGCCATCACCTGGTTGCAGAAACTGTTGCTCATCACGAACGACGGATGGCCGGTCGCGCAGCCGAGGTTGACGAGCCGCCCTTCCGCCAGCAGCAGCACGCTGCGGCCGGTGGAGTTGAAGGTGTAGCGGTCCACCTGCGGCTTGATGTTCAGCTTCTTGGCCTTGCCGGCTTTGACCTGGGCTTCCAACCAGGCGACGTCGATCTCAATGTCGAAGTGGCCGATGTTGCAGATGATGGCGTCGTTCTTCATCTGCTCGATGTGCTCGCCGCGGATAATGTCGCAACAGCCGGTGGTGGTGACGAAGATGTTGCCCTGCGCGGCGGCCTCCTCCATCGTGACGACCTGAAAGCCTTCCATCGCGGCTTGCAAGGCGTTGATGGGGTCAATCTCAGTGACGAG
The DNA here is from genome assembly GCA_046593355.1 of Pirellulaceae bacterium. Classification (GTDB taxonomy): domain Bacteria; phylum Planctomycetota; class Planctomycetia; order Pirellulales; family Pirellulaceae; genus SXOA01. Next base: position 101,453 of record JBKJNY010000155.1, on the reverse strand, counting down.
GACGCGAGCACCGTACCGTTGCAGCGAATGGGCACATCCCTTTCCCACGTCTCCATAGCCGGCGACCACCGCCACCTTGCCGGCGATCATCACGTCCGTCGCCCGCTTGATGCCGTCCGCCAGCGATTCGCGGCAGCCGTAGAGGTTGTCGAACTTGCTCTTGGTGACGGAGTCGTTGACGTTGATCGCCGGCATCTTGAGCGTGCCGCTGGCCAGCCGCTGATAAAGGCGATGGACGCCGGTCGTTGTCTCTTCGGAAAGCCCCTTGATCTCGCCGAGAAGCTCGGGGAATTTGTCGTGGACCATGTTGGTCAGGTCGCCGCCGTCGTCCAGGATCATGTTGAGCGGCTGGCCGTCCGGAAAGAACAGCGTCTGCTCGATGCACCAATCGAACTCCTCGTTGTTCATTCCCTTCCAGGCATACACCGGCACCCCCGCCTTGGCCATCGCGGCAGCGGCGTCGTCCTGGGTGCTGAAGATATTGCAGCTGCTCCAGGTGACCGCGGCTCCGAGCTCCAGCAGGGTCTCAATCAGCACGGCCGTCTCCGTGGTCATGTGCAGGCACCCGGCAATCCGGGCCCCCTTCAGCGGCTTCTTTGCCCCATATTTCTTCCGCAGCGACATCAGCCCCGGCATCTCATTCTCCGCCAGCATAATCCTCCGGCGGCCCAAATCGGCGAGCGATAAATCCGAGACTTTGTACGGCAAACGCTTTTCGGTAAGTAGGGACACAAACGAACTCCTAAGTGGACAAAAGGTTAGTTTCTGGGTGGGACGCCGCGGCTATGTGTGGGCGAGAAAAGGAGCTCGTTACACAAGCCTGAAGCGCGAGCGAAGGACAGGTTTCCTTCGCTCGCGCTTCAGGCTTGTGTCGTGCCGGCCGCAGTCAGGCCTTTCATCATAGAACCGTACCCCCAAAGTGGGCAATAACACCAATTCTGGTGCGTCCACGCGTGCGAACAGCGAGCAGACATGGGTCGCACGAGTATTGCTGGAAAACCAGCCTGCTGGTTGTGCTGCCGCGTGAGTTTGGTATCCTGCCAGAATGCTGAATCCAGAGGAAAAGAGGCTCGTTTACATGGTGGCGATAGTGGCCACCGTGGTCATGTTATCGTCGATGTTTCTCTGCGCTTGTGGGGCTGGCATTGGCTTCCTGGGGGGCGCTGCCAAGGCCCTGATGCAACGGGGGAAACTAGGAATAGTCGAGTTGGCGAGGAATTTGCTCTTTCAAACGCTCCTTACACCATGTTCCTAACACCCGGAGAAAAGCACCATGAAAACGTCATTCTTTCGCTGCGCCGCACTCGCGTGCTGTTCGCTCTTTGTCCACTTGGCCGCCGCCCAGGACGATCCGCAGGCCCTCGTTGACAAGGCGATTGCCGCTCATGGAGGGGCGGAGAAAATTGCCCGGATGAACCGGGTGCATAGCCGGGCGGAGGGGACGATTGATGTCCTCCCCGGCCAGCCCGCCATGCCGTTCGTGGGGGAGAGCTGGCGGATGGATGGCGATTCCAAAATGACTATTACAATTCGGGTGCAGGGGATCAAAATGGTCGTCACCGACGCCGTGCATGGCGACACGCAATGGCGGCAGTTGCAGGGCCGCACACAGGAGCTGTCGAAGGAGGAAGTTGCCGAAATCCAGGAAAGTCGATATGTCGATCGACTTGCCAAGCTGAGTTTTCTGAGGGATGACGCGATTGAGCTCACCACGCTTGCCGAGTCTAAAATCGGTGACAAGCCGGCCCTCGGCATCCTGGCGAAGTCCCAGGGCCGCCGCGATGTGAAGCTATACTTCGACAAGGAGAGCGGGCTGCTGGCCAAGGTCGAGCATCCAGCGCTCGATTTGCTGTCGGGCAAGGAAGTGGCGGAAGAGCTCGTGCTGAGCGACTATCAAGACAAGGACGGCCTCAAGTACGCCATGCGGTCGGCACTCTATCGCGATGGTAAGAAAATCATGGACGGCAAAGTGACCGAGTTGAAATTCGTGGATAAACTGGACCAGGCGATCTTTGCCCGGCCGTAAGACGGCATAAAGCGTTAGCGGCACGCCGGTTGCTATTCGGGGGCGGGACAGCGGGTTAGACTGGAACTGTCCCCTTTCTTACAAGATCTTGAAACAGGTTCCCCTCCTGGCGGCCATTTAGTTAGCTGGTGGCGCTGTGTTTTTGACAGCGGGCTGCGCGGCTCCTGGAGGAACCTGATGAACGGCATGGCGACGCAGACGCAGGATTCGGAGCTGCAGCATAGCTTCGGGCCGCAGGAGATCGGCTTTGATTATCTCCCGCTGGAGCTGACCCCTCCGGATGGGGCCGCGGTGCGCACGGCGCCGGCGGCGAAGATACCGTATATCGACTTGGACTCGAACACTCCCTTCGAGCTGCCGGAAGCTCCGCCCGAGCCGGTTTCTTCCGTTCCGGCCGCCCCCCGTCGGCCGCGCAAAGCCAACGGCAAGCCGCAGACCGACCGCTCCCCCGGCACGCTCTGGCTGGAAGGGGACGTGCTGATGTGCGCCTGCCCCGACTGCCGTGCGCCGATGTCCGTCCGCCTCTGGCTGATGGCGGCCGACTGTTGGAACTGCGGGGCCAGCGTCGAATTGACGCAGGAGCAGGAGCGCGAGGCGATTCGGCTGCTCAAAGAGCGGGAAGAGGCGGCGGCGGCAGCACCTGCTATTCCTGCCGCCTTTGCCCCAGCCGCTTTGGAGCCGATCGGCACACCGAGTGTGCCGGCTACTAGGGCGCAGCCCCGCCCCCAGCAACCACGTCGTCGCCCCGCGCAGCGCCGCAAGACCGAGAGTGCCAGCTCGTGGCTCCACAAGCTGCTCAAGGACACGCCCGCCTGGCTCATCAGCATGTTGATCCACATGGTGGCCCTCACGCTGATGGGGCTCATCACGTACAAGACGGAGCGGGACAGCGGCGAGACGATTCTGCTCTCCTCCGCCGCCATCCCTGAGCCGGAAAAAGGGGGGGACACCCTCAAAATCAAGCAGGAGGACGATTCTCAGTTCGACCTGCCCATTCCCAACAAGTCCGATCTGCAAGACCCGGAAAAACGCCAGGTTCTGCTCGCCGCCGCCCAGGATGCCAAGGAGCTTCGCCTCAACGAGCCGGAGCAAAACCTGCCGCCGCTGGAGGAGGTCCGCAAGCTCGTCGGCAACCCCAACGGCATCCGCAGCGTGATGGCCGCCCGCGACCCGCGGCTCCGCGTGGAAATGGTGGCCAAGGAAGGTGGCACCACGCTCACCGAGGCTGCCGTCGCCCGCGGCCTCAAGTGGCTGTCCCTTCACCAGAACGACGACGGCAGTTGGAGCGTCAACGAGTTTCAAAAGGCCGGCAAATGCAACTGCAACGGGCAGGGGGGCGTCGGCGGCAAAAGCGCGGGGACCGCGCTGGCCATGCTGCCGTATCTAGGCGCGGGACAGACGCACCTCGTTGGTAAGTACAAGCACACGGTCTCGCGCGGCCTGCGCTGGATGATCGAAAATCAAAAGGAAGACGGCGACCTGCGAGCCGGCTCCAACGACAACAGCGGCATGTACTCCCACGGCCAGGCCGCCATCGTCCTCTGCGAAGCCTTCGCCATGACCGGCGACGAGCAACTTCGGCTCCCGGCCCAGAAAGCGATCGATTTCATCGTCAAGGCTCAGTATCGCGATGGAGGCTGGCGGTATCAGCCCGGCCCGCCGACACAGCCTGGCGATACCAGCGTCGTCGGCTGGCAACTCATGGCGCTCCAAAGCGCCCGAGCCGCCAATCTCACTGTCCCGCCGGAAACGCTCGCCATGGCCGAAATCTACCTCGACGGCGCTAGTCAGAAAGAAGGTGCCCTCTACGGCTACCAGCGCGGCCACAACCCGACGCCGGCGATGACCGCGGAGGGCCTGCTCTGTCGCATGTATCTCGGCTGGAAGAAGACCAACCCTCATCTGCGAAGCGGCGTGCGGTGGCTGGTGGATGAGCATCTTCCCAACGAACGCAGCCCCAACATCTACTACCTGTACTACGGCACGCAGACGCTGCATCACTTCGGCGGCGAGGACTGGAACAAATGGAACGTTCAGATGCAGGATCTGCTCGTCCGCTCCCAGGAAAAGGGAGGCCACGTCGCCGGCAGTTGGGCCCCCCGCGACCAGCACGCCTACGCCGGCGGCCGCATCTATCAAACCAGTCTCTCCATCTGCTGCCTGGAGGTCTATTACCGGCACTTGCCGATTTTCAAGCAGCTTGAGCTGGGGGACAAAAGCGCTGTTTCGCCGTAACCTAGCACATAATGGTAGGATTTCCTTATGGCAACCATCGTCCGCAACGTTCGCGATTTGGATAGAAACGACCGTTCTGCCCTGGAGCGGGTTGTTGGCCAGGAGTTGCGCGAAGGCCAGCGGGTAGTGATTCAAGTCGAGAATCCACCGGTTGAGGAGCGGGAACCGTCAACCCCAGCGGCAGGAGAATTGCCGGAGTGGTGCAACATTTACGCGGGGCTTTCGAACGACGAGATTGACGAACTAGACCAAGCTATTACCCGATCACATTCCAGCCGCGAGTTTGTCTAGACCTCGGCACTCTACGTCCTCTTTGCGGTCTCCGCGCCTCTGCGTGAGGCCCAAAGAGAGCATCACGCAAAGGCGCAAAGGCCGCGGAGAGGTACTCGCCAGAAATCCCTTCCCCCTTCGTTCCCTCCGTTTCCTTCTGTTCAAATCATCTTCCCCGTCGCGTTATCTGGGCATCCTGGCAGCCTACCCCTCCACTTGCGGCAGTTGCCGAACGGCCGATTCGACGGTAACGAGAATGCACTTGAACGCCGGCGTCTTTGATTGCGGGTCCGCGTAACGCGGCACCAGCACGTTGGCCTCGGGATAATACATCAATGCATTCCCCACGCGGATTTCTGGGAAGCTCCGCACCAGGATATTCGGCATCGAGCCGGTTTCACTTCGCACCGTAACCCGCTGGTCTTCGGTGAATCCAAGCCGCTTGATGTCATCGGGATGCAGCAGAATCACATCCCGCCGGTCTTGGCCGCGGTAGATGTCTTCATTTTCATAGACGACGGTGTTGAACTGCCCTTCACTGCGGACGGTCATTAAACGCAACTGATTTTCGCTGCCAGCCAATTCCGGTAGCTCATGGATATGTATCACCGCCCTCCCATTCGCCGTGGGGAACTTCGGCTGGTGAAAAATCCGGCCGGGGATGGCGAATTCCTGCTTGGTTTTATCGATGGTGGCGAGCTGCTCGAATCCGGGGACGACTTTGGCGATGGCTTCGCGGATTTTGCCGGTGTTTTCCATCCCCTGCCAGTCCAGAGCACCGCTGGCGGGGCTGCCGGCGGGCAGCGTTTCGCGGGCAATCTGGGCGATGATTTCCACCTCGCTCCGCGGCCCCTGGTGCCGCCGCGGGCCGCCGTCGGAGAGGCGAATGTAGTTGAACATCGATTCCTGCGTGCTCGGCTGCGGCTCTTCGTCGCGGGCGAGGACCGGCAGGATGATGGTTTCCCTGGCCAGTCCGTGGGCGTGGCCGGTGTTGAGCGTGGTGTTGAGATAGACGATCTGGTCGAGCTTGCCGATTGCCCCCGCGGCGAACGTCGCATCGGGATTGCTGCCGTACAAGTTGCCGCCGAGGCAGAAGCCCATTTTCAGCCGCCCCGCTGCGGCTTCTTCCATGCAGGCCAGCGTATCGAGCCCTTTGGTCGTCGGGAGTTTTAAGCCGAACTCGCTCTGAAGTTTCTCGAAAATCGCGTCCTTGAGCTTCGGCGTCACTCCCATGCTGCCGATCCCCTGGACGTTGGAGTGGCCGCGGATGGGAAGCAGCCCCGCGTGCGGCTTGCCGACCATTCCTCGCATCAGGGCCAGGTTGGCGATGGCCTGCACGTTCTTTACCCCGTGGGCGTGATGCGTGATTCCCATTGTCCAGCTAAAGATGGTCGCCTTCGACGCGGCGTACAGCTCCGCGATCTTGTCGATCTCCTGCTGCCCCACGCCGGACTTGCCATGAATCTCGCTCCAGGCGCTCTCGCGGATTTTCTTCAGCCACTCTTCGTGGCCGCTGGTGTGGGCTCGCAAAAACGCTTCGTCCTGGGCTCCCATTTCGTCAATCCGTTTGGCGATGCCCGCGAGCAAAGCTAAATCGCCCCCGATGTGCGGCTGGACGTAGAGCGAGGTGATTTTGGTGCCGAAGAGGAGGGACCAGGGGTCGCTGGGGACGCGGAAGTTGACGAGGCCGGTCTCGATGACCGGGTTGATGGAGATGATGTGCCCCCCGCGGCGGCGGACGTTTTTCAACGTCGTCATCAGCCGCGGGTGGTTGCTGGCCGGATTGCCGCCGATGACAAAAACCAGGTCCGCGTGCTCCACGTCCTCCAGCGTCAGCGTGGCCGTGCCGCTGCCGAGGGCGGTCTGCAGCCCCACGCCGCTCGCCTGGTGGCAGAAGAAGCTGCAATTGTTGACGTTGTTGGTCCCATACACGCGGGCAAAAAGCTGCAGCAGGAACCCCGCCTCATTGGAGCTCCGTCCGCTGAAGTACCAAAACGTCTCATTCGGCGTGACGGCTTTTAGTTTATTAACAATCCGCCCAATCGCGTCCTCCCAAGTAATCGGCCGGTAATACCCGTTCGTCGCCTTTCGCTCCGCGAAAGAACGATCCCCCCGCTCCAGCACCACCGGCTGCGTGATCCTTCCGCACGATTCCAAATCATAGGGCGAAAACGCCTGCAACTGAGCCGCCGAATACGTGCTCCAGAACTCCGGCTTAATCGCCCCTTGCATATCCGAAGCCATCGCCTGCAACGACTTCTTGCAGACCTCTGGAAAGCTCCCCGCCTCGTTCGTCATCCCCCCCTTCTGCCCCCCCATCCCCAGCGCGCACGTCTTGCACGCATTCTTGCTCCGCATCGCCTTCCACATCGCCCAGAAGCCGCCGGAAGACCTGGCCTTCTTGAACGTATACCAAATCGCGCGCCAGCCGCCGCCGGAGGTGAGTTTTTTCATGATGAGGGTATTTTACCTCAATGCCGCGGAATTCGCCGGGGGAGGTCGACACGAGGCTGAAGCTACTTCTTCAGCTCGCAAAGCGGGTATTTTGTCTGGAATCGCTTGATTCCAGCCGGCGTGACTTGCGTTCGTTCGATGTCCAGAAAAGTCAGCTTCGGCAGAGTCTGTAGATGGTCCAAAGTCGCATCGGTGATGGATGTGCCATCGAGGAGGACGGAGTTGATATTCGGCGGGAGTTGGAGCGCTAGGATGCCTGCATCGGTTAAATTCGTGCCACTAAGACTGACAACTTCCCAGTGCAGCGGAACGACAAACCCCTCCAAGCTGGCATCGGTGACGGGACAGCCGCCGAGACCGACTCCGGTCAGCTTTTTGTGGTTCCGCACGCTCGATAGCCCCGTCCCAGTCACCTTTGTCCCAAACAAGAGCAATTCTTCCAACTGCGGAAAATTCCCCAGATGTGCCAGGGCGGCATCGTCAACCTTGGTCTTGGACAGATTGAGATACGCGAGGTGTGGCTTGGGTCCGATGTCAGCCAGGCCGGGACCGTGAATCTCGTTGTTGCTGAGCTCCAGGAACTTCAACTGATTCATAGCCTGCAGGTTTTTGAGTCCTTGGTCGGAAACGCGCGTGGAGGCCAGCCAAAGACTTTCCATTTCCGGCATCTCACGAAGATGTTGCAGCCCCTCGTCGCTGACATTCGTCCCCAGCAACAACAGGAAGTGCAACTGGCGGCAATTACGAAGATGCGCCAGGCCCGCGTCGCCAATCGGCTGATAGCGCAGACTGAGGTGTTTGAGTTTTGTTGCTCTCTCTAGCGGAATCAAATCGTCATCCGTCAGCTGTCCCCCATGCGGCACAGTGCTCGATCCGAGGCTGAGACATTCCATGGTTTCCAAGAATGGGAACTCTTCCAAATCTTTCCCTCGTACGCAGTCACCATCCAGGAACAAATTCCGTACGCGCGGCAGCTTTTTCACCAGTTCGATTACCGGCCGGACGGCTGCAGGTGGAATCGGTGCTGCTCCATAATGCGTGACTCGGTGGACGTCATAAACGAAGTCGTCCCCCACGCAGACGCGGAGCCACCTACAAAGAAAGAACTCTTCATTCGGCGCCGGCGATACGGCGTAATCCTTTGGCCAAAGGGTGAAATACCGATACTCGACCCCGGCCCCTAGATCCCGCAACTCCGCCACAATCTTCCGCTGCCGCTCGGCGCGATTCCGCCGCCAGGCGAAGCCGGCGAAGAGGATACTGGCCAGGAACATCAGGAGCAGAGCGGTGCGGAGGGAAAACTGGAAGCGATAGCGGCGAGGTTTTCTCTCGGTAGTTGATGTTGCTGGTGTATTTGGAGCGGCAACGGCCATGGTGGGATTATAACCGGTTTGCGAGGGGCTTTCGCAAACGGCCGATTTCAGCCGCGGCAGCGGCGACCAGAATCCAGCCCACGGCGCAGCCGTGGGTAAACGGAAACGGTGCGTCCAAAGCCCCGGCAGGGGCGAAAGAACGTGCGGGAACGCCTGACGGGGCATCTTGCCCGCACGTCCATGCGGCAAGCCGCCCTTCTCGCGGGCCACCTTTCCATCGCCCCTGCCGGGGCTCCGATCCCTCATTGCACGGCTCCCCACGGCTCGCGCCGTGGGCTGGAATCTAACGCCGCTGCCGCGGCTGGATCCCGCGCCCCGCAACATCGTCCGGGTTGGCACGGCTCGGGACCCCAACGGGGTGACCGAACATAGCCCAGGGTCGCGAGGCTTTGCGAGCGCACCCTGGGTAACGAACCGCAAATCATCAACGAACCCCGAAGGGGTTATCTACGTCTCGCGCGCCGCATCCATTTCGGTAACCCCGTTGGGGTTCAATTCGCCAATATCATCGCTTTCTCAGGGTGCGCACGAAGCGTGCGACCCTGGGCTTTGCTGGGTGACCCCTTCGGGGTGGCAATCCCAAGGCAGTAATCCCCCAGGCGAGATTTATTTTCCACATTCTGGCCGCGGGAGCTTGACTGTGCCAACCGGGACACGTAAACTTACATACAGTATAGGCAACGTGTGCCTGTCGAGGAAGACGGATTTGAGATTTGAGGATTTGAGATTTGAGACAAGCGGAGCGAAGCACTATTAGAGGGATGCTTTCCCCCCTGCTGTTGAAACAGGGGGGAGTAGATTCAACACGGACCCCGTTTTTCTCCCCGAGGGGGGTGTTGAAACCGGGGGGGAAAGTTTCAACAGATAGGACGAGGGTGGGGATTTCAGTTTTCAGTTTTCAGATTTGGGACCGCCTGCTGGCCGGTCGGTTTTGGCTCTTTGACAATTTGGTCGTAAGGGAAGATAATGTGCCGCTAAGTGGCTGTGCGATTGTGTAACTGTGCGTGAAAAACAGGTTATCAAATCGCTGATACATCCCCCGGAATGACGAGGATGTTGGGGTATCAAGAAAGTCGCTGATACCGGCTGTGTTGCGAGCGGCGATTGGACGGAAGTGACTGTGGGGTAAGGGTTTGCGGGCTGGCTGGTGATACAAATTGTATCAAACGGGGAGTGCGAAAACCGGCATCAACCGACCCTTATCGGCCGCTTATCGCGCGGGGAGTCGCCGGGGGATGGGTTGGAGCGGTTAAGGGGATGTAGGACACGCCCACGCAAAGCCGTGGGCGTGCCACCCCTGTCCCACTACCGCAGCACGTACTGACGGCAGACTTCGACCACGGCGGTTTCGTCCTTGAGGTGGCGGGTGGGAATGCCGTAGGCGAGGAGCGGTCCGCTGGCGTGGGCGAAGTCGTCTTCTGCGTAGGTGTTGATGACGGCGGTGATGGCGTAGCCCTGGCGGCGGAGCTCGCCCAGGGCGATGGCGGTTTCCATCGTGGCCTTGGGGAGGATGACGATCACCGAAGCGTCCCGCGGCATGCGGCTGGTGCTTTCCACGATGAGCTGCGGGAGCGTGAGGCCGTCCGTCAGCTCGACGCGGGCGAGCGTTTCCAGAATCTGCATGAGCTGCTCGGGGCCGCGGCGGGTTTGGACGATGAGGGGCTCGAGGCGGTCGCTCTTGTCTTTCATGCCGGCGGAGGCTTTGGCGGCGGCGCGGGTCCGCACGTCGCCGGTCCAGCCCTCGGTGCGGATGCGGTCGGCGGCGTCCCGCCCGTTGGTCACCAGGCCAATCTGCTGCCCCATCAGATAGACGGCATTGGCGATGGACGCAGCCGCGGTGATGGCCAGCTCGCTGCGGTGCGGCTCTCCTTTTTTGGAGTGCGAGGCCTTGTGGAAGTCGAGCAGGATGGTGGCGCCGACAACGGTCGAAGGCTCGTAGACTTTGCTGTGGAGCTGGCCGGTGCGGGCGGTCGCTTTCCAACTGACGCGGTTGAGCGGGTCCCCCCGCTCATAGGCCCGCACGCCGGCGATGCGGGTGGGATCCTCGAAGAGCCGGTAGGTCATCCGGACCTCGCCGATGGGACGCTTGGAGACGACTTCGTACCCGGCCAGCGGCATCACTTTCGGCAGGACCATCAGGAACTGCGGCTCGGTGGCGACGCGGTAGCGGCGATGCAGGCCGAACAGGTCGCCGGTCTCCAGCACCAGCGGCCCGATCTGGTAATAGCCCCGGCGATTGCAGGTGAGCTGGTAGAGCATCGTCTTGATGCCCTGCGGCTTCATCATGGTGAGCTCGATGCGGCGGCCGGTGACGGCGAGACGCGGCGGGTCATACATCAGGGCCTCCCGCGGCAACAGATCCTCGAGCAGAACCCAGGCAATGGGGAGCTTTCCGTGGTTCTCAATCGTCAGTTCCACGGAAATGGTATCCCCCACTTCAGCAGCGAGCTTATCCACCTGCCGCTTCGCCGAGAGGCTGGCCGCCCAGGAACGGGTGAGCCAGCGGCTGACGAGCATCACGGCGAGGAGCGCGTACATGGCGTACGCGAGCAGGCTCAGTTTGAAAATGAGCGCGAAGAGGAGAATCAGAATCGCGCCGGCATACCAGATCATTTAAGGAGAAAAGGAAATGGGACACGGAAAACACGGAGGACACGGTTGAAAGGCAAAGTAGGTGGCAAGAAAATGGAGGCAAGAAAATAAGAATTCAAATGCTTCATTATTCTGTCCCCCATTATTCTGTCTCTTCCCTCCGCGAATCTCCGCGTCCTTGGCGGTTATCAAGTCTGAGCTTGTGTTTGAGGGATCCCCGTTTCGCTGATGGAAGGCACGGCGATGTCCGACACGATTTCGTCCACGACGGAGCCGGGGGTGATTTTACGGAGGCGGCTTTCGGGCTTGAGAATCATGCGGTGGGTGAGGACGGGGCCGGCGACCCGCTTCACGTCGTCGGGCAGGACGAAGTTGCGGCCGCGAAGGGAGGCCATGGCTTGCGACGTGCGGAACATGGCGAGGGAGGCCCGCGGGCTGCCGCCGAGATGCACGTCCTCGTGGCTGCGGGTGTCGTGGACGATTTGCATGATGTAGCGGCGGACCTTGTCGTCCACATAGACCTCGCGGCAGGCCCGCTGGCAGGAAACGAGTTCCTCCGCGGTGACGACTGGCTCCAGCGAGTCGATGGGGTGGGAGTGCTGCAACATCTCCAGCATTTTCAGCTCGTCCTCCATCGTGGGATAGCCGAGGCTGAACTTCATGAGGAAGCGGTCGAGCTGGGCCTCGGGGAGCGGGAAGGTCCCTTCGTGGTCGACCGGGTTCTGCGTGGCGATGACCAGGAACGGCGGGCCGAGTTGGTGCGTGGTGCCGTCTACCGTGACGCGGCTTTCGCCCATGGCTTCGAGGAGAGCGGCTTGGGTTCGCGGAGTGGTGCGGTTGATTTCGTCCGCCAGCAGGACGTGGGCGAAGACGGGGCCGGGGCGAAACTCGAACTCGGTGGTCTTCTGGTTGAAAACCGAAGTGCCGGTAACGTCCGTCGGCAGCAGGTCGGGCGTACACTGGATGCGCTTGAAGGTGCAGCCCAAGCTGCGGGCTAGGGCTCGGGCGAGCATTGTTTTGGCCACGCCCGGCACGTCCTCCAGCAGGATGTGCCCTTCGCAGAGCCAGGCGACCAGCGACAGGATCAATTGCGACCGCTTGCCGACAATGGCCTTCTCGACGTTGGCAATAATCTTCTTCGCCGTCTGGTTGATGTCCGCCACGAAAGCCTCAAGGTGTTCATCGTGTTTCAACTGTAGGGTGCATGAGCGATAGCGAAATGCACGCGTCGTTAAGTCAGACAACAGAGTGGTCGTCCGCCGGATTGCCGGCCACCTTGCGCGTGCATGGCGCTGCGCTTATGCACCCTACTCTTACTCTACAATCTCGTGCGTCAGCTTGACCGGCTCGCCGCTGCCGTCGTCGGTGATGCTGAGCGGCACGCTAAAGATGACGGAGCCGGTCTTGCAGACGCCGTCGTCCCCCTTCTCGCAGTAGTAATAGGTGAGGGCGACCGCGACTGCGTCTTCTCCCTTCCCTTTCACCGGCACGCTCACGTCGAACTCCGCGGCCGGCTTGTCGAGCTTCTTTCTGCCGAAGGCGGCGCGGTCCACTGGGCCGGCTTCCCTGGGAGAATCGAGCCAGTAGGACATCGGCGCCTCGGCATTGATTTTCCAGCCGTCGGGAACCTTCAGCGAGACATGCAGCTTGACCGCGTTCTTCTCCGGCTTGAGCTTGGCGAGTTCGACCTTCTCCTGAGCGGCACCCTTGAAGGTCGGCTTCTTCTCAACCTTCGGTGCGGAGGGGGCCTTCAGGCCGGCGATGGCGAGCGTGCCGACTTTGCCGCTAGCCAGGTCGATGGTGCGGATGGCGTGGTTGTTGGTATCGGCGACATAGAGCTTTCCCTTGGCGTGGCTGATGCCGGCGGGCTCGTTAAACGTGCCGTCCTTGTCGCTGCTTCCCTTTTCCTTGCGGCCCTTGCCGGCCAACGTCTTGACGGCGCCGCTCTTGGCGTCTACTTCGCGGATCTTGTTGTTGTAGGTGTCCGCGACATAAATCTTGCCGTTGGCGTACGCGACCCCGATGCAATGTTGCAGCTTGGCCTTGGACTTCACTCCATCCACGTCGCCGAACTCAAACAGCCGTCCGTAGGGCAATTCCGCGGTGCCGACGACGGTGGCCACTTCCTTAGTGGAATCGAACGGCACCGCGCGGACCGAGCTTCCTTCGCTGTCGGCCACATAGAGCCACTCGCCATCCGAGGCCAAACCGCTGGGCTGGGCGAAGGAAGCGAAGCCTTTCGCATAAGGGCGCGTCGGCAATAGCGGGCCATCCACGACATCCTCGCGCCCGTTTCCAGAGTAGGGGCCAATCTCCGATTCGTCCAACGGCATCTTCCAAATCTGATGCGAGCCGGCCATGGCAATGTAGAGATCCTGGTCGTGAATCCACAGATCCCACGGGCTGTTGAGCGCCGTCTGCCGCGGCTTGCCGACGAAGCGGTCGGGTAGATCACCGCCGGCTTCGGCCTCGTCGAGCCCCGGCCAGGGATGCTTCGCTTGCTGGCCGACGCCGGCGATGGTGGTGACCGTTTTGGCATTGAGGTCCACCTTGCGGAGCAAATGGTTTTCCGTGTCGGCGACGTACAGCGTGTCCTTGTCCAGGACGCATCCTTGGGGATGATCGAACGTCGCCGTCGTAAAGCTGCCGTCATCACGGCCGATTGCGCCCGAGCCGATGACGTCGATGAGCTTGCCATCCAGGCCCGCTATCACGATGCGGTTATGGTTGCTGTCGCTGATGAACAGCCGGCCGCTGGCTTCGTCCGCCAGGATCTTGCCGGGATAGAGCAACGGCGAGGTGGAACTGTAGACGTTGTCCACCGGGAAGGGCTTCTCATCCAGCAGCCCTTCGCCGCGGTAATACTCGATGGCCTTGTCGAGCACGGGCACGAGGTCAGCGGCTTTGAATTCGCCGCTGTGCCCCCCGAGCACCTTTCCTTCGGGGTCAATCAGCATCAGCGTGGGCCAACTGCTGACACCCAAGTTGTCCCAAATCTTGTGGTCGGCATCGTTGACGACGAGGTGCTCGATTTCGTGCCGCCGCATCGCGTTCAGGATATTGTCGGTGTCTTTTTCCGTGTCGAACTTGGCGGAGTGGACGCCGATGACCACCAGCTCGTTGGGATACTGCTTCTCCAGGATTTTGAGCTCCGGCAAGATGTGCATGCAGTTGATGCAGCAGTAGGTCCAGAAGTCGAGGATGACGATTTTGCCCTTGAGATCCTGCTTGGTCAGGGGCTTCTTGGAGTTCAGCCAGTCGAGTCCCTTAGGGAAATCGGGGAACTCGGTTCGGTTGCGGAATGGGTTGGCTTTGCGGATGGGCTTCTTGTCTTCCCCATCGTCCTTCTTATCCTCTTTGGCAGCCGGCTGATCCCCTTTCGGCTCTTCGACTTTCGGTTCGTCGGCCGTGGGATTTTCCGCGAGAGGAGGAGGATCCTGGTCGGGCTTCGGGGCCGGCTGTTCCTCGCCTGCCGCGGTCAGTTGGACGTCTACCACGGGCTTAGCTGTCACATCGGACGGCCCCGAGCAGCTTGCCAAGAAGCACGAAGCAGCGGCTCCGGCCAGGAGGACGAGTTGAGGCAGCGGGCAAGCAAGCTTCATGTTGCTGACTCCCAGGGTGCGGCGGGGTGGAAACGGCTCTCGCAAGTCATCGTACCCTACTAGGGAGCCGAAGTGAACTATGAATCCCGCCTCCGCCTTCGATGAGAGTCACGCTTCCGGCGTGATTCGCCACGTCATGCTGCCGCGCAGTATAATAATAGTGTCAACCGCAGGGCCCTCGCCAAGATATCCGAGAAGGAGTGTCGTATGAAGACGGTCGAGTTCGTCCAGCAAGCCGACGACGACAAAATGCTTCGCGTCGCCATTCCCGTCGAAGAGTCGTCCTGCCGTTACCGGATCATCGTGCGCTTTGAGCCGGAAAGGGATCGCGACGTGGAGAATTGGCCAGCAGGATTTTTTGAGCGGACGGCGGGGCAATGGCGAGGGGAACTTGAGCGGGCATCCCAGGGGGATTATCCAGAACGAGAAACAATGTGAGCACGTACCTGCTCGATACCAATGTGTGGATCGAGTACCTGCGCGGTCGCAACCCCCGAATCGCGGGAAAAATTCAAAGCCTGAGGCCGCGGGATATTGCAATGTCCGCAGTGACCGTCGGAGAACTCAGTTACGGCGCCTATCGAAGTGCGGACCCGGCAGCAAATCTGGCTTTGCTGGACGACTTGCTGGCCTCGTTTGTCAGTTTGCCGTTTGATGACGTGGCCGCGGAATCGTTTGGCGAACAGCGGGCGATTCTAGCGGCCGTTGGCAAGCTGATTGGACCCTTGGATTTGCAAATCGCTGCCATTGCCCTCGTCGGTGGACTGATTCTGGTTACTCACAATACAGCAGAGTTCTCCCGAATTTCTGGTCTCAAACTCGAGGATTGGCACACCTAGACGTTGGACTGTTCTCCATTTTCCCCCTGCATTTCCCTCGGCTATAATGCGGCCATGTCTCCGGCTCCCCATAACCTGGCGTCATCACGGCGGAGCTTCCTCGCCCAAGCCGGCGGCGGGATGGGAGCACTCGCGTTGGCCTCCCTTCTCGCTGACTCTGCCTCCTGTTCCCCAGCCCTTAGCCCCCAGTCCCCAGCCCCTCGCGTCAAGCGCGTCATCTGGCTCTTCATGCACGGCGGGCCGAGCCACGTCGATCTGCTCGATCCCAAGCCGGACCTCATCAAGCTTGCGGGCCAACCGCTGCCCGAGAGCTTCGGCCCGGTGATGACGCGGCGGAAAGTGGCGCAGAACCCGTTGCTCGGTCCCATCAAGCCGTTTCAGAAGCGCGGGGAAAGCGGCCTGGAGATCAGCGACTTCCTGCCGAAGCTGGCCGAGTGTGCCGACGACCTGTGCGTGATCCGCAGCCTGCATGGCGACAGCGTGAACCATCCGCAGTCGGTCTATCAGATGAATACCGGCAGCATCCTGATGGGGCGGCCGAGCGTCGGAAGCTGGGTGGCGTATGGGCTCTCCAGCGAGAACCGCGATCTGCCTACCTTTGTCGTCCTGCCCGATCCGGGCGGCGGCGTGAAAGGTGGTCCGCCCGCCTGGGGCAGCGGCTATCTCCCCGCGACATTCCAAGGCGTCACGATGCGCCCCGGCGATTCCCCCATCCTGCATCTGAGGCCGCAGCCGGGAATTTCCAAGGCTCAGCAGCGGAATACGCTCGATTTAGTCCAGCAACTCAATCGGCAGCATCTCGCTTCCCACGATGATGACGACGGCGAATTGGCCGCCCGCATCGCCGCCTATGAGCTGGCCTTCCGCATGCAAGCCGCTGCCCCAGAACTCGTCGATCTGCGCGACGAGAGCGCCGAAACCGAAAGGCTTTACGGCTTGGACGACAAGGAGACCCGCGAGTTCGGCCAGCGGTGCCTGCTAGCCCGGCGGATGATCGAGCGGGGGGTCCGCTTCGTGCAGGTCTACTCTGGCGATACCAACGGCTGGGACGCCCACAACGACGTCCTCGCCAACCACACCCAGCTCTGCCGCCGCACCGACCTCCCCGCTGCCGGCCTGCTCCGCGACCTGAAGCGCCGCGGCCTGTGGGACGACACGCTGGTCATCTGGGGAGGCGAATTCGGCCGCATGCCGATGAGCGAACAAGGCAAAGGCCGCGACCACAACCCCTGGGGCTACAGCGTCTTCCTCGCCGGCGGCGCCGTCCGCGGCGGCTTCGCCCACGGCTCGACCGACTCCGTCGGCCTCCGCGCCGCGGAAAACAAAGTCCCCATCCGCGACTTCCACGCCACGCTGCTAGAGCTCCTCGGCCTCGACCACACCTCGCTCTCGTTCTTTCACAATGGATTGGAAGAACGGCTGACGGGGCCGGGGGAGGCGCGGGTGGTGAGGGAGGTGATGGCGTGAAGACCATCGTCATGAATTTCTGTACTTCATTCCGATTCGGCAAAGCCGCCTGCGCCGTTGGCTTTACGTCGGTCGTGATATGGTCGCTCTTCACATCGCCAAATCCAACAAATCTATGCGCTGCGCCGCCCGCGGTTATCAAAACGCCCCTCCAGCGGGCACAGGATGCAATTCGGTCGGATAGATTCGACGAGGCGTTTCTGTTGGCGTATCCCAACGACGTTCGCTTTGAATTGTTGAAGGAGATATCGCTTGCAGAGAAAGGCAAGGATACACGCCGCCAACAGCAATTGTATACGGCATACCTAGAGAATCTTCCCCTTTGGAACGCGTCCACTTACGGAGACCTCAAGGAGTGGGGAGATGTGGCCGGCAAGTTCCTTTCTTCGCAGAAGATTGCTGGCGAGGTGCCTACGCCAGAGCAGCTGCGCGAGCAGCAGGCTAAGGTGATTTACGACCAGATTCTGGCAATCAGTTACGACCACAAAGATACGGAGAGTGCTTCGCGACTGGCAGAAGAGCTTGTCGACAAGTATCCAAAGACGCTCTACTGTCGGATCGGTGTGGTTGGCGCTGCTGGTTTAGACCAAAGGCATGACTTGGCATCGACCCTCGAACAGTATTTGAAGCAGCTCGATGCGCGAGGAACGACTAAAAGAACCCACCTTGCAATACTGAAGATAATCGCGGATGAATCGGCGCGGCCCAACGGTTCTTCAAAACGTGCGTTGGCTGCCTACCGAGAAATTCTCCAATCGGGTGTTCATGAATGCGAAAAGGCCCATAGCCTGTTTGCGATTGCCCAGCTTGTGGCCGCACCCAAAACGCCGCCAGCAATCGACGAGGCCAAGAAGCTGTATCAGAGATACTGGACGGCCTATCCCAAGTCACTGGCAGCAAATCGGGCCAGATTTAGTTACGTGCAAACGTATATCGAAAGTGGCGAGTTGGCAGAGGCTCTCGCACTCATCGAGAAGTTTCGTTTGGAAGACCCACAGTGGAGCCTAGCGGCGACTGCCTACCTCCTGATCGCCGGAGAATATCGGGCAAGGTCGGACGATGCCCAAAAGCTTCTGATCTTGCATCGGGCAATGGACCAGTATCCAGGAACTTCAGCTGCAGGTGTGGCCTGGGCGATGATCGCGAATCGAGAACGTGACTTTGGGAGACCTCAGGAGGAGTATGACGCACTCAAGTTGGCCACCGCACCAATGACCGCAGTGATTGATCACCCATCTCTGGATCGCGACATCATGCGCAATGCCATGGAGAGGCTGGAGCAACTCTATATCAATCGCAAGGAATGGCATCAGGCGCTCGAACTCGGCTTACGACCTAGGCCAAGCTCGGCGGGTTGTGGAAACGAGATATTCGCACAGCGTTTTGCCCAATGCAAAGACATCAATGAGTGCGTGCAGCATTTGTCCGAAGACGATCCGCTCAGGAAAGAAGGGCTCGCGTTCCTCCTAATCTATGGTCGTAGGCAGTTTCCGCAAGCGTTGAAATGAAGAGTGGACGCCATGCAATAGGACTTAGAAGTGTTGATAAGGGAAATAGTTCTGAAGTTGGTTTTGGCAATTGGCAGTTGTGCGCCGATCTCCGCCCTTGCTGTTGAACCGACGGCAACGACCGCGGACTATCAAGAACCACCTCTTACGGAAACCGACCGCCAACACTGGAGCTTCCAGCCGGTAGTGCGGGGGAAATTGCCGGAGGTGGCGGATGCGGTAGGCTGGTACCGGGGCGGGATTGATCGGTTTGCATTGCTCAAGCTCGCAGAAAGGAAAACGCCACTTGGCGATGAAGCCGGCCGCGAGACGCTGCTGAGGAGACTTAGTTTCGACCTGACTGGCCTGCCGCCAACGCTGGCGGAAATCGAGGTATTCACCAACGACGCATCCCCCGATGCGTATGAGAGGTTAGTGGATCGCTTGCTGGAGTCGCCCGCCCACGGCGAGCGCTGGGGGCAGCACTGGCTCGATCTGGCCCGCTTTGCGGAGACAGATGGGTACGAACATGACCTCGTGCGGAAAGAGGCGTGGCGATTCCGCGACTGGGTCGTGGGGGCCCTGAACGCGGACATGCCGTATGACGAGTTCGTGACTCGGCAGGTGGCAGGGGACGAGCAGGGGTCAGGAGTCAGGGGGCAGGAGTCAGAGGAAATAGCGTCTCAAATCTCAAATTTCAAATCTGAAATATCGGATGGATCGAAGCCCAAGCAGCAACCTCTGACGCGAGCTTCCATTCCCACCATGTTCTGTCTTTCCGGGCCGGATATGCCGGATATCAATTCGCAGGAACAGCGGAAGCATGAGCTGCTCAATGAAGTCACGGGGACCATCGGCTCCGTCTTCATGGGTTTGCAAATCGGCTGTGCCCAGTGCCATGATCATAAGTACGACCCTCTCAGCCAGGCGGACTTCTATCGGCTGCGGGCGTTCTTTGAGCCGGCGGTGAGCTTGCAAAAGGACGTCTCCGTCACGGCGCTCCACACGGATGAAAAATTCAAAGGCCCCGCCCGGCTGTGGATACGGGGCGATTGGCAGCGGCCGGGGATGGAAGTGCAGCCGGCGTTCTTGCGGGTTCTGCTGAAGCCCCCTGATACTACATCCATGGGGGACGCGCAGAATCAGGGGGCTCACGCCCCCCGCTCGCCAAGAACCGCCCTCGCCCGCTGGCTTACCAGCCCCACCCATCCCCTCACCAGCCGTGTGATGGCGAACCGGCTCTGGCAGCATCATTTCGGCAAGGGAATCGTCGAGTCGCCGAGTGACTTCGGCATTATGGGAACCGCGCCGTCCCATCCGGAATTGCTCGACTGGCTGGCCAGCGAGCTGATGACGAACGGCTGGAGCATCAAGAAGCTGCATCGGCAAATGGTCTGCTCGGCGGCCTATCGCCAGGCATCGCGTAAGCCCCGCCGGCTGGAAGGGGAAGCCATTCGCGATGCCATGCTCGCCGCCAGCGGGCAACTGGATCTCCGCCGCGAAGGACCGGGCGTAATGCCGCCGCTACCGGAGGAATTGACCAAGACGCTGCTTCCCAACCAATGGAAGGCCAGCGAGAACCCATCCGATGCCGCTCGCCGCAGCATCTACATTTTTGCCCGGCGGAACCTCCGCTACCCGCTATTCGAAGCCTTCGACCGCCCCGACCCCAACGCCAGTTGCCCGCTCCGCGGCCGCAGCACCACCGCCCCGCAATCGCTGCTGCTGTTCAATTCGGAGTTCTCGCTCGGCTGCGCGCAGCACCTCGCAGCCGAAGTGCTGCGCGATGCCCCGGCAGAAGTATCGTTTCGCATCACCCTCGCGTGCCGTCGTACCTGGGGACGCTCGCCGACGGAGCAGGAGCTCAAGACGCTGACGGACTTTCTCGCCCGGCAAGACGAGCTGCTCCACCGCGAAGGAAGTGCGCCCGATGCCGCTCTCGTCCAACTCTGCCTGGCGATGTTCAATACAAACGAGTTCCTCTACCTCGATTAGCCCCCTTTGTGCCGAAATATCCCCTCCGTACTTCGCCCCCCTGGCATTTCCGCCTGGCCAAATGGCTCATCCGCAACCGGATTCGTGGTGGCTTTCAGATGATTGAGCTCGCCGAGCGGGTGGGCTGGCTGGATTACGACTGCCGGTACAAGCTCAGCGCGCGGGTATGCGTCGACGTGCCGCTTTATCGCCGCGTGAACCAGTTGGCGCTGCCGGACCTGCTGGCCTATGAGCGGCCGCTGGTGAAATTGCTGACAGGCACGATTGACGCCTTCCCACAGCCAGCGACCTGGATCGATTGCGGGGCGGATATCGGCATCCTCACCGCGCTCGTCGCCGCCGGCTGCCGAGAGCTCAAGGAAGTCATCGCCCTCGAGCCGAACCCGCTGCCTTTCGCCTACCTGCAAAGGAACCTGACGCAATTGCCATTTCCAGGGCGCGCGGTTTCGTCCGCCGCGGCTGATTTTCGCGGACGGGGAACGCTGGCCTATTCCCCGAAAGATCCGTCGGACCATTCGCGGTTCCTGGCGGCGGACGAGAAGGGGGAACTCGACGTGGTTCGCATCGACAACCTGGGCATCGCGCCCGGTGAGCCCGTCGCCCTGAAAATTGACGTCGAAGGAGGAGAGCTGGCCGTTCTTCGCGGAGCGCGGCAGACGCTGGCCAATGCATCCGCGTGGGTTGTGGCGTTGGAGGCTCACCGGGAGGTATTCCGCCGCACCGGCATTGATCCATGCGAGTGCGTGCGATATCTGGGGGAAATCGGCCGCGTGGAGACGAAGGTTGCGGAACGACCGGACGTGATGCTCGACACGGACCAGCCTTACTTTGACCAGGTGCGCGAGACAATCACGAACGTGGTCTGCGTGCATGCTCCCAAGATCATTCCTGGCTAACCTTCACGGGCTGCACGAAGTCATCCGCCAGGCGTTGCACCTGCTCGCCGGTCATCTCCCCTTCTTGCAGCCACAATCGGTAGTTCACGTCCAGCGGCCTGACGCTATCCAGGTCGTATTCAAAATAGCTGCCGAAGCGGCCGTAGTCGCGTTCGCTGGAGCGGGCTTCCTTGGGGTTCTCCAGCCGGTCGAGATAGCAGCAGGTATAGCGCTGGTCGTTCACCACGAAGGAGAGGGCATGCCAGGGAAGATTGACCGTCTTCGGGTCGCGGATCTTGGCGTCCCAATTGCGAAACTTTCCCGGCTCTCCCTTGCCGTCGGGGCGGAGGTAGTAAGTGAGCTTCGCGGTCTTATCCGGCACTTCCTGCGTCGCCCGAAACTGAAAGCCGGCATGTTGCGGATCTCCGTCCAGTCGAAGCTTCCCCACTTTCGATTCGAGCCGCGAGGCGAACTCGATCAGCGTGCCCCCCGGCGTGTTGTAGGCGGTCAGCTCCCGCAATTCTTCGGCAAAGACCTCGCCGCCCTGCCCATGCCAGGCGATGCGGCAGACGTGCCGGCCCAGGACCGGCCCCGCTTCCGCGGACACGAACTGCTCGTGCGACTGGTATTCGCCGGTGTTGCAGTGCCACACATCCGCTTTCTTCCCGTCGCCGTAGCTGATGCGGTTGAAGCCATAGAAGACGCCGCGGTGATGCGGAAAAAGCCCCCCGGGACCCTTGGTCAGCAGGATTTTTCCCGTGGGGTCATAGACGTGATGGTACGGCTTGAAGGTGGCGGAGCGAGTGTCTTTGGTCGTTTCGTCCAGCGCGGCGTGCATGTAGCGGAGCACCGGCCGGCCGGTGAAAGAGAGTTCCGTGAATTGGCCGGGAGTGTCGGTCCACTTGGTGGTCCTCGGTGGCACATTTCCTTCGTTGCGGACGAGCGCTCCAAGCGTGAGAGTCTGGCTCGCTTTCAGGGGCGGAGCGAGAAAAACAATTTCCACGGGTGTATCGGCGTCTTGTCCAGGGCGGGGAAGGCTCAGCAGCGACCCGCGAGTGACCTGAGCAGGATAGCGTTTGCCATCGCTATCGACAATTTCAGCATGAGCATCGACCAGCGATTTGGGAAGCAGCACTGGCACCTTCACCGGAGTTTGCAGACGGTCATGTGCGCCGGCATGAAGGACGAACTTGTATTTCTTGACTTCCGCGGAAGCTGGGGAGGCAAGAAGAATGAGAGATAGCAGTACTGGAGGCAGGCACTTCATGGAAGCGATTTCCAAGGGAGTAAGCAGGATGAGACGAGTCGAAATGAAAGAGTCAAGGAAGCTCTGGGCAGGTTGGAAGCCTACCCCACCTTACTTCTTCATCAATTCCAGCGTGGCGGAAATCATGCTGTGGGCGGCAGTAATGAGGGTCGGTTCAGCGTCGGGATAGAAAAGCGGAGAATGGAGCGAGGGAACTGCTTCGAGTTTCTTGAGCCGCTCCAGGCGAGCCGGTTCGACGGTGCCGACGCGGAACATCAGGATAGGGACGCCCGCACGGCCGTACTGGCTGAAGTCTTCGCCTCCCATCGAGGGCTCGCCAGGGATGACTTTCTCCAAGCCGAACTCGTCCTGAAACACTTTCGACATGCGGGCGGCGAGCTTCTCGTCATTGAACATCGCGGGGGTGCCTTCCGAAATGGCGATCAGCGGCTTCTGCGCCCCGGCGGCGGCGGAGATGGCGTCGGCTTTGGTCTGGATGGATTTGAGCAGGTGCGCGCGGACGCTGTCGGAATAGCTCCGTACCGTGATCTGCAAAGTGCAGGTGTCGCCAATGATGTTGTGCTTGGTGCCGCCGTGGATGGAGCCGACGGTGACGACGGCCGGGTCGGTCGGCTTCATCTCGCGGCTGACGATGGTTTGCAGCGAGAGGATGAGCTGGGCGGCGGTGACGATGGGATCGACCGTGGTGTGCGGCATGGCCCCGTGCCCGCCGCGTCCGCGAATGGTGATGTCCACGCTATCTACATTGGCGAGCATGAAGCCCCCGCGGCAGCCGACCTGGTCGCTGGCGAGCGTCGAGTCACAGTGCAGGGCCAGGGCAAAATCGGGCTTGCCGAACCGCTCGAACAATTTGTCGTCGAGCATCTTCTTGGCTCCGCTCCCCCGCTCTTCGGCCGGCTGGCCGAGAAACATGAGCGTGCCGGCCCACTGGTCCTTGTGCGTGGAGAAGTAGCGTGCCATCGCCACCAGGTTGGTGATGTGGATGTCGTGCCCGCAGGCGTGCATCACGCCGACTTCCACGCCGCTGGGGTCTTTCACTTTGACTTTCGATGCATAGGCCAGGCCGGTCAGCTCGGTCACGGGCAGTGCATCGAGATCCGTCCGCAGCATCACCAGCGGTCCTTTGCCGTTCTTCAGCACACCGACCACGCCGGTGCCGCCGACCCCTTCCGTGACTTCCACGCCGACGGCCTTCAACTCCTTCGCCAGGCGAGCCGCCGTTTCCTTCTCCTGAAAGGAGAGCTCGGGATGGGTGTGGAAAAACTGGTAGAGCTGGAACAGCTCTTCCACATGTTCGGCGGCCCATTCGCGGGGAGTTTCGCCGCGGGCGGGCGTAGGCGCGGCCGAAATGGCCGCGAGAACCGCGAAGAAAGAGGCAACCAGCGTGAGCCTGACTGGAAAATATGAACGGGCGGTCATGGGTTCCTCCAAATGTAGGGTGTATAAGCGGAGCGCCATACACGCGTGATGGACGTCGATTGCTTGTTCCGTGGTCCCCAAGGACGACGAGTTCTGATGGCGGCTGTTTCCCGCGTGCATTTCGCTGGCGCTCATGCACCCTACAACAGCGACAGCGGATTCACGCGCGTCTTGAGCGGCCATAGGACAGGTCCGCCGATTCGTTGCGACTCAAAGACAGCGCAGATCATCTCGATGGTTGTCCGCCCTTCGTCCACGCTGCATTCCGGGTCGCGGTCTTTTTCGATCGCACTGAGGAGGTCCCGCACGGCCAGGTAATTTCCTTCATCCGCGCTGCCGTCCCTAAGCGGCTCGGGCTTCCCGACGCCGGCACTAGAAATGGGAACCCACGTTTTGCCGCTGCGTCCGGCGGACCAGGCGGGATCCGGGAGGAACTGCACGCTGGGGAGGGTGCCGGTGAGGATTTCCACGACGCCCTTGCTGCCGTAGATGGTCAGGCCGAAGCGCCCGCCGTTGGCATTCCGCTTGGAGCCAAAATACGCGGTCGCTCCGCCGTCCATGCCATACATCGCGCTGACGGTGTCGCCTGCCAGCGGGCCGAGCCCTTCGGGGCCATCCTTTAAGTGCGATTTGGCAATCGGCTGGCCCTCCTGTTTCACCTGGGCGAAGCACCATTGGGGGTCGCCCCCAAAGAAGTTGATGAGATTCATAACATGGCTGCCGAGCACCCATAAATCCTCGGAGCCGCCGCGGGCATCTTCCTTGCCGCGACCGCGGAACTCCAAGAGTTCTCCCAGGTTTCCCGCGTCGATAAACTCCTTCAGCACCTGCAGCTTCGGGCTGTAGCGGGTTTGATGGGCCAGAGCCAGCTTCACGTCGTGCTTCCGGCAGGCGGCGGCCATTTCGTCCGCCTCCGCCGGGCTGCGGCAGAGGGGCTTCTCCATATAGATGTGAATCCCGCGCTCCGCTGCCGCCAGCACCATGTCCCGATGCTGGTCCACCCACCGCGGACCGATCCCGACGATCGTCGGCTTCATTTCGTCGAGCATCTGCCGGTAGTCGGCAAAGGTTTTGGAAACCCCCAGCCGTTTGGCCGCTTCGGCCCGTCCCGATTCGTCGGGGTCGGAAACCGCGTGTACCTCGCAGGTATCCTTGAGGCGGCTCCAGACGGTATCGATTCCGTGACCATAATTCCCGCGGCCGGTATGGCCAATGACGACGACCCGATGTTTAGCTGGCATGGCATAACTCCTGGACTGACGGCGATGAACTGGCAAGGTAGCCCATGCGCGCTCCAATTGCTACTTGGCGCCCCAATTTCGGCCTTCTTCCTATCTTTCTGCCTCCATTTTCCTGCCAGCAGATTCCCAGAGGCTGGCAGAAAGATGGAGGCAGAAAGATAAGACGGGAAAGCTATCTTGCGAAATTTTGGCGGCCCCGGTATTAACTGCCTACGATTCTGGAAAAAGTCTGTTCAGACTCCTTTTGCGTAGAGCCCATGAGCCTTCCGCGCGTGGCACTGTTGATGATGGCTGGTCTGGCCGCTGGCGGCTGCGCGTCGGTCCCGCAGCAAACGGCTCAACAGCCCTCAAGCCCGCCGCCGTCCCTCACCTCTCTCTTCCAGCCGCTCACGGGCAGGAAACCGAGCAATGAGGGTGACTGGATTCCGGAGCTGAAGATCTTGGCCCAGGCGAAATTTGAGCAGGACAAGGTGACGATTCAGAATGTGCGGAATTGTGAGTTCCTGACCTATCGTGACTGTCTTGTCGATTATTACGATAAGACGTATGACCTGAAGCAAATCCAGTCGGTGGACTTTATCGTAGTCCCCTTCAGCGACAACAAAGCCATCGCCCACACCATGCTCACCTTTGGGTTCGCCAATGGCGACCACGTCGGCATCAGCGTGGAAGTGCGGCTGGAGCAGGGAGAAAAGTACGATGCGGCCCGCGGGCTGCTGGGGGAATACGAGCTGGTGTATGTCATTGCGGACGAGCGGGAATTGATTTTGGCTCGGACGGAACACCGCAATTGTGACGTTTATCTCTACCGCACCACCGCCACGTCCGAAATGGCACGCCTCCTGTTCACGGATATGCTCAAGCGGGCCAACCAGCTCCGCGAGCATCCGGAGTTCTACGATACGCTCAGCAACAACTGCACAACCAACATCGTCGAGCACATCAACAAGCTCGCCCCCGGCCGCGTCCCCTACGATTATCGTGTGCTCCTACCCGGTTACGCGGATGAACTGGGCTATGAGCTTGGCCTGCTCGACAACAGCGTTTCATTCGCTGACCTTAAGAAGCGATCGCTGATTAACGAAATCGCCCACCGGTTCAAGGACGAGAAAGGGCCGCAGTTCTCCCGGAAGATTCGTGGGGAGAAGAGAATGACCAGGCAGCCAATGACGAAATCCGAATGACGAATGACGAATTGTTGGAACTTGGTTCCGTCTCATTCGTCATTCGTCATTCGAGCTTCGTCATTCCCCCCTCCGTCATACTCGTCATAGCGCCGCAAGCTCTTCTTCATCTTCGCACTCTTCGTGCTCAGACAAGTCGGCAGTGCTAGCCGATAGTTACTCTTGCTGACACTCACCCCAGACTGCCCATTCTTCCCGCCCCGCAGTCTTTGTCATCCCCAAACCCTCTTCTACGGAGCTTGCTAGGAAATGTCGGCTGATTCCCTGCAAATTCAAAACTTGAACGATCTTCGAAATTACGTCCATTACACCCTGTGCGAACAAAATGAGCTGGAACGCGGCGCTTTCGACATTACCGAGCGGATTCTGGTCCGCGGCAAGAAGGCGTGCGGCATCTATTTCTGCCTGTATGGCCCACGCAGCGTTAAGCTGACGGCCATCTGGGAGACCGAGCGGAACACCATCCTGTTTTATGGCTCTTCCGGCCAGCGGACCGCCAAAACGCAGTTGGAAGCGGCCCCCCGACTGGAACATGCCAGTTTGGATGATGCCGGCCTGATCGCGGTGGCGTGAGACCCTTCCGGCCGTCGCAGCCGGTACTGAACAAAAAATTCGCCCAGCCGGCAAAACCGGCATTGACAATTCGACCATTTCTGTACAAAACACCATTCATAGACAGAACATCATAATTTTTCCCGGAGAATCCGCCATGCTTGTCCTATCCCGCAAAGAATCTGAACGCATCCGCCTCGGCAACAACATCATTGTCACCGTCGTCCGGGTCTCCGGCGACCGCGTTCGAATCGGCATCGAAGCCCCCCCCGACGTCATCGTCCTCCGCGACGAGCTCCAGCCGCGCGAGAGGGTTCCCGCCGAGACGAAGTCGCTGAAAGAAGCGGGGTAGTTCAGGTTTAATGAGCCTACGGGCTTGCCCCGTAGGTTTACCCCGTAGGTCTACCTGCAAATCGTGGCAAGCGAAGACCGTCGGGGCAAGCCCGACGGCTCAATGGCGTTGTGCTTGCTAGAAATTCGGGGTCGGCGGCCGGTAGTGGGCCAGGTTGATCGAGCGGAACCAGGCGATGGTCTTGGCGAGACCCTCCTGGAGCGGCACCTGCGGTTCCCAGCCGAGTCTGGTTTTGGCGAGGGTGATGTCGGGCCGCCGGCGCGTGGGATCGTCCGGCGGCAGCGGCTCTTGGACAATTTTTGATTTGGAGCCGGTGAGCTGAATGACCTGCTCGGCAAGCTGGCGGACGGTGAATTCGCCGGGGTTGCCGAGGTTGCAGGGGCCGATAAACTCGTCCGGGGCGTTCATCATCCGGATGATGCCTTCAATCAGGTCTTCCCGGTAGCAGAACGAGCGGGTCTGTTGGCCGTCGCCAAAGAGCGTGATGTCGGCCCCTTGCAGGGCCTGGCGGATGAAGTTGGAGACTACGCGGCCGTCGTAGGGATGCATTCGCGGGCCGTAGGTGTTGAAGATACGGACGATGCGGATGTTGACCCGGTTGGAGCGGTGGTAGTCCATGAACAGCGTCTCGGCCGCCCGCTTTCCTTCGTCGTAACAGGCCCGCGGCCCCAAGGGGTTCACGCTGCCGCGGTAACTCTCCGGCTGAGGGTGGACCTCGGGGTCGCCATAGACTTCGCTGGTGCTGGCTTGCAGCACCTTGGCCTTGCAGCGCTTCGCCATCCCCAGCACGTTGATCGCCCCCAAGACTGACGTCTTCATCGTCTTGATCGGGTTGTACTGGTAATGGCCGGGGGCGGCTGGGCAGGCGAGGTTGTAGATTTCGTCCACCTCCAGCCAAATCGGGGTGGTGATGTCATGCCGGACCAGCTCGAAATTCGGCTTGTCGAGCAAATGGGCGACGTTCGTCTTTTGGCTGGTGAAGAAATTATCCAGGCAGATGACATCGTGCCCTTGCTCCACCAGCCGTTCGCAAAGATGAGAGCCGAGGAACCCCGCGCCGCCGGTGACGAGAATACGTTTGAGCATTGCGATAATATACCCTATAGTCGCCTTTCCAATGGGCCTCCTATGCCGATCGCCACAACCGCAATCTTTCGCGCCCGCTGGGTCTTTCCCGTCGATGGCCCGCCGCTGCAGAACGGCGTCGTTCGCGTCGCCAATGGCCTCATTGCCGCCGTGGAAGGATACAAAACCGGCGAAGCTGTCACCGACCTGGGCAACGTCGCCCTACTGCCGGGTCTCGTCAACGCCCACACGCACTTGGAGTTCAGCTTGCTGGAGCAGCCGCTGGGCCGGGCGGGAATGCCGTTTGCCGACTGGATTGGGGAAGTTGTCGCGTACCGGCGAGAACTGGCGGCTGCGGGGGGAGACCTTGTTGATTACGCCCGGCGAGCCACCACCGCTGGACTGAACGAGTCGGCAGACGCTGGAGTGGTGGCGATTGGGGAAATTGCGACCGCGCTGTGGCCGGAAGATTGCTTTCAATCCCATGACGATATCACCGGCACCGTTTTTCTGGAATTGCTGGGCTTGGCCCCCGAGCGGATGGAGCCGCTGCTTGCATCGGCTAAGCAGCATGTGAGTGCGGGCAATCCAGCATCCTTCCGCCGCGGCCTGTCTCCGCACGCCCCTTACACGGTTCACCCGGACTTGCTTCAAAGGGTCTGCCAGCTCTCAGCGGAAAAGCAGTTTCCACTTGCCATGCATCTGGCAGAATCGACGGCAGAGCTGGAATTGCTTCGCTCCCACAGCGGCCCGCTCGTGGAGCGGCTGAAGGAACTGGGGGCTTGGCATCCGGGTTCGCTGCCGCGGGGACTCCGGCCGCTGGACTATCTAGAGATGCTGGCGGTTGCCCACCAGGCGCTAGTCATTCATGGAAACTTTCTGGTGCGGGATGAAATGGAGTTCATCGCGGCGCGGCGGGACAGAATGACTGTCGTCTATTGCCCGCGGACGCACACCTATTTTCCGCACGGCGACTATCCGCTGGCGGAAATGCTCTCCAGCGGCGTGCGAGTTGCTATAGGAACGGATTCGCGGGCCAGCAACCCGGACCTCTCCATCCTGTCCGAATTGCGGCACATCGCCCGCAATCACCCGAGCATCGCGCCCGAGGAAATCCTGAAAATGGGAACGCTCTACGGCGCGGAAGCACTCGGCCTGGCTGATCGGCTGGGGAGTCTGACCCCCGGCAAGCTGGCGGCGTTCGCCGTGGTGCCAATTCCCGACACCGAGGGAGATCCTTACGAACTGCTCGGACTATGAGTGGTTGTCAGTTGTCAGTTGTCAGTACTGAGTACTCTTCCACCTCACCCGCCCGACTACGCAGGCCGCTCGCCGGTGGCCTGTTCCGCGTAGTCCACAAAGTTCTGTCGAAACAGCTCGGCCAGCTTCGCGGCGGTGGCGTCGTAGGCCCCTTTGTCCCGCCAGGAACTCTTTGGCAAGAGAATCTCGCTAGGAACACCCGGGCAAGTCGTGGGCATGGACAGGCCAAAAATCGGTTCGTCCTGCGTGGGGGATTTCGCCAGTTCCCCACTGTGAATGGCGTCGATGATGGCCCGCGTGTGGGCCAGCTTGATGCGGCTGCCGGCGCCGTAGCTGCCGCCGGTCCAGCCGGTGTTCACCAGCCAGGCTCCGGCGGAGTGATGCTGCATCTTGTCGGCCAGGAGCTGGGCGTATTTCATGGGATGCCAGACCAGGAAGGCGGCCCCATAGCAGGCGCTGAACGTGGCCTCCGGCTCCTTCACCCCTTCCTCGGTTCCCGCCACTTTCGCCGTGTAGCCGCTGATGAAGTGATACATGAGCTGCTCGGGGGAGAGCTTGCTGACTGGCGGCAGCACGCCAAAGGCATCGCAAGTGAGCAGGATGATGTTTTTCGGATGCCCGCCGAG
This sequence comes from Pirellulaceae bacterium, assembly GCA_046593355.1. Taxonomy (GTDB): domain Bacteria; phylum Planctomycetota; class Planctomycetia; order Pirellulales; family Pirellulaceae; genus SXOA01. The sequence continues at coordinate 71,272 of JBKJNY010000155.1, read as the reverse complement.
GCAGGGAATCTTCGCATTGGGGATGAACTCAATGGGGTAGCTGGCCCGCGTATTCTCGGTGAGCTTCGCGTCCGCAAAATCCACGACCCGCGTCTCCGGGTGCAGAATCACATTTTCCAGCACGGTGCCGTAGCGGATGGCGGCAAAAATCTCCGGTTCTTTTTCGGCCGACAGATTGATGCACTTCGCGTAACAGCCCCCTTCGATGTTGAAGACGCCCCTCTCGGTCCAGCAGTGCTCGTCGTCGCCGATGAGCTTGCGGCGCGGGTCGGCGGAGAGCGTGGTTTTGCCCGTACCGGACAGGCCGAAGAACAACGTCACGTCGCCGGCCGAGCCTTCGTTCGCCGAGCAGTGCATCGACAAGACGCCGCGCTTGGGCATCAAGTAATGCATGATGGTGAACACGCCCTTTTTCATCTCGCCGGCGTACTCGGTCCCCAGGATGACCACCTCCCCCGATTCAAAATTCAGGCAGACGCTGGTGTCGCTGGTGACGCCCGGCACATCGTCATCCGCGGGGAACGCCCCGGCGTTGAAGATGACGTAGTCCGGCTTCCCAAACGCGGCCAGTTCTTCCTCACTGGGCCGTATCAGCATGTTCTGCATGAACAGAGCATGGTACGGGCGGGAGGAAATGACGCGGACCTTGATGCGATGCTCTGGATCCCAGCCAGCGAATCCGTCGATGACGTAAACGCGGGGACAGGTGGAGAGGTAGTCGCTGGCCCGCTTGCGGTTGATGCGGTAAGACTGGCGATGGAGCTTGATGTTCACCGGCCCCCACCAGATGTCCATCGTGCTGCCGGGTTCATCCACCAGCCGCTTGTCCTTGGGACTGCGGCCGGTCTTGGCATGGGAGCGGGCGACGATGGCTCCCGCGGAAGTGATGACTCCTTCGTCGTGCCGCACCGCATCCTCATAAAGCAGCGCCGGCGAGGGGTTCCGCAGCACGCCCCGGGCAAAGATGCCGTATTCCAACAGGTCGATACGGTGCGAGGGCATGGGCGAAATGAGCGGAACGGGAGGAAAATCAACTGCGGCGGCTGCCGGGAATGTGAGCGCGGACATGTTCGCCTCCTTGCGAGAAGACAATTGCCTGGGTGAAGAATACCCAGGAGCAAGAATTGGGCCAAGGCTGAAAACGGGCGGCGATTGCTGCATAGTAGCCGGCACACTCCGTGTGCCGGCATGTCCGCACACGGAGTGTGCGGACTACTTATTTCGCCACGTCGGCTTCGAGATGATAGACGACGGAATGCAGTTCCCCGAACTCGGAGGATCGTTCCGCCAGAACGAACTTGCCCGCCAGCTTGACCGTGCGAGTGGAGTATTTCACGCGGGAGGCGTCCGCCTTGATTTTTACTTCAATCATGTCGGTCGCCTTCGGTTGGCCGCCGAAGCAGCAGGTCCCCATGTCCGGCACCAGGATAAAGTGGTCGACTTTCCCCATCGTCGCCACGCCGGGATGCATGTACCCCTTGATGAAGACCGGCTTGCCGTGCAACTCCGCGGCTCGCTTGGGCAAGATCGCGTCCCGGTTCCGGATGAGCGAACTGGGATCCTTCATGTCCGGCTGCAGCTCGGAAAAGCTGACGCGGGAATATCCTTCGGGAACTTCGGTGGCGTAATCCACCACATGCCAGGTGGCGGCCAGTAGGAAGGCGCCGGTGGAGATGCCGACCGCGGCGAGGGCCGCCCCCGCGCCGGTGTATTCCTCCGGGTAACGGCGAATCGTCGAGAGGGCCGTCAACCCCAGCACCAAGGCCACCACCGGCAGAACCAGCATCCAGGAGACGAAAAAGGCCAACAGCGAGACGATGGAGAGAAGGAGCGCGATGACCGCGGAACGGCTGATGGTGCGATAATGCGCCACCTCGCTGAACGCCGGCTGCATTTCCAGAGTTGGCTTGATTTGATCCAGCGTGCTGCTCATTCCTGGTCTCCTCCGCACTATCTATTCCGAACCCCGCCGCGCAGGATGGACCACTGCACGAAGAGCAGCGCCAGCCCCGCACCGACTGGTACGCCGATGAGCTGCCACAGGTTCGGGACCATCAGGGGGTTTTGCCGCAAAGCCTTGGCCGGCGCAGCCCCTTTGTTGATGCTGGCTAGTTCGGCCGCGTCCAGGGCCGGCAGCGGGCGGGGCTTCACGGAAGCTGATTCCTCCGAGCTGATTGCCGATTCTTCGTCCGGCTGCGGAATCGGGGCCTGGAAGGCTACTGGCTGGGCATCGTTCAGCCCGCCGGATTTTTCATGCAACTTTTTCGGGAAATTCACCCGCGAGGCTTTGTTCGGATCAACCGGCTGGGTGGCCGGCGTGGCGGGGAAGAACGTGTTAGCCCGCTTCACCGCCTGCGGATCGATCTTCTCGCACTCCTTGAGCAGCTCCTTCGCCTTGGGTAACGGGCAGACTCGCAAGTAATTCACTACTGGCACGCGCACCCAGCTCGTCTTCTCGTCCGCCTTCTTGTAGAGGTCGAATAGTTTGTCGATGGGTGCCCAGTCCTCGAACCGGGCCAGGTCGGGAATCACCAGATCGGCGAGTTCCGGCCGCTCCAGCATATAATGGAAGCCTTCCAGCAGCCGCTTCTTGTCGACCACTTTTCCTTCGCTGGCGTGGAAGCGCAAGGCCATGATGGCGGCGTAGGTATCCGCGTAGTCGCTCTTCTTGTTCTTCAGGAACAACTCTTCAATCAGCGGCAGACCGGCGTCCTTCTTGAGCGTGATGTAGCAGGCAATCAGCGCGTCCAGCCCCTGCTTCTCCTTGCGGTCCTCGGACCGGATGTACTTTTCCAACATCGGCAGATCCTGCTCACTGCCGCAGATGCCGAGCATCACCAGGTACAGGCGGCGGCGGCTGGCGGGGATGTTGGAATCCTTGATCCAGCCGACGAGCTTGTCGTGATCCATATGGTCCTTGAGAGTGCGGATCGTGTCGTAGGAGGCCTTGGCGAATTCATCGTAGGCGTCGCGGGCCAACATCTCATCGGCGTCTTCCAGGAAATTCTGGAAGAAGGTAAACCGCTCGACTCCTTCTCGCGGCAGCTTGATGATCTTGCCCAGATATTCCTGGGCCTTGTCCGACAGCGGCAGCGGCGTCGACCACATCACGTTGGGCGGGTCGATCCCCATCACCAAAAACGCGGTCCCTAGCTTGGCATCGCCGAAGTACAGGGTCTCAATGGTTTCCTTGGGCTTGGCCAGCGGATCCCCTTTGATGATGCGCTCGATCTCGAACTTGGCCTTGGGGACTTCCGAACCAAAACCGTCTTCCGCTTTCGCTTTCTTGGGAGGCAGAGCCACCAGCCGGGCAATCACCACCACATCCATGGTCCCAATCTCTTCGGAAAACGTCTGGGCAGTCGCCGAGCAGAAGGGACAAGCCGTCCCCATCGCCGCCAGCGGCCCGATAATCCCGATGGCCGCAGCCACAACGGCGCAAAAAATCAGCTTGGAGAGTGCATGAGCCATGACTTCCGTCCTTCCAAAGAGGGCTTCCTCGCGGCCATCGGTCCGCACACTCTATTGTAGGCAATAGGGGACCGGACCGCCACAGATGAAATGGAGAGACGCTGGGCGTGCCACCCAACCACCTCATTCCGTCAGCGACTTGCTTCGCTCGGCTCAATACACTCTTCCCGCCGATAGGCCTCAATTTCCGGTAGCAACTCCGCGAGTCGCGATTTGAGCGTCACCTGGACGAGGCCCGCGAACTGCAAGTTGCCGTTATGGGCCGCCGATTCCAGGCCCTCGGCAAGTTCCAGCAGCGGCGTGACGTGAAGTATGCGCAGCACGCCCTTGAGCGTGTGAGCGAAGCGGTGGGCTTCCTTGTTGTTGCCCGTGGCGATGGCCTGTTCCAAGCCGGCGACTAAAGTGGGAATTTCTTCCAGCATCGTCCCCAGCACGTCGCCGAGCAATTGCCGGTCACCGCTAAACTCCGCCAGCACCTTCGTCCAGGCCACCGTTCCCGCACGAGGCGTTGGCGCGGCGCATTCGGCGGCAAAAAATGGGGCAATCGCCTGGTACAGCTCGTCGCGCCGGACTGGCTTGGGGACGTAACCGTCCATGCCCGCGTCCAGGCACCGCTGCTTGTCTCCCTTCATGGCCCGCGCCGTCATGGCAACGATTGGAATGCGCGAGCGACCGCTGCTTTCCAGGTCGCGGATGCACGCCGTCGCCTGGTAGCCATCCATTTCCGGCATCTGCACGTCCATCAGGATCAGGTCGAAGGGCTGCGCCTGAAACGCCGCCACGGCTTCCTGCCCGTTATTGGCGAGCGTCACAGTGTGCCCCCATTTCCCAAGCAGCCCCACGGCCAGTTTCTGATTCGTGATGCCATCCTCGGCCAACAGGATGCGCAGCGGCCGGATCGCAAGGTGCGAACTTGCCGCGGTCGGCGACCCCTCGAGAGTTGTCGCTATTTCTCGCGCCAGGGCGGCTTGAATCGCGCTGAGCAGGTCCGACTGTTTCACCGGCTTCATGAGATGGGCCGAAATTGCCAGCTTCTCCAGGCGTTCGGTCTCCCCGCGTGGGTCGCCCGAAGTGAGGACAATTACCGGCAAGCCGGCCAATAAAGCGTTCTGCCGAATCTGCTCGACCAGAGTGAAGCCGTCCATCTCGGGCATGTGAACGTCCGTGAGAAGCAGCCCGATGGGACTGCCGGAATGAGCCCGCTGCTGCAAGATTTGCAGGGCGTCGGCCGCACCGGACGCCACGTGCGTGCGCATTCGCCACGAACTGAGCATCTCCTCCAAAATCTTTCGATTGGTCGCGTTATCGTCCACGATCAGCACGTCGGTCCCCTGCACGGTTGTTGGTTGTCGTCGGAGCGCCAGCGTGGCGGGAGCGGTGCTGGGAGTGAACTGGACGGTGAACGAAAAAGCGGTTCCCCTTCCAGGCTCACTTTCGAGCTCGAGCCGGCCTCCCATCAGCGAAACCAGGCGAGAGGAAATCGCCAGCCCCAGGCCCGTGCCGCCGAACTTGCGGGTGGTGGAGCTATCGGCCTGGGTAAACGCCTCGAACACGTGGGCTTGCTTGTCCTGGGGGATTCCGATGCCGGTGTCGGTCACGGAAAACTTGAGCGCGAGGTCGCCGCCGTCGGTCGATTCTCGCGCCACATCGACGACCACTTCCCCGCGCTCGGTGAATTTGATGGAATTCCCCACGAGGTTCACAATCACCTGCCGCAGGCGGAGAGGATCGCCCAACAGCATTTCAGGGACATCCGGCGCGAGGTGATAGGCCAGTTCCAGTCCCTTGCTGTGAGCTCGCAAGGCGAGGGACTTGACCGTGTTTCCCACGACCTCCCAGACGTCGAAGTCGGTGGCTTCCAGTTCCAGTTTGCCAGACTCGATCTTCGAAAAGTCGAGAATCTCGTTGATGATGTCCAGCAGCGATTCCGCCGACTGCTGGACCGTGGCAAGATATTCTCGTTGCGTGGGGGTGAGGCTGGTGTCCAGCACGAGCTCCGTCATGCCGATGACGGCATTCATGGGGGTGCGGATTTCGTGGCTCATGTTGGCCAGGAATTCGCTCTTGGCCCGGTTGGCGGATTCGGCAACGTCCTTGGCCGTCTGCAACTCCGCGGCCACCCGCCGCCGCTCGAAAAACAGCCCGATCTGGCTGCCGATGGCGGCAAACATCTGCAGCAGATCCTGGTCCGGCTGGCGGATTTCATGGCTGAAGAATTCGATAATTCCCAGCACTTTGCCGGGCAGCGCGATGGGAATTGCAAACGCGCTGTGCAGTCCCTCGGCCGCGGCGTAGGGAGCGCGGGGGAAATTCGCGTCCTGCGTCACATCCTCGATCCAGCTCGGCTTGCCACTCGTCCAGACTCGGCCGGGAAGCCCGACTCCCGGCTGAAAGAGCGTCTGTTGCGTCACGCGTTCGAATTCAGGCGCTTCCACGCCCGGCCGGTGCCAGACGAGGACGCAACGGAGGACGTTCAGCTCGCCGTCCACGCGCCATACGGCCCCCACGTCCCACTCCAGCCCCTCGCAAATTGCCTGAAGGATTTGGGAAACGGTGTCTTCGAGCGTGTTCGCTTCCGCCACGATGCGGGCGATCGAGTACTGCACCTCGCGCCTCTGGGCAGCCTGCTGCGGTTGGCTGATGTCCTGGACGAAGGCGGCAAAGAGATGAAAGTCGTCGAGGCGAATTGCGGAAATCGTTAGCACCACGGGAAACTCGCGCCCACTGCGGCGCATGGCCGAGATTTCAATCCGCTGATTGAGAATCGGGCCGTCCCCTGTTTGCAAAAACGTGGCCAGCCCTTGCCCATGAGCCTCCCGAAACCGCGGCGGTATGATCGTCTCCGCCAGCGGGCGTCCCAAGGCCTCCTGCCGGCTCCAGCCGAAAATCCGTTCGGCTTGCGGGTTCCAGTCGCAGATCAGGCCTTGTTCATCCATTCCCACAAAGGCGTCATAGGCACTGTCCACAATCAGGCGATGGCGGCGTTCGCTCTCCCGCAGCGCGGATTCCGCGCGTTTGCGCTCGGTGATGTCCTTGGCAATCGCGTAGATGACTTGCTCTCCCGGAAGAATGGCCGGACACGACCAGAGCAGCCAGCGGTAGGAACCATCCCGGCAACGGTAGCGATTCTCAAACTGAATTGTGTCCTGGCCATCCTGCAGCGAGCTCACCACGGCCCGTGTGGAAGCCCGGTCTTCGGGATGGACAAACTCGATGAAAGGGGTCGCCAGCAGTTCCTGATTCGAGAATCCCAGCGTCCGTTCAAACGCCGGGTTGACGCGGCGGAAGTAGCCGTTGAGGCCGGCAATGCACAGCATATCCACGGAGGCTTCAAAAAACCGGTCGCGCTCCGAAGCGACCCGCTTCCGCTCCTGGATTTCCGAGGCCAAGCTGGTCTTGGTAGCGGCGACCTCTCCGGCTCGCGCGGCAAGTTCACGCTCCAGAATGATGTTCCTCGCCGCGAACCCCTCGCGATCACGCGTCAGAGAGATCCCCACGATGGCAGAGAACCAGACCGCCAGCAGCGTAATTCCTCGACTGCCGATCACCTCGAACGATTCTTCCGCCGCCACGCCGTGGAGCCACGGGACCAGCAGCAGAAGCAGAGAACACAAGGCGGCTGTCAGAATTGCGACACTGGTCCGGGGGATGAAGGTCGCGGCCCAAACTGCGACGACATACAAGATGCCGACCGAGTAAGCCGGCGGCGCAAAGACATCCAGAACGAAGACGAGCGCGATAGCGCCAATCGTCGCGAGCCAAGGCGCGAGACCTTCCGGCGGGAATTTTGGCGTGCTCACCATAGTTGCTTCAGCCCATCCCGCGTCGCGCGATAAGGAGCAAGAATTCGCTCCACCAATCGACTGGCATTCTAACCCATCGCCAGACAGGTTTGCGAATCGCCCGGCGGGGTAGGCTTCCAGCCAGCCCCTTTCAAGCCGACGGGTCGAGCGGGAACCGGAAGCAGGAAACCACGAAGACACCAACACACGAAAGGGAGCAGGAAGTGGAGTCCTGCCCGTGCCGGCGAATTTCTTAGTGTCTTCGAGTCTTCGTGGTTCAGCCGCCTTCGTTGAAGAAGGGATTGGCTACGACAGTTTCGCTACCGCTTCTTTCCAAACCTTGGACTCCCCCATGCGAACAACCGCATCCACGCCGACGTTTTCAATAAGCAGGCCAATCAACGTGAGCCGTTCCGCATCGCTCCAATACAACTTTCCTTCGATGAACTCGCCGCTTTTTTCTGGTGCCAAGTCGCGTCTGGCACTTACCTCTTCCGGTCCCCAGGCCCGCCCCTGCGGCCGGAAATCCCAGGCAATCTTTTGGAATCGCTCCATCTCTTCCCGTTGGTAGTCAGGGATTTCAGGCTGGTATTCGTCGTTCATGGGTTGACTCTATGGCGGTTGTTTTGCGTTTTTGAATGAATGCCCAGTGCTCACCACTTTGCGGATCGAGGCCTACTGGACCTGGCACTTCAGTTGTTTCGCTTGAAACCGCTTGATTCCCGCCGGTGTTACCTGAGTCCCGCTTACATACACGTTGGCCAAGTTTGGCAATCGTTGAAGCTCGTCCAGGGAGGCGTCGGTAACGGAAGTATTGTTGAGGGCAATCTCGGTCAAACTACGGGGAAGCGTGAGGCTGCGAAGCCCAGCATCGCTGATTCTCGTACCGCCCAGGTGAATGACCTGCCAGCCGTCAGGAATCTCAATTCCGGACAGACTCTGATCGGTGACGGGACAATCGGAGAGAGTAATCCCTTCCAGGCGGTTGAGGTCTCGCAGCGCTCCGATCCCGGACCCGGTGACTCTGGTGTTGGTCAGGTCCAGCACCTCCAAGTTTGCAAACGGCTGCAAATGACGCAGCGAGTCATCCGTGAATTGTGTCCATCCCGCGATGACTACCCTCAGCTTTGGCTTGGGGCCGATGTCGGCTAGCCCGTGGCCTCGAATCGAGTTGCCACGGATCCATAAATCCGTCAGCTTTTCACTGTTTCGGAGCGATTTCAGCCCGGCGTCGGTAATGAGTGTATGGGAGACGTCGAGATAACTAAGCTCCACCTTGTCGCTGAGGAATTCGAGTCCCAAATCTCCAACATTCGTTCCATCGAGCCAAAGACCTCGCAACTCGCGGCAGTTGCGCAGGTGCGCCATCCCGGCATCGCCAATCGGCTGATAGCCAAGCCCGAGCCCTTGCAGGCGAGTCGCTCGCGCAAGCGGAGCGAGGTCAGCGTCGGTTAGCCGGCCGCTGCGGTAAATTCCAGCGCTTTTGGCGTTTTGCGATTGAAGGCTGAGTTTTTCCAAGGTTTCCAGGCATGGAAGCTCGTTGAGGTCCGCGGCACAAAATGCGTCACCATCAAGCGAGAGGTTTTTTAGCGCGGGGAACTCCTTGATCAGCACAATCGCGGAACGTGTTGTCTCCAGCGGGACCGGCTTAAGCAGCCGGATGGCACTTACGTCGTAAACAAAGTCGTCCCCCAACCAACGGCGGAGCCATGCACAAGGTAAGATCTCCTCGCCCGGCAAAACCGTGACGTAAAAACTATGTCGCTTTGTCAGCGAGTAATAGCGATACTCCACATCCGCCCCAAGTACCCGCAATTCCGCCACAATCTTCCGCTGCCGCTCGGCCCGGTTCCGCCGCCAGGCGAAGCCAGCGAAGAGGATGCTGGCGAGCAGCATCAGGAGCAGGGCGGTGCGGAGAGAGAACTGATACCAGCGGCGGCGGGACTTGGCCGCAGTCGGGAGAGAAGCTTGCGGTGAATCCTTGGGGAGGCTGGCCATGGTGCGATTATAGCCTGTGCGATGTGCCAGGAAAAATCTGGACGCGGGGTCTTGCTGGGGCTTGACCTTTTGTATACAATTGTGTACAATGACGACCCAGGGGGAAGCTGCGCATCGTCTAGGGGACAGAAGGGTAACGAAGCAAGCCGTTGACGATGCATCGACTGCGGCGACTGGAAGCGAAAAACCCCTTATGGGAAATGCAGTGCGGCGGATGAATCAAAATCGAAGGGATGAATCAGACTTACGGCGACTTGAATCATTGAAACAATTGTATACATAACGACTTAGGGCGAGCCCGCTCGACGTAAGTCCGCAAAAAAGTGAGATCCGAATCATGCATCAAACAACTCCATTGGGGGGAATGAAGGGTTCCCAAAACCCTTATGGCTGCGACCTGAATTGGCCGCGCCGCCAGAGTAGAATCGAGCCATGAGACAGCGAATAGCCACCGCCGTGCTGGTTCTTGCCGCGCTCTTGGGAGCGGGCTTGGCCCAAGGTGCGGACCCGGCTAAGAGCTTCACGTCCGAGCAACTGGATTTTTTTGAAAAGCAGGTCCGGCCTCTGTTGGCGGCAAACTGCCTCTCCTGCCATGGGCCGCAGAAGCAGGAAGGGGGACTTCGGCTCGATACGAGAGAGGCGGTCTTGAATGGGGGCGAGAGCGGCCCCGCGGCAGTGGCGGGGAATGCGAAAGAAAGCCGGCTCGTGCAGGCCATCCGCCGCGAAGGGGACTTGCAGATGCCGCCGAACAGCACATTGCGGCCAGACGCGGTGGTGGCGCTATCCCGCTGGGTGGAGCTTGGTCTGCCCTGGCCGGAAGGTGTGCCCGTGAAGGCGGGGGATGCTTGGAAAGTGCATTGGGCCTTTCAACCGGTGGCGAAGCCGACTGTTCCATCCGTCGTCGGCGGTGAAAGGCCGGTCGATAAATTCGTCATTGCGAAGTTGCGAGAAACTAAACTCTCTCTTTCACCGCAGGCGGACAAAAGAACGCTCATTCGTCGTGCTTACTTTGATTTGCTCGGCTTTCCACCGACCTACGAAGATGTCGCCGAGTTTGAGCAGGACCAATCCCCCGATGCCTGGCCGCGGCTTGTCGACCGCGTGCTGGCTTCGCCCCGCTATGGGGAGCGATGGGGCCGGCACTGGCTCGATGTGGCTCGCTATGCGGACAACAAGGGATACGTCTTCTTCGAGGAGAAGAATTATCCCTGGGCCTATACCTACCGCGATTACGTGGTCCGTTCGCTGAACGAGGACCGCCCCTTTGACCGCTTCATCGTGGAGCAACTGGCGGCCGACCAACTGGACCTGGGGGACGACAAGCGGCCCCTGACGGCGATGGGGTTCCTCACGCTCGGCCCGCACTACATGGGGAACGTGCATGACATTATCGACGACCGGATCGACGTCGTCACCCGCGGCCTGATGGGGCTGACCGTCACCTGTGCCCGCTGCCACGACCACAAATACGACCCCATCCCCACAGCCGACTACTACTCCCTCTACGGCGTCCTCCGCAGCAGCCGCGAGCCGCTCGTGCTGCCGGAATTCACACCGCCGCCCACCGAAGGAGAAGACTATCCCAAGTTCACCTTCGAGCTCGCCCGCCGCCAACAGAAGCTGGACGCCTTCGTCCAGGAGAAACATGCCGCCATCGTCTCCGGAGCGCGGACTCGCGGTGCGGAGTACCTCCTGGCCGCCGATGCCGCCCGGAAGAAGCCCGCTGTCGAAGACTTCATGCTGCTGACAGATCCGGGGGAGCTTAACCCGGCGATGATCGTGCGCTGGCAGAACTATTTGGAGAAGTCGAAGCTGTCGCCGCATCCGGTGTGGCATCCGTGGCACGTCCTGGCGGATATTCCGGCGGAACAATTCAGCGAGAAAGCGCCAGGGGTGATCGCGCTGCTTGGCAAGGAGAACGATGCGATCAATCCGCTCGTGCTCAAGCGATTGACCGAAAAGCCTCTGACCTCCTTAAATGACGTTGCCACCGTTTACGGCGAGCTTCTCAAGCGGGTTGATGCCAACTGGAAAGAGCAACTCCAACAAGCGACGGAAAAGAAGGAGTCTCCACCGGTCCGCCTGGCGGACAACGCAGAAGAGGAGCTTCGTCAGGAGCTTTACGCGGATGGTGTGCCCGCCAATATCCCGCTCTTATTTGGCTGGGGATTCCTGACGCTCCTTCCCGACCGGGCGTCACAGGGTGTCTATCAGGGCCTGCTCAAGGAAGTGGAAACCTGGCTGATGACCGCGCCGGCCGCGCCGCCACGCGCGATGGTGCTCGTGGACGATGAACCCTATGAGCCGCGGATTTTTCTGCGGGGGAATCCCTATCGTCCCGGTGACACCGTGCCGCGGCAGTTCGTGGCGGTGGCGAGCAAGGACCGCAGGCCTTTCATGCAGGGCGGTGGGCGGCTGGAGATGGCGAAGGCGATTGTTGATCCCGCGAATCCCCTCACGGCGCGGGTGCTCGTGAATCGCGCCTGGCTCTGGCATTTTGGCGAAGGGCTCGTTCGCACGCCCAGTGACTTCGGCCTGCGGAGCGACCCGCCGTCGCACGGCGAATTGCTCGACTATCTGGCCAGCGGCCTGGTCCGCAACGGCTGGTCGCTCAAGAGTGTGCATCGCCAGATATTGCTCTCCGCGACCTGGCAACAGCAAAGTCTTGACCGGCTGGAGGGACTGGCGGCTGACCCGGAGAATCGCCTGCTCTGGAAGATGAACCGGCAGCGGCTGGATTTTGAAACGACGCGGGATTCGCTGGTTGCTATCACTGGACATTTAGATTCGCGCCTCGGCGGCAAGTCGGAAGATCTGCTCGGCGGCAACTATTTCCCCCGGCGGACGATGTATTCCTTCATCGACCGGCAGGACCTCCCCGGCATCTTCAGCGTCTTCGATTTTCCCAGCCCGAATGCCAGCAGCCCGCAACGGGACTTAACGACCGTCTCTCCGCAGGCGCTCTATCTGATGAACGGCCCGTTCCTCAAGCAAGTCAGCGAGCGAGTCCTTGCCCGCAGCGATATCAATTCGCGGCCAGATAAAGCGGGGCGAATCGAGCGGATTTACCAGATGCTCTTGCAACGACCACCCGATGAAACGGAACGCAAGCTCGCCGAAGATTTCCTCGGCGAATCACCGTCCGTTGTCGAGCTGGAAAGATTCATCCAGGCGCTGCTGATGTCCAATGAGTTTGTGTTTGTGGATTAGTTCGCTGCCGTCATGATTTTCCAACCACTCAGCTGAGAAAGGCCTTGCTGCGATGACCGGAACTCCTGCGCCGCCTGCACCACTTCCCGCGGCAGCTTCTTGGGGATCGAGCCGCGGGAAGGATGGCTGAACAGCAGCCGGGCTTGCCAGTCGGCGGGGATGGCGGTCGGAGAAGGGCCGGACGAGAGTCCCAGTTGCATGGTGAGCGAAGGGGCGGCGCGCTGCTGGATTTCCTTGGCTTTGATATGAGCGACGCTCCGCAGGCGGGCTTCCGCGCGGGAGAGCTCTTCCGCGGCGCGGCGGGCCTCGGCGTCGCCTTCCAGATAGAGCGCGATCAAAAAGTCTCGCTCGCCACACCGCTGCCGCTGGTCCAGCGAGCTGACCAGTCCGCGAGCGATCCCCTCGGCTTCGCAGCGGACATGCAGGTAGTCGCCGCGCCAACCGCTAGGGACGCGAACGATCACGGCGAAGTCTCTCTCTCCTTCCAACAGGTTCCGCTCCGAGGACTTCAGCTTGAAGTACACCCCGCTGCCGCGAAGGATGGTGCCGCTGGCCGTCACCGTCTCCAGCGGCGGCAGCATTTCAACCTTCACGCAGGTGCCGTTCTTTTGGCTGATTCCTGGGCTGATGGCGGTGCCGGTGAACGCCTGATAGTGGCCGGTGATGTTGATGCCCAGCGAGAGCGTCGTCTCGGAGTTCTTCGTCACCACCGTGTTGCCGCCGTGCAGGCTTTCGCGGGCGGATTTGGGGAGGAAGTCGATTACCTCCATCGTCCGCTGCGGGGTTTCCAGGCGAATGAAGTACTGGGCCAAGTCTTTCTCATCCCCCCCTTGCAGCAGCGACGAAATGCCGAGCTTTACCTCAATCAGCTTGTCTCCCGGATTGGCTGCGGCGAACTCCGGCGGGGTCACATCGCGGCAGCTCACTGCATAGGGCATGTCGAACACCACCCGCGGCAGCTCGGCCTGGGAGGTCGCGGCAAAGTTTGCCGAAACGAACAAGCTTGCCAGAAACACCAAATGGGTAGCCGCCCTCCGGCGGCCGTGCAAACGGTCCATGTTGCCAGACTCCTAAGGATGATGATGCGCGTCCGCGCCGTCCTTGGCTGGCAATCACGGCTGGCCCGGGAATTGGGCCGAAGTGCCGCGCTCGATCATCGAGTCTTGGGCGAGGCAGTTCTGCGGAGAGCTAGCGGCCACAGGGACCGCGCGGCGCTCCGCAAGAGCTGCAAAAGCATCGTAACGGACTGTCCTACGCGGTCAAGGAATGTCCAGTTCGCAAAACATCTCGCACTCTCCCAGTACAAGCGGAGCGCGGCGCACGCGTAATGTGAGGACTACCGTGGCACACCTTTTGCTTCAGTCCACGCCCGTGCCTTCCGATTCAGCCGTCAACGAAACCGCCATACCCGCCGCTCCTGTTGAGGAGCTGGTGGATGTCGCGCCTCGTCCTAAGGCCAGCATGCCCATCGTCGTGCTCTGCGGCCTGGCGGTGATCGGGGCGATGTATTTCGCGCGGGACTTGCTGATTCCGCTGGTCATGGCGGTGCTGCTCGCATTGCTTCTGCGGCCGCTGCTTCGGCGGATGCGAAAGCTGCATCTGCCGGACTTTGCCTCCGCCGCCATTCTGATCTCAGCCGTCACGGCCATCGTCGCTTTTGGGGCATATAAACTGGCGGGGCAAGCGCAGGAATGGCTGGTGCATGCGCCCGAGACGGTCGCCAACGTGAGGAAGATGCTCCCCACCAAATCCGGCCCCATGGGGGACATCAAAAAGACCACCGACGCCGTCGAGGATCTCACCAAGGCCGGCGGGGAAGACAAAGCGATCTCGGTGAAGTTATCCGCGCCGGACGTGGCGTTCGCCGTCCTCGGCGTCAGCGGTCATGTGGCGGCGTCGGCGATTATCGTGCTCGTGGTCGCGTTCTTTCTGCTCGCCCTGTCGGACGTGCTGCTAAAGCAAGCGGTCGAATCCCGCCCGCTGTTCTATGAGAAAAAGAACATCGTGCAGCTCGTCCAAAACGTGGAAATGGGCGTCTCCCGCTACCTATTGACGGTGACAATCATCAATGTCGGCCTGGGGGTCGTCACCGCACTGGTGACGTGGGCCCTGCGATTGCCCAACCCGATCCTGTGGGGCGTGATGGCCACGCTACTCAACTATATTCCGCATGTCGGGGCGTTTGTGTGCATGATCGTGCTGTTCTTCGTCGGGGCAGTCACGCATGAGTCGCTGGCTTGGGGCGGCTTGGTCGCCGGCTGTTTTGCGGTGATCACCTTCCTCGAGAGCTACTTCGTCACGCCGATGACGCTCAGCAAAAGGCTGCAACTTTCCCCACTGGCGGTCATCGTGTCCATTCTCTTTTGGGGCTGGATGTGGGGAATCGCCGGCGGCCTGATGGCAGCGCCGCTCCTGGCCGTCGCCAAAATAATCTGCGACCAGTTCGAGGTCACCAAGCCGCTGGGCATTATCCTGGGCGAAGCTGAGCCTCGGGCGCACCGTCCGCCGGAAACCGCGACCGAAACCGAGCCCGCCCAGCAGGCAGCTTAGTTCTTACGGATTTCCGCCGCGGCCAGCCGTCAACATCCGTGGACAGGCTTTGCGCGGGGGCGATCGTGACATGGGATTTGGGATGGATGGGGCGGTCTTGAAATCGTCTAGGAATTCGGCCATCAAAGTCATTGAACGAACAGGAACTTACCTTCGCGAGGGTTTGATAAAAGCCAGCCGCCGGCTGCCAAAAGCCGGCCAAGAAATCTTGGACAAAATTGTCGAGGCCGCGAATAAATGCTTGCCTCCGGCCATCTACGTGTGTATACATACAGTCAGTGAACGTGCTGTCACTGAAATTCTGAGGGTTTTCCGCTATGTCCACGCCGCTTGAAATCCTAAAAGCCAAATTTGGTTACAACCAGTTCCGCCCCGGTCAACAGGAAGTGATGGAGCACCTCCTTCGCGGCAACTCCGCCGCGGCCGTGTTTCCCACCGGAAGCGGCAAAAGCTTGTGTTATCAAATTCCATCGCTGCTGCTACCCGGACTTACACTTGTGGTTTCGCCCCTCATCGCCCTGATGAAGGACCAGATTGACCAATTGCACAAACGGGGCATCGCGGCGGAGCGGCTCGATTCCACGCTGAATGCGGAACAAGTGGCCGGGGTAATGAACAGCGTGCGGGGCGGTTCGCTCAAAATGCTCTATGTGGCCCCCGAGCGGTTCAACAACGAGCGATTCCGCGAGGCCATGCAGAGGGTGAGCGTGTCCCTGTTCGCCGTCGATGAAGCCCACTGCATTTCGGAATGGGGGCACAATTTCCGCCCCGACTACCTCAAGCTCGCCCGCTACGCCCGCCAATTCCGGGCCGAGCGCCTGCTGGCCCTCACCGCCACCGCCACGCCGCAAGTCTTGGACGACATCTGCCGCGGCTTTGAAATTCAGCCGCAGTGCGCGGTTCGCACCGGCTTTTACCGGCCAAACCTGTCGCTGATCGCCACTCCGATTACCAAAGGCGAGCGCGATGCCGCCCTGCTCGACCGCCTGCGCACCCGCAAGGCCGGTCCGACCATTGTCTATGTCACGCTGCAAAGGACGGCCGAGCAAGTGGCGAACATGCTGGCCAGAGCCGGCTTTGCGGCGCGGCCGTATCACGCGGGGCTGGAAGACGAGGAAAGGTCCAGCGTGCAGGACTGGTTCCTGGCGTCGGATCGGGCGGTGGTGGTGGCGACAATCGCCTTTGGAATGGGAATCGACAAATCCAACATCCGCTACATCGACCACTACAACCTGCCCAAGAGCCTGGAAAGTTACTCGCAGGAAATCGGCCGCAGCGGGCGCGACGGGCTGCCGGCGACGTGCGAAATGCACGTCTGCCCCGACGACCTGAACGTGCTCGAAAACTTCATTTACGGCGACACACCCAGTCTGGAATCCGTGCAGAGCCTGATGCGCGACATCTTCCGCCGCGAGGATGAGTTCGACGTTTCGCTCTACGACCTCTCTTTTCAGCATGACATCCGGCAAATCGTGCTCAAGACACTGCTGACGTATTTGGAGCTCGATGGACTGATTGAAGAGGGGACACCGTACTACTCCAAATACCAATTCAAGCTGCTGACGTCGTTGTCGAACATCCTGTCCCGCTTTGAAGGAGACCGCAAGCAATTCTTGGAGACTCTCTTCCGTACCGCTTCAAAGGGCAAGACCTGGTCAGTCGTCGATCTCGAGTCCGCCACGAAGCAGACCAATTCGCCGCGCGAGCGGATTGTGCGGGCTCTCGATTATCTGGCCGAGCAAAAGCTGCTGGAGCTCAAAGCCGAAGGGGTCCGCAACCGCTTCAAAATCCTGCAACGGCCGCCGGACGCGGCTGAACTGGCCGGCAAGCTGCATGCCCGCACGCTCAAACGCGAGGAGCAGGAAATCGCCCGCCTGCATCAGGTGCTTCACCTGGCCGGCCATCCCGGCTGCCTGGCCGCCAAGCTGGGGGAGCATTTCGGGGAGCGAATCGAGAAAGCCTGCGGCCACTGCTCGTGGTGCCGCGATCACTCTGCAGCCGCGCTGCTGCCCCGAACTGCCGCGGTGATTGACGACGCCATTCGCAAGCAGGTTCCCGAGCTCCGCCGCAACAATCACGAACTGTTCGCTGAGCCGCGCTCTCTGGCTCGCTTCCTCTGTGGTATCTCATCCCCCAAAGTTAGCCGCGCCAAGCTCTCCTCGCACCAGCTTTTCGGCTCACTCAGTCACGTGCCGTTCGCGGAAGTGCTGCGGAGAGCGCAAGGTCAGAAAGCATAGGTCGTCCGCATGATAGTCCTCTATAATACGATGATGGCGACCGCACTCCTTGGACTCGGCTCGAATCTCGGCGACCGGGCCGCTGCGCTCGAACGGTCGATCAAGCTGCTGAAGGAGGAGCCGCGGATTCGAGTCGAGGCTGTCAGCAGCTTTCGCCCCAGCCAGCCGGCGGGTGGGCCGGTGGGGCAGGTTGAGTTTCTCAACGTGGCTGCCAGGTTGGAAACGTCGCTCTCCCCGGAAGAGCTGCTGGCCAAACTGCTGGCGATTGAGAACCAGATTGGCCGCGTGCGGGAGGAACGCTGGGGGCCGCGGGTGATTGATCTGGATTTGCTGCTTTACGACCAGGTGGAGGCGAAGACGCCAACTTTGGAGCTGCCGCACCCGCGGATGTGCTACCGGCGGTTTGTCCTGGAGCCGGCGGCGGAAATTGCGGGGGAGATGGTGTGGCCGGTAAATGGGTGGAGTGTGGAAAAACTGCGGGACAACCTGGACGCTTCGGCAAAGTACATCGCTTTCGGATGCGCAAGAGAGGACTTTGAGCGGATCATCAGTCCGATTTCCAATGCGACGAGTTGCCGCGTGATCTGGGAAACGTCGCTATTACGCGCTGGGCCGCACGATGAGACATGGCTGCTCGGCAAACTGCGGGACCATGGTCTGATGATTCAACAACCTCGACTTGTCTTTTTTCTCGAACCTGGGAATGCGGCATTGGCGGGCGAATTGCAGAGTGTCCACCAGCTTCGCAGACGAGCAGAATCTCCACCGAGTTTGCGGCTCTTATTGGACGACACTGTCCGAGTCCAACGCGAAGTCCTATCCGCGATGCAAGCGATGGAGTAGAAAAAAGGCGTGGACTCTCCCCAGTTGATTTCGTCAATCTCGGAAATCCGTGCGGCTGTGCGCGAGTTCCAGCGTGCTGGAAAGACGGTTGGCCTGGTGCCGACAATGGGGGCACTGCACGAGGGGCATTTGAGCCTGGTGCGGAGGGCCAAAAGCGAGTGCGATTTGGCTGTGGCGACGATTTTTGTGAATCCCACGCAATTCGCTCCGCAGGAAGATTTTTCCAAGTATCCGCGGACGCTGGACGCGGATTTGCAGGCGCTGGCGACGGCGAACTGCGACCTGGTTTTCGTCCCCAGCCGCGAGGCGATGTATCCGCCGGGCACTTCCACATTTATTGAGCCCTCCTCGGTTGCCCTCCCGCTGGAAGGGGTCTGCCGGCCGGGACATTTTCGGGGCGTTGCCACGGTGGTGCTGAAACTGTTCAATATCATTCCCGCGGACAGAGCCTATTTTGGTCAGAAGGACTTTCAGCAGGCGCTGGTGATCCAGCGGATGGTCGCCGACCTGAATGTTCCGGTCCAGGTTTTGGTTTGCCCCATCGTCCGCGAGCCGGATGGGCTGGCGATGAGCAGTCGCAACCGGTATCTTTCGTCCAGCCAGTGGCAGCAGGCGATGGCGCTGTCACGGGCGCTGGCGGATGTCCAAGCAGCAGTTAGTCGCGGCGTGCGGGATGCGGCAGCCCTCGCCGCCGGAATGCGACGGACTCTGGAAGGGGCCGGCATCGAGCGGATCGATTACGCCATGCTCGCCAATCCCAATACGCTGGTGGAATTGACAAAGCTCGAGGGCCCAGCCGTCGCCCTGATTGCGGCTTTTGTCGGCGCGACGCGGCTGATTGATAACTGCCTGCTGACTGCTCCAGGTGGACCGCCGCAATCCGCCCCAGCTCAAGGATGAACCGTGCGCTCGACCTTGTTTTACATACCGCATGAATGGAACGGCTTGCCCGTGATGGGCTTCGGCTGGCTACTCATCGCCTGGGTGATTCTAAGCGCTGGAATCATGGGGTGGCTGATTCGCAAACAGGGCTGGAACCAGGAGACCGCCAGCTACTTGCCGTTTTTGGGTGCCGTCGCCCTGATCATCGCGTTCTTCTTGCCGAACATGATGGAACTTGCACCGGTGCCGGGTCAGCCCGACAAGTTCACGCCAATCGGCATCCCTATTCGCGGTTTTGGTGTGATGATGATGGTGGCGATGGTGGCCGGGGTGGGGCTGGGGATGCACCGGGCGTGGCAGATGGGGATTGATCCCGAAGTGATGACCTCGCTGGCGATGTGGATGATTTTTCCCGGCATTATCGGGGCCCGGCTATTCTTCATCGCGCAGTACCACGACGAATTCCTGCGGCCGACCGTGCAGCAAACGCTGATGTCGCTCGTCGACGTAACCAAAGGAGGGCTTGTCGTCTACGGCTCCGTGCTGACCGGAGTGCCCTTCGGCATTTACTTCCTCATCCGCCGCGGCCTGCCCGTTTTGGCCGTGCTGGACATCATCGCCCCCAGCATGGTCGTCGCAGCCGCCCTCGGTCGCATCGGCTGCTTCCTTAACGGCTGCTGCTATGGGGGAGAATGTACGTGGCCCGTGGCGATGACATTTCCGCCGCGAGCCGCATGGTATTTGAAGGATAGTCCTCCGTACCAGCGGCAACATGAGTTGGGGCTGCTTTATGGAATGAAGCTGGCAGAAACGGAGCGGGGCCGGGCGATTGTCGAGCGGGTTGAAGCCGGAACCCCGGCGGACCAGGCAGGCGTGAAACCGGGGGACATCCTCACACATATCAGCGGTCAGAAAGTTGAGGAATATCTGGACGCACTCGCCGCTCTGGGACTTGCGGGGAAGAGCGTGGAACTGACCACAACGGCCGGCGAGGTGCGGCACATCACGAAGGGCGACTGGCCAGGCCGCAGCCTTCCCATCCATCCCACGCAGCTCTATGCGGCGCTCGACGCGGGGCTCTTGGCACTGGTTCTGTGGCTCTTGTATCCATTCCGCCGGCGGGATGGAGAGATATTCGCCCTCCTCATCACGGTCCATCCACTCTGCCGGTTCCTGCTGGAGATGATCCGCAGCGACGAGCCCGGCCAGTTCGGCACGACGCTCACGATTTCGCAGTGGATCAGCCTCGGCTTCATCGTCCTGGCGGCAGGATTCTGGTATTACGTGGAGCAGCAGCCGCGGGGAAGCGCGCTGCCGCGCTCGGACCTGGCGGAGTTCTGAAGCGATTCGAGCCGGACAGGGGCAGAATTATTTCGGGAAATCTGGCTGGCAGACTATTGACTGTGCCAACCTGTATAGTATACTATTTAACAGTACCTAGAGCCGGCGGAAATCCCGTGGGTGGGTCACAAATGGGGAAAAGCAACCTTAGGCCTGTTGGTGCCAACGGTTCCGGCCCCCCATTAGTCGCCCAGGGAAGGCCGGGGGGGTGTTGCGAAACTCGGACAGTTTCGCAACGCATCCCCCCCTTTTTCTCCCCGAGAGCGCGTTGCGAAACTCCCTGAATTTCGCAACAGTCGGGGGGGTATTTGGACTCAGAGATGGCCCGCGCAATTGTCCGCCCAGGGAGCAAAACCATGAACCTTTTTGACCTCACCGGCCGCGTTGCCCTCATCACCGGTGCCGGCGTTGGCATTGGCCGCGCCACGGGGGAGGCTCTCGCCGCGGCCGGGGCGAGCGTCATCCTGCATTGCCACCGCAGCCGAGCCGCAGCGGAGGAGGTCTTGACGGGCATCAAAGCCCGCGGCGGCAATGGCTGGGTTTTTTCCGCGGACCTCGCGGACGCGAGTCAGGCGCGACAGTTCGTGGACGACGCAGTTGCCACTGCCGGGCGGCTCGACATTTTGGTGAACAACGCGGGCTGCGTCGTGGAGCGAGCCAGGATTGAAGACTGCTCGCTGGAAATCTGGCAGCAGGCCCTGAACGTGAATCTGACATCGGCATTTGTTGTCACCCAGCGGGCAATTCCCCACCTGCGGGCCAGCGGGAACGGGGCCATTGTCAACAATCTGTCGCTGTCGGTGCAAACCGGCGGAGCGAACGGCGCCGGAGCGTATGCGGCTGCGAAAGGCGGCTTGCAAGTCTTCACCCGAACGCTGGCTCGAGAACTCGCCCCAGCGATCCGCACTAACGCCATCATGCCGGGAGTGATTGAAACCCGGCATCACGAGCAGTTCACCACGCCCGAGCGGATGGCTCAGTACCGAATGGAAACGCCGCTTGGTCGCAACGGCACCGCGGAAGAAGTTGCCGCGGCCGTGTTGTTTTTAGTGAGCGACGCCGGAAGGTTCGTGAATGGAGCGGTGATTGATGTGAATGGAGGACGATACTTGCGGTAAATGACGAAATCCGAATTCCGAATGACGAATTTGGGGGCAAGACTCGATGTTCATTCGTCATTCGCCATTCGAATTTCGTCATTGCTTTGTATCACGTTTGACGGTTGCCCTACCCTTCCTACGTCCTATCTTTGCCCATGCAGCTCATCATCACCGCCGTCGGCCCGGATCATGTTCGCCTGGCGGACCCGATCATCCATTACGTGACCGGGCAAGGGGCGAATATTGCCGAAATCCAGATGTACGACCATGACGAGGAAGCCCTCTTCGCCATGCTCCTGCGGGTGCAACTGCCGGCGGAGAAGCTGGCGGAAGTGCGGGCGGCTTTAGAGGAGATTGGCAACGAGACAAACCTCTCGATTCGAGTCTGGTCGCCGGAAGAGCGGGCCGAGAAGCCGCGCCTGGCAATCTGCGTGACCCATCGCCCCGAGCCGCCGCTGGCGCTGCTACGGGCGATTCGGGACGGCCACATCAAGGCCGAGGCCGCCGTCCTCATCGGCAACCGGCCCGCATGTCGCGGGATCGCGGAGCAGTTCGGCGCTCCCTGGGAGATGGTCGGCGATGACGAAGGGCGGGTCGACGAGGAGCAGTTCATTGCCACACTCGACCGGTACAACGTGGACTACATCGTGCTGGCCCGCTACATGCGGGTGCTTCCCGCGGCCACGTGCTGGAAGTATGCCGGCGGGCGGATCATCAACCTGCATCACGGCCTGCTGCCGAGCTTTCCCGGCCTGCGGCCGTATCACGATGCCTATGCCGGACGGATGCTCACCTACGGGGCCACCTGCCACTTCATCGTGCCGGAGCTGGACGCGGGAAATCAGATCATCCAGCAATCCACTTTCACCGTGCCCCCGGGGACGAAGCTCGACGAGATCATCCGCACCGGCCAGGAAGACAACGAGCCCCGCTGCCTCGTCGAAGGCGTCCGCCGCGCCGTCAGCCGCGAGGTGCAGCTGCACTTTCACCGGGTGGTGGTGGGAGGGGGGGCGAGGGGATAAGGGTTCGGGGCTACCTGGACAAATCGCCTATCGAACACCTGCTGCATACAGTAGCACGCCAAAGAGGACGGAGAACCCGAGTACCGCAAATAATCCTCGCTTGAAGCGGAATGTCAGCGTTGCAGCGAACAAAAGGATGACGAGACTTCCCTTCGACAGCGACGAAAACTGCGGCTCGAACCATCGGAAGGACAAGGCAAACGGGGACGGAGCGCCAATCTGCGTCGTGCCGGGGGTCGGCGGCCCCTCCCACAAACGAGCGAATCCCAGCAACATCTCATGGTGCTCCCACACGTCCGTGAAAAGAGTGTGGATCATGAACCAGATGGCCAGGTTCAAGACCACACCCACGACCGCGGCGGTGATGGTGGAAAGCGCCGAGTTCAATAGCCGGCGGCCGTGAAGCTTTTCGATGTAGGGAGCCCCGAGGAAGATCCACAGAAAGCAGGGGACAAAGGTGACCCAGACCGTGATGACTGCCCCAAGGACACCAGCGGCCAGCGGCGGCAGGTCTCCAGGATTGCGATAGGCCCCCATAAATCCCACAAATTGCACCACCATTATCAGCGGTCCAGGGGTCGTTTCCGCCATGCTCAGACCATCCATCATTTCGTGCGGCTTGAGCCAGGCGTATTTTCCGACCGCTTGCTGGCCGATGTAGGCGAGCACCGAATACGCCCCGCCAAACGTCACCATGGCGGCCTTGCTAAAGAAAAACCCTTCTTGGACGAAGACGCTGTCGCCGCCAAAGTACCAGCCCAGAAACAGCAGCGGCGCGAACCAGAGCGTCAGCCAGATGGCCAGAACTTCCAGGGTGCGCAGCAGAGAAACTTTCCTCGTTATGGCAGCAACATCAACGGCTCGTAGGCATGCATCGTTTCCATGATCAGCGCCGTGTATCACTTCAAACACATGTGGCCAGAAATGTCCGCCAATCAGACCAGTAGCGCCTGCCCCGGCAATGATGAGCGGAAATGGGAGCTCGAAGCAGAAGATGGCGACAAAGGCGAGCACGGCGACCACGATCATGACGCGGTTTTTCAGGACTTTCCTGCCGATTCGCAGCACAGCCTCGGCAACAATTGCGGCCACGGCGGGCTTCATCCCAAAGAGAATCGCTGCGACCGAAATCGCAACTAACTGATGAGCTCCAGACTGCGCATAGACATACAAAATGCTCAGCAGCATAATCGCCACGAAGCCCGGCAGGATGAAGAGCGTGCCGGCGACGAGGCCGCCGCGGGTGCCATGGAGCAGCCAGCCGATATAGACGGCAAGCTGCTGGGCTTCCGGCCCCGGCAGCAGCATGCAGTAGTTGAGGGCATGCAGGAAGCGGTGCTCGCTGATCCATTTCTTTTCCTCCACCAGCACCCGGTGCATGACGGCAATCTGCGCCGTCGGCCCCCCAAAACTGAGCGCCGCGACGCGGCACCACACCCAGAAGGCCTCGCGGAAACTGGGGTGCGGAAGGGGGTTAACCACGGAGACACAGTGGAAGGCGAGTAAGAAGGATTGGGATTAAGTTTAGGAAGCGAATGACATCTTCCAGCATTATTTCACTGGACTCTTCTCCGCGCCCCTCGGCGTTCTCTGCGGTCCATTCCTGGCCGCGCCCGGCGAAGTCCAAACGCCGTGGACGAAGAAAGCGGCAGTGGCGAAGAGCACCGTCGTTAACACCAGCGCGATGGTCAGGCAGGTTTTAAAGTATGTGGTGGCCAGGATGAGGGCGGGCGGCTTGTCGCTCTTAGGGGCGCGGCGCTTGACGGGCCCGTCGATGGATAACCTGGCCGCTCCCTCGCGCCACTCTTCCCACTCGGCCTGAGCCTCGGGGCTTTCATAGACGGAGATCGCCCAGGTGCGGGCATACAAACTGCCCCCAATCATTCCGCCCAAAAGCAGCGCGTACAAAGTTCCCAACACCGCGTAGGCGAAATAGCCGTTGCTCCGCTGGGCCGGCACGGCTATTCCTCCGTCTTTTCGAACATCATACTGATGGACTGGTCGTGGTGGATCCGCTTGATGGCTTCGGCCAAGAGTGGAGCGACGGAGAGAACTTTGATTTTGGGGGCCTGCTTCTCCGGCGGCAGCGGAATGGTGTCCGTAATGGCAACGGCAGTGATCGGAGCCTCGGTGAGCCTTCTTACTGCATCTCCGCAGAGCACACCGTGGGTGGCCGCCACGAAGATCTCCTTGGCGCCGGCGGCGTGGACTTTCATCGCCGCCCCGCAAATGGAGCCGCCGGTGGAGATCATGTCGTCGAACATCATCGCGACCTTCCCTTCGATCGGCCCGCCGATGATGTTCTCCTGCCGCGTCTCGGTCGGGCTGTCCCGCCGCTTGTCCACAATCGCCAGTTGCCCGCCGAGCCGTTTGGCGTGCCAGAGGGCCCGCTTGATGCTGCCCACGTCGGGGCTGACCACGACCCGCTCGTTTTCCGCCGTGGAAAGGCTGACAACAAAGTCGTTGAGCACGGGAGCGGCAAACATGTTGTCCACGGGGACGTCGAAAAAGCCTTGAATCTGCGGCGAATGGAGATCCATCGTCAGCACCCGGTCCGCCCCCGCGCGAGTAATCAGGTTGGCCACCAGCTTGGCGGTAATCGGCACTCGCCCCTCATCCTTGCGGTCTTGCCGGGCATAGCCGAAGTAGGGAATGACGGTGGTGATCCGCTCCGCGCTGGCTCGCTTGCAGCTGTCAATCATGATCAACAGCTCCATCAGGTTGTCGTTGACCGGCGGGCAGGTGGGCTGGATCAGGAAGATATCGCGGCCGCGGATGTCCTCCTCAATCTTGCAGAAGTTTTCACCATCCTGGAACTTGCCTAGCGTGATCTCCCCCAGCGGCAGATGCAGGTGGGCGCAAATATCCTTCGCCAGTTTGCGATTGGCCTGGCCGGAGAAGATTTTTAGCTCACGCATGGGGGAGTCAGGTGTCAGGTGTCAGGTGTCAGAAGGCAGAAGGCAGAAGGCAGAAGGCAGAAGGCAGAAGGCAGAAGGCAGAAGGCAAGGGTCGGATGGCAGATACTTCCTTGATAATGAACGAATGGGACGTTTGTAGCAAGCGGCACAGGTCGGTGTTATGTCCAGCGCCTTTGCTCGAAGCCTATCAAACAGCCCGCTCATAACCGAGCGCGGTCATTTCCCGCTCCACCGCAGCTTGTTCCTCCGGCGTGTTGATGCTCAATGCCTCGCAGGGCTGCAAGATGGGAAGGGCCTGCACCAGTTTCCCTTCCCGCTGCAAAATGCCGGGGCAATCGGTCAGGTAAAACTCCCCCTGCCGATTGTCATTCTTTAGCAGATCGAGCGAGTGCAACAGCTCGCGGCAGTCGAAGACGTAGGTGCTCATGTTGACTTCCTTGATCTGCCGCTGCGGCAGCGTGGCGTCCTTTTCCTCGACGATGCCTTGAAACTCGCCCCGCTCATCTCGCACAATTCGCCCCAATCCCCGCGGGTCGTCTTTGAGCAGCGTTCCCAAGAGACACGCGGGGCGCACTCCATAGAAATGGTCGAGCAACGATGCCACCGACTGCCGTTGCAGCAGGGGCGAATCCCCTGCGACGACGACCACCGGCCCCTCGTGTTCCGACAAAAGTCCGCGAGCCATCTTCACCGCATGTCCCGTCCCCAGCCGCTCGGTCTGCACGGCGTAGGCCACGTTCTTGCGATCGGCGAGCGCGGCCTTCACGTCGTCCGCCCGATAGCCGACGACGGCAATCACCCGCTCGACACCAGCGGCGACCAGCGCATCCAGCACGTAATCGATCATCGGCCGACCGAGCACGGGGCAAAGCACCTTGGGCAGGTCCGACTTCATCCGCGTGCCCTGGCCTGCCGCCAGTACCACGGCAACAGGTGGCTTCATGAGCGATTCCATTCGGCTCCTCGTATCTAGGGTTTGTTCGCCGGTTTTTCCGCAGGTTTTTCCGCGGGCTTTTCTTCGCCGGGTTTCTCGCCGGGTTTCTCGGCAGGCTTCTCGCCGGGCTTGTCGCCGGGCTTCTTCTCAGGATCCTTCGGCAGCATCGGCATCGGCCTCATGGGGGGTGCCGGAGGGGGAGCGACCGCGAGCTCGGCGGTGATGGTCTTCTTTTCTTCGCCCCTCTGGTAAGTGACTTCCACTCTGTCGCCGGCGACGTAGCGGGCGATAACGGAAGAGAGATGCGTCACGTCCATGATTTCGACGCCGTCGATGGCCAGCAGCTTGTCATCTTTGACCAGGCCCGCTTTGGCGGCAGGCGAATCGGGGACGACGCTGACAATTGTGGCCCCGCTTGGGGGAGTTCCCGTCGGCTGGCTTTGCACGCCCAGGAAGGCACGCTGCAAGGTCTTCCCTTCCTTCATGGCGGCGATGACTTTTTCGAGGCCGGCCAGCGGTACGGCGAAGCCGATGCCGGAGTCGTACCATTCGCTGCCGGCCCCCTCTTGTTGGCCGCCGGGAGAGAGCGGCACGCAGATGCCGATGACGCGGCCATCGAGGTCAATCAGCGGACCGCCGTAGTTCGCGGGGCTGAGATTGGCGTCCGTCTGCACCGCCTTGGTACCGATGCGGCTGGTGGCGGAAATGATGCCCGCGGTGAGAGCCGGCTCTGCGTCGCCGTAACCGATACCCAGTGCCACGGCCCACTGACCGACTGCGAACTCTTCGCGAGGTGCGATTTCCGGCACGGCCAGTCCGCTAACGCCGTCCACCTTCAGCAAACAGATGCGGCGGGTTTCGTCGCGGCCGAGGAGCCTGGCGATTTTGCGTTCTCCCGACGGCAGGCGAACGGCGATAATGGGCGGCTTGCGAATGAAGTTAAAGGTGCTGGTAACGATGTAACCGTCCGATGAAATGATAAGGCCGGTCGTCGGCCCTTCGCCGGGGGCATGAATTCCCTTGGTCTGCCCGCTGCCGGCGGCAAGGCCGCCGAAGCCTTGGATGGTGACCAGCGACGGCTGGAGTTTCTGGGCTGCGGCCCGGAAGGCTCTGGGCGAAAGCAGCGTCCCGCGCAGAAGGGTTTGCCTTTCGACGGACACAATTTCAGGCTTAGGGTCGTCTGCGAATATGGCCATGCCACAGGTCAAGAAAGGCACAATCGCCGCCAATCCGCTGAAGCGGGTTACTACGAACGAGTTCATCACTTGGCCTCCGCGGGCGTGAGCTTGATGGTCAGCAGGTCATTCTTTCGCTTGACCTCGATGGTGATTTCCACGCCGGCCTTCAGGTTGTCCGAGAGGCGATTGAAATCGCCGGCGCTGCGGACGATTTGGCCGCCGATGGAAATGACCATGTCGTCCGTCTTTAATCCCGCCTTGGCCGCCGCACTGCCGGGCAGCACGCGGTCGATGTAGGCCGGGCTCTTTCGTCCCCCCAGGTTAAAGAGGCGAATGCCAAGCTCCCCCTTCGCGCCGGTGGACGTGGTTTCCGCCACCATCGGCATCGGTTCTACGCCGGACATGAACTGCT
Organism: Pirellulaceae bacterium; assembly: GCA_046593355.1. Taxonomy (GTDB): domain Bacteria; phylum Planctomycetota; class Planctomycetia; order Pirellulales; family Pirellulaceae; genus SXOA01. Next base: position 43,394 of record JBKJNY010000155.1, on the reverse strand, counting down.
GCAGCGTGTCCGCGGGAACCGCGTAGTTGAGCCGAGTGTTCGTGGACTTGGATTCGATGACACGGCCAATCATGCCGACCAGCTTCCCTTCGGTGCTAACCACAGCGCCGCCGGCCGCGCCGGGGTTGCTGGTGATGGCGTCATAGAGATAGACGTCTCCTGCATAGGGAAAGTCGTTCACGCCGCGGCGAGCATCGAGCTGCGTACGCAACGACAACACCCCAATGTTGACGGAGAGCGGCTCCGCGCGGTCGGCTACTTTGAAGGCGTTGCTGACCGCTAGGATCCAGTCCCCTTTGCCCGCGGCGGGCTTCGCGGGAATCTCGAAGAAGTCGGGGGTATTCGCTTCAATCTTGAGCTGCGCGATTTGCAAGGTCTGACTGCGGCGGACGACCGTCGCGGGAAAAGTGCTGCCATCCGGCAGCGTAATCCGCAGATTCTCGGCACCGAGATAAACGCCGTTGCCGGTCAAAACGTCTCCCGTCGAGGAAACCAAAATGCCGCTGGCGTAAGCCGGGCTGCGGCCGATGCCGGCCCCGTAGATTTTCACGGTCCGCCGCTGGGCGATCTGAATCGCCTCGGCAAAAGCGCCGTCGGGGGAGACGGGATCGTCCGCGGCAAAAAGCGGCACTGTCATGAACAGCGGCAAGGTGGCAATGACAACAAGCGCGATAACCGTCGCGATTGTGTTACTTGGACGGGGCATCATTTTTTGGAGCCTGGAAAAAGGCGTCTTCAATCTCCGCCAAAGCGGAGCAGGACTGGGTATCAACGACGAGTTCGGGCGTTTCTCCCAGACCGCGGACGAGCGTTGCCTTCCAAGGCAGGAAGAGCCCTTCGGTGTCGTCCCATTCGTCGTAAATGACCGCGGCAATCGGCTCATCGTCGTCGATGCCGACGCCGGACTTCTGAAGCTGCACTTGGGGCTGGATGGCGTCATCGCAAACGCTCAGCCACACGAAAAACTGCTCGCTGTCTTTGTCCGTCGCGCTGAGCCGGTAGCAGAGGCGTCCGCGCCCCTTATCGGAACCGTCGAGAGTTAGCTCGCCGAACCCTGTGAGCGGTTGAGGGGTGAGGAGCGCGGTGAGAGCGATGGACTGGGAGAAATGCGAGTCTCGTAGGGCGCGGGATTGAGATACTTCCTGCGCCTTACCGTCCACACTCAGCCACCAGGTTTTGCCGTCGGTGCCGAGCGAGCGCTTCTTGCCGTCCAGAAAATAATCAACACGGCAGCGGCTGCCGGAGGCGATAGTCATTTGCTGCTGGCCGACGGCTTTGCCGTCACGCAGCAGGACGCTCTCCATTCGGAAGATGATGCCGCTGTCCTTGAGCTTGGTTGCTCCGCACTGCTCCCGCCAACGGGCGGTAATCTGCTGGGCATTCTGCTTGTTGAGGTTCTTGTCGCGAACTTTCCCCGCCTCACCCAGCGGGATTTTTGGCTTGGGCGGTATCAGCCGCTCTTTGGGGAGATCCTTGGGCAGTTCTTTAGGATTTGGAGGTGCGTTGGGGTCCGGCTTTTCTTCCTTCTTCTCCTCTTTCTCGCCGTCCTTCTCGGCGGGTTTCTCAATCGGTTTCTCTCCCGACGGCTTTGCCTCCGCAGGCTTCTCCTTGGCCGGCTCTTCCTTTTTTTCTTCAGCGGGCTTGGCTGGTTTCTCTTCAGCGGGCTTTTTCTCCTCCGGCTTGTCCCCAGCTGGCTGCTTCTCACCAGGCTTTTCTTCCTTGGGCTTCTCTTCGCCGGGTTTCTCTTCCGGTGGCGGTTCACCATTCTGCTTGACGATGGGTTCGTACGGCAGCGCGCTCAAACGGACGTGGGCGGTCGTGTGCTGGCCATCGCGCTCCCAAGTGACTTCAACCGGCCAGTTGGCGGGATACATGCTGAGGTCGTTGGTGAACTGATTGGCGTCCATAACCGGCCGCCCCTCGAAACGGATGAGCTTGTCGCCGAGCTGCAGGCCGGCCTTGGCGATGGCTGAATCCAGATTGACGGTGTGACAGATGACCTTCCCTTCGCGGGTGCCGAAGATGGCGTCGAGCGTGCCGTGCTGGGCGATTTTCGTCGCCAGGAGTTCCGGAATGAACATGCGGCATTGGTTGGCGGAGATGGCGTAACCCAGGCCGACGTTCACGCGGCCCCGCTCCTCAAAGCTGCCCCGGCCGTTGATGCCAATGACCTGGCCGCGAAGGCTGAACAGTGGGCCGCCGGAGTTGCCGGGGTTGATCGAGCTATCGACCTGGATACAGTTGCCGTAAACCAGTTGGTTCAGGCCCGAGCCTTCCTGGAAGCGGTGCACGCCACTGACGATGCCGAGCGTGACCGTGGGGCGCTGGTCCTCCGCCAGGACGAACGGATTGCCCATCGCCATCGCCCAGTCGCCGACGCGAACCGTTTCGGAGTCGGCCAGCGGGGCATACGGGAAAACGTCTTTCCCCGTGAGCTGGATGATCGCCACGTCACCGCCGGGATCGGTGCCGATCAGCTTCCAGCGGTAGAGCTTGCCGTCGGCGAGCCCGCCCCAGCCTTCCGTACCCGCGCCGGCCACCACATGGTGGTTGGTCAGCGCATAGCCGGCCGGGTCATACAAAACACCCGAGCCGCCGCCGGCCCGGTCATTGCCGTAAATCGCCACCACCGCGCCGTAGACCTTGGCGATGGTTTCCACCCGCTGCTTCTGGGCCGCCCTGACGGCAGCGAAATCGGCAGGAGAGATTTCGTCGGCGTCCTGGGCGAATGCGATAAAGTTCCAGCTGGCGAGGAGCGCGGCCAGAAGCCAGGCGGGGCGGAAAAGTGGTCGCATATCTCGGCTCCGGCTATTTGCTGATTTTGATGAAGCGGACATCGCACCAATCGGCATGGTCCCCGAGGTCGAGCCCCGCTCCGGCCTCGACGACAAGGGTGACTCGCTTGGCGCGGGGAATTTCGACCTGAATTTCCTGGGGAGGATCCGTTCCCTTCACGCGGCGGGTGAAGACCGATTCGCCGTCAGCGAGCACGATGAAAATGCAGTCCCCTTTCCCCATCGTCTCCGCATCGATGCCAATCACCGCCGCCAGCACGTCCCACTTGCCATCGGCGGCAAAGGTTAGGCGGCACTCCGCATGGCAGCCGATACCTTTCTCAAAGGTCCGCTGGCCAAGGGTTAGGGTGCGGCTTTGGACGCTGCGGTCCTTTTGCCAGGGTACGTCCATGAAGGCCAGCGAACGCTGCTCTTCTGCCACCGGCTTCAGATCGGAGAGGAAAGCCAAGCGGCTGGAACGCAGCGCGATGGAGGCGAGTGCTTCCTGCGGGATTTCTACCCTACTGCCGCCGGGCAGCCGAGCCGCGAGCTTGCCGCCGGAAAGGGAATCGATCTCACCGGCGAGCAGCGAGCCGTCGCGAAGGGTAATCAGGGTTTTGGTCGGGTCGTCATCCGCGGACCCCTGGGCAACGACCAGGCCGAAGAGCTTCTCGCGGGGCAGCGTTTTGCTTTCGCCGCCGAGCTCGAACTGAAATTCCTTGTCACTCAGCGACTTAAAAATACCCTGCGCGGAATCGACTTTGTCCTCGATCTTGATGAACAGCCGGTCCTGGTCGGCACTGGGGGCGGCAAGCGCCTTGTCGAATTCGGGACTCGATACGGCCGGCTCCAGGCGGACGCCGCGAACTTGATCGAGGGGAATCGTCAGCTTGCCGACGAGCGCGGATTCCACCTGGCACTCGTCGCTGACGATGGTGACGGACTTGGCGAAGACTCTGCCGCCGCCGAGCATGTGAAGCACGACAGCGGGCTTCGCCTCTGGCACTACGGTTGCGATGCGAATCTGCCGAAGGTCGTCGAGCGGAAGCGGCTGGGGGATGCCTTCGCCGGTGAGCGTACCGGCGGAGATGGCGATGGACTTGGCCTGCCGGGTCTCGCCACTGAGGAGCGTGAGCGCGATGCCGTCATTCTTGGGAGACTGGGCCGCAATCGGAAAAGCAGCGAATAACAAGGCCGCAACGAGAACTGCGGCCCGAATTCGAAATGCGATGGTCATGCCTCTATCATACACCAGCCGGTATTACACCGGCTGGAATTCGTCGGACACTCGTAAGCGGCCTACCCTTCGCTCTCGTCGCTGAAGCTCTTGTAGTACTGCTCGATGAGCTGCTGGTAACGGGCGGGGTATTTTTCCTTGATGGCGTTGAAGACCGGGTCGCGTTCGCGGTCGCGGAGATGGCTCCAGGGGCTCGTCGGGCCGCCGCGGTGCAGCCGCTTGAGCGTGTCGCTGTCGGTTCCCTTGCTGCCGCCGCCGGATTTCCCTTGCTGCTGCCCTTCACCCTTGGCTTGGCTATCCCCCTCACCCCCCTTGCCGGGCTTCGAGCCGGGCTTGGGCTTGCCGCCACCCTTGCAGTTGCACTCCTTGTCCTCGGCTTCCTTGATGAGCTTGGCGAGAATTTCGATGATTTTCTTCTGCTGGTCGCGAGTCGATTCGCCGGCATCTTCCAGCGAGAGCTTGCGGCGGCTGAATTCCATGCGGAATTGGACGTCGGTCAGCGTGCCGTCTTCGTACAGCTTGAGAGTTTCAAGTTGGCGGAACGCGCCGACCCGCATCCGCTCCGGAGCGTCGGGATACTGATCCAGGAATGTCTTCAGGCATTTCATCGCTTCCTGCCGTTGGATGAGCTGGCCATAGGCCACGCCGCGGAGGAACAGCGATTCACCGCCGCGAGCGGTCTTGTCGGCATTCTTACCGGTGGCGTCTTCCAATAGCGGGAGCGCGTCTTCAAACCGCTCGTCGAGCAGGTAAGCCCGCGCCAGAAAATAGGCGGCATCGGCGGCCAGGTACGGATCCTTCGCGTCCCGCAAGACGCCGAGCTTCGTGATCGCGTCCTGAAGGTTCTCTTCGCCCAAAGTGGTGAGCGCGTCTTTGTAATCGGGATAAAGCTCGCGGAGTGCTTCGGTGATGGCAATCGGCTTACCGTCCACATCGGCCCGCAGGGCGGAGAAAATCTCGGTGGCTTTCTGCACCTGGTCCGCCTTGAATTCCTTGTTCTCCTTCACGGAGGCGAGGAATGCATCCAAAACCTTGTCCGTGGTAACGGGTTTCTTCACGGCGGCCACCGGCTTGGAGTCGACAGCGAAAGCGGGAGCTGCAAGTGCCAGGACGAGCGCTGCGAACGTGAGTTTTCGGATCATCGCGGCCATTCCTTGAAAGGTGCTACGGAAGCAGGCTGAGAGGCTGTTTGAAGTATCCCGCGCGAAGCGGGGGAAAGCAAGTGATTATTAAGGTGGGGTAGGGTTCCAGCCTGCCCAGAATCAAGTTTTCTCTGGGCAGGCTGGAAGCCTACCCCACGAACTTACGGCGATTCGGTTCTTTCCAAAATCTTAATGGTCATTTCCTGAATCTCGGACTGCCGCCGAGCGATGCTCTGGATTTCGCCCTTGAGCACGTCATCGAGCCCTTCCTTCGGCCGGTTGGCATCGAAGGCCTGAGTCCGGCGATTCACACGCATTTGGGCCGCCCGCAGCAGCTTGAGTTCGGCCGAGTTGGGGAGCAGGGGCGGGTCGCCGCCACCGCCACCACCGCCCCCCCCACCGCCTTCCTTCTGCTTCTGGGCCTGCTGGAGGGCTTCAATCAACTCTTCCAGCGTGGCTTCGACTTCCTTCTGCATCGTGTGGGTATAAGCGTCCGTCCTTTTGGCTTCGATCAGCTTGGCGGTGGAATAGAGGTCGTCCCGTAACTGCTCAATCACGTCCGGGAAAACGACGCTGGTGCCGTCGTCGAGGATGATGTCGAGGGCCTGCTGGGCGGCATCAGCCAGGGAGCTTTCTTCCTTCACCAGGGGATTGTGCGCCAGGCGGTCAATCTTTTGATTCGCGGCCTTCCGCTTCTCAAGCTCCGTGGTGTCAATTGTGGTTTTCTGCTGGCGGGTGAGCATCTCGCGGAAGCGAGCTTCGAGCCGGGCCAGCTTCTCGAGCTGCGTCTCTTCGCGGAGTTGAGCGAGGCGTTCCTCAATCTCCTTGAGCGCGTCTTCGAGCTCCTTGATGGCCTTCTGCTCCTGACGGCTAGCCCCTTCGGGATCCTGCTTTTTCAAGTCGCCGCCAGCTTGCTGCATCTGCTTTTGAGCCTGCTGGACTTGCTTCTGGCCGGGCTGCGGCTTGCCTCCGCCGGGCTGCCCGCTCTTGCTGCCGGGCGGTCCGCCGGAGGGGCTTCCCTTGGCGGCTTCCTTCATCTTGTCCTGAATGTCGCCGGTTTTTTGGGCAATCTCTTCCTGTTTCTTGGCCATCTTGTCGAAAGCTTCCGGCGGCAAGCTGACAATCCGCTGCTGCTCTTTCTTGAGCTCGCCGAGGGCCCGCTTGAGGTTATCGAGGGCGGTCTGCTCGTCCTGCTGGGCGGCCTTCCCTTTTCCCTGCTGGAGATTTGCGGCGGCGTTCTTCTGGTTCTCGGTCGCCTGACGGAGCGGCTTCTCGCCCGGCTCCGGCGGACGTGCCTGGCTGGGAGAGGGCGGCGAGCCTTCGCTCGGTTTGCCACCCTCACTGGGCTGGCCACCTTCCGATGGCTTGCCACCTTCGCTCGGCTTGCCGCCCTCTGACGGTTTGCCGCCTTCGGACGGTTTCGATCCTTCGCTCGGTTTGCCACCCTCGCTGGGCTTGCTGCCTTCTTTAGGTTTCGCGCCTTCCGCCGGTTTCCCCCCTTCACTCGGTTTGGAACCTTCGCTCGGCTTAGAGCCTTCCGCGGGCTTGCTTCCTTCCGCCGGCTTGTCACCTTCGCCGGGCTTGGCTTCGGACGGAGGTGCATCGCCGGCTTCCTTGGCAATCTGGTCGGCGACCTTTTTGGTTTCGGTGCGGACTTGTTCTTGCTTGGGAGCGATTTTGCCGACGGCCTGAATTCCCTCTTCGCGGGCGGCCTGGGTGTCGGCGATAATCTTTTGCTGTTTTTCAATCAGCTCGTTGATGGCCTTGATTTTGGCTTCCAGGCCGGCGAGAGTCTTGTCCTTGGAGGCCAGCTTGTCGGCCTCGCGCTTCTCTCCCTTTTCCTCCTGGATGATCTTCTCGATGTTCTTTTTCCATTCTTGCAGCCGCTCGAATTCCTCGCGGTCCTTGTCCTTGTCGCTCTTTTCGTCGAGCAGCAGGGCCAGCAGCTTGCGAATGTCGGAGAGGACATTCTTTTGGCTGTCGGTGGCGGTCTCGAGATTCGCCGTGTCCAGCGACCTGGTAATCAGGGCCATCCGGTCCTTGAGCTGCAGTTTCTTGGCCTCGTCGAGCGTCTTCTTGAGGCGCTCGGCCCGCTCGGGCTCGGTCTGCTGCAACGCCTGAATGAGCGCGCCGAAGCGGCGTTCGAGCTGCTCCGTCATCTGCTCGACCCGCTGTTGGCGGACGCCAAGCGGCGTTTTGCCGCCGGAGGTGGGGACCGGCGTCTCCTGCGCAAAGGTGGAGAGCGACAGCAGAAGCAACGCGGCAAACGCAAAATGGCGGAGCATGAATCGCCCTCCAAGGAGCAGGCTAACGGGTGCGAGCGGTCGACAATCAGTCATTAGTACCCACAAGACGGGTTTTAGTTCCAGATATCAATATGACGGGGCAAACGGGCTGGCGTAAAGAGATTAATTGTAAAATGCGTGTCACAAGCAGATTCCTGGGCAGGCTGGAAGCCTACCCCACCTCTAGCTTTTCGCTTACGGCTTCTTCTCCTCGGGCTTTTTCTCGGCTGGCGGCCGCCCTTCGATGATGCCCTTAATGCGGTCCTGCTTTTCTTTCACGGTCTTGTCGAACACGTCCTGCTGGGACTTCTGAATCTCATACAACAGGTTGACCGCCTCCTGGTAGCCTTCCGATTTGACCAGGTGCCGCAGCACTTCCTGCATTTGATCCACAATTTCCTGCTGGCGAGTGACGGCAGCCTGTAAGGCTTCGCCGCGGGGGGCGGCTTCCGCGGAGAGCCGGCGGGCCTTGTCGAGCTCGGCGACGGCGCTAGGGACACCGAGGTCGGCAATCTCCTGCATCGGGCGAATGATGTCTTCCCTGAGCCGCTTCTCGAGCTTGCCGGCGGGGTCTTCAATCCGGTTGTTGAGAACCTCTATCACGATGCCGCTGAGCCGCTCGGCGATGGCGGCGACGTTGGTGCCGATGACTTTCTGCCGCCGTTGAAACTGCATCAGCAGATCCTTCTGCCCCTGGCTGAGGCTGGCCGCCGACGTGACGCCCGCTTGCAGGGCCTTGCCGTCAGTCAGCAGGTCTTCCTCGTTCTTGAGTAGCCGCTCGAACTCCTGCCGCTGCTCTTTCTCGCGGCGGAGCAGGTCGGTACGCAATTCTTCCTCGGTGACGACCCGGAGCAGGAAGTCGGAGGACTTTCCCAGATTCGGACCGGAGACATCGTCATTATCCAGGGCGGCGACGTGAAAATTGAGTGATGTGCCGGTAGGAATCCTAAGCGGCTCCAGGTCCAGCACGTCGTCAAAGGCGAATTCGGCTTTCTTCAGCAGTTCTTTAGCAGCCGGCAGTGGCAGCTTCCCTTCGTTCGTCGTTTGGGCCACGTCGTCCCGCCAGAGGTACTTCACTTCGACCGATGTAACGCCATAGTCGTCGCTGATGCGGGCATTGAGCGGAATCCGCGCTCGCGGCACCACCATCCCGCTCACGCCGATGAGCTTCGTCCGCACCCGCGGCTCGCGGTCGGCCCGGATGCGGAGCCCGAATGCGGTCGGCCGGCGGGAGGTGAGATTTTCCGTATCGTGCAAATCAATCACATATTGCCCCGCGAGCAAATCCTTCGCGGCTAATTGGCCGGAAAAATCCGTTCCCTGAGCCAGCTCCAGCGGATGCTTTTTCCCTTCGATGACCAGGGACGCTTCCGAGAGCGGCTTGTTGGCCTTGCCGGAGAGCTTGAGCGAGCTTCCCTTGAGGACGAAATAGGGGCCTTTGCCCGCGGGCAATTCCACGACCTGCTCGCCGGTGTATTTGGGGGGCGTAACCAGGAGATGCAGCACGTCAACAGCAGGAGTTTCCACAAGCTCGACCTGAATCCAAGGTGAAACCGCATCGCCGCCGCGGGCCCGGAATTCAAACTCTTCGATAACGTTGCTGAAGACCGTTTCAAATTCGCGCGGCCGGTCCGGTGTCTTTTTCATCGATTGCACGCTGGGGCCGCGAGAATGACGAAAGTCGATGTACACGTTCTCAGGCACAACTTCGCTGTCAGGCGTGACTTCGACGACCTGTGTCCAATCCTCGCCGCGAGGAAACTTGACCTTGCCGTCCTTCACTCGCTTTACGTCGAGGTAAGTTTTTTGCGGCCAGAGCTTATCGCCAAGCAGGACGTTTCGGTTGAACCAGGTGTTTAGAAAACTGCCCTTTACCGCCATGCCGACCCCGGCGCCGACAACGCACGCCAGCGCAATCACGACCAGACCCACATTCACCTGAAATTGCTTCGCATCCAGTACGCTGCCGAAGTTCACATTCCGTGCCGCCTGCGTCCCATAAAGCACCGTCTGACGGACGAGCATCGGAGACATCCCCCGCGCGGCCACGTCCGGCATGCGGGCGAATTGCAAGGCGCTAATCAGCCCTTCGGAAAGCTGCTTGTTCCCTTTCTCCACCTGCAGGCAGAGGGCGTCGTCGCTGACCTCGACCGAAAGCGGGCGGACCAGCCGCCACCAGACGAGCCAGGCGACTGCTGCCCCGATGAGGGCCAGCATCACCACCCGCTGCGGCTTGTCCATGTGGAAATACCAGTCGATGGGCAGGTCCAACACGCACAGGCCGATGATCAGCCACAGGACGCGGGACAGGCCGTCAACCAGAAACCAGCGAGTCATCTGCGAACGAAGTTGCGACAGCCGCGTGATGACAGGGGCGGTTTCATTGGTCAGCGGACCGGCGGCAATATCGGACATTTTGATTTCTTAAAGCAGCTTGTAGCGTTTGCGGACGAGCCATTCCACACCGAGCAGGCCGACCAGGAGGAACATCATTCCCCGCACGTCCCAGAGCGGGTCGGGCTTTTCGCGGACTTCAATCTGCCGCGTCTTGTCGGGCACCGCCGCGGCGAGCTGATCGAGCTGGTCGATATTGAAATACTGCCCGCCCGAAACCTTGGCCAGCTCCATGAGGAGCGGCTTGTCGAGCCAGACCTGGTTGGTCTCCACGCTGGGAAGGACGACGTCAAACGAGGTTTCGATGGTGGCCCCTTCCGCCTCGGCTGCCGCGGTGCGGACGCGGAGGCTGTGGCGACCTGTCCTTTTGGCGATGAGCGTGGCTTCAAACGTGCCCGGCTGATTGGAGACCGGCATCAGGACCACGGTTTCCGGCGACTCGGAGCCAACTTGTAGCGTCGCCTCCGCCTTGGGGGCAGCGAGCGGGTTGTAAGCGGCATCCTGCAAACGAGAAGTCACAGTGATTCGCTCGCCCACTTCATAGCGGTCCCGGTCCGCTTGCACATAGCCGCGGCGGCGGCCTTCCAGCGAACGGCCTTCGACGAGATAACGGACGGACTGAATCCAAAACTTGTCAAAGAATTCCGCCTGCCGCCCGGCTCGCCGCCACCGCCAGGTGCCGTTGAAGCCCAGGTAAAGCGTATGCCCGCTGCCGTAGCGGCCGGCGACGAGCAGCGGCCGCGAGCCTTCCACGCTGCGGAGCGTGGGATCGCTGTGCTCCAGCAGCACGGTGGCCGTCGGCTTGGGTTCCTGCGAAGGGAAGCTCCAGAAAATGCCAGGGAGCGTCTCCCATCGCTGCAAAGTTTCCGCCCGGTCGGGATAGAACCGCATTACCGGGTGGTCGGCATTGGCGGCAACGACCTTGAGCGGCCAGGCCCGCTGATTAGTGGAAAGGAGAGCGGCCACTTCCAGGGCCCCGACATCGCCGAAGCTCACCGGCATCAGCTTTTGCATTTCGGCAGTGCGAGGGCTCGTGAGCATTCGGCCCGAGTGCTTGGGACCGGCCATGAACAGCAGGCCGCCGGAATGCTCGCCAACAAAGCTTTTGAGCAGCTCGACCCAGGGTGCATCGAACTCCTGCGGATTTGGGTCGAACAGCATCACCACGTCGTAGTAGAACAGCTCTTCCTTGGTAATCGGCAGCCGCGTGATCTGCCGCGTCCCTTCCTGGGCTCGCTCCTCGTCAAGCGTCTGCAACCAGCAGGAAACGGTGATGGTCTTGTCGCGGGCCAGCAGCTTCTGTACCAGCCGAAATTCCCAGGTTGGCGCGCCGGCGACGAGCAGCACCCGGACCCGCTCACGGCTGAGGACCTTGGCCTCGGCGGACGGTGTTTCATTGTCGGCCTCGTCGAGCTCGTTCTCGACGGCCTCGACCTTGACTGTGAATTTGAACTTGCCCGATTCCTTGACGGAATGCGAGAACTGCACCCGCAGGCGGCCGCCCGCTTCGGGAATGGCGAGCTGCTGCGTGGCCACGACCGTGCCCGAGCCGGCCGTGCCGTCGGCATCGCTGATCTTCTGCTCGATGAGCTCCACCCGCACTTCTCGCGGCTCGAGTCCTTGGGCCACAACCATGGCGTCAATTTCAAAAGGCTCGTCCTGCCAGACCTGCTGGCGGACGTAGAGGTCGGTCGCTTTCAGGTTCCGGGGCCGCGAGGGATCACCGACGCCGACGATGAGGAGCGGAATGCCCCGGTCCCGCGCTTCGCGCGCCGCGGTGCGAGGGTCGTCCTTGCCCGTATGCTGGCCGTCGGTGAACATCACGATGGCGGAGGGAGATTCGGTGGCCAGGGCTTCTCGAATCGCGGCCCAAATGTCCGTGCCGCGCCCGTCGGCGATCAATGCGGGCAGCGGCCTGACGGTGGGCTCGGCGGCGTCTTCGCCCTTGCCTTTTCCTGGGCCAGCGTCTTTAGCCGGCTCCGCTTTGGCGGCGCGGGCATCCACCTTGTCGACGTGGTCGGAAAAATTGAGGGCCCGCACTTTGCCGCGGGCGGAGAGCGCCGTGAGAAATTTCAAGTTGTCGCGGGTGAGAGCGTCGTTAACCACCTCGACCCGCGTCGGCTTCTGCTTGCGGACGTCCTCGGGGCTTTTTCCCAGCAGTTTCGCCACGCTGGTCGCGGCGCTCGTATCCTGGTAACTGTCGCGCGTGTTCATGGAGAGCGAAGCATCGCGGGCCACGATGAGCGCGGGATGGTCCGTGCGGTAGCGGTAATAAATGAGCGCCGGGTTGAGCAGGATGAACACCAAGAGCAGCATCGCCGCGGCGCGGAGCGTGGCCAGCACCATTTTCACCCACGTCGGGCAGCCGGCCATTTCCCGCCGGTACAGCGCGTAAATGGCGTAGAGCAGTGCCGCGATGACGGCAATCAGGACAAACACGCCCCAACTGGTGGGCTGATTGAGAAACTCGCGCGTGACTTTCGCGCCCGCCGGCATCTCGCGGAGGTCGTTGTAGCCGGCCAGCCAGAGCAGGTTGTCCCACAGAGTGGCGGCCAGGACGGGTGCGGGGATTAGATTCACGGGAGTTTGTTTCGAGGTTAATGCATCAATAGCGGTGGGCGCGGTAGACGTTCGTCATCGGCAGGTCTTTGACAATGTTTCCCTTGAGGTCGAGCTCCTTCACGCCGGTCCGGTCCACCACCATCGTGTTGCCGCTGGCCAGGCGTTGCACGGTGTAGGGATTGCTGAAGCCGGTCTTTGTGAAGACCACGGCTCCGCTGCGGTCGTATTCGCGGACCTCGCCTTTTTGCAGGTCGCAAATCAGCGTGGTGCCTGTAGGCGTGCGATCGGCGCTGAAGGACATGCCTTTGATGGGGATTTCCCAAGCGACTTTGCCGGCTTCGTCCACCTCCACCACTTTCTGATGCTGCTGAAGCGCGATAAGCGTGCGGCCGTCTTCCAAGCGGCGGGCGTAGGTCGGGCGGCCGTCGATAGCCGCCTTCCAGACGATTTTCTTATCGGGGGAGACTTCGATCACCTGCATCGCATCCGGGATCGCCAGGAGCGTGTTGCCGTTGTCCAGACGCTGCACGGCCATTGGTCCGCCCGGCAGGTCGTTCATCCGCCAGACTTCGTTGCCGGCTTCGTCAAACTCCACCACGGTGCGGTCCTGATAACTGCCCGCGATGCGGTGCCCGTTGGCCAGCCCAAAGCAGGCCCACGGCGCTTGGCCGACCTGCTTCTCCCAGGTCTTCACGCCGGCACTATCGTACTCAATGACCTTCTGCTGACCCATGTCGCAGACGAGCAAACGTCCCAGGTCGATGGCGACATCGGACAATGGAAATTTGAGCTCCGCCGACATGCCGCTGTCCGCCAGCCATTTCCGCCACTGCTCCAGGCTAGCGGCCCGTTTATCGGCCAGCTCATAGACGGTGAAGCCGAAGTGCTGGCCGGTACACGCCCGCAGGATGCGAATGCTCTCGGTGCGGACGGGGGTCTCCGGGGAATCAAGCAGCCGGACCAGATGCGGCAGCGAATCCCGCCGTCCCTGGTCCGCGAGGATGCGGAGCGCCGCCAGTTGCACGAGGGGGCTCTCGTCGCCGAGCAAACTTGTCGCTTGCTCGGCTCCGGCCTTGGGACTGATCTTGCCCAGGGTCGCAATGGCGGCCACCCGCTGCTGCACGTCGGCGGAATGGAGCTGCTCGATGAGGAAAGGGGCATCCGCTTCCTGGGCGCTTTCCGCCAGTGCCCGGCGGAGTTGAATTCGCAGATAGTCGTCTTTGCAGAGCGCGACCGCCCCGAACAGCGGGCGGCACAGGCCGGCCAGCTTTTCCTTTTGAACCGTGACGAACACGGCCTCCAGCAGGCGGCGGCTTTCCCGCTCGGTGTGGCCCAAAATCTGCTTGGACCGCCAGCGGATTTCAAAGTCGGAGTTTTTCGTCGCTTCCTCTAGCACGGGGATTACCCCCGTCGGCCGGCGAAGCAGTTGGCGCGTGGCGGATTCCCGCTGGGCATAACTATCATTGCCCAGCTCGGCAACGAGTTGGCCCAGCAGCTCGCGTTCTCCCGGCGACGGATGGAGCGACACGAGATAGGCGGCGACGGATTCCTTGGTTGGGGCGATTTCAAACTCTTGCAGGAGCTTGAGGTTCGAGGGGAGTGCCAGGGAGTCCTGAGCGACGGCTGGCACTACCAGGAAAAACGTCGCCCAGACACCAGCCTTTAGCGCCAGAGAAGGACATGATTTATATTCTACGCTCATCAGCTTTCTCGGCTTCTATCCTGCTTCCAATCTGTGTCCATCCGCGTAATCTGCGGACAAATCTCCTCTAAAACTGCGACACTCCCGACGAGTTGTTCTGCTTGTGCTGCCAGCGGATTTCCTTGCCCGTGGGATCGACTTCATGCACGCCGTTGTTGTCCGCAATGAGGGTGTTGCCGTTGGGGAGCCGCTGGGCATTGCAGGGGCTGACGAGGGGAATCTGTGCCGTCCAAACGGAAGTCTTTCCGGCGGCATCCACCTCCACCACTTGGCCCGTATACATCTGCACGATCAGCGTGTTGCCGTTCTCCAGCCGCGTGGCGGAGCAAGGGCCGTTCATGTTGCGGGCTTCCCACACGACCTTGTTCGCCTTGTCGACCTCCACCACTTTGTTGCTAGTCTGCAAAGCCACCAGCGTGTTGCCGTTTTCCAGCCGCTGGGCGCTCATCGGCCGGCCGGCGATTTGGAAGGTGGCGGTGGTGCCGTCCGGCGAGACCTCCAAGATTTGATGGGTGTCCGCGCAAGCGATGAGTGTGTTGCCGTTGGCCAGCCGTTGCACGCCCCAAGGGGAGCTCGGCAGGCGGTCCTTTTTCCAGACTTCTTTCCCTTCCTCGTTGTATTCAATCACCGCCGATTGGCTGGTGATCGCGACAAGCCGGTTACCATTGGGGAGCCCCTGGCAGCCCCACGGATTGCCATTGGCGATCTGCATCCGCCAGCGTTCCTTGTGATTGGCATCGAGCTCGATGATCAGCGAGTGGACGTGTGACGTAATGAGCGTGCGACCGAGCGGCACGTCGGTTTCGGACAGCGGCAGCGTGAGCTTGGCCGTCAGGCCGTCCTTTTCAATCCAGGCCTTCCAAGCTTCCACTGCTTTCACTCGCTCTTCCGGCTTGCCGTCGGAAGAGAAGGCGATTTGCTGGCCGGAGAGGGAGCGGAGCGACTGATGAGCCCGCACGCGAACGCGGGGATTCTCTGATTCCAGGAGTTTCAAGAAGACAGGCAGGGTGCTCCGCTCGCCGGCGTTCGTCAAAGCGCGAGCGGCGGAGAGCTTCAGCCGGTCGTCCTTCGATTCCAGAAATTTGGCGAGCGAGTCCTTCACGTCCTGGGGAGCCGCCTTGGAGAGCGGGCCCACCGAAATGAGCTGGGCGAGCACGCTGCCGCCCGCCACGGCCTCTTTCAGTGCCGGCAGGTCTTCCTCCCCGCGATAGGTAGCGTCCAGCGTTTGGGCGGCCGCATGTTGCAGGTATTCCGGCTCCAAGAGCGGAGCGATACCCAGGATCTGGGCGGTCAGACCCTTCATCTTCTTCTGTCGGATGACGGAGAGCGAGCTGCTGAGCAGGTCGTTCCGCCGGGCGACCATTTCCTTGCCCAGCGGCGGCAGTGACGCAGCCGTCACGAATTCCTCGGCGAGCAGCTCCAGCACGAGTGACGGGTTATCCTGGGAGAGCTTCAGCTCCGCCAGGGCGGAGAAAAACTTGTCGGCAGACTGGTCGGGGGTCAGGCTGGCCTTGAAGAGTTGATAGGAGCCCCGCAGATCGGCCAGC
The DNA here is from genome assembly GCA_046593355.1 of Pirellulaceae bacterium. GTDB lineage: Bacteria > Planctomycetota > Planctomycetia > Pirellulales > Pirellulaceae > SXOA01. The sequence goes on along the minus strand of JBKJNY010000155.1, from coordinate 27,751 downwards.
ATTTCCTCGAACTTCTTTTCCTTGGCGTAGAGCCGCATCCGGTTGAGTTGCGCTTCGCCGTCGCCGGCGGCGATCTTCTCCTGCAGCATGGCCATGCGATGCTCGAGGTTGGTCATGGCATAGACCCGACCCGCTCCGGCCACCCACAGCTTTTCGCCGTCGGAAAACAGATTGCCCACCGGGTCTTCTGTGGTGAGCTGCACGCCGACCTGGCTTAGCTCGCGACCCTTATTGTCCGGGTCGAGCTTGAGCACGGAGTTTTTCACCGGGATGTAAAGGGCGTCTTCGGTCAGCACGCCGCGGCCGAGGGAGTCTTCAATTTCCTTTTCCCAAATCAGTTTGCTGCTGGGGATGTCGTAGCGGCGGACGATGTTGCGGCCGGCGACAAACAGGCTCGGCCCCTTGGTCCCCAGCACGTAATTCGCGGCCTGGCCGAACGGGCTGATCCGCGGCGACAGCCCGTTGCCGAATGCTCCGGTGCGGCGGTCGAGCCAGATCATCTCATTGCTATCCGAAGCCATCACCACCAGCGTTTTCCCGTACGGAATCACCATGTCGTCATCCCAGCCCTCGACGTCCATCATGGTCATGTTGTTGTAGTTCCGCATCGTCATGTTCGGTTTCTGTTCCCGCTTGTAGCGGACGGCCCAGCGGATGGCCCCCGACACGGCATCCACGGCGAAGACCACGCCGGTGCCGCAGAGGACGTATGCATCCCGCCCGTCGATGGAAATGCCGACCGGAGACCACGGATTGCAGCCGCCGGCCGGTTCGTCGCAGAGGTACGCCTTCCAGACCGTCGAACCGTCCTTGCTATCGAGGCCGTACAGCCAGATGGTGCCTCCGTCCGTGATGGGAACGAGCAGCAAGCTGCCGTAGGGGACCGGAGCCGCTAAGAAGCCGACATCTTGGGAGCCCTCCTTGTCCTCATCGCTGGCGGAGCGATGCCATTTGGCTTTGCCGCTGGCCGCCTCGTAGGCCGCCAGGAAGTTACTGCGAGCCCGCCGGGGCTGGACGTTATATTGGAAGCCGCGAGCGGGTTGAGCAGAGGTTGGGGCGGGTCCGGTTTCCTTGGAGACGCGCTTGCCCTCGATCGAATAAATGGTGCCGCCCGAAATCGACATCGCTTGATGGATTTTGTCGCCAAACAACAGGACCTCGGGCAGCGTTCTGGGGCGCGAGGAGGCAGCCATCTGCTGCCCGTAGGCTTGGGCCATCATGGTCAGGTGGCTGCTCATGCTGTCCATCTGGTACTGGTTGAGCCAGACGCTGCGCCAGAGGGGTTTGTCGCTGTTGGCGCTAACGCTGTAACAGGCAATGTCTTCGTTGGTCTTGATGTAGACCTTGCCGTTATCGAACAGCAGTTGCGACGTGGGGTTCCACTTGTTCTGCTTCCATTGCGAGATGAGCTGCTCGCGCGAAACGGCCTGCGGCTGCTGGTTTTGCTGCCTGCCCCCCAGCACCCTCACCCTCATCGCCATTGCCGGGCCAGCCATCCCGTTCTGATTCATGGCCGTTTCGAGTAGCAGCGAGAATTCCTGAGTCCAGAGCTCGCTGAGCGTCTTGCTGGTGGCGTCCACCGGCAGCCCCTTCATCCGGCCGCTGCGGGAGGGATTGCCGAGCGACATGTGCCAGTTCTGGGAGGCGGCCGAGACCAGCGTGGCGGTCTTGGCGGCTTCAACGGCATCCTGATCCACCTGTTCAATGACGTCATTGGTCGGTTTGGGGCCGGGCATCTGCGGAATGGCCTCCAAAGCTGCCTTCGCCGTAGCACCGTCCCCCACGTGCGCAGCGGCCACCGCCAGGCGAAGCAGGATTTCACCCCGCGGAACCGTCGGGTCGGGGTGCCGCTCCAGAATCTTGGCGAACAGCCGGCTGGCACCGACAAAGTCGTGCCGGTCGAGAGCGTAGCAGCCGAGCTTGTAGGCCGATTCGTCCCCCACGGAACTGAGGAAGTAGCGACGGACGACGGTGCTGAGGGCTTCTTCTTCCTTATCGGGCGCTGCTTTGGCCAGCACGGCCTGGGCCTCGCCGTCGGCGTTAATGCGATAGGTTTTGAGGGCGAGAGGATCGGCGGTGGAGAGCATCCGCTCCACTTCCTCAGCCAGCGAAGTGTAGGTACGGCCGTCGCGAGTCATGAGCGTGTCGCCCGCTTCATCCAAAACCTTCTGCCACAGAACCGCGGCCAGGTCCAGCCGCCCATCGGCTACGCACTGCTCCGCCCGCTTGAGCAGCCGCTGCTGCTCGGGATCGGTCTTGAGGGCGGCTCCGCCGGGGAAGGACTTTTCGGCCAGGTCCTGCATCTTGTCGGCAGCTTCGTCCGCTTCCTTAGCCTTCTTTTCCCCCTTGCCCGCGGGGCCGGCCGGGGCAGGGATTGCCGCAGGGGCGGCAATGGCTCTTTGGAATTTCTGCGCCAGGGCTTGCCGCGCCGGGACCGCAAGAAACAATGCGACAGCCACCAGCGCGACGCTACCGGCGAAATTTCGCGTGACGAATTGCCTCATCGAATTCGCTCCTTCCCTTATTGCCGTCCCAGACCAAAGTACCAGCCCAGCACCTGCTCGCAGCATAAAATGCCGACCACGGCCCACAGCAGATACCACCAGATCTCCGTTTGTGCCCCGCCCCCGGCCACGCTGATCGCCTCGTCGAACTTGACAAGGTGAATGTTGGCGTCGCCGATCTCTTTCTTCATTGTATCCATATCGACCCGGCGGAGATTGCCTTCCGTCGGGTCCACGTTCGCCGCGAATAGCACCGGCTCGAGACCCCCTTCGCGGCGATTGAGCTTCATCTCGTAAAAGCCGACCAGGTCCGTATCCTTATATTCGAGCTGCCAGATGGTCTTCTGCTGGGCATTATCTCCCTTTGTCTCTTTATCGCTCTTGGCGGTGGTGGTCTTGTCAGCCGCGGGCGTTTCGCCTGGACTCTTGCCTTTAGCGCTGTCTGTTGTCTCCGCGGCGTCTTTTTCGCTACCGGAGGCAGCCTGGATATTGGCCTTTTTCTCCTTCGGTCCTTCGACGGCGGCATCCAGCTCATATTGGGTCAAGTCCAGCGCCTGGCGGAGCGGCTCGCCCACGCGGACCAGCCCCTTATCGCCCCGGTCGCCCGACATGTACCGGACCAGTTCTTGCATGGAAATCAAATAGCTCGGGTCGCTCGTCCAGTTCGACCAGTCGGCGTCGGCGGGAATCGTCGTCGCCAAGACCCTCCCGCGCCCCACCGGCTTTTCCGCAAAGGCCGCCGAATCATCGATGTCGTTAAACCGGGCCGGCACGGAAACCAGGCTGCCGAGTTGGTCCTTCTTAATGCTGCTTCCCCACCACCGGAACGTTTTCACGTTGTCGAGGAACGGGTTGTTCTGCCCGGCGAAAATCTTGAGCACTTCGTGATTGGCCTGGTCCACCCGCAGGTTGACCCACTTTTGCTCCGTCTCGTCCCCCTTGATGTTTTCCAGCTTGAGAGGAGAGAGGCCCAGGCCGTCCTTGTAGTAGTTGTCGTTGAAGAACGCCTCGTCCACCTGGTCTCCCGGCATCATTACCAACCCGCCGCCAGTTTCGACCCATTTGCGAAGCTTCTCAATATTCTCCACTGTTTTGTCACCCAGGCGGTAGACGTTGCACAAAAAGATAACGCCGTATTTGTCAAGCGTGAGCGATTCCATCTCGCTTTCGGTCACGACGTCCACCACCACGCCCGAGGGGACTGGACCATTAGGAGTCAGCGACCGCTTGAGATAGAACGACTCCGCCTTGCCGAATGCAGCACTGGGGTCGCCGTCCACAATGAGCGCGGGGATGCCTCGCACAATACGCGCCGGGTAATACGCCACGCTATCCGCCGGCAGCCGGTCGTCTTCACCTTGCTTGGCGGTGGTCACTTCCACTTTCACTTTCCGTGGCGGCAGTGTGGCTCGGAGGGCGGCTTCGGCGTTTTCGTCCTCGGCGGAGAAGGTAAAGGAGAAGGAGCGGCTTTGAGTTTCGCCGGGGGCCAGGCGTTCGATCTCTTCCTGCAAAGGGAGCGAGTCTCCCGCGCCGAACTTGATGCGGACATCGCGTGCTTCGCTGGACCCTTGATTGAGCACCGTCACGTCAAAGCGCGACGATACGCCGGCCACCAGCGTCCCTTCCGGCCTGATTTCCGTGACGGTCAGGTTGCGGTCCTCGGCATCGCCGGCATCGACGATGTAGCAATGTGTGGCGACTTTGGAAATATCTAGCAGCGTCTTGAGTGGCGATTCCTGCCCCGCCGAGCCGTCCTTCCAGTCCCGCTGCCGCAAGTCGGTGATGACGTATACCACGCGGCTGACGTTTCCCTTCTCGCCGGACAGCCGGTCCTGCAACTGCTTGAGAGCGCCATCCAAATTGGCCGGCTTGTCGCTCACTTCCAGCTTGTCGATGGTTTCGTTAATCTCGGCGATGCTCTTTTTATTCAAAGCGGTCCCGTTGAACTGCGGCTGATCGGGCTGGGACGTGAGGATGAGCGTGAGCGTGTTATCGGACTGGTCATTGGCCAGGGCTTCCGTCAATCGCGTCAGGCGCAGGCGGGCCTGGTCCCAGGCGGATTCGTTTCCCACACGGGCCTGCATGGAGAGCGAATCATCGACGAGAACAATCCGCTCGTACTGCGTGGCGCTGAGAATTCCGGCCGTCATCGACGTGGGGATGAAAGGGCGGGCGAGCAACAGGCCAATCAGCAGCACCGCCAGGCAGCGGAGCAGCAGGAGCAGCAGGTTTTCGAGTCGGACCCGGCGGCGGTTCTTCTTATCGGCGTCGAGCAGAAACTCCATCGCCGCCCAGTCGACGATCTTGAACTTCCGCTTGTTCAGCAGGTGGATGATGACGGGAATGGAGATTGCCGCCACGCCGGCCCACATCAGGCCCGTGCTCGTCAAGAACGCCTCCTCGCCGAACAGAGCCAGCAGACTGAGCGGTCCGTCTATCATGGATGACTCGGGCAAGGAAAGAACTTTTGAACTTGAGATTTAAGATTTGAGATTTGAGATTTGAGACATGGGACCGAGCAATTAATGGAAGCCGCGGTGGACTGCCGTCCTGCGCACCTTCTGCCGAAACGCCAGGTAGCCGGAGAGGGCGGCGTCGAGCGGCTCCTTGGTGTTCATCAGGACGTAGTCCACGCCAGCGGTGGCGCAGGTCTTGCGGACGTTTTCCAGAAACTTATTCACCGACTCCAGGTACGCTCGCCGCAAGGCTCGCGGCTCGGTGTGCAGTTGCACGTTCATTTCCAGGCCGCGGAAGAGCGTGTTGTCCGTGAAGGGGAAGGTCAGTTCGTCGTCGTGCATGACGTGGAACAAGACTACTTCGTGCTTACGGAGCCGGAATTGCTTGAGAGCTTCTGCCAGCGTGGGAATCGGCAGGAACAGGTCGCTGACGAGCACGATAATACCGCGACGGCGGATTTGCCGGGCGAGCTGCGGAAAAACGTCCGAAATGTCCGTTTGCTCGTCGGGCTGAGTCTGCTCCATTTCGTGCAGCATCAGCTTGAGGTGGTTGGGGTGCGAGCTGGCGGGAAGGTTCTTTTTCACCTTAGTGGTGAAGGTGACGAGTCCCACCGCGTCCTGCTGCTGTTGCAGCATGTACGCCAGGCTGGCCGCGCAAGTGGCTCCGTAGTCATACTTGCTCCACTCGCCGCCGTATTTCATGGACTTACTGGCGTCGAGAATGATGGTGCATTTGAGGTTGGTCTCTTCCTCGTATTCCTTGATATAGAAGCGGTCGGTCTTGGACCAGACCTTCCAGTCGATGTGGCGGATGTCGTCGCCGGGGGCATATTCGCGATGCGTGGCGAATTCCACCGCAAAGCCGTTGTAGGGGCTGCGGTGCTGGCCGTTGATAAACCCTTCCACGACCAACCGCGCCCGCACGTCCAGCCGCTTGATGCGGTCGAGCGTTTTGGGGTCCAAATAGGTGGGTTTGGTGACGTTGTCGGTGGACATGGGGGGGCGGGGACAGTGAGTGGTTAGTGGTGAGTCGTGAGTCGTGAGTGGTCTGTGATTAGTGAATGGTGCTCTTTGCTTACTACTCACTACTCACCACTCACCACTCACCACTCACCACTCACTCCCCCCATCAGGCAAACGCCCGCGTCAATTGCGGAGCAATATCGTCCCCCTGCCGCCGCTCGGGGACTTCCAAGAGCAGCTTGTCGATGACCTTGTCCGAGCTGACGCCACTGGATTCGGCATTGAAGTTGGTGATGATGCGGTGCCGCAGCACGGGGTAGGCGACGGCTTTGATGTCGTCGGTGTTGACGAAAAAGCGGCCGTTGAGCATGGCCCGGGCCTTGCCGCCCAGCAGCAGATACTGCATTCCGCGGGGACCGGACCCCCAGCTCACCAGTTCCTTCACGAAGGCGGGGGCGTCTCCTTCATGGACGCGAGTGGCCCGCACCAGGCGAAGAGCATAGTGAATCACGTGCGGGGCGACGGGAACGCGGCGGACCATCTGCTGCATCGCCATGATCTCCTCACCGGTAAGCACGCCGCTGAGCTGCGCGGACATCTGCGCCGTGGTCGTCTCGGCAATCCTGAACTCCTCGTCGTAGCTGGGGTACTTCACGAACACCTTGAACATGAACCGGTCCTGCTGGGCTTCCGGCAGCGGGTAAGTTCCTTCCTGCTCGATTGGATTCTGCGTGGCCAGCACAAAGAACGGAGCGGGAAGCGCGTGCCGCACACCACCGATAGTGACTTGATGCTCTTGCATCGCCTCCAGCAGGGCGGCCTGTGTCTTCGGCGGCGTGCGGTTGATTTCGTCCGCCAGAATGATGTTGGCAAAAACCGGCCCGGTGAGGAACTTGAAGCCGCGTTCGCCCGTCGCCTTGTTCTCCTGGATGACCTCGGTTCCGGTGATGTCGCTCGGCATCAAGTCCGGCGTGAACTGAATGCGGTTGAACTGCAAATGGAGCGACCGGGCCAGCGTGCTGACCATCAGCGTCTTCGCCAATCCGGGTACGCCTTCCAGCAGGCAGTGCCCCTGGGCAAAGATGGCAATCAGCAGTTGCTCAATCACCTCTTCCTGTCCGATGATGACCTTGGCAAGCTCGGAACGAATGGCGGCAAATGCTCCCCTGAGTTTTTCCAGCGACTGCAGATCTTCAGGGTTGGCTTTTTCCACGGCAGCTTGAGACATGAGCAGTCCTTGAGAGATTGAATGGAAGGTGATTTCGCGGAATGTCCCGGATTATGACGAATGGAAGCCGTCCGCCGTTGTGTAACGAGCTTGTCGCTAGCCTATTTGCAGGGAACGGCCCAGGAGGCTTCAAAGGCGCACTCGCCCAGTTGGTAGGTGCCCTAAACCCCCAGGCAAGTTCAAGCCCTGACGCCTGGGCAAGCGGGAGAGGCGAAATCCATTGTAGACGACCAGCCGTAAGATGCCACCAGATTGAGTACCCTTGCCGCCCCTGCTCCTCGCCAGACTTCCCACCTACCCACCGCCCCCTCGCTTCCCGCATAACCAGAAAAGTCTTGGAGCGCCGCGCCGCCGCTGCCGAAATAGAAAGAAGCGGCCTGATTCTCTCGCGCCAGCCCGCTGCTGGGAAAGTAGTCTGCTCACTCCGTGAGCGGACAGCCGGCACACGGAGTGTGCCGGCTACTTAAACAGCCTAGAATGAAGTGGATGCTAGCCTGGGGGGCCGGCTTCCGCTTGATTCGTAGGGAGCGGGAGGAGGAACCATGATTCGCACCACCGTTTTGACGCTGCTCTGTCTGGTTTGCGCCTCTTCCACCCTCTCCGCCAAGGAGTGGGCCCAGAAGATGTTCAAGACCACCAAGCACGACTTCGGCCACGTCGCCCACGGCTCCAAGACCGATTTCATCTTTGAAATCACCAATTCCTACCAGGAAGACGTGCATATCGCCGACGTCACCACCAGTTGCGGCTGCACGACGCCCACCATCACCAAAAATACGCTGAAGACCTGGGAGAAGGGGTCGGTCATCGCCACCTTCAACACCCGCTCGTACTCCGGCCAGCGCAGCGCCACCATCAAGGTAATCATCGATAAGCCGTTCTATGCCGAGGTCCAGCTCACCGTCACCGGTTACATCCACAACGACGTGGATTTCGATCCCGGCTCGGTCTCCTTCGGGGACATCGACCAAGGGACCGCCGCCCAGAAAGAGCTCACCGTCACTTACTACGGCCGCAGCCCCTGGCAAATCAAGGATGTCCGCAGCGCCAACGACCACCTGGAAGTCGAGCTCGGCGACCCCATCAAGCAGGCCGACCGCATCGTTTACAAAATGCAGGTCCGCCTGAAGGACGACGCCCCCGCCGGCTACATCCACGATTCGCTCACCCTGGTCACCGATGACGAGCGCCTCCCCAGCGTGCCGCTGGCGGTGGAAGGGCGCATCATTCCACCCCTCACCGTCAGCCCGTCGTCCCTGTTCGTCGGCGTGCTCAAGCCGGGAACCACCGTCACCAAGCAGCTTGTGGTGCGGGCCAAAAAGCCATTCAAGATCCTCTCGGTCAAGTGCAGCGACGATGCCTTTGTGTTCAAGTCCGGCAGCGATTCCAAGATGGTCCACCTCGTCCCGGTCACGTTCAAGGCCGGAGACAAGCCGGGCGAGATCGAGCAGTCCATTGAGATCGAAACGGACCTCTCCATCGGCGGCAAAACGGCCTGCCTCGCCCGCGGCACCATCCAGGGCGAAATGCCCGATCCCCCTGCTGACGTCGCCAAGCCGAGGCCGTAGACTCGCGGAAATTCTCTTGTAGGACGGCCTTCCCGGAGGATAATAGCCCGACGCGCTAGTTTTGATGTTGCGCTATTCACCCACTGGATTTAGCCCCGCAGGGGCGGAGATACGATAGCCCAGGCCGAAGGCCTGGGTATTGTGGATTAATGCCTGGAAAGCCCCGAAGGGGCGACGTAATCCAAAGCGAGAGTTACGCCATCGCATTACCGCGCCCCTTCGGGGCTTTGAAATCGCGTTGGCCATTACCCAGGCCTTCGGCCTGGGCTTCCGTATGGTCGGCCCTACGGGCCTGCAAAAGATGGTCGCAACGAGAAACTCGCAAGCGCGACGGAGCTCGCTAGCGCAACATCAAAACGCGCTAGCGAGGGGAGTGGGCATGGCACCGCCAAAAACGGCTGTACCCGCGACAATTCCTTTCGCCCCCACGCCCAGCGCATCGGGCTAGCGTTTGCGCCCCCTCGATAAATGTGTCGCCCTGGCCGGCTTCCCCAGTTCCTTGTCGCGCTCCAGATATATCACTATAACCAACGGTCGGTAATGAACGATTGCGCGAGTGAAGTTCAGCGACGAAGGGAACGGCATCGGATGAAATCCACCACCGGCAAGGGGAAAGCCGCGGACCGCGGCCTCGCCAAGGCACCCACGGGTGTCCAGGGGCTGGATGAAATCACGGGGGGCGGCCTGCCGCGCGGCAGGCCCACGCTCGTTTGCGGAAGTGCCGGCTGCGGCAAGACGCTCCTGGCGATGGAATTCCTGGTCCGTGGCGCCACGCAATTCGACGAACCCGGCGTGTTCATGGCTTTCGAGGAGACGAGTAAGGAACTGACCGAGAACGTTCGCTCGCTCGGCTTCGACCTGGACGAACTGGTCAAGCAAAAAAAGCTCGCCATCGACTTCGTGCGGGTCGAGCGGAACGAGATCGAAGAGACCGGCGAATATGACCTGGAGGGGCTGTTCGTCCGCCTCAATTACGCGATCGATTCCATCGGCGCGAAACGGGTCGTACTCGACACCATCGAGACGCTCTTCGGCGGTCTGTCCAATATGTCCATCCTGCGCGGTGAGCTGCGCCGCCTGTTCCGCTGGCTCAAGGACAAGGGCGTGACCGCCGTCATCACCGGCGAAAGCGGCGACGCCACGCTCACCCGGCACGGCCTGGAAGAGTACGTGTCCGACTGCGTGATCCAGCTCGACCACCGGGTGGAGAACCAGGTTTCGACGCGGCGACTGCGGATCGTCAAGTACCGAGGCACCACGCACGGCACCAATGAATACCCCTTCCTGATCGACGAGGACGGCATCAGCGTCTTGCCCGTTACGTCCCTGGGTTTGCAGCACGAGGTGAGCAACGAGCGCGTTTCGAGCGGCGTTCCGCGCCTCGACATGATGCTCGGCGGCGAGGGCTACTTCCGGAGCAGCACGGTCCTGATAACCGGCACGGCGGGCAGCGGTAAGACCAGCCTCGCCGCCCACTTCGCTGCCGCCGCCTGCCAGCGCGGGGAACGCTGCCTCTACTTTGCCTTCGAGGAATCGCCGGGCCAACTGCTCCGCAACATGCGCTCCATCGGCATCGACCTGGAACCGTGGGTGAAAAAGGGCTTGCTGCAATTCCACTCCAGCCGCGCCGCGATCCATGGCCTGGAAATGCACCTGGCGACCATTCACAAGTTGGTGCGCGATTTCCAACCGCGCGTGGTGATCATGGATCCGATCGATACCCTGGTGACGGCGGGGACGCGCCGGGACGCGACGGTGATGCTGACCCGGCTGATCGACTTCCTCAAGATCCAGGAAATCACCGCGCACTTGACCAACCTGACGAACGTCGGCGACTCCCTGGGAGACACCGACATGGACATTTCGTCGCTCGTGGATACCTGGCTGCTCTTGCGCGACCTGGAGCTGGGCGGCGAGCGGAACCGGGTGATCAACGTCCTCAAGTCGCGCGGCATGGCCCATTCCAACCAACTCCGCGAGTTTCTGCTCACCGACCGGGGCGTGGAATTGCAGGATGTGTACCTGGGCGCGGAGGGCGTCCTGACCGGCTCGGCGCGGCAGGCCCAAGAAGCCAGGGAAAAAGCCGTCGCCATGCTGCGACAGCAGGAGGTCGAAGGCAAGCAGCGGGAGCGGGAGCGGAGGCGGGAGGCGCTGGAAGCCCGCATCGTCGCCTTGCAAAAGGAGTTCGAGGCGGAAGAGGAGGAGGCCAAGCGGCTCAGCGCCGAGGTCCACGCCAGCCAGGAAGTCCTGGGGAAGGACCGGGAAGAGATGGGTCGCAGCCGTAAGTCCGACACGGACGAGCCGTCCGCCCGTTCCCGCAAGGCACCGGGGAGTCGCAAATGAAAAAGCCAGCCCAGCCCGCCGAGCAGGAAGCGCCAACCGGAGCCAACGCAGAAACGGAAACTTGGGAGCTGCGGCTGTACACTGCCGGGCAGACGCCGAGGTCCGTCGCCGCCTTCGCCAATCTCCAGAGACTGTGCGAGGAACATCTGCCGGGCCGGTACAAGATCGAAGTGATCGACCTCATGCAGCACCCGCAATTGGCGGCGGGGGACCAGATCGTGGCGATCCCCACGCTGGTGCGGAAGCTACCGGAGCCGCTGCGCAGGATCGTGGGCGACTTGTCGAATACCGAGCGCACCCTGGTGGGTTTGCAGTTGCGTCCCACCCAGCCGGGCAAGTAAGAAAGAACGGATCAGATGAAGAAAAAAAGCTCCGACACGACCGAGGCGTTTGAAAAGTCGGTGGCCGGAACCCCTGCCGAGGAACGCTACGTCTTGCGCCTCTACGTCACCGGCATGACGCCGCGCAGCACGGAGGCCTTTGCCACCATCAAGGCCCTCTGCGAAGAGCGGCTGCTAGGCCGCTACGAGTTGGAAGTGATCGACATTTACCAGCACCCGCAACTGGCGATTGACGAGCAGATCATCGCCGTGCCCACGCTGGTCAAGCAACTGCCGGCACCGCTCCGCCGGTTGGTCGGCGACCTCTCCAACGAGGAGCGGGTGCTGTTGGGCCTGGACCTGCGGCGCAAACCATAAACCAGGATGTTGCATGACAGTCGCGAACGAACATGCGGAAATCGCCGAGCTGCGGCTGCGGCTCGAAGAGGCCGAGGAGACGATCCGGGCCATTCGCAGCGGTGCCGTGGACGCGTTTGTGATCGAGGTGCCGCACGGGGCACAGGTCTACACACTCCAGACCGCTGACCGTCCCTACCGACTGCTGGTGGAGGAGATGCAGCAGGGCGCTCTCACGCTCAGCGACGACGGCACGATCGCTTATTGCAACCGCCGCTTTGCCGACCTGGTGGGCAAACCGCTCGAGCGGATGATGGGCGTGGCCTTCGGCGACTTCCTCCCACTCGATGCCCAAATTCTTTACGAACACTTGCTGCGACAAGGCCGCGCCGGTTCCAGCCAAGGTGAGATTGATGTGCGGAATGCCGACGGGGCGCTGGTGCCCGTATTTCTCACCCTCAATTCCCTCCCGCCGGACTGTGGGGCCGCAATCGGCGTTCTCGTGACCGACCTGACGACGCAGCGGCATCATGAGAAGCTGAACGCCGCCGTGGAGGCCCTCAAGGAGTCCGACCGCCGCAAGAACGAGTTTCTGGCGATGCTGGCCCACGAGCTTCGCAACCCCCTGGCCCCCATCCGCAACGCCCTGCAGATCCTCCGGCACACAACTGCCCAGGAACGTCAGCACTCATCAGACGATTTCGTTCATTCGGCGACCGCGATGATGGAGCGCCAGGTCGATCAGATGGTGCGGCTGGTCGACGACCTGCTCGACGTGAGCCGCATCAGCCGGGGTAAGATCGAGCTCCGCCTGGGGCGGATCGAGCTGTCATCGGTCGTGCATCAAGCGGTGGAAGCGGCCCGCTCACAATACGAGAGTATGAACCATGAATTGACGATTACACTTCCGTCCCGGCCGATCTACCTGGATGCCGACCCGGCGAGACTGGCCCAGGTAGTGGGGAACCTGCTGAACAACGCTTGCAAGTTCACGGACAACGGAGGCCGGATTGAGCTAGTGGTGAGCGTCGAGGAAAGTGGCGAGCAGGAGGATTCGTCTTTACTCACCACTCACCACTTCCCACTCGCCACTATTCGAGTACGTGACAACGGCATCGGCATTGACGCCGACCAGTTGCCCCGCGTCTTCGAGATGTTCATGCAGGTCGATACCTCGCTGGAGCGCAGCGTCAGCGGCCTGGGCATCGGCCTGACCCTGGTGAAGAGCCTGGTGGAGATGCACGGCGGAAGGGTGGAAGTCCACAGCGACGGTGCCGGTCTGGGTACTGAATTCGCCGTGCGCTTGCCGATCGTGAGTGATGAGTGGCGAGTGGCGAGTGGCGAGAAGGGGGATTCTTCTTCACTCGCCACTCGCCACTCACCACTCGCCACTTCCCCCCGCCGGATCCTCGTCGTCGATGACAATCGCGACTCCGCTTCGACGCTGGCGATGCTCCTCAAGCTGACCGGCAACGAGACGCTTACCGCTTACGACGGCGTGGAGGCGTTGCAGGCCGCGGAGAAATTCCAGCCCGACATCATTCTGCTTGACATCGGCCTGCCCAAGCTGAACGGCTACGAGGTCTGCCGCCGCATTCGTGAGCAGCCTTGGGGCGAGAATATCGTGCTGGTCGCGTTGACCGGCTGGGGCCAGGAGGAAGACCGGCAAAAGTCCAAGGACGCCGGCTTCAACGCTCACATGGTCAAGCCGGTGGACCTCGCCGCGCTGACCAAGCTGCTGGTCTCTCTCACCGCGGAACCGGCGGTAAGTCGAGGTTAGCGCTGCAGCAGGCCGCTCTTCAATAGGCGGTCCACCAGCAACAGGCCGACGATGCTCTTGGCGTCTTGAATCCGTCCATCCACGGCCATTTGCACGGCTTCTTCCCACGGCACAACCAGGTTGTCGATTTCCTCCCCCGCCTCGCGCGCCGTCTCGCCCGCGGTCAGGCCGGTCGCCAGAAAGAGATGCATCCGCTCATCCAGGATGCCCGGCGAGAGATAGAACGCATGAAGCTGCCGCAGCTGAGCCGCCCGATAGCCGGTTTCTTCCATCAGCTCGCGCTCGGCGTTCTGGATCGGCTCTTCGTTAGCCTCCAGTGTGCCAGCAGGAAGTTCAATCAGGGTCTGCTTCACGCTGATGCGATAGTTGCGGATGAGGCAGACTCGCCCATCGTCCAGCAGCGGCAGCACAACCACCGCGCCGGGATGCCGCACGATTTCCCTCGGCCGAACTCCTTCGCTGGTCAGTTGAAACTCGCGGACCACTTGGAAGCGGGAAGCGACGAGCAGGACTTCGGAATCGGGCATGATGGGGACAATCCTTGGAATGCGAATTCTCTCGACACAAGCCTGAAGCGCAAGCGAAGGACAGCGCTGCATACGTGTCAGTGTTTTCCTTCGCTTGCGCGTCAGGCTGGTGTCAACACCGCTCGACAATCATCGCCACGGCATTTCCGCCGCCAAGGCAGAGGGAGGCCAGTCCGCGGCGGAGACCGCGGGCGGCGAGGGCATGAAGCAGCGTGACCAGCACCCTCGCTCCGCTTGCGCCGATCGGGTGGCCGAGAGCAATCGCGCCGCCGTGGACGTTGGTCTTTTCGTGAGACAGCCCCAGCACTTTCATGCAGGCCAGGCACTGAGCCGCGAAGGCTTCATTCAGTTCGACGAGGTCGATGTCGGCGAGCGTCAGCGAGGCCTTGGCCAGCACCCCTTCGATGGCGCTCACCGGCGCGATGAACAGATCCTTGGGCTCCACGCCGCTGGTGTGCGATGCGACGATGCGGGCCTTGATGAGCGAGTCGTTGGCGCGGGCCGTCGCCTCATCCGCCACAATCACCGCGGCGGCACCGTCGCTGATTTGCGAAGCGTTGCCGGCTGTCGCCGTGCCCGTGATAGAGAATGCGGGGCGAAGGTTTGCCAGGTCGGCGAGGCTGGCGTTGTCGCGAGGGCCTTCGTCGGCAATGAATTTGAGATCGTTTCTGCCCACGCGAAGAGGGACTGGAGCAATTTCGAGGTCGAACTTGCCGGCAGTGCGGGCCGCATTCGCCCGCTGGTGGCTGGTGAGGGCGAATTGGTCCTGCTCCCCGCGGCTGATGCGGTGCTTATCGGCGATGTAGTCGGCCAGGTTCCCCATCGCGGTCTGCTCGCGGGCGCAGGTCAGGCCGTCGTGCTGCATGGAGTCGAGCAGCGTCTGCGATCCGAATTTCCAGCCGGCGCGGGCCTTCATCGCCAGATGCGGCGCCAGGCTCATGCTTTCCATTCCTCCGGCCACGATGATTTTCGCGTCTCCCGCCCGGATCGCCTGGTCGGCCAGCATCACCGCCTTCAGCCCCGAGCCGCAAACCTTGTTGATGGTCACCGCCGGCACGCTTGCCGGAATTCCCGCCGCCAAAGCCGCCTGGCGAGCCGGGGCTTGGCCCACACCGGCTTGCGGCACGTTGCCCAGGATCACCTCCTGCACCTGGTCCGGTGCGACATTTGCTGCTGCTAACGCGCCGCGAATGGCCACTGCCGCGAGTTGCGGCGCGGGGATGTCGCAGAGCGTCCCCAGCAGCTTGCCGATGGGGGTCCGTTTGGCGGCGAGGATGTAGGAAGAGGACATTTGCTTATTGTACGCCCCCTTGCCATTTTCCGCCGTGGTCTACAATTCCTTCAGGGATATTGCTAATCCCCCAACTACGAGAGGTCATCCGCGATGTTTTTCATGACGGTTCTGCTGCTGGGTCAAATCGGCGGCCAAGGCTATTACCCACTCTTCGACTGGCGCTACCTGCTGTTCATGCTGCCGGCAATGGCGCTGGCGGGGCTGGCTCAGCTCTGGCTGTCGAGCGCCTATGCCCGCGGGCAAGCGGTGCCGACGCGGATGACGGGCTTTATGGCTGCCCGGCAAATCCTGGATGCGGCAGGGCTGCACCAGGTGCAGATTGAGCCGATTCCCGGCCAGCTCAGCGACCATTACGACCCGCGGGCCGACGTGCTCCGCCTCTCCGACCATGTCTACCGTGGGCAGACCGCGGCAGCCGTGGGTATCGCCGCCCATGAAGCCGGACATGCCCTGCAAAAGCACGCCGGCTATTTGCCGCTGATGATCCGCAACTTCGCCGTCCCCGCCGCCAACTTCGGCAGCTCGGCCGGCATGTTCATCGTCCTGTTCGGCATGATCCTCCGCCAGCCGTGGCTCTTGGGAATCGGCATCGTCGTCTTCAGCTTCGTGGTCTTCTTCCAGCTCATCAACCTGCCCGTGGAATTTAACGCCAGCTCGCGGGCCAAGCGGCTGCTGGAAGAGATGGGAATCGTCCCGTCCCAGGACATGCCCGCCGTCCGCAGCGTCCTCAACGCCGCCGCCCTCACCTATGTCGCCGGCGCTCTGCAATCCGTGATGACGCTCCTCTACTACCTGATGATCTTTATGGGCTCGGGGTCGCGGCGGAGATAACAGCTAGGCGCGCTCGGCAATCAGCGCGTCCAGCGCTTCCCGCAGGCGGGGGAGGATGCTGTCGTAGGGAAACTGCCCGAGCTCGATGGAGCCGCGTTTGAGGTTGACGAAGTTGGGGCCGCACCACAGGCCGAGGTCGGCGTCGTCGGTTTCGCCGGGGCCGTTTACGCGGCAGCCCATGACGGCGATGGTCAGGGCGTGGTCCTGGGCGTACCGGGTCATTTCCTTCACCTGTTCCGCCAAGTCGATGAAGGCTTGGTTCTCCACCCGCGAGCAACTCGGGCAGGAGATGATGTTGAGCGTGGGGAGGCCGTAGGTGACGACGGAGCGGACGCGACCGCCGGCGATGTCCGCCAGGATTTGCCGGCCGGCGGCGATTTCCTCGATTTTCCGTGGGTTGGGAACGGTGAGCGAAACGCGGATGGTGTCGCCAATTCCGCGACTAATGAGCTGCTCGAAGGCGATGCGGGTTTTGATGACGCCATCCGGCGGCAGGCCGGCTTCGGTGACGCCCAGGTGCAGCGGCACGTCGGGGCGTATTTCGGCGAAGCGGCGGTTAACGTCGATGACCTTTTGCGGGTCGCTGTCCTTGAGCGAGACGTTGTACCGCGTAAAGCCGAGCGAATCGAGCAGCTCGCAGTGCTCGATGGCGGACTCGATCATCGGGGTAATGGAGTCGTGCGCGTCGTACTTCTCCTTCTTGGCCGGGTCCACGCTGCCGCAGTTGACGCCGACCCGCAGGGCGCAGTCGTGGTCGGCGGCGACCTGGGCGATGTACTTGACCTTGTCCTGCCAGGGGCGGCTCGGCTCGTGGTGGTAAAGATGGCCGGGGTTGTAGCGGACCTTGTCAACGTGCGGGGCCACCAATTCCGCCAGGCGGTAGTTCTCCTGCAAATCGACCGCGAGATTCGCCTTGGTCTGCTTGCGAATCTCCGCCAGGGCCTCCGCATCCTTCTTGCTATCGACGGCAATCCGCACGATGTCGGCCCCCGCTTCGTGCAGGGCATTCACCTGCTCCACCGTGGCGTCAATATCCTGCGTATGCGTCGCCGTCATGCTCTGCACGGCAATCGGATGCCCCTGGCCAATGACAGCCGAGCCGATGCGAACGGAGCGAGTGGGGTTGCGGGGGAGTTGCATGGAAAATCGCGAGATACGCCTAATAGACCGCGCCAGGAAAGCTTGGATTGATGGTGAACTCGACAGCCATGTCCTTACCGCAAAAAGTGGCGTCAAAAAACTGGAGACAACCGCGAATTCCAAGAAGCGAGTACGGAATTGGTGCGGGAGTGAATCCGACGGAAGCTGGCCAGCGAAAGCCAGCCCAGCCATCCGACAATTCCAGATCGACCGTCGCGAATTGCAATGGAAAGGATTGTCCTCGCCAAATCAGACGATGCGAACTTGAGGTTCCGAGGGGAATCCCCAAAACGCTCGCCATTCTCACGGGAAAGATAGAGTCGTTGGAACCTGTGTCAACAATCGCCTTCGTTCGTCGTCGCACGGCAAGTCGCTTAATCATCACCGGGACGATTGGCCGCCAACAGGGAACACCCGTCTGCAGATCAACTAGGTAAGGAAAGTGGATCATTCCACGTTGAGTGAGAAAACGTGGGAAACATCAGGGTCGGGAACACCCTCGTAGCAAACCTCCTCGGGATTCTCACCCAAAGCGATCACTTTGGCGTCCAAGGCAGCAAAATCAGCGTCGCCTGCCACAATGCGGCTGCCGTCAGGACTGATGGCAACCCATTGGCCAATGTACGGCCGCCACTCGTCGAGTGGAATCGCCATGCGATTTCGCTCGAAAGGGCTGAGGCGGGCAAGCTGTTCGGGGGTAATGGTATCCATTAGGGCGGCCTCTGAATGCGGCTGCTTTTATCATACCCCTATTCCGCGCAAATGTCGAATCACCTTGCCGCCGGCCTGGCTTCGCGCCCGGCGACTTCCGGCGGCCGGCCCCCTTCGAAGACGCTGAATTCGCCCCAGACGGGGAGATGGTCGGAGACGAGCAGGGCGTCTTCCAGCGAGAGGTTGTATTCCCGCATGAAGTCGAAGACTCCGCCGCGGCCGGTGAATTCCACCGTGTTGCGCGCGTCGAAGAGGATGTTGTCGTACTCGTGAGTCCCGCGGGTGTTGGTGGCGTGGTCGGCGATGACATGCCCCAGGTTGGGAATGCTGCCAAGCTCGCCGAGATGCTTGTGGTCGGCATTCAGGTCGCCGAGGAGGATCACATCATCCTCCACGATGCCGTCGTTATCCCGAATGGCGTAAAACGTGTCGTCGAGCACGTTCAACTCTTTGGCGACTTCGTCGGGGTCGGTGTGGATATTGACCAGCTTGAACGTAAACGCTTGTTCGGGCGGGAGTCCCCGGACGCGAAAGAGACCGACGAGCGGCTCGCGGTGGAGCAGGTCGTCCTGGTCATCGAGCGTGTAGAGCTGATTGCGGTCCACCTCGATGCTGTCGGTATCGAAGACGAAGGCATACTGCTCTTTGCTCGACGAGCGGCCAAGGCGCGGGCCGATGACAAAGTTGTAGCGCGAGCCGTCGGCGTTGAGCGCCTGCACGAACAGCGGCAGCACATTCTGCTGCTCGGCGCGGACCTCTTGAATGGCAATCACGTCAAAGTGGCGGCAGACGTTGACCAAGACCTCGACGATTCGCGGATCGTTGATCTTCTTCTCCCCGAAGACCTGGATATTGAACGACGCAATCTTGATCGCATCATCCTTGCGGACTGGCGGCGCTTTGTCGAATGCCTCCTTCGTCATTAACTGGCTGAGGGCGTCCTGCAGCTTCTGCTTTCCGTCCGGGCCCAGATTCTGGAAGGCAACCCAGCCGAGACCCAAGAGGAGGGCACCAAAGATGAGCGCGAAGAATTTTTTCACGGGAGTAGTGGGGAAAGGGAATCGTGGGTAGATCGAGCGGGGAAGCGCGAGTGCGCAGACCTCCCGCCGGGCGCGGCGGCAAGAATAGCCAGCGCGACGGCAAACCCCAAGATCACTTTCGCCTCCCAGATGACTGCTAGCTGCCCTGCCGCGTGAAGGCATGCTGTGCCGGCTGCGTTCCAGAATCGACCTTGCCTCAAGAACTTGCTCAGGAGTATGTTTTCCTAACTTGTCGTTCTTTCCCAACCCTCTCCCTCCGTTTCCAAGGCAGGCGATTCCTTGAGACGCGCTATTCTTTCGTCGCGGCTGGAGCGCTCCCGCGCGAATTCGGCCGCTCTCCAATGGACCCAACGCCAGCAGACCCTGGTCAAGGAGTTCTCCCGCCGTGTCCAGTCGCAGGAGTACGAATTCACGGCAGAGGATTGCCCCTGCGGCTCGGGCGATGACGTGCTGGTTGCCCAGATCGATCGTTATGGCCTGCCGCTGGACACTGCGCTCTGCCTGAATTGCGGCACGCTGCGATTTCCGAGCTACCTCGACAAGCGCAGCCTGAGCGACTTCTACCAGAACATGTATCAGGAGATGTACGCCAGGGCTCCTAACCTCCACGAGTATTTTCCCAATCAGCAGGGCTATGGACGTCGGATTCTCGCCCACTATAAAAAGCAACTGCCGTCCAAAGCCAGCATTCTGGAAATCGGCTGCGGAGCGGGTGGCGGGCTGTCCGCATTCCAAGAGCAGGGGCACATCGTCGCGGGCTGCGAATTGAGCCAGGAGCTGATCGCATTTGGACAAAGCCGCGGCGTTGACAATCTGTGGGTTGGCACGGTGGGTGAAATGCCGGCGCAGCTTCAGTTTGTGAAGTGGGATTTGATCTATCTGCACCATGTGTTTGAGCACGTTCAATCTCCGGCAGAGACGCTGCTGGAACTCGGCAAACTGCTCGCTCCCCAAGGGCGGATCCTGGTCGTGGTGCCGGACATCACGCGCGTCGACCGATTCCCCAATCCAGCCGGCGACATCCTCAGATTCCTGCATGTCGCCCACAAGTTCAACTACACGCCAGAGTGTTTGACGCGCATCGCGGAGCGGCTGGATATCTCGTCTTCGGTCCAGGAGCCACCCGCGGAACTGGAGACTGTTTGGTCGAATATGCCGGAGTTGTGGATGGAGTTCTCGGCGGGACCGGCGACAGCACGACCAAGCAAACCTGAGCGCACCGGAGAACGCGTTCTGGAATACCTGCAGAAGACCGAAGCACTGTTTCAGGCGGGCCAGTACACGGCCCAAAGAAGCGCCACAACTCGCGGCAGTCAGACCCCCAAGTCCACCTATTTGCCAAAGGAACGTGATATGTCTCAAACGCCCGTCCGCGTGTTCATCGGCTCCGGCGAAGCCAGCGTTCTGGAACGCAAGACGCTCATCTACTCGCTGCAAAAGCACTCCCAGCGCCCTCTGGATATCTACGTGTTTAACGGCACGCACAATTCCATTGAACACAATCAGGACAAGCCGGTGCTGGCCAACATGCCGCTGCATATCAAGTACTACAATTTCACGGAATTCAGCTTGTACCGTTTCCTGATTCCGGAGATTTGCAACCATCAGGGGCGAGCCATTTTTCTGGATTCCGACGTGGCCTGCCTGGGGGACATTGGCGAGCTCTTCGATCTGCCGATGAACGGGGCGGACATGCTCTGCGTCAAAGCCTACGGAACAGCCGAATGGGGGCCGAGCGTGCTGCTGCTCGACTGTAGCAAGTGCCGCTTCGACCTCCCCCGCATCTTTGATGAAATTGGGTCGGGGCAATTTTCCTACGGCGATTTCACGCGCCTGGGCGAACCTTACCTGGCGGTTCATCCCCACGCCATTGGCGAACTGGATCCAGGTTGGAATTCCTTCGACAAGATCGGCGAGGGAACCAAGATCGTCCACTACACGAGTCTGATGACGCAGCCTTGGCGCTACGTCGGGCATCCTCATGGCGAGACGTGGTTCCAGTTGTTTTGGGAAGCTCAAGCCGCGGGTCAAATCACGGAAAGCGAAATCACCAAGGCCATTTGGCGCGGCTATGCCCGCCCGAACATCCAGGAAGGAAACAACCCAGTGCCGCCTGCCGCTGCTTCCTCGACGCCGCCGGTGATTGAGAGTGCGGGCCGCGGGCCGCGACGGCCGCATTGGCTGAAACGAGTCACGCGCCGCCTGTTGGGACGCACACGATAGCGGGTCAAGGGCTAACTCGGGAAATTGATTAGGACATTTGGCGAAGGAGTCGTGGACGTGCGCCTGCCCATTTACTATGTCGGAACCCCCGCCGAAGTGGAGCATCATGCCCGCCCGCTGACGAGTGACTTCGACGTGCGCATGGAGCCGCCCGACGAGCTGCTGAAACATGCCCGGCCGGGCGATGTCTGCATTTTCTTCAACGAGTTTTTTCCGCGCTTCCGCGAGGTCAACTACGAGTTGGTCGCTCGCCAATGCCCCACGCTCTATGCGCTCGATGGCATTCTGGAATGGAGAGCCAGTTGGGAGTTTCCACCGGGCATGTCCTGCCTCTGGAGCGTGCGCCCCGCCCTGAGCCACAAGATCGCCTGCATCGGCTCCTCCCAGGCTCGCACGCTGGAATCCTGGGGAAATACCGGCCAGTGCGAGGTCGTGGGATTGCCGCGGCTGGATGGTTTGCTCGGCAGACAGCCGCGCCGGCGAAGTCCGTCCGAGCCGTTCACTATCCTGGTGCTCACAGCCAAGTGCGCCGGCTTCAACGCGGAGCAATTGCAACGGACAACCCAGTCCCTCATGGATCTCAAATCCTGGCTGGATCGCAACCCGGCGGTTCGCGGAACTCCCCTCCGCACGGTTTGGCGCATCACTCAGGGCTTGGAAAAAACGGTCGGCATCGAAAACTCGCTGCGCGACACCACCGGCCAAGACCTGGCCGCCGCGCTGGCGAATGCCGATGCCGTCATCACGACCGCCTCGACGGCCATGCTGGAAGGAATGCTGCAAGGGGTGCCGGTCGCGCTGCTGGACTACCATAATTGCCCCCACTATGTTCCCGCGGCCTGGCGGATTACCGCGGCGGCCCATTTGGACCAGGTTGTGCCCGAGCTCCTGGACCCGTCTCCCGCCAAGATCGCCTACCAAAAGTCCATGCTGCATGACGCCCTGGAATGCAACACTCCGGCAGCGCCGCGACTGGTGAAACTGATCGAAGAGCTTCACGCCATAGCCAAGGAACGCATCGCGGCTGGGCTGGAACTGTCGTTCCCGAGCAGAATCCTGCCGCCTCCAGCCGGCGAGGACCTGGCGCACGAAGTTCCCTTGGATCATGCGGCGCTTTTTCCGGAGAACTCCGCCTTTGCCGAGCATGACCTCAGCCGCCTGCAAGCGGAACTCGGCGACTGCCGCGCTCTGACTGCCGATCTGCGAGCCCAGCTCGCTGCCGAGACCACTGAACTGACAGCCCGCTGGCAAACAGCCGAAGCGGTCGCGCGAGAGACGCAGCGCCTGCTCGACGTTCTCCAGCAGGAAGCCGACCTGCTCCGGGCGCGCGAGCGGAAAACGCTTCGAGCGCGCCTTCAGAGGCTCCAGGGGAAAGCCGTCAGGCTGGCGCGGTCGATTCTCAGCCGCGAGAATCCCTCGCCCGCGAACCGCCGCGTCGCGTAGCCCGTTCATGCCGGCCCCTCCGCCTGTTTCGGCAGCCGCTCGCCGCGCCGCTTTCTCCGCTCCTCGCGCTCGGCCCGTTCCTTGGCCTCCATGTCCCGGTCCCAGGCCGCTTGTTTGGCCCGTTTGCGCTCGCGCTCCGCTTCCTTGGCCTCTTCTTCCAGGATCGCACCCCGCCGCTCATATTCCATGTTGCGGCGCTTGTTGGCGAGCCACTCTTCCACCTTCTGATTCTTCTCCTCCTCTGTCAGCACCGGCTCACGCTTCAAGTTATGCGTCAGCATCCAGGCGGCAGCCCGCCAATTCTTGCGGCTGGCCGCGGCCATGACCATCATCGGCTGCACACTGGCCAGCTCTTCCGCCCGCGTGATGCTACGGGCAAAATCCTCGTCCCGCGCCGCCATGTGGCTGATCGTGCTGTGGTCGATGTCGAGCCAGGAAGCCGCCTGCCGCCGCGAAAGTCCGATGGAAAGCAGCTTGCACAGTTCCTCCTTGACCTCGGGCGTCAGCACCTTCGGCCGCCCGCCGCGGGAATAAGGACTGGGACTAAAGACGCGGGGAATGTAGGCCGGCTCCTCCTCCTGAGGCGCTTCCGCCGGTGCCTCACACAAAGAAGTGTTGAATAACCCCCCTGGTTTTTCAACAGACCCCCCTACCCGCGGGTCCACACTTGTGTTGAATAACCCCCCTGGTTTTTCAACACCCCCCTGATCGCCGTCGGGCGACACTGCGACCAGGGATGGAGCCCGCGAAGCCAGCGCTCCGGCCTCCAAAACGTGAGCAGAACCACAACCATTCCTTGTTTGTTCCAGCGATATCATGGCCTTTCTCCTGACAAGGGACAACAGAACACTTGCAGACTATCCGTCAATGATACACCTGTTCAGTTGGCACCGTCAAGAGGCGGGAGGCCAGAATTCCGGAAAAGGTTGTCAAGAGAAATTGCCGAAAAACGATGGCGTCGAGCCGCGGTAGCGGCGTTAGATTCCAGCCCACGGCGCAAGCCGTGGGTAGACGCGCAATATGGCGTTGGAGCCCCGGCAGGGGCGATGGAAAGGTGGCGTGCGGGAAGGGTGAGCCGCGTGGACCTGCAGACAAGATACCCCTCTACACGCGCTCCACACGTTCTTTCGCCCCTGCCGGGGCTTTCTGACGTGCATGTACCGTTTACCCACGGCTTGCGCCGTGGGCTGGGTTCTGGTCGCCGCTGCCGCGGCTGAAATCGGTCGTTTGCTATCGCCCCGGTGGATTATGCCCGCGGCTCGGAGGTTGCGCCGCTGCACGGTGAAGAGATTTCAGCAGCCATCGCGCGCCCTTTCAGCCGATTCAACCCTCTCGAAAATGGTCTTCGATGTTCGTCAGCGAATTGGCCATGTTGAAGAGAACTATCGCACATTCCAGAATTACTCGCGTCCAAAGCAAACCGATTAGAACACCGATACAAGCAGTGGCGGCACTACAAATGGCGATGATGGGTTTCTGTGCCCGCTCCCAGTTCAGCTTCGGTGGACGAATCTCATATTCGATTTGGCCCTCCGGTCGTTCACGGTTGCGTTTGGTTGTAGCTCCACCAGCGACGTCTGGGACCAACGACATGACTGTCAGAATCAAAATGCCAACGACCCACAATGCCGAGACTCCCAACGTGGCGATCCAAGTCAGGCGAATAATCCAAGGAGTGAGGTATTTTTCAAACTTCCAGTCAAAAACATCAAACCAAGAGGTAGATTCGCGGAAGGTACGCCGCGCTGCTTGGGAATAGGACCGCCGAATACCAACAGACGCAACGGTTGGCGACTCAGGCAGTGCAGTCCCCATTGGCGGCGGAGGGGGTGGCGGTCGGTTGCTCGTGGGTCGCTCCGAGCTTGGGGCAGTCGGAGGAAGCGTGAAATGAGCCCCGCAATATGGGCACGAAACTGTTTGTCCGGCTAATTCCGGCGGGTTGGTAGTTTCGCGCCTGCAATTGGGGCATGAGATTCCGGGATTGCTCCCACTAGTTCCCGCAGCGCTTGACGCGCGCGCGGATGAATTTCCCCTTGCCGACGTTGCGTCGCACGTTTTGCAAGAAATCTGGCCACCGACGTATAGAGCGGCATCGCCACATTTGGGACAGCGGACAACCTGCGATGCCATTTGTATTTCTCCACGGGTGCTCTACAGCTTCGGCAGTAGGGAAGCGAAAGTCAAGCGTTTCAGAAAATGGGTGCATCCATTTTGTTCGGAGTAGCGATTCGTTCAACAATCGGCTAGCGTACTGATATGCGCGACCACGAAATAGAAACTTGGACCCGAGATGTCATCGACCGCGTTTTAGGCGGACAAGCCATTGAAGACTCGCGCGTTGAGCTAAAGAGGGAACTTCCAGCCGAACATCAAAAGGCGGCCCGCCAAATCGCTGGACTACTGAACGCGGCAAATGGTGCCCATGTCTTGTGGCTGATCGGCGTGGATGAAAAAGCTCAAACGGTCACCGGCAGTAACTTCTCGGACTTTGCGAAGTGGTATCAACAGGTCAGTTCCTGTTTTGTGGAATTGTCGCCGGATGTTTACCACCTGAATGTGCCTTGCGACGGAAAAACCGTCACCGCGGTCCTATTTCCATCGAATCGAGTCCCGTTCTTAGTCAAGACTGAGAAGCCAGATGTGTTTGACGTTCCCTATCGGACAGGAACTTTCACGCGGTCGGCAACTCGAGGCCAGTTGCTACAGATACTCACTCCGCAATCTGCCGCTCCAAAAATTGAGATCATCACTGGTTGGCTGACCTTGACCCGGGCAATCACAAACCAAGAACATTGGTCCATGAGTGCCGAAGCAGCTTTCCTGGTTATTCAACCATCGGGTAGCGAACTCGCATTCCCAGTTCACAAAGCCGCCTTGCTAGTCTCATTTGTCATTGATGGCCTTGAAGTTTCTAAAGTAATTCAGCCTTCGTCTTTTCAAACTGTACAAGACAGCAAGGCTGTGAAAACTGACTTGGTAGTCTTGTCAGGTACTGGCCAGCTTAGAATGCAGGGAGATATCGATATTGATCTGGTCAAGTCCGCAGATGAAATCTTCAAGTCAGAAACGACACTTTCCGTCTCTTTGACTGCGGCTACTCGCGAAACGCCATCCATTGGCGCGACAACCATGCCCGGACAGTCATGCTCGCCGACTACGATTAAGTTTGTATTCAGAGGTTCTGAAAAAGTACGTAGTTGGGGAGGCGTGTTGCCGACCAAAGGAATGGCTCGCCGATAACTACGCGATTGCCTTCTCGTTCACTTCGGCACAAGGTCGCTGAGCTGGTTTGTTTGCCCTCGTTTCTAGTGCAGAATCAACTCACCGACCGGCACAAGGCCGGTGGGGTCGTGGGGCTGGAGAAGAACGACGTCTCCCGCTTCTTGCCCGCGTTCGCGCCACCCTCTATGCTCAATAATCCTTCTGGCCCTTCCGCTCCTCCTGACTAAACCGGCAGGCTTCCCATGCGCAACATCATCTCCCTGGTCCTGGGCGGCGGACGCGGCACGCGGCTGTATCCGCTGACCAAGTACCGCTCCAAGCCGGCGGTGCCGCTGGCGGCTAAGTATCGGCTGATCGATATTCCGCTGTCGAATTGCATCAACAGCGGCCTCAACCGGATTTATGTGCTGACGCAGTTCCTCTCGGTCAGCCTCCATCGCCACCTGCGGCAGACCTACCGTTTTGACAATTTCGACGGCGGCTTTGTCGAGCTGCTCGCCGCCCAGCAAATCAGCGACGACGCCAAGGGGGACTGGTATCAAGGGACCGCCGATGCAGTCCGCAAAAACCTCCGCTACCTCACCCAGCCGGGCGTGGACTACGTGCTGATCCTTTCCGGCGACCAGCTTTACCGGATGGATTTTCGGGACATGCTCCGGACCCATCAGCAGTGCGGTGCCGACGTGACCATCGCCGGCATGCCGGTGGATCGCCAGACGGTTCGCTCCGTCGGCGTGATGCGGGTGGGAGAAAACGGCCGCGTCGCCGGCTTTTTGGAAAAGCCCCAGACCGATGCCGAAATCGACATCGTCAAGATGGATCCCGCCTGGATTGACGCGCATGGCATTGAGAGCAAGGGCCGCGACTGCATCGCCAGCATGGGCATCTACCTCTTCAACCGCGACACGCTGGTGGATGTGCTCAACAAGACCGACTATGGCGACTTCGGCAGGGAGGTATTTCCGGCCTCGGTGCGGGCGAAGAAGGTCTTTCTGCACCTCTTCGACGGATACTGGGAAGATATCGGCACCATCAAGGCGTTCTACGAGGCGAACCTCAGCCTGGCCTCCGAGAACCCGCCGTTCGAATTGGCCCGCCCGGAAGCCCCCATTTACACCCGCCCCCGGTTCCTGCCGCCGACGCTCATGAACGGGGCGACCGTGAAAGGGAGCCTCATCGCCGACGGCTGCAAAATCGGCCGCGGGGCCGTGATTGAAAACAGCGTCATCGGCCTGCGGTCCATCATTGGCGAGAACGTCACGATCCGAAACACGGTCACGATGGGAGCCGACGCCTACGAGCGGGACAGCGAGCTCAAAGCCGGCCGCGCCGCCGGCCGCCCCCCCATCGGCATCGGCAACGGCAGCCGCATCGAAGGGGCCATCCTCGACAAGAACTGCCGCATCGGCCAGAACGTCCACATCCAGAACGAGCGAAAAGTCGAAACCCGCGGCGAAGACGAAGCCTGCATCATCCGCGATGGGATACCCATCGTGGTGAAAGAAGGGGTTTTGCCGGATGGGTGGAAACTGTAGCCGCGGTAGCTGGGATCTTAGTCCCAGCATTGCTCGAGTGCGCACGCTGGGACTAAAGTCCCAGCTACGAAGTGTCAACGCTCTAGCGCCCGAACTTGGCGGCGGCTATCATTGTCTTCTGGGACGGGCCGGGAAGCCCATCCTACTTTTTCGGGGCTGTAGCTCAATCGGTTAGAGCAGCAGACTCATAATCTGTTGGTTCTCGGTTCAAGTCCGAGCAGCCCTATTTACTGGCCAGACAAGACTCCCGTGGTTGCACCCACAGC
>JBKJNY010000025.1:0-16512 GCA_046593355.1 Pirellulaceae bacterium | reverse complement strand
CGAAAGACGACCCACCTTTGGAGATGCCATCATGTTGATCCTAAGCCGTTCCACCGTGTCGCGAAAATCATCCAGGCGCGGGGCCATTGTTGTCCTGGTCGCTGCCTGCCTGACCGTACTCCTGGTCTGCGCGGCCATCTCCCTCGACGGCGGTGGTCTGCTCGAGCAGCGACGCAAAGTGCAGGCAACGGCGGACGCCGCTACGATGGCGGCCGCGGAAGATTTGTTCCGGAATTTTCCGGCGAACAAGGGATTGGATCCCAGCGGCACGGCAACCAGCCGGGCACTGGCAATCGCCGCCGCCAACGGTTTCGGCAACGACGGCACCAGTTCGGTTGTCACCGTGCGGATGTCGCCGCAAACCTACCTTGGCGGTCCTCGCAAGGGCACGGCCTTGCCGAAGGGATTCGCGGAGGTGACCGTGCAGCGTAACCAGTCGCGTTACTTCAGCGCCGTGCTTGGTTCGGGAACGATTCCCGTTTCAGCCCGGGCGGTGGCTCGCGGCCAATGGGCACCGTCGCTGATCGGCATTCACGTTCTGGACCTGCATGCGCCATCCGCCCTGCGGGCGACGGGGGGGGGAGCTGGAACCGTCACGGGCGATGCTGCCGTCATCGTCAATTCCGACGCCCCTGATGCCGCCGTGACCACGGGCGGCAGCACGCTCACTGCAGACGCGTTTTCGATCGTCGGCGGGACCAGCGGCGGAGGTTTTGTCGGCGATATGAACACTGGAATGCAGCCGCAGCCCGATCCCTTGCGGAATATCCCGGAACCTACGATGAACGATTACAACGACCAAAGCAGCGGTCCTAAGCACTACAGCAACGGCAACCGAATCATCTATCCGGGCACCTACCATGGCGGGATTACCATCACCGGGCAGGCCAATGTGACCATGATGCCCGGCATCTATTACATCGATGGAGGGGGCTTCTCCTTCAGCGGTCAAGGGAACCTGGTAGCGCAAGGAGTGATGATTTTCAATGCTCCCAAGAGCGCCAGCGACAAAATCACGCTCAGCGGCAGCAACGGCGGCTCCGTCACGATCACACCCCCCACCAGTGGCCTCTACAAGGGGATGACCTTGTTTCAAGACCGGGAGGCGGACAACGCCTTGAGCATCAGCGGGAACGCCGCCATGCTGGTGAAAGGGACCTTCTATGCGGCCAACGCCTTGATGAATGTCACGGGCAACGGTGCAGCCCAGATCGGTTCCCAATACGTCAGCCGCACGCTGGACGTCAACGGGGGCGGCAATATGCTGATTGACTACAACCCCGAAGACGTCATTCCCCGGCGGGTTCTCAGCCTGGTGGAGTAGTCTAAAGCTGCGAATAGATCGGGCAGAATCCTCCAGGATTCTGCCCGCGGACATTTTCAGGCTCTCTCGTCCTGATTCCAACTGCCGCCGAATCCCTGAGCCATTTACGACGCGCTCCGGCTTGGCTTCTTTGCGGCTGGTTTCTTAATGGGTTCAGGAGGATTGAGGATCTTCGCCTCCCCAAGATAGATAACTCTTGAATTGATCATTCGAGTCACGGGGGGACACCTTGGCGGCGAGTTGCCGTTTCCATGAGCGGCAGCCGTCTTCTCTTTCTTGTTGTTATTGGGTTTCTTCATCGTCTTGCTCCTCTTGGAAGTAAATCTGCAGCCGGTGACGGTCAATCTCCTGGCTGTCGGCGAAGGCCACGATATCATAGGCACCATCGTGTTCAATCGGCACGGCCGGCCACGAACCGACCACCTCCACCGCTTCCAGACGATCAGCGAATTGTACCGTTTGTGGCCCGAGCCGGGAAATGACACGGTCTTCACGAAGATCGTGCATCTCCATTGTAATGTCGCATGTTGGGTTGCCTTCCGTCAATTTCAGAAATACGCAAAAGGGTTTGGTTTCTGGCGATTCTCGCCAAACTGGAACGGAATTGTACGAAGAGATGACACTGATCTTATTCGTATCCCGCTCGATGATCACCTGGTCGCAAATCAGCATCGCCTTAGACTTGGGCGGGATCTTTTGATGTTGCTCGGCCATAAGTTTGTCACGTTTTCGCAGGAATGAGGTCTAAAGCACGAAGTCGAATTGCCATGGTCAGGGCATCGGACTTTCCAGCGGCAGGGATTCCCGCGCCAGCTCGTCGATCATCTGCTGAAGGGATTGCTCGATTTCGACCATCAAAGGGTCGATGGAAACTCCTCGTACGCGCTCGGGGGAGACTTCAATGGCCGGGGCGATTTGCAGGATGACCTTGAGGTGGCCGTGGCGGCGGGCTTTGTCGAACAGGTCTTCCTCGAACTTCTCAATGATTTCCAGCACCCGGTCCACGCTTGGATTCTGGGCGAGATAGTCCGGCGGGTAGCAAGAGAGCTGCTGGGCGAGGTAGATGTCGGCGAGGTGCTTCCAGCGACGGGCCCGCTCCGCTTTGTCGACGCGGCCGGCAACCATGTCCGGCAGGATTTTCACCCGCAGGTTGCGGACCCGCGGCACCACCTTACCGGTTTGCACAGCTCCTAGCCATTCCTGCTCAATCGGGCCGAGCAGATGGTCCATCAGCCCCCGCAGCCGGTCGCCGAGGCGGCCCGGCTGGATCTGGCCGAAATATTCGATTTCTTTGAGGCCCAGGAGGGCGCTCCCTACCTTGCCGATGCGGAGGAGCAGCGGCAGATCGCGCTGCGGTTGCCAGGTGAAGCGGCGCTCGATGTCGGTGAGGACTTCGTCCGCGACCTTGTGGATGTCGCCGCTGAAGCGGTATTTGATGCCGACCGGATGGACGACCACTTTGCCGGGGGGTGAGTGGCGGGCCCGCTTTTTGGCCGCGCTGCGGGCGATGAATGCGACGCCGTCCAGCAGCGCCTGCAACCGGTCGTTGATGCGGCTGGTGGCCCCTTCGGGAAAGATGATGAGCGGACGGCGAGCCGCGGTGAGGAGATCGATGGCGGTGGTGATCGCCTGGCGATCCACCCCTTCGCGATTGACGCTGAAGCCTCCCATCATCCGGATGACCCAGGCGTTGACCCAGCCCTGATGGAAGAGGTGCCAACTGGCCATGGCGAAGACGTGGCAAGGAACCTGGTCGGCGAGGAGGCCAAACGCGACTGGATCGGCGGTGCGGGGATGGTTAGGCGTGAGCAGGATGCCGTGTCCCGCCGCGATGGACTCCCGCAGCCGCTCGATGCCCCGGATTTCGTGGGCCACCACTCCCTCGGCCTTCCGCAATTGCCAGGCGGGGACGCCCGCGAGTTTGATGAGCCAGGACCAGAACGTGCCGTGGTGGGGCGGCACGAACTGGTAAGGTTTTTCGATGATGATGTTTTGCATGGCGGCGTGCGGGTCCATGGCGGCCGGCTGACGGCGCTGGGGCGCTTGCAACGAATGTAGCGGGGTTGAGGGGGGAGACAAGGTGAGTTGCCGGCGGAGCGCCGGGGGGACGAAGAGAATGGAATGCAGTGAGTGGTGAGTGGTGAGTGGTGAACAAGGACCACTCACCACTCACCACTCACTCCTCCCCCCCATGCCCGTCCGTCCTCTCAAGCCGAAGCTCATCGCCCCCGCGGCCTCCCAGCCGAGCGGCAGCACCCAGGCGGCGCGGTGGGCGGCGGCCTGCATCGACTATCTGCGGACGGAGTGCCACCTGGCGGCCAACAGCACGGCGGCTTACCAACGAGACCTGAGGCGCTTCTGCCAGTGGGCGGGAACGCGGTTCGTTCCCAAGCTGACCGTGCGGGATCTGTCGGACTATATGGGCTGGCTGCAGACAGAGAAGCTGGCCCCGCCCAGCATCGCCCGCCACATCGTCTCGCTAAAAATCTTCTACCGCTATTTGCAGCTCGAAGGAATTGTGCAAGACAACCCGGCCGAGCTGCTGGGGACGCAAAAGACCTGGGAGCGGATGCCGGAGGTGCTCTCGGTCTCGATGGTGCAGCGGCTGCTGGCCGCGCCGCAGCCGCGGGATGCGTTCTTTCGCCGCGACCGGGCGATGCTGGAAATGCTGTACGCCACCGGCTGTCGGGCCTCGGAGGTTTCCGGCATGCACGTGCGGGACCTGCACCTGGCGGAGAAATATTGCCTGGCCCGCGGCAAGGGGAGCAAGGAGCGGCTGACGCCTCTGGGCGAGGCCGCCGTCGCCGCTTTGGAAGATTATTTGCAGACCGAACGCGGCGAATTGGCCGCCGTTGCGGGCTCGCCCCCGCCGTGGCTGCTGCTGTCCCGCGGCGGGCGGCAACTGCGGCGGGAAGCCATTTGGGAACTCGTCAAGCTCTACGCCCGGCGGGCCGGAGTCCCCGCCGCCATCAGCCCCCACTCGCTACGGCACAGCTTCGCCACGCACCTTTTGGCCGGCGGCGCCGACCTGCGGCAAGTGCAAGAGCTGCTCGGCCACGCCAGCATCGCCACCACGCAAATCTACACGCACGTGGACCAATCGCGGCTGCGGAAGGTGCATAACCAGTTTCATCCGCGGGCATAACTAACGGAACCGCACCTTGTGAATCAGCGGCTCAATGTGCCCGGTAGCATCGCGGCGGCCGCTGATGGCCGTAATGGCGGCAATGGTGTGTTCGTAAGCGAGCTGCTCTTCACAGTGCAGATCAGCTTCCATCTCCGCCGCAAGGTGCGTGTTGCCGCCAATCAGCTCCACAATTCGAGCTCGCAGAGCCGGCAGATCCTCGACAAACTGATCATTGAGGTGAATCCCCGCCAGCGACCCGTCCGCCGCGGCTGTGAGCTTGATCTGCAGCGGAGGCAGAGCGGTGATCGAAGGCTGTCCCGGCACGGGCGTCAGCGGCATCTGGATCGCCAGGTCTCCTTCGGCCACGACAATCCGCAGCGTGAAGATGAAGAAAGCCAGGAGCTGAAAGACAATGTCGATCATCGGCGTCATATCGATATGGACGCCCGCCGACGCAAACGAGGGGAGCTTACGCATGAGTCACCTCTTGGTAGATGCGGCAGAAAAGATATCTGCTGCAAGCGCTGACTCATTCGAGAGAATGCACCGGCTCTATTCCCGCTAACCCCCCGGCGGCCGGGGCGGGGCGAATTTGATCTTCTCGACCATCTTGGTGATGTGGCCGTCCGGGCTTTTTTCGCCGGAGACCGCGGTGATGCACTTGATGACGTTCTCGTAATCGAGATTGTAGTCGGCGTCGATGGTCACTTCCGCCGAGGCCGCCTGGCTGCCGGTGCCGACCAGGCTGGCGATGTGCGCCCGCAGTTGCTTCCAGCCGTCGTTGCCGAAGGGGGTGCCGCCGGTGCCGTCGTCGTTGGGATTGAGGAAAATCCCATTGCAGGTGCCGTCCACGGTGGACCGAATACGGATCTTGATGGGCGGAACCTGGTTGGGATCGGGCGTGCCGGCCCGCGGAGCGGCGAGCGGCATCTTGATGTTGAAGTCCCCTTCCTGCGTGGTGATCTTGAGCGTGAAAATGAAAAATGCCAAGAGCTGGAAAACGATGTCGATCATCGGCGTCATGTCGATCGCCACCTGCGGTTCGCCGCCTTTTTTGATTTTTATCGCCATGGGGAACTACCTTGCCTGCCGCCGCTTCCTGGGCCAGAACTATTCTTTGTCCTTGGCCCGCAGGGAAAACTTCACGAACTCGACTTCCTGGGCCGTCTTGATCAACTTCTGCACGTCACCCGTTTTGGCATCCTTGTGCGCCCGGATGATGATATTGGCGTCCCCCACGCTCCTGCCGCGCTGCTCAAGTACCGTCCTCTCCGCCGTCAGTAGCGACTTGGCCGCTTCCGCGTTCGGAAACTCCTGACCGCCGGCCAAAATGTGCCCGTTCTTGGCGACCTGCAGCATGATCGGAACGTCCTCGGACTTTTCCGGCGGCTTGGCGAGCTCGCTGGCCGGCAACAGGATCCGGGCATCGTTGTCGGCGCCCTCAAAGCTCAGAATGAACACAAAAAAGGTCAAAAGCTGGAAGCAGATATCGATCATGGGGGTCATGTCGATTTCGACCTTCGCGGCTTCGACTCGTTTGATCTTCATGCGAAACTGGCTCTTAATGACTTCCCGACATCGTGACTGCGCCGCACCAGCCGTCCACGCCCACGCAAAGCCGTGGGCGTGCCACCCAGCATTACTTCTTGGCCGCCATTCCTTCGAACCGGCCCATCAGGTTGCCCGCGGTCTGACCGACTTCCAGCACCAACTTGGCAAAGCGATTCTTGAGCAGGGCCAGCGCAATGATGGCCGGAATGGCGAGGACCAGGCCGACCAGCGTGGTGATGAGGGCCGTGGAAACACCCCGCGCCAGCACGCTCGGCTTGGGAGTGGCGGTGGAGCCGGCGATGACCATGAACGAAGCCACCATCCCATCCACCGTGCCCAGCAGCCCCACCATGGGACTGATGCTGCCGACCAGACCGATGTAGCTCAGCCGGTGCTCGATCTTCATGTTCTCTTGCTCCCCGACCTCCCCCATGGCTTCCATAGCCTTGTCGTAGCCTTGTTGAAGCTTGGCCATGCCGGCAGCCAGCATTTGGCCGAGCATCGAGTCGTCCGCCTTGGCCAGGTCGAAGGCCTCCTGAAACCGCTTCTCGTTGAGATGGGCCTCGAAAGCGTCCGCCAGGTGCCGCGGGCAGATCGCGTCCCGACGGGCGGAAAGCAGGTTCATCACCAGCACTGCCACGAACGAGAACGAAATGAACAGGAAAGCGATGCAATACTTCCAACCGAGCGCGGTGACGAACCAAATCAGGAAGTTATCAGACGGCGCGTCCGGATCCACCGTCGATTCCTCCGTGGGCGTGGTCGTTTCCTCGGCAGCCGGGTCCGGTTCCTGGGCGACAGCCGCGGGCGACAAAAAAGATGGCAAGGAGCTAACCAGCTCGCCGCCGAGAATCAACATGGCGAGCACGCCAAAAATAATGGCCCAGCCTCGATTCACCGTGGGACCCCGCATGAATGCCTCCAAAACCCCGTAAGTGTTTGCTAACCAATGTGTTTATGGACGATGTCGATTCCAGCAATCCGGCCTGATTTATTCCGCTCCAGGACCGGAATTCGCCTGCGAAGCACCCAGCCGCGGAAAGGTTGTCATTCTAAACAGGCCGGCTGGCGGACGTAAAGCACCAAAATCCCGCTTTTGTGGAGCTAAGGAGCCAGCCGCCTATTTGGTGGCCCAAACACTCCCCGAGTAACGGTCGCGGAGCTTGTTCCGGGCGTCCGTGGCCCGATCGGCGTGGCCGGTCTCGTCCCACAGCTTGGCGAGCTTGGAGAGAGCCTCGGCATGGGCGTCGGAATCGGCAAAGAACAGCAGGTCGGTTTTGAGGAACGCCATCAGGGCGTCCTTGGGCTTGGTCTGCTTGAGATAGCAATTGCCCAGGGCGTTGTAGGCCCGGGCGAATAGCTTGCCGTCGAGCTGCGGGTCGTTTTTCGCCACGATGTCGTTCAGCATGGTGATCCCTTCGTCCGGCTTGCCCGTCTCGGCCAGGCACAGGGCCTTGCCCACA
The DNA here is from genome assembly GCA_046593355.1 of Pirellulaceae bacterium. Taxonomy (GTDB): domain Bacteria; phylum Planctomycetota; class Planctomycetia; order Pirellulales; family Pirellulaceae; genus SXOA01. The sequence continues at coordinate 9,047 of JBKJNY010000025.1, read as the reverse complement.
ATCGCGTGCTGCTTGAGGGCGTTGGCCTCGAGATTGGTTTCGCCGCTGCCCGCCACCGCGTCGAACGCCTGGGCCGCGTCGTCGAACTTGCCGGCCAGAACCAGGGCGCGGCCCATCGACAGGCCCGCCCGCAGTTTGTATTCGGGCCAGGGCGCGCCCCCGAGGCCCGTATCGCCATAGAACTTGGCCGCCGCCTCGAAATTAGCCGTGGCGACTCCTAGATCCCCCAGGATTTCCGCCATTTCGTAAAAGTGGTAGTTGCTCGGAGCCTTTTGGTAAACCGCGAACATCGCCACGGCCGCATCCTTCTTGTTGCCCCCTTCGGTCAATGCCAGTTTGGCAAGGCAATAGGCCTTGTAGAAGGCAATGTCCTGACTGATCAATTCCCTTTCCACCTTCGCCGGATCAATCTTGTCCAGTTGATCCTTGGCGCTGTTGTAGTTTTTCTGTTCGACGGAGTTGCGGGCCGCGGTCAGATCGGTCGGCTCGTCGCCAAAGGCGATCTTGGTGATCTCATTCACGGGATATTTGCGAGCGACGCCGGCCTGGTCCAGCGTGATCTCGGAGGCCGTCATCGCCGTGATGGTGCCGCGGTTAATTTTCTTGTTGACGGTGACGGCGTCCATTTGGGCATGCGCGCGGGGCAGCAGGCCAATAGTGGCGAAGGCAACGGCCGCTAAGGCCAGAATCGATCGTGCGTGAAGGGGCATAAGGCGCTTCCTGAAACTCGAAAATTTGAACTGGTGGTTATTTGCTGGTGGTGGTTTTGACCGGCGCTGTCTTGCCCGGAGCCGCCTTCGTGGCTGCCGGAGCCGCTGCCGGTTTGACGACGGCGGGAGTCGTGGCGCTGGTCGGAGTGGTCTTGGGCGCGACAGTCACCTTGGGAGGTTCCTTCGCATTCATCGGCACCGGTCGACGCCTCAGCGACTCGATGCCGAGCACGGGTTCCCCCAGTGATTTCTGGATCCTTTTCATCAAGGCGTCGTACTGGCCTTCCCACTTCGGCCCCCCGCCATCGTACAGTCCGATGGTTTGGGCAATGTCCAATTTGGCTTGCTTGAAGCGGTCGGTTTTCACGGCCTGATCCTTTTCCGCCAAGGCCCAGTTGTAACGGGACAGGGCCAGGTTATAGCGGGCTTCGTGGAACTGCTCGGCGTACTTGGGGTTATTGGCGGTCATCTTGCCGATTTCTCCCCAGCCCCAAATGATGTTCTTGTTCTGCTTGAGCTTGTCCGGATTATTCTTGTCGGGACGAGCACCCACGATCGCGTCCTTATAACGATCCTTGATTCCCTTGTCCCCCCAGTTTTGATACGTCCGGGCCGCCTCGACCTGCACGGGCAGCTTGGTGGGGCTGACCCGGAGAATCTCGACGAAAATGTCCATCGCCCCCTTATAATCGTTCAGCGTGCGCAGGGTCTTGGCCATTTGCATGCGGATAGAGTCCGCCATGTTGGCGGTCAGGAAGCTCTTGTTGGCCGTTCCTTTGGCGAGAATGTTCTTGTAGGCCACGATCGCCTGATCGAGATACGTTTTGGCCTCCGGGGGAACGCCTTTGTTGTTGGTCAAAAAGCTCTCCCCCATCCCGCGATAAGTTTCCGCCACCCAGTACAGGACATTGAGCTCGGTGGCATCCTCCCCCACTTGCTTGAGGAACACCTCAAAACCCTGGCCCAGTCCGACTTTGGCTTGGGGATCGGCGATCTCCAACTGGGTCTGCAGATCGCGAGCGAGCGTGACGTAAATGGCCACGAGCCTGTTTTGTCCTTCGGGCGTGTTCCCCATGGACTTCTTCAAAAGGTCCATCATCTCTTTGGCCTTCTTGATGGTCGCCGCGGTGTCTTTCGAGGTGGCCAGCGTGGAGATATAGGCCCGCAGGGAAATCTTATAGGCTTCCACCTCAAAGCCTTCCTTCAGCGTGGAAGGGTGCTTGGCCTTGATCAGCGTCAACACACCAAGTTTCGGGTCTTCCAGATTTTCCACGCACTTCGCCGGCTCGTTGGTATCGACATAAATCTGGGCCAGCGACAACACGGCGGTGGCGACGACATTGGAAATCTCGCCCGTAGCCTGCATCCGGTCGACGCCGGCGATCAGAATGCTCTTGGACTGCTTTTTGAGTTCCTCGAGCTCGGCCTTCCGCTTGCCAACCGTATCCGCGTCCGGGGCCGTCGCTGGATTCTGATCCCAGCCGCGGACTTCCCGCTGCCCGTCCAGGTAAGCGGCCCAGAGGGCCTGCCCCGTCTTGAGCTCGGCGATGCCCCGGTTGGGAGAGTCCGCGGGAATCTTGCTCAGAAACTCGAGCGCCTTGTCCAGCTTCTTCTCGCGGATCATGAACGTAATCAGCTGGTGCAGCGCATCCTCCGCCTCCGGCTGGTCGGGCCACTTCTTGACGATGTAGTCGCAAATCTTGACGATTTGCTGTGATTCAAATTCACGTTCATCGGGCTTGGCCAGGGCATACAGCTTGAGATAGGAGGCCATGGCGATCTTAGCGCACTGGCGGGCCCCCTGGCTGTCCGGATACTTCGTGGCGATGAATTCGCCCAGCACAATCGCTTCGAAATACTTCTCTTCGTTATAGGAGAGGAAGCAGACGAGGTAGCGGAGGAGGTTCAGGTCGTTGATGTCCGTGTCTTTTTCCGCCAGGCGGAGGGCGACGTTCAGAAACTGATTGGCACCGGCCCGCGCTTCCTCGGAGATCTTGCGGGCGTCTTCAATCTGCTGCTGCAGGATGGCTTTCTGCTGCGGATCTGAAATGGCCGGCAGTCGCTGGCTGACCTCTTTGACAATCAAGTCGGCGGACTCCATTTCCTTAATGGCAGCGGTCCCTGCATTGCGCGCGTCGATAAACGTCTTGGGATCCGGCTTTTGGGCGACTACTTCCGTATCGCCGCCGGCGAAGTCGGCAAGCAGCTTGCGAGCCTTCTCCTTCCAGGCGCCGGTCGCCCGCGAAGCTTCGGTGGCAAGCTTTCGACCGGCGGCGAGCAGCTTCTTGATCTCGTTCGCGTTGACCGGCTTTTCTTTCCGCAACTGCGCCACGCGGTGCTTGGCCGCCTCGGCAATTTTCACCCGCATTTCCATGAACTCGGGCGTCTTGTCTTCGTCGGCCCGGGCCTCGTGTACCACCGGATAGGCCTTGTCCATAATTTCCTTGTACATCTTCTCCGCCAGCCAGGAGTCCAAGGCGAGCTCAATCGTCTTCACCCGGAGCTTGTGGAATTCATCCGGCGAATCGGGATTCGAAAGCAGGTCGGACGTGAAATACCCGATGGCTTCCTTGTGCTTGCCGAGCTTCTGGTTGCAGCGGGCTTGGTACAGGCGGGCATACAGCCCCGCCATGCGGACGCGGTAAAGCTCGTAAATCTTCTTGTAACCGTCGGCAGCGTCCGTGAACGCCTTCGTTTGCTCGGGACCCTTGGGATGGGTTTCAGCCAATTCCTCGGTCGTGGCGGGGACGAGCAACCGGGCCATCAGGAAGTCCAGCCGCAGGCGTTCCCGCTCTTCATACTTCTTGGGATCGGATTTTTCCGTGATGGAAGCAGGATACGCCTTTATCTTCTCTGCCAGCTCATCGACGAGTTTTTCAAAAACGACCTTGGCTTCGGTGTACAGGACGCGGGCTTCGACATAGAGCTTCGTCTTCTCGGCCCCCACCTGTTTCTCGGACTTCTTCATTTTCAACCTTGCCCGCTCGACGAGCAGGTTGCCGAGCTGGCTGCGGGCGGCATTGATGAGCGGGCTAGTCCCCTGCTGGGTGACAAACTGGTTCAGCACCTGCTGAGCGTCATTGAGCCATTTTTCTCGGATGACGATGTCCCGCTGGTGCTTGGCCCCCTGCACCAGGGTCAGCCCCCGTTCATATTGCAACGTCTCCTTGAACGCCACCGGCACGTTCTTATTCCCTTCGACGGAGTCGAGATAGTCCACCGCCACGTCGTAGTAGCCGCGAGCGCGGAGGGCATCCAGAAACTCGCGGGCGGGCTCCACGGCCCGAGCCTGCGGCAGCCATCCACTGGCGGCGGCCAGAAGGAGCGTGAATACGAGCCAGCGGGGGGAGAGGCGTCTCATGTTTGGTTTCCTTACGGCACCACCGCCTGGCGAAAGCCGCGGCGCTGCAACAAGCACTGCATGTACGTCAGATTATAGGCAAAAGGAATCGACTCTGAAATCCACCAACCCGAAGCGTCAGCGAGGGAAGCCCCTGCCCTTCCTCGCTGACGCTTCGGGTTGGTATTTGGAAACCTGCTGAGTTACTTCTCCAGTTTCTCCAGCCGTGCCACAAACTCCAAAAACGCTTGAAAATCCGGCCGCTGGGCCAGCCGGGGGTGAACGGTGCGGCCGGCGGCGAGCACACCCTCCAGCCCGCGGCTGTTGGCGGGAATCAGCCCCAATTCGCGGAGGGCATCGCGCGAGCCCTTAAGCACTTCGGCCGTTTCCGCCGCCAATGCCGCTTGTTGCAAGCAGAGGGGCATTTCCGCCGCGGTGGGAGCAAACTGCAGCCGGCTGATGCGCTGCAGCACTCGCCGCGCGGAGCCGCTGGCCGGGTCTTTCCACGTCAATTCGGCCTGTCCCACATCGTCGCTCTCGCCCGGTTTGAACCAAATTTCAAACAGGCCGCTCGCCGCTTCTCCTGCTTTCAGCTCGGCATCGAGCGATGGCGGATTGATCGCGGCAAACGAATTGGCATCATGCCCGATGAGCCGCCAGGCGGCGACGCACTCAGGATTGAACCGCACGCTCAGCTTCGCCTCGGAGGCCACCACGGGTGAGCGGCCGGAGAGCATTTCCAGCAAGTGCCAATAGATCCTTCCCGCATCGGGCGTGCGGCGGGCATCCCCGCTCAAAACCTTCGCCCACTCGGCCAGGGCCGGGTCGATTTCGCTCCGGTCGCTGACATCCAGAATCTGCATCTTCGCCCCCACCGCTTCTCCTTCGGCCAACAGCAAACGAACTTGCGCTTCCGTCGCCTGCGGCATCATCACGCGGCTGTCGGTGATGAGCACCAGCCGCTTGGCCTGTGGCAAACTGTCCGAAAGCAGCAGCGTCATCGCTGCTTGCAGTCCCGCCGCCAGGTCCGTCCCACCATGCGGCTCCACGGAAAGCAGCAACCGCTTCAGCCCTTCCTTATCTCCGGCGGACGCTTTCTCCACTCGTTCGATCACTTCTTCCTGAAAGAGGACCAGCGAAAGATAGTCCCCCGGCTCCAGTTGATCAAACAGCCGACTGACCCCTTGCCGCACTTCATTCAAGCGGCTGCCGCGGGACATGCTGGAGGAAAGGTCAATCGACAGGACCAGATGCGTGCCATCGCTGGACTCGCGCTGCAAAGCGCCGGCCTGCACGCCCACCTGCAACAGAGCCGTTCCCTCCGGTCCGAAGACCGATGGCCCCGCTGCCGTGCGAATGCCCAGCGTTCCCGGCTCCGGCAGCGGAAAGCGATAGTTGACGCTGGCCAGAAAATCCTCGACCCGAATCTGCCGCGGGTCCGGCCGGCGATTCTGGCCGGCCAGCTTCTGAACTTCCAGATACGATTGCACGCGGGTGGAAAGTGGAACCGCCGCCAGGGCGAGTTCATCTCCCGCGCTCGGCTCCACGGGCGAATGGGTGCGATGCCGCAGGAAGAAGGCCCGGCCGGGTCCAAATAGCGGCGACTCCATCCCGGCGGCCAGCGGCAGCCGAGGAGAATCCAACTCCCCCGGCACGTCCTCGCTAAAACTGCCGTAGCTCATCACGCCCCAGCGCATGCGGACGACATCATCAAACGGCAGCACGCCGCTGGCCAGGCTGGCTTGCCACAGGCCGATCGCGCCGGGGGGCAGCTCGTTGCCCGTGTCCAGCGGCTCCATATCGAAGATGGACGGCCCTTGGCTCGAAGCTAGTTGAACGCTCTCGGGTAGTGGCGTGATTCCAGTGCAAACAATGGCCGGTTCTTCCTCAGCCGGCTGCGACACCACCGTCATCGGCCCGTTATACGCCACGAACGTCGGCTGAATTTCTACTGTCGGCCTGGGAAACGCCGAACCGACAAGTATGGCCGTCCCCGAGAAAAGCGCCAGCCCAATCGCCACAAAAAGTGCCGCCGCCAGGGCCGCGTGCGTGGCCTGATCCGCGAAACGGCCTGCCCGATCCGCAATCGTGGACTTGCGCGCCTGCCACACAATCTCAAAAGGGACCGGCACATCCGTCAGCGAGCGGTCCACCCATTCGTCCAGCGGAATTTCCTTCAGCCGCGACAACAGCACCTGCGGCACGGCAATCTGGGTCAGCGCCGCATCGACTTCCGCTTCCGAAAATTCAAACGACTCCTTCAGCCGGGAGAGAAAACCCTCCGGCACCGCGACCTCGCGGAGTAGTGCGTCGATTTCGTGGTTAGGAAGTTCCGACATTGTTTGCAACGTTAGGTCTTGAGCCCCACCAGCACATCCCGCAGCCGCCGCCGAGCCCTGCTGACACGGGAGAGGACGGTTCCCAGCGGCATGGCGAGCATGTCGGCCACTTCCTGGTGCGTCAGTTCGCCGACGACCACCAGCAGCAAGGTTTCCCGCAGCTCCTCCGGCAGTTGAGCCAGGGCAAACTGCATCTCGTCCGTATAGCCGCTGGCGAGCGGATCCACCGCTTCCACCCCCGGCTCGCGCCCCTCGCCACTGACGACGGAGAGCGGCCCGGACTTTCGCCACCGGTCCACCACCCGCCGCCGCAGGATAGAGGCGAGCCAGGCCCGGTCCCCGCGCCCTTCTTCGTAGGCCTCGCGGCTCTTCCAGGCGGAACGAAACGCCTCCTGCACCATGTCTTCCGCCTCGTGCCGGTCCCCCACCATGCGGTAGGCCACCCGGAACAACGCGGGACCATGGTCATCCACCAGCGCGTTAAATTGAGCCAGCGTCAGCGCCAAAATCCGCCTCGCTCACATCGTTATAGCCGGGGTCGGGAGTCTTTGGCGTCAATCCACTCTCAACTGGTACAACCATTGCCGCCAAAGACTCCCGACCCCTTTGGGTTGCTCCACACTTCCAGCCTGCCGGCGGCGAAAGAGACGAGCAGCCCCGTAAACCCTGATTCGCGGCCAGGCACCCCAATTATTCCCTGCCCGGCAAGCTCCGGCCAGCCGCCAGTCAGCCCCTCTATATCATTACACCGCAAGGGGTTGGGGAAAGCAAATAACCGGTGGCGGGAGGACAAAATCAGTGGTTAACGATCGTCCTTGGCAACAACGCTTTCAGTTCCCTGACTCCCTTATTTGTGACATCCGTTTGACCTGTTGAGATATGCCGCAGATTCGTCATGTTTTTGAGATTCCTCAGTCCGGCATCCGAAATCTTTGTGTTCGAGAGGTCTAATGATTCGAGATTGATCATCGCCGACAAGCTTGCCAATCCCGCATCCGTCACCTTCGTACCTTGAAGCTCCAGTCTCTTGAGATTTGTCATGCGACTCAAATGCACTAAGCCGTCGTCGGAGACCTTAGTCCATGCCAACTGTAGATGTTGGAGGTTTTTTAGCCCGGCCAAATGAGCTAAGCCTGCGTCCGCGATTTTGGTGGTCGACATTGTCAGCGACTCGAGGTTTGTCAAACTCGACAAGTGAGCTAAGCCTGCGTCTGTAACCTGAGTGACGTCAAGTTTCAGGGATTTAAGATTCGTCAGGCTAGCGAGGGGGGCCAACCCATCGTCCGTGATCTGAGAGCGATAAATATCCAGCGCCTCAAGCTTTGGCAGAGCGGCTAAATGGATGAGCCCCGGTCCCATAATTTTCGTCGCTGAAAGGTCGAGCGACCGAAGATTTGTCAGGTGACTAATATGTGGCAGACCGGCGTCGGTCACGTCATTTAACGATAGATCCAGCGATTCGAGAGTTTTAAGTGATGAAATCTTTTCCAGCCCCGCGTCGGTGATTCTGGTATTGGCAAGGCAGAGTTCCTTCAGGTTAGTAAGCAGCCGGAGTTTGGGGAGGTCGTTATCCCCAAAATGGGTCGTGCGAAGTGACAGTTCGCTAAGGCTGCGCCACTCGCCGAAAATATCCCAGCACTCTCCAGTAACCTCTCGATTGAAAACAAAGGAGAACTTCTCCATTTGTTTCAGCCCTCGCAAATGCAAAACGGCTTGGTCGGTCACGTTTGGCGCGTAAATCTCGACCTCTGTCAGATTCGGGAGGGCTGCAAGCTGGCGGAGATCGAAATCTGTGATGGAGTCGCCGTCGAGTGCGGCGGATTTGATGTAGCGAAATTGATTGTCCCCTAGCAAGTATTTCAGCCAGCCAGGCCGGTCGGAAGTCGGCCAACTGTACTCACCAGGAGGCTTTTGGACAAGCATGTTCAGCGCCTGCCTACCCCTGCGGCATTGCTCCCGCTCCCACGCGACATAGCCCAGCAGCAGAGCTACCAGCGTCACGGCGATCAGCAGCGTGCGCAGGCGGAACTGCAACCAGCGGCGGCGGGGCTTGGGAGGGGACATGCCAGCTATTGTACCGGGCGAGTGGCTTCTCTAGCGAACACAAAAAGAGTGGCGGGCTGGAGGCTGGAGACTGGGTACCGAGTACCAAGTCCTGAGTACTCAGGACTGTCTATTGCCCTCTGCCCTGCCTACGGCCCACACCGCCGCTCCAAACGGCGCAAGTTGTCAAGGTAATTCTTAGGATTTACCTCCAACTTTCTTGGCTTCAAGGGCTTGCCGGTGCCAACCGTGAATGTGTACAATTGGATATTACCACAGGCGGACGAACGGGAATTTGAAATTGGAGATTTGAGATTTGAGACGGCAGAGCCCTGCCAACGGCGGCTCCGGTCTCAAATCTCAAATTCCAAATCTCAAATCCCCACTCACCACTCACCATCCCCCAGGAGCAATACCATGTCCACGAATGCGAAAAACGGCGGGAAAAAGCCCAAGAACACTTGTTTTGCGGAGGTCCGGCCGCAGTTTGCCAAGGTGCCTTGCCGGCGGGATCAGCGGGCTTACAAGCTGCGGGTGGCGGGGCTGACGCAGGAGCGGATTGCCCAGAAGCTGGGGTGCTCGCAGCCGACGGTGCATCGGGGGATTGGGCGGATG
>JBKJNY010000009.1:0-14026 GCA_046593355.1 Pirellulaceae bacterium | reverse complement strand
GCGTTTGAATGAGCCATAGAAGTACTCGACTCAAGCAGACAGGCATTTTCTGGGCGAAAATGCGTGCTAGCTTTGCTCGCGATTTCCAGCACATAGAAAACGTTAGAGTCAGCAAATTTCAAAGCTCAAATCGCTGATTTTAAATCTGAGACTTGAGATTTGAGACTCAACACATGGACCTGTTCCTCTTCTACTTCCCTCTCTGCCTCGCCGCGCTGCTGGCCGGCATTGTCAACGCGCTGGCCGGAGGGGGAACGCTCTTGACGTTTCCGGCCCTCAAATCGGCCCTGGGCGGCTATGGAGATCTGGCCGACTCGATGGCCAACGGCACTAGCACGATTGCGCTCGCTCCGGCGTCTTTCAGCAGCGCGTGGGCCTATCGGCGGGAGATCGCCAAGGTCCGCCACTGGTTGGCGCTGCTGATGGTGCCCAGTCTGCTCGGCGGAGGGATCGGGGCTTGGCTGGCGGCTGAGTTTCCCAAGGAATTTCGCGTGCTCGTTCCCTGGCTGATCTTGCTCGCTGCGCTGCTCTTCACGCTGCAGCCTTTCCTCACCAAGCGGCTGGCGAAAGCCGACTCGCGGCACGATGCCGCTCCTTCGCCGCTGGCACAAATCGCCGTCGTCTTTGCCCAACTGCTGATCGGCATCTACGGCGGCTACTTCGGGGCCGGCATCGGCATCCTGATGCTCAGCACGCTCGGCCTGATGGGGATGAAGAACATCCACGAGATGAACGCTCTCAAAACGGTGCTCGCCGGTTCGATCAACGGCGTGGCGGTGGTCATCTTTCTGGCCAAAGGGCTCTTCGAGCCGCGACTCGCGCTCGCCATGATGGCCGCCGCAATCCTCGGCGGCTACCTGGGGGCTCGCTTCGGCCGCAAGGTCCAGCAGAAGTACATCCGCTGGTTTGTGATCGCCGTCGGCTTTAGTCTGGCCGCCTGGTATTTCTGGCAACAGATTGATTCCTCGGCACCAGACTCAATGATTCCGCCAACTTCGGCGGCGTGAATTCTCTTCTTTCCCTTGCCGCTTCCAGGACAAACCGCGATAATCCAGGCCAGGGACTGATCTCGATCGCTCGCTCCGCGGGCGTCTCATCAAGAGGAGTTTGATATGCGCACGATTTCTATCTTCATGGCAGCGGCGCTGTTGCTGCTCGCTCTGGCCTCGCCCACTTTCGCCAGGCACCCGCATTGCGGATGGGGAGGCGGTGGATTTGGAGGCTACGGCGGCTATGGCGGCTATGGCGGCGGCTTCTACGCGAACACCTGTTACGGCGGATTTAACAATTCCTGGGTTGGCTATGGCAACTCCGGCTACGGCAACAGCGGATGGGGTGGAAACTACGGTTGCGTTCCCTATCGCAGCTCTTATTACTTGGGGAATTACAACTGCTATCCCGCCTACAACACCTTCTACTACAACGCCTATCCCTACGTGGACGGTGCGTACATCAACCCGCCGATTTTCGCTCCCGCCGAGGCCATTTACGGTCCTGCCGCGGCTCGGAGATTTTTTGGCATGGCCGAGCCAACCTCTCCGGATGTTGTCGCCGCTCGCGCTGCCGTGCTTGTCAGGAAGTTGACGGAACCCCGCAAGGTGCGTGAAGCCAGCCCGGAATACCGCCGCCGGGCGGAGCAGTTCATCGCCCAAGGGGACATGCTCTTTCGCGAGCAGAAATACCAGCAGGCGGTGGACCGCTACAAGACCGCCGCCGAGATGGCTCCCGACTCAGCCGAGGCTTATTGGCGCAAAGGGCACGCCTATGCCGCCACCAACCGCTACGAGCTCGCTGCCTCCAGCTTTCGCCGGGCCTTGACTCTCCATCCAGGCATTGCCCGCGAAGGTTTCTCTCTCGATATGCTCTATGGCGATACGCGGATGGCGAAGGAAGCTCACTTGGAATCCATTGCCGGTCACTGCCTGGAAAACACGGATTCCGCGGACGCCTATTTCGTCCTCGGCATCTTCCTGCATTACAGTGGCGAAGCGGATCGCGCCGCGAAGTTCTTCGCCCGCGCGGCGGAGCTGGGGGGAGCGGATGCAGCGTACCTGGCCGGCTTCGTTCCCGGCGCGGTGCCGGTGACAGCGGCAGGGCTGGAACTGTGACACAATGACGAAATTCGAATTCCGAATGACGAATGATTAGGAGTCTTTCATTCGGAATTCGTCATTTGAATTTCGGAATTCCCTCATGCGTCCCACCGAAATTTTCCGCGCCGCCAATAGTCAACATGCCCAGATGCTGCGCGGCATGTTGGAAGAGCGGGGGATCAAGGCGTTCGTCGTCAACGAGGCTCTGCAAACAGCCGGGGGCGAACTGCCGCTGGGGTGGACAGCCGCTCCCAGAATTATGGTGGCGGAAGAGGACGCGGTGAAAGGTCGCCTCATTGCCGAGCAGTTCGATGCCGTGCTGCGAGATGGCCATGCCATCACAATGGAAGACTTTGATGTAGCCGACGCCGATTGGACGGACTGGCCCCTCTGTCCCAGTTGCCACCAGCGCCGCGAGGTTCTCTGCAATGTCTGCGGCAGCCGGGGGAGCAAGTTCGCGCTCGCCGATTTGATCGATGAGCCGGGCCGCAAGCGCGTGCTGCTGTACTGTGACTCCTGCGACGATCATTTCCGCCCGCAGTTTTTTCGCATCTGCCACCACTGCGGCTATGACTTAGGCAATGGAATTGATGTGCAGCCGGTGCAGCAGGAGATCCACCTGCCGGAGAACACCCGCCGCACCTGGATCGTCGTGGGGGGCCTGGTCGTGTTTGCCGTCGTGTTCGGGGCCTATTTATGCTGGCTGATGAGCGGGCGCGCGGGCTGAGTATGTTTCCCGCGGGCGGCTGGACTACAATTGGGGCATGGACCGCCACCAGTCGCCCAAATTCTGTCGCAAGGATGCCTTCGCGTACTTCGTGCAGCAGTTGCCGATTCTGGGGACCACGAAGGGGCTGCTGCGAGCGACGGCGGCGATTGCCTTGCACGCTTTGCCAAGCTCCCAGCCGGCCATCGTCGAGGAGCGCCTGGAAGGGATGTCCCTGCGAGTGCTGGGGCGGGTGAAGAGCAAGCAAGTCTCCGCCCGGCTGGCCCATCTGCATGACGTACTCTTTGCCGAGGAGAAATTCGCGGGCAACACGGACGAGTACTACGCGGCTGACAACAGTTATCTTCCCAAGGTGCTGGAATCCAAGCGCGGCTTGCCGATTCTGCTGGCCCTGATTTACAAAGTCGTGGCGGAGCGGTGCGGGCTGACGGTGGAGGGGCTGAACTCGCCCGGGCATTTCCTGGTCCGCGTGCAGACCGACGAAGGCTGGATGTTCGTCGATCCGTTCTTCCACGGCCAATCCCTCAGTCGCGAAGAGGCGTTCGCCCGCCTGGAACAGATGAGCGGCCGCGAAGTGCCGCGCGACGACACCTACCTCTCCCCCGCCACGCACGCCCAGTGGGTCAGCCGCATCCTCACCAATTTGCAGTCCCTGTTCGCCACACAGGGGAAGCAAAGGGATCTCGCGGCGATGACCGAGCTGCAGGAAGTCCTGGCGGACACGCTGCATTAGCCATGAATCCCCAAGGATGATTCCCTACCTCCGCTGGCACTGCCCCGCCTGCTCTCACGCCGAAGAGACGCCTCAGGATGCTCTCTTCCAGCGGCTGCGCGGCGCGGGATTGCTTCGCCGACTGAAGGCGGAAGAGGCGAAGGACCTGAATTATCTGTTGCAACTCGCCGGCTCGGTGCAGGAAAAGCTCACCTGCCCAAGCTGCGGCGCGAGTAACTATCTGCCGCAGCCGGCGACGGACGAGGGAGCGGATTGGGGCGACGGGCGCAAATGCGCCGGCTGCCAGGTGCTCATTTCGTCCGAGCGGCTGGAGGTCTTTCCGGAAACCACCCTCTGCCCCGCCTGCCAGCAGAAAACAGAGCGGGGCGACACCGGCCAGGCGGAATACTGCCCCCGTTGCGGCACTCCCCTGCAAGTCCGCCAGCGCCGCGGCCGAGGGATTGCGGCCTATGAGCTGGCCTGCCCCAGTTGCGGAGGACGAGGACGATGAAAACAGTTTCTTATTCTTATTCTTACTCTGCCTTTGCCTCTATTATTCTGCTCACCATTATTCTGCCGTTCCTCTTTCTGCCTGGCTGCTCACCCCCGACTCAAACCGTCGAGCCGTCCCTGACTGAACAACTCACGGCAATCCGCGACGGTTCCACCGACCTCATTCTCATCGAATCAACTCCGCTGAGTGACACAGATTTGGACGTCTTAGCAAATGTGCCTGGCTTGCGGACCCTGCAACTCGACCACGCCGAGAACAAACTCACCGACGCGGGCATGACGGAGATTGCCAAACTCACCCAGCTCGAGCATCTGCGCATTCGCGGCGGCGGCATCGGCGACGACGGCCTGAAGGCTCTTTCCACGATGCCCAACCTGAGAGTCCTCAATCTCCCGCAAGGCAAATTCACCGACGCCGGGCTGGCTCAACTCAAATTGCTCCCCAAGCTCCAGATGCTCCGCATCGGCAGCCCCCAGGTGACGGATCAAGGAATCGCGGCACTGAAGGACTTCCCCAGGCTGCGGCGAGTCCATTTGATTGACATCCCCATCACCGACCGCGGCCTGGCCGATTTGCAATCGATCCCCAAACTGGAGTCGCTCTATCTCGACGGAGCGAACATCAGCGACGCCGCCGTCGATGAGCTGTTTCGGAAGCGGCCCAATCTGCACGTTCATTTCAACCAGGTCCATCACGACCGCGACCCGCACAAGAACGATCACCCGCACGACTAAACTAGATTTCAGATGGAGAAGCGGGAAGAGTATGAACAGAAGGGAACGAAGGAAACGAAGAGAGACCATCGATGCATCATCAAATGGTCCCATTCTCTTCTCCTCCCCCCTTCGTTTCCTTCGTTTCCTTCGTTTCCTTCTGTTCAAAATCCCGGCATTGTCCTGTCCCGACTCCATAGTGGAGTGATGTCCGCCGCCAAGCTATATTGAGTCCGCTACATTAACAACGACTTCCTCCTGCACGAGACCCTGCCATGAAACGCCCATCTCTCCTGGCTTCATTCCTTCTGCTCGCCCTCGTCGCCACCTCCGCCTGGTCGTTTTATCGCCGCGCCGGAACTGGGGAAGGAATGACCGCACAGGCAACGAAATTCCTGGCCACGCTCTCCGCCGATCAGAAGAAGATCGCCATCCTGCCGTATGACTCCGAGACCCGGGTTAAATGGCACTTCATTCCCTATTTTGATGTGGACGGCAAACCGGGCCGCAAGGGCCTGCAAGTCCGCAACATGGACGAGAACCAGCGGCTGGCCGCCCAGGGACTCCTCAAGAGTGCCCTCAGTGAGGCCGGCTACGGCAAGGCAACGAAGATCATGGCGATGGAGGCCCTGTTGAAGGAACTAGAGAAGGGTAAACAAGGGGGCCAGATTCGGGACACCGAGCGCTACTACTTCACGGTCTTCGGCGCGCCAGCCGCGGACGGCAAGTGGGGGCTGAGCGTGGAGGGGCACCATCTGTCGCTCAATTTCGTCATCGACCAGGGGCACGTTGTCTCCTCCACGCCGGCCACGTTTGCCGCGAACCCGGCCACCGTCATGAAGCAAGTGCTGCCGGAGTTCCCCAAGGGGACGCGGATTCTTAAGGGAGAAGAGCAACTGGCGTTTGATCTCCTGGCTTCGCTCACGCCGGAACAGAGGAAGGTCGCGATCATTGACGACATACCGATGGAAGAGGTCCGCGAAGCCGGCAAACCGCAGCCGGCCACTGCTGCGCCGGAAGGGATTGCCGCCGCGAAACTAACGGAAGGCCAGGTCAAAATCCTCCGCAGTCTGATTTCCGAATACGCCGCCACGATGCCAGCCGACGTGGCCGAGGAGCGCCTTGCCGCCATCGACAAAAGCGGCTTTGAAAAGGTTTACTTCGTCTGGTTAGGAGCTGAGAAACCGGGGATTGGCCATTCCTACCGGGTCCAAGGCCCGACCTTCCTCATCGAGTTCGTCAACAAGCAGCCGGATGCGGCCGGCAACCCCGCGAACCACATCCACTGCTTGTGGCGCGACATGCGCGGGGACTTTGGGATCCCGATCAAATAAGAATCGGGTGGCACGCCCACGGCTTTGCGTGGGCGTGATTCTGCTTTGCTACGCCAAGATTTCCTTGATCACCTTCCCATGCACGTCGGTCAGTCGCATGTCGCGGCCGCTGAAGCGGAAGGTGAGGCGGGTGTGGTCGATGCCGAGGAGGTGCAGCATCGTGGCGTGCAGGTCGTGGATTTCCGCTTTGTTCTCAATCGCTTTGTAGCCGTACTCGTCGGTCTGGCCGTGAATCGTGCCCCCTTTGATGCCGCCGCCGGCGAGCCAGAGGCTGAAGCCGAAGGGGTTGTGATCGCGGCCGTCGGAACCTTGGGCGAACGGCGTGCGGCCGAACTCGCCGGAGAAGATGACCAGCGTGCTGTCCAAGAGGCCGCGCTGGGCGAGGTCGGTCAGCAGGGCGGCAATTGGTTGGTCCACCGCGAGGGCGTTGTCATCGTGCCCCTTCTTCAGGCCGCTATGCTGGTCCCAGCGATCGTGGCCGCAGTTGGGGCAGGTGAGCTCGATGAACCGGACGCCTCTTTCGACGAGTCGCCGCGCGAGCAGGCACTGCCGGGCGAAGGAGGCCGTGTGCGGGAATTTGGCGTCCAGGCCGTACATCTGCTGCGTGGCGGCTGTTTCGTCCTTGAGATCGGTGAGGCCCGGCACGACCGTCTGCATCCGATACGCCAGCTCGTAATTGGCGATGGCGGATTCGACCGCGCCGTTTTTTCCCGTCACGGCCAGGCGCTCTTCATCGAGTTTTTTGAGCAAGGCCAGCTTGTTCCTCTGGAGTTGGTCGGTCGGTTCGGTGCGGGCGATGTTGGCGACCGGAGGATTGGCCGCAGTGAAAATGGAGCCCTGGTAACTGGCTGGCAGAAAGCCGCTGTTGAAATTGTCGAGTCCGCCAGGCGGAACCAGGCCGCCGTTGATGACGACGAATCCCGGCAGGTCGCGGCATTCGCTGCCGAGGCCGTAGCCGAACCAGGCCCCCATGCTGGGCCGCCCCTGGATGCCGGTGCCGGTGTGCAGGAAGTAGTTGGCGCTGGTGTGCTCCGGAAACTGGCTGGTCATGGAGCGGATGATCGCCAGCTTGTCCACATGCTGGGCGACGCCGGGGAAGAGCTCGCTCACCGGAATGCCGCTTTGGCCATGCTGCTGGAACTTCCACGGCGAGCCAAGCGTGGCCCCGTTGTTATTGAACTGCGTCGGCTCGATCTTCATGGCGAACGGCTTGCCACTCTCCGTCGCCAGCCGCGGCTTGGGATCGAACGTATCGACCTGGCTGGGCCCGCCGTCCATGTAAAGATAGATAACGCTCTTGGCCTTCGCGGCAAAATGCGGCGTGCGCGGCGCGAGAGGGTCGCTACTTCGTTCCGATTCCGATGCTGCGATTGCTCCGTTTCCAATTTCCCCTTGTGCCAAAAGCGCGGAAAGCGCCACCGCCCCAAATCCACAGCCGGCCTGGCGGAGGAAGGAGCGGCGGTCGAGAGGCAACGCCGAGAGGCGTTGACAGAGGTAATTAACTGGTCGCGGCATGATTCTCCATTATAGTCGTCAACAACTGAGGCCGGCCCACTACCACAGCGTATACCCCCCATCGATCACCAGCGAAGCGCCCGTCATATAGCGGCTGGCGTCGCTGGCGAGGTAGACGGCGAGGGGGCCGAGGTCTTCGGGGGGGCCGAAGTCGCCCATGGGGATTTGCTGGAGGAAGGCATCGGTCACTTCGGGATGGATTTTGCGCCATCGCTGGTTGGGCTCGGTCATGAAGCCGCCGGGGAGGATGGCGTTGACGTTGATCTTGTGCGGGGCCCAGTCGGCGGCGACGGCGCGGGTGAACTGCACGACGGCGGCTTTGCAGGTTTCGTAGTGGCGGCCTTCGATCTTGCGGCCGGCGACGAGGGCGTTGATGCTGGCGATGTTGATGATCTTGCCCCCTTGTCCGCGGGCGATCATCGCGCCGCCCAGGATTTTGGTGCAGAGAAATACGCTGGTGAGATTGAGATCGACGAGCTCGCGCCAGGTCTCCAGTGGCATCTCGTGCGTGGGGATGTTCTGCCGCCGCCCGCCGGCGTTGTTAATCAGGATATGAATTGGCCCGGCTTCCACGAGCGCCTTGTGGCAAGCGGCCTCGCACTCGTCAGTCTTGCTGACGTCGGCATTGATGATGAAGGCTTCTCGTCCCAGCGCCCGAATGTCCCCTGCCGTCGTCTCCAGGCTGGCGAGATCGCGGCCGACAAGCACTACGTCGGCCCCCATTTCGGCGCAGGCCAGCGCCATCTCGCGACCTAGTCCGCGGCTGCCGCCGGTGATGAAGAGACGTTTGCCGTCGAGGCGGAAGCGGTCGAGGAGGGGCATGGGGAAGCTCGCCAAATGGGTGGCACGCTCACGGCTTTGCGTGAGCGTGAAGTCGGAACTCTGCTCGCACTGCCACGCCCACGCAAAGCCGTGGGCGTGCCACCCGAATATACGCCGCTCCCGTCAGCAAAAAAGGCCCGGAGAATCTCCGGGCCCTGGTCAATCAATAAATCGCCATCGTCCGCTCACCTAAAGCTTGGGCGGCGGGCGGCTGGGCGGCGGCTTCTTGAGCATCATTTTTGCATCGTTCGCGGCCGGCGCTGGGGCGGCAGCGTTGCCAGGAGCAGCCATCCTGGGCGGCGTCAGATCGGTGAACGAATCCACCCAGACCCAGCCGACGGGATCGCTGAGCTCTTTCTCGGCGAGCAGAGCCCAGGGCGTGCCGGGATGATCCTTGACCACGCGGCTGAGATACATCCTGGCCCGCTCTCCCATCTTGGCAAGCTGGCTGCCGACGGAGATTTCGTCCGCGGGCTTGAGGGTCCAGGTATTGTTCTTGGGATCCTTCGGCTTCAGTCCGCGTTTGGCCGAGGCGAGCATGGCATTATAAGCTTCGGTGCGAACCTTGACGGCCAGAACCCGCCCCATCGCCAAATCGTAGCCGGCCTGCCAGCGGGGCGTTTCTTCCTTGTCGCGGTCCCCCTCGCCGCTGCGGAGCACTTCATAAAGCTGATTGATTTTCGGTTCGAGCCGGGCCGCTTCCTGCTGGGCTTCGGACAGGGCCGTGGAAAAAGCCGCTTCATCCGATTTCACGAACCGCAGATTCGGGCTCGCCATCTGGTCGAGCTGCGACATTTCGGCCGCTCGCACCAATGCGTGCCGGGCCTTGCTGGCGCTCACCCGCTTTTCATACTCGGAGGTGGAAACGTAATCCGGCCGATAGCGCCGCATGGTTTCCGGATCAAAGAAGTGGGAAATGTGCGAGGAAAATGCCTGCGTCTCCTGCCGGCTGACGGCCCTTCGCACGTCCCGATTCGGATGCACCGAGAAATAGATGCCGCCCGTTTCCACGCACAGCCGCGTCAGGGAATAAGGACCAAAACCGGAATCGATGGCGAGGTCGTCTTCCTTGCTGCCGGAGAAGTTGAGCTTGATCCGTTCGGCATAGAGCGATTCCGGCCCCTGATCGACCACGCCCCACTTAGGCGACTGATCGTACTTCGGATCGGGATCGACCCACTTCATCAGCGTTTCCTTGCGGCCAAACGGAGCGGGCACGCCCACTACGTATACCGGCATCGTATGGCGGCGGCAGAGCTTGACGGTTTCATCCAGGCCCTTCTGGTCCGATCCAGCCTCGTCCGTGAAAACGACAATCATCACATTCCGTTCGGGCTCCCCTCCGGCGGGAACATAGCGGTATTTGTCGTAATTCTTGGCAACTTCGTAGACCGTGCGAAACACGTTTTCATTGCCGGAATCGTCGTTCTTGATTCCCTTCACCGCCGACTTGAGGTCCGTCAGGCTGCTCGTGGGCTTCTTGGTGACCAACTCCACGCCGTTGCCAAAGGCGACGATGCTGGACAGCAGCGGCTCGTCTTCGTGTTTTTTGAACGCCTTGTTGCCGGCCGCTTCGATGATTCCCAGCTCTTCATAAATCTTGTCGAAGCGGTCATGGATGGCGTTGCGTTGCGGAATCAGACTGGCCGTCGAATCGAAGCACCAGACCACCAGCGTTTTCCGCTCTTCCAGCGACAGCAAAATCTCGTGCGTCAGGCGGTCAATCGCCCCCACCGCCCCGGTCGTCCCTTCGCCGGCCGCCCCTTTCACCGCCATGTTGGCGTTGTAGTTCAGGCCCGTGGCGACTTCGATGGCGTTGTTGATTTCGACGTTGGCAATCTCCACTTCCGGCATGATCTCGTGGTGGCTGGGAATGACGGAGACTTCTGAAATGATGGGGGCTTCGGAAAGTGCCATTGCGTCGCCCTGCACGCTGTTGGCTCCGACTTCTTCGCTCGGCTGGTCGCTGAAATAGAACTCTTCGGGAACTTTCAATTCGACGATGGTTTCCGTCTCGGGCACGGAGATGACGGTCAGAGTGACCTGGTTGTTGGGCACCACCAGCGGGGTCAGCCCCAGCGCCACCACGAGGGCCAGATGCGTCAGCAGGCTGACGATGAAGGCGGGCGAATCGCCGTCAAAGGGCGTTTCGTCCTCGCCGGTCTGCCGCTGCCACCACGTCCGCAAGCCTTGAATCATGTTCACAGCCCTGTTCCTGTTGCAATTCCTGCCGCGGGGCACGGGTGATAGCACCCAGGCGCGCACCGGCAACTCGTCCTAAGATGGTTCCTGGACTGGCTCTGTGTTACCAGCCGAATTGTCCTCGAATTGACCCTAATAAGCAAGCAACTCCGCCCTGATTCGCAAAGCAAGGCCCAGCCTATTGCTCCTGGCTGGGTCAAAAGCCGGCAAAACGCCTGTAACTAAAGCGCATCGCCCCAGCGGATGTACTCGGAATACTGATGCGGCAAGGAGGCGGAATACCGGCCCAATCTGCTCCCCCGCGATGAGAAAAATGCCAAATGACCAGGCAAATACTGGCGACCCACCCTGGTGGGGGGGGCGTGCCGTGGAATCTGGACGGCACCCAGGATGCTGAATCATCGCGGACACCCTCCTCTCGGGGCGACGGACCGTTTCGCCTGGCACCCCGACTAGCGTCCGACTCCACCATGCGGAGTGAAACAGCGAGTAGCCCTGATCGCGGACATTGGTAGTGGTACACTTTGAAGCGCTGGTAGAATGGGGGCATGCCGCAGATCTTTTACGACATTCATATTCCGATTTCAGGAACAACTGGCATCGACGTTCCTATCTACGTCATAGCAGCCGGAGCCACGTGCATCTTACTGCCATGTGCGATATTGCTGACCGTAGTCCTAACCGTCATGGCATTAAGCAGACGCCAGGGAGAATCGACGCGGGGTGACCCGTAACTCTTAATCGCCCTTCCCGCCTTTCACCCCCTCACCCGGTTTTCCTTTGACTGGCGGGAGTTTTCGGGCAAACTGTACCACTAGCCAGACATTTTATTGATTGACGCTGGCCGCTGCGTAAACTTAGGATGATGATAGTTTGCTTGCCGGTGAATTCCTGGGGGCTTCAACCACTTACTTCTTATGAACTCTTTATCTTTCCAGTCTGCTGTTTGGGTTCGATTTGCCGCTCTCGGGTGCCTCGCGGTCGCCCTGCTGGCGGGAAACACTTCCGCCTGGGGCCAGGCGAAACCGAAGGAGGTCGAAGAGAAGGACAAAGTCCCAGAACCTGAAAACATCACCGTCGAGACCAAGGACGACGTCCGCATTAAGGCCACCTACTACGCCAGCAAGCTCAAGAAAAAAGCCATTCCCATCATCATGCTGCACGGCTGGGAAGGGAACCGCGGCGAATGGCACGCCTTGGCGAGCTACTTGCAGAAACAGGGCTATGCCGTGATTTGCCCGGACCTCCGCGGCCACGGCCAGAGCCTGACGTACAAGCGGCCGGGCGGCGATTCCGAAGAGTTCGATCTGGAGAAGATGAAGGGAGCGGATATCGAGAAGATGGTCCTGGACGTCGAGGCGATCAAACAGTTCCTCCTGGAAAAGAACAACGCGGGAGAGCTCAACATCGAGGCCCTGTGCGTCGTCGGCGCGGAGATCGGCGGCACGATCGCCATGATGTGGTCTGCCGCCGATTGGAATGTCCGCTCACTTCCCTCTTTTAAGCAAGGGCAGGACGTGAAGGCCATGGTGCTGCTCTCTCCGGTCGACTCCTTTCGCGGAGTAACCACTCGCGGACCCATGGCACATCAAGTTGTGAGAGCCAAACTTTCCACGCTCATCTGTGTGGGCAAGGAAGAGGCCAAGGCCTATGCCGATGCCAAGCGGATGTACACCGCCATGCTCAGATTCCACGGCAAGCCGCCGGCCGAAGAGAAAGAAGCGGCCAAGAGACAGGACTTGTTCTTCGTCGAGGAAGAAACCAGCCTGCAAGGGACCGGCCTGCTTACCAAGGGACTGCAGACCCCCGCCGAAATCCAGAAGTTCCTGTACCTCCGCCTCTGGCTGAAGCTCGACGAGCTCGAATGGACGGAGCGGAAAAACCCGCTCAAAAGTGAGTAAACAACTCTAACTTCGTTCATCATCTTAATCTTAATCTTAATCTTAATCTTAATCTTAATCTTAATCTTAATCCTCCTCGTCGCCCGACGATGGTGTGGACACTAAAGGGGGAAAGAGGATTAAGATTAAGATTAAGATTAAGAGGGAAAATCATCACCCTCCCCTCGGCTCCAGTGCATCCCGCAGTCCATCTCCCAGCAAATTGAAGCCCAGGACAGCCAGCGAAATGGCGGCTCCTGGACCCAAGGCATAGCAGATATTCTGCCGCCAGTACTGCCGGGCTTCTCCCAGGATGCAGCCCCATTCCGGCACCGTGGAATCGCCGACGAGTCCCAGGAATGCCAGGCCGGCCACTTCCAAAATGGCGGTCCCCACGCTCAGGCTGGCCAGCACGGCCACGGGGCTGAGCAGAGCGGGCCCGATCGCGCGGGTCAGGATATGCCAGGTGCCGGCTCCAAGCGCCTTGCTGGCCAGCACGTATTCCTGGTTGACGACGCTCATCACCGTGGCCCGCACTTGCCGCGCGAAAATGGGAACATTGATCAGTCCCACCGCAATGATCACCGTCCCCCAGCCGGGATGAAACGCCACCGTCACCAGGAGCGCGATGAGCACGCTGGGAAATGCCAGCGCCACGTCCACCGTCCGCATCAAAACCGCATCCACCCAGCCCCCAAAGTATCCCGCCATAGCGCCCAGCGGCACACCGACGGCCACCGCCAGCAGGATCGACACCACCCCCGCCAGCAGCGACAGCCGCGACCCGTGCATCACGCGCGTCAGCAAGTCCTTGGCGTTGGCATCCGTCCCCAGCCAGTGCTCCCCGCTCAACGGCTCATTGAGCCGCAGGCCGATGGTTCCCCCGGCGAGATCAAGGGTCCGGGCGGAATGGCTGAGCGGATACGGTGCCAGAAAATCCGCCCCCACCGCGATCAGCAGGAACACCGCGACCAGCCCCAGCCCGGCCCACGAGGCATAATTCCGCCAGAACCTCTGCCGCGCCCGCGCAGCGGGGGACTGCACGGAGAATCTATCGGGGCTAAGTGAGACGGTCATATCCGTCGCCCATTTTACCCGCTGCTCCCGGCTCGTGTGGACGGCAGCGGCGGCAGAGTCCAGTACTGGGTACTGGGCACTGCCTCCCCCGCCACTCCAAACGGGGGGATATGTGTAGGTATTCCTGACGACTTATTTTCCACTTTTTTGGCTTCAAGGGCTTGTCGGTGCCAACCTTGACTGTGTACAATTGGGCATGTTACGGCCGCGTCCATCCTCTTTCCCAAGGAGCATTTGCCATGTCCACGAATCCAAAAAACGGCGGGAAAAATCCCAAGAACGTGTGTCAGGCCGAGATCCGGCCGCAGTTTGCCAAGGTCCCTTGCCGGCGGGATCAGCGGGCTTACAAGCTGCGGGTGGCGGGGCTGACGCAGGAGCGGATTGCCCAGAAGCTGGGGTGCTCGCAGCCGACGGTGCATCGGGGGATTGGGCGGATG
>JBKJNY010000097.1:0-12675 GCA_046593355.1 Pirellulaceae bacterium | reverse complement strand
GGGTGGAATTACAACAAGGATCAACTTGGTGCGGCAAATCTCGGGATGTGAAGCTAGCATGAGCAATAATCGCCTGTGGTCACAGACCCCGCACCGCGAGAAGTGCGAGTTACACCCATTGCATTTGCCCACGACCGAGCCCGCTTTCCGCCGCCGCCCCCTTCGGCGGGTACAAACTGAGCGGCATGGGCCGCGAGCTGGGCGAGGAAGGGCTGCGGGCTTACACGGAAACGAAGACGGTGACGGTGGCAATGTAGGCGGCGTCAATAAATCCATTGCAAACATTAGACTGTGAAAAATAGCAAGAGGATTCCGACGCCCTGCCACGAAACGGATTTCGAGCGCCTGCGGCGCGTACAGACGCAAACGCTTGCGACCATTGAGTCGTTCTCCGCCAGTGAGCGGTTAAACCGCGATAAAGTACATCTGCGAAAAAAGGGGCGGAAGCGCCGTTCAGCTACTAAAACGCGCTAGTGAAAAAGCATGATTGTTTCAATCCTTCGCAGCATCGGTGCCGTCATCGCGGGCCTCATTGTCGCCTTCGTCCTCCTCGTCGCCATCGAGGTGATTAGCAACGTGTTTTACCCGTTCCCACCGGGTTTCGACCCCAATGACTTCGAGGCCTGCAAGGCCCATGTGGCGAAGTATCCCACCTGGGTGCTCGTCGTCGCGGCGTTGGGCTGGGGCGCGACCGTGTTCTTGAGCTCCTGGCTGGCCACGCGCTTGGGAACGGGCCGGCATCCCGCGCACGGGATTGTCGTCGGATCGCTGCTGTGTCTAGCGGCGGCGGCAAACATCGTGATGCTGCCGTATGCCGTGTGGTTCGAGGTTGGGTGTCCGGTGCTTCTGCCACTGTGCTATATCGCCGGCGCTTGGCTGGGAAAAGGGTCTCCGATTAAGGCGAGCTAGGACTGGGAAGCGCGCTGGCGGCAGGACGGCGCGCGCTGCGGCGAATCTGCACCACGGCCAGGTGTAGCCAGGCCAGGCTGCCGGCAGTCAGGACCAGCAGGGACAGAAACGCCATCTGAGGCGCGCCGGACCAGCGACCCAGCATGCCGAACAGCGGCGGCAGGAAGAAGCCGCCGAGCGCGCCCAAAAGCCCCACCAGGCCGCCGACCGCGCCCACGTCTTGCGGGAAATAATTGGGGATGTATTTGTAGACCGAAGCTTTGCCAATCCCCATTCCGCAGCCGACGATGAACATCAGCAGGGCAAAAACGACGGCTGAAAGTTCGTAGGAGACACCTAGGTATTCGCCGCTGGGAATCGCCAGGATTGCCAGCGCCACAGTCATGACGACAAAGACCCAGTAGGTGACGACGCGCGGCCCGAACTTGTCGGAAAGGTATCCCCCCAGCGGCCGCAGCAGGCTGGCGGTGAAAATAAAGGTGGCCGTGTAGAGCGCGGCGGTGTGGAGCGGAAGCTTGTAAGTGTCGATGTAGAACTTCGGCAGCCAGCCCGAGAGGGCGACATAAGCTCCGAACACAACGACGTAGTACAAGCTGAATCGCCAAACCCGCAGATGCCGCAGCGGCGAGAGGAGCTCAAGCATCGACCGTCCCTGTGCCGGACGAGGGTCGTTCTTTGGCGCGACGAGCAAAATGACCCCTGCCATCAAAACCAACAAGACCGAGTAGACCGCGGGAATGAACCGCCACCCGCCCGGAATCCAGCCCCCGAGAAAGCCCGTGGCGGGAATCACGGTGAGGATCGCTGGCACGAACAGCACGAGCAGCTTGGTCCCCGCGGCGCCCACATTGCCTGCCCCGAACACGCCCAGAGCGGTTCCCTTAGTCTCCGGCGGAAACCAGGCGGAGTTCCAGGAGATGCCGACAGAAAACGAGTTGCCCGCGATGCCAAACAGCGCTGCACAGATCAGCAACTCCGTGTACGTATCCGCCAGGCTGAAGAGATAAGTCGGAATCGCCGAGAAGAGCAGCAAGCAGGCCATCATATTCCGGCCGCCGAATCGATCCGCCCAGATTCCGAAATTCAATCGCAGCAGCGCGCCC
Source organism: Pirellulaceae bacterium (assembly GCA_046593355.1). GTDB lineage: Bacteria > Planctomycetota > Planctomycetia > Pirellulales > Pirellulaceae > SXOA01. The sequence continues at coordinate 10,663 of JBKJNY010000097.1, read as the reverse complement.
GAGAGGATCGCCACCGCAATCAACCACTCCAGCTGCGAATCGCTGAGGCTCAACTCTTTGCGGATGGGAATGCCGAGCACGCCCAGCATGAGCCAGACGTTGAACATCAAAGTAAAGGCAATTGTCGAAAGCCAGAGAACACGTTGGCGGTCGCTACGAGTGGCCAGCGGGGAGGAGTCGGGCAAAGGAGCAGTTCCTGATGCGAGGCGGGAAATGAAATCCATTCGCGAGCAATCCAACCTCCAGCACAATTCCGCCTCAGGAACAACCCTGTGATAGTGCCAGCACGATTTTTCGCGACCACACGGCATTGCAAACCAAATGCCAGCAACGAAATATGCGAAACGTGGTCAGAATTGCTCGCAGAACATCAACATCATGCCTGCGGAGTTGGCGGTAGCCGCCCAATAATCGCGCAATCGCCGGGCGAGTTCCTGGCACACAATTGATTCTGCAGGCGGATTCACCGGCCGCACTGCCTGAATGTCGAGCGGCATAGGACTTGCGAACCACTGGTCGGCGTTCTTTCCAGGCGGATGGAATGCGCCTCCCGAGCAATGCGGGTGTTTGGACCTTTCCCCGAACAGGAAATGCTGCTTCGTTAATGTCCGCCCTTCTCTTGGAGCCCAAATCGCGCGCTTATACCGGACTGAATCTGCTCGATGAGCTCCTGCGCGATCAGCAGCAGCTCACGGCGGTCGAGCAGTTTACCCAGCAGCACGAGTGCGACCCCCTTCCATTCCAGGAAAAGTTCTATCGCAATCTCATCCCGCTGACGGCTCCGCGGGAAGGAGAGCAGTATGCCTTCGAGGTTGACCTCGACAACTGCTCCGGCTGCAAAGCCTGCGTGGTAGCTTGCCACAATCTCAACGGCTTGGAGGAGGACGAGACTTGGCGAAGCGTCGGGCTGCTCAGCGGCGGTTCCGCCGAGCTGCCGGTGATTCAGCATGTAACGAGCGCCTGCCATCACTGCCTGGAGCCCGCCTGTCTGCATGGCTGCCCGGTAAATGCCTATGTGAAGGATCCCGCCACCGGGATTGTCAAGCATCTCGACGACCAGTGCATCGGCTGCCAGTACTGCATTTTGAAATGCCCTTACGACGTTCCCAAGTACAGCCACTCCAAAGGAATTGTCCGCAAGTGCGACATGTGCCAGGACCGGCTGGCGGTGGGTGAAGCTCCGGCCTGCGTGCAATCCTGTCCGAATCAGGCGATTCGTATCACGCTGGTGAACAAGCAGGCCATCATCGAGGAAAGCGAATCCAATCAGTTTCTTCCGGGAGCCGCCGCGCCGAGCTACACGCTGCCGACGACCACGTTCAAGACCCGCCGCCCGCTACCTCGCAATTTGCTGCCGGCGGATTATCACGCAGCCGCTCCGCAACATGCTCACTGGCCGCTGGTGCTGATGCTGGTGCTCACGCAAATGTCCGTGGGCACTTTCGTGGTCGAACAACTACTGGGCCGAGTTCTGGCGGTCAACGGACAGGAAACCATCGAACAAACCCGCCCCGTCCATCTGGTTGCCGCCTTCGCTCTGGGAATGCTCGGCATGGGGGCTTCGCTGTTCCATCTCGGTCGTCCCTGGTTCGCCTTTCGGGCCGTCATTGGCCTGCTGACCTCCTGGCTGAGCCGCGAAATCGTCTGCTTTAGTGCTTTTGCCGGGCTGGCCTCGCTCTACGCCGCACTGCCGTGGCTCTCGTCCTTTGGGATGAGTATTTCCAGAGGCGCGAATGACCTGTTGGGCTGGGGAGTCGTGGCGACCGGCCTGGCAGGAGTCTTTTGCTCCGTGATGGTCTACGACAGCACCCGCCGCCCGCTCTGGCACTGGTCGCGCACGGGGCCGCGGTTCCTGCTCACCGGAGCGCTCTTGGGAATTCCCACGTCGCTCCTTATCGCGTTTGTGGCAGCCGCCTTCACGGAGTCCCTGACGGTGCAGCAAATCATGCATCACTATGGCCGCAACATCTGCGGCTCTTTGGCACTGGTGGCCGCCGTCAAGCTCCTGTTTGAAGTCTCCATTTTCACACACCTGCTCAGCCGCCGACTGACCCCTTTGAAGCGGACGGCCATGCTAACGACGGGTGAACTTAGCCGCTGGACGGGCCAGCGGTTTCTCTGCGGAGCCATCGGTGGAATCGCGCTGCCCGGTTTCCTGTTCCTCGCCCCGCTGCTTGATCAGCAACAGCCCCTTTCGACCCAGTTTATCGCCGTCGCCGTGGTTCTATCCCTGGTGATCTCCTTCATCGGCGAAGTCTTCGAGCGCACCCTGTTTTTCAGCTCCGTCATCGCTCCCAAGATGCCAGGAACGCCCGCCGCATGACCGCCGCCGCCGAAACAAAACGCTCGCTCCTCGCCGACCTTTTCTGGCAGCCGACTGGCCCGCTGACGCGCGACCTCCTGCTCACTCCCGGCCGCTTTGGGTTGGGAAAGGTCCCCGCCGGCAAACAGCCCGACGCCACCACCACCATGGTCTGCGGCTTCTGTTCAACTGGCTGCGGACTCAACATCCATTTGCAAAACGGCCAGGCAGTCAACCTGACGCCGACGACGGACTATCCGGTGAATCTCGGCATGGCCTGCCCCAAGGGATGGGAAGCGCTCACCGTATTGAATTCGTCCGACCGGGCGACCATGCCGCTCTTGCGCGATTCCGGCGGCACGCTGCGACCCACTCCGTGGAGCACCGCGCTAAAGACTTTCTGCGAGCGGATGAAGGAGATTCAAGCCAAGCACGGTCCCCATTCGATCGCCTTCCTCGGCACGGGCCAGATCCCCACCGAGGAAATGGCCTTCCTCGGCAGCCTCGCCAAGTTCGGCATGGGAATGCTCCACGGCGACGGCAACACGCGGCAGTGCATGGCCACTTCGGTCGTCGCGTACAAACAGTCCTTCGGCTTCGATGCTCCCCCTTACACCTACCAGGACTTTGAAGAGTCCGATGTGATCGTCCTGGTCGGCTCGAACCTCTGCATCGCTCATCCCATCCTCTGGCAACGGATCTGCCGCAACCCCCATGAGCCGCAGATCATCGTCGTGGACCCGCGGACGACGGAAACCGCGATGGCGGCCACGCTCCATCTGCCGCTCAGGCCGAAATCGGACTTGGCTCTGCTCTACGGTCTGGCTCACATCCTCATCCGTGAAAACTGGATCGACCGAGATTTCATCGCCGCGTACACGACTGGGTTTGAAGCGTTCGCCGAGCATGTGCGGCAATTCACTCCAGAACACGTCGCAGCTTTGAGCGGCCTCGACGTGGCCACCCTGGAAAAAACTGCCCGGCTGATTCACGAAGGAAAACGAGTCTCGTTCTGGTGGACGATGGGTGTCAACCAGAGCTACGAAGGGGTCCGCGCCGCTCAGAGCCTCATCAATCTGGCGCTGATGACGGGCAATATCGGCCGGCCGGGAACGGGGGCCAATTCCATCACCGGACAGTGCAACGCGATGGGCTCGCGGCTGTTCAGCAACACCACGAATTTGCTCGGCGGGCGCGCCTTTGAGAATCCGCAGCACCGCGAGAAGGTGGCTGGCATTCTGGGAATCGACCAGGAGCGCATTCCCACGCAGCCGAGTTGGAGCTACGACCGGATCATCGAAGGGATTCTCAGAGGCCAGATCAAGGGGCTCTGGATCATCGCCACCAACACGGCCCATTCCTGGATCAACCAGCACGCCGTCCGCGACATCCTCAGCCGGCTTGATTTTTTGGTGGTGCAGGACATGTACCACACCACGGAAACCGCGGAGCTCGCGCACCTGGTGCTTCCGGCGGCGGCGTGGGGTGAAAAGGAAGGGACATTCATCAACTCGGAGCGGCGGTTTGGCGTCATCAAGAAGGTCGTCCCCGCCCCCGGCCAGGCACTCGCCGATTTTCACATCTTCCGTTTGATTGCCGACGCCTGGGGTTGCGGCGAGGTGTTTTCGCGCTGGACAAGTCCTGAGCGGGTCTTCCAGCTTCTCAAGGAGCTCTCGCGCGGCCAGCCGTGCGACTTCACCGGCATTGAGGATTACCGCATGATCGACAGCCGCGGGGGAGTGCAGTGGCCGTATCCCTCATCGGGCGAACGTGACGAAGCCACACAGCGGCGGTTATTCGCGGATGGGCGCTTTTATCACGACGACGGCAAGGCGAAGTTCCTGTTCGAGATGCCCGCTCCGATGCCGGAACCCCCCAGCGAAAAATATCCCTTCCTGCTGCTGACCGGACGAGGCACGGCATCGCAGTGGCATACGCAGACGCGGACCAAGAAATCCGCCGTCCTCCGTCAGCTTTATCCCGCGGAAATTTACGTCGAGCTAAACCCCGAGGACGCCCGCCGTTTGCGGATTACTTCCAACCAGCGTGTGGTCGTCGAATCGCAGCGCGGGAGCCTTGTCGCCAAGGCGTTCGTCACGCCCACCGTGCAGCGGGGGCAGGTATTCATTCCCATGCATTACGAAGCCACCAACCAGCTCACACTGGCTCATTTTGACCCTTACTCCCGCCAGCCTTCCTACAAGAACTGCGCGGTAAACGTCCGGCGAGCCGAAGTTTCGGATTGGTGCCCTAAATAAAGAGACATCGCCATGAAACAAACTATCGTCGTCATCGGCCACGGCATGGTCGGGCACCGCTTCTGCGAGAAGCTGATCGAGTACGACGCAGTTCGCCGCTACCGCATCGTCACCTTTTGCGAAGAGCCGCGGGCCGCTTACGACCGGGTCGGCCTCACCTCCTTCTTCGCCAGCCGCAGCGCCCAGAAATTGATGCTGGCCAATCTCGACTGGTATCGGGAGCAAGGCATCGAGCTGCATGTCGGCGACCGGGCCTGCGGCATCGACCGGGAGCGGCGGATTGTCACTTCGGATCGCGGCCTGGCCATCACGTACGATCACGTTATTCTGGCGACCGGCTCATTCCCATTCGTTCCGCCGGTTCCCGGCATCGATAAACCAGGCGTTTTCCTCTATCGCACGATTGACGACCTGGAGCGAATTATCGCCCACGCCAAGGACGTAAAGAAGGCTGCGGTGATTGGCGGCGGCTTGCTCGGCCTGGAAGCGGCCAAGGCGACATTCGATTTGGGGCTGGAAACGCACGTCATCGAATTCGCCCCGCGACTCATGCCGCGACAGGTGGACGACCCCGGTTCGCGGCTGCTGGTGCAGAAGATTGAGTCGCTCGGCGTGAAAGTGCATTTGCAGAAAGCGACCAAAGAGATTCTGGGCGAGAAAGCGGTCGAAAAGATGGTTTTCACCGACGGCTCGGAACTCGCTGTTGGCATGATTGTCGTCTCCGCCGGCATCCGCCCCCGCGATGAGCTGGCCCGCAAGTGCGGCATCAAGGTCGGCGAACGCGGCGGCGTGGCGGTGAACGATCTGCTGCAAACGAGTGACGAGCGCATCTATGCCATTGGCGAAGTTGCCCTGCATCGCGCGATGGTCTACGGCCTCGTCGCTCCCGGCTATGAAATGGCCGATGTCGCAGCCGCCAATCTCTGCGGCGGCCAGAAGCAATTCACCGGAGCCGACCTTTCCACCAAGCTCAAGCTGATGGGAGTGGACGTCGCCAGCTTTGGGGACTACGAAGCACCGCCGGATCGAGCCCGCCCGCTGGTCTACGACGATCCCTTCGGCGGCGTCTACAAAAAGCTCCTCTTCAGCCCGGACGGCAAAAAGCTGCTGGGCGGCGTGCTCGTCGGCGACGCCGATGATTACACCCTGCTGGCCTCGCTCGCCAAGAGCGGCAAACCCCTGACCATGCCTCCCGGCGAGCTGATCGTCGGCAAGAAGGTCGGTACAGTCGGCGCGGATGTGATGGGCGACGAGTGCCAAATATGCTCCTGCAACAACGTCTCCAAGGGGGAACTCCGCACCGCCATCCAGGAAAAAAACCTGCTCACGCTGGGTGAAGTCAAATCCTGCACCAAAGCCGGCACCGGCTGCGGGGGATGTATGCCGCTAGTGACTTCGATTCTCAATCGGGAACTCGAAGCGGCCGGCAAGACGGTGAACCGGCACCTGTGCGAACACTTCCCCTTCACGCGCCAGGAGTTGTTCCACATCGCCAAAATTAAGCAGCTCAAGACCTTTGACGATCTCATCGCTGGCGAGGGGCATGGGCTGGGTTGCGAAATCTGCAAGCCCGCCGTCGCCTCGATCCTCGCCAGCCTATGGAACGACAACATTCTCAATCACGCCACCCTTCAGGACACCAACGACCGCTTTCTCGCCAACATGCAGCGGGACGGCTCGTACTCGGTGGTCCCGCGAGTTCCCGGCGGCGAGATCACGCCCGACAAACTCATTGTGCTGGGAAAAGTCGCCAAGAAATACAAGCTCTACAGCAAAATCACCGGCGGTCAGCGGGTCGATTTGTTCGGCGCGCAAGTGCAGGATCTGCCCGACATCTGGGAGGAGCTCGTCGCCGCCGGCTTTGAGAGCGGCCACGCTTACGGCAAGGCTCTCCGCACCGTGAAAAGCTGCGTCGGCTCCACCTGGTGCCGTTATGGCGTGCAGGACAGCGTCGGCTTTGCCATCCGTGTCGAGAACCGTTACAAGGGGCTCCGCGCGCCGCACAAAATCAAAGCCGCCGTCTCGGGCTGCATCCGCGAATGCGCGGAAGCCCAGTGCAAGGACTTTGGCCTGATTGCCACGGAAAAAGGCTACAACCTCTACGTCTGCGGCAACGGCGGCTCCAAGCCGCGCCATGCGGACCTGTTGGCCGCGGACATCGACGAAGAGACGGCGCTAAAATACATCGACCGCTTCCTGATGTTCTACATCCAGACCGCTGACCGCCTGACGCGGACAAGTGTCTGGCTGGAGAACTTGGAAGGAGGCATGGCCTATCTCCGCGATGTGGTCGTCCATGACACGCTCGGCATCGCCGGCGAGTTGGAGCGGCAGATGCAGTTTGTGGTGGATAGCTACAAGTGCGAGTGGACCGAGGTCGTGAACGATCCCAATCGCCGCCGCTGGTTCCGCCAGTTCATGAACACGGAGGAAACGGAATCCGTCATCGAGTTCGTCCACGAGCGGGGCCAACGCCGCCCCGCCGACTGGCGAAAGGATGGTATGGAACTGCCGCAGATTGAGCTTAGCCCCGTCGCCCACGACGGGAATCGCCTCGTGGACGAGGCGGCTAAGCTGGACGATTGCGACGAATCTCGCACCTGGATCCGCGTCGGCTCCGTCAGCGACTTCCCCCACGACGGCGGCTCCACCATCAAGTACGGCCAGAGCCAGATTGCCGTCTTCCGCTTCACCAGCCGCGGCGAGTGGTACGCGACGCAAAACATGTGCCCCCACAAGCAGTCGTTCGTCCTCTCCCGCGGCATCGTCGGCGATCAGAATGGCACACCCAAAGTGGCCTGCCCCATGCACAAGAAGACCTTTTCCCTCGAAGACGGCTCGTGTCTCACCGGCGAGAACTATTCGTTGCACGTCTTTGCTGTCAACGTCATTGGAGAAGACGTCTACCTCCATCTGCCGCCGCCCGAAGTGCTCGACGCGGCCCTGGCCACCGAGCTGCACTGCATCAGAGTCTGTCCGTCGCATGCTTCGCAACCGGCAGCCATAGCAGCGCTGGTATAAACCATGGGCGTGCCACCCCTTAGAAATTAATCGTGTACTGCGTGTAGAAGAAATCCGCATCGCCGCGGAAGGGGACGGCGGGGTTGGTGTCATAGAAGTTCCCGTGAAAGAAGTGGGAGTAGCCGAACACCAAGTCCTGCCGCGGGTGGAACTGCCAGGTGAAGATCAAATCGAGTTCCTGGCCGAGATACTGGCTTCCCCCTGCTGTCGCGACGAACGGCGTCATGTTGATGTTATAGGGAACGTCGTTCCCGTTCTGCAGGAAAAAAATATGGTGCCAGGCCATCACCGTCAGCTTCTCGTGGGGCTTCATGGTGAGCTGAAAGTTGGCGTCTTCCAGGTTTCGCCGGCCGTACAGGTCCATGAAGCCCATGTACTTGTGGCCCAGCGGGAAAAGGTGATGGAACCCGTTGCTGAGCTGGTTGGAGCCGGCTGACCAGTCGTAAAAGGCCCACAGCACGGGCTGCCAGCAGTGGTCCTCGAACTTCCGCCCGCCGCCGATGGTAAAGAAACCAACGTTGTGGTCGAGCGCCCCGAAGCGGCCGGTCTGGTAAGCCCCTTCCAGGTCCCACAGCCAGGGCCCTTCCGAACCCTGCAGATTCCCGCCAAAGGTATTGAACTCGAAGGACGTGGGACCGTCCGTCTCGATGTACCGAATGCCGTACAGGCTGGTCGTGCGGTTGGGAGTTCCCTTGTAGGTCGCGAACACGCCGGAGAATTCCTGGCTTTGGTCAGGCTGGTCGTAGTTCTTGGGGTCGATGACCACGGGGTTCGTCCAGAAGGCGTCGATGTCCCAATCGGTCCCTTTCCAAAACGCTTTGACCCCTTCAAATGTCCGCCGCGTGTTCGCCCAGTCGAGCGGCGAGATCAGCCGCTGGCTGCCGTAGAGCAATTCCTGGCGTCCGATACGGAACCACAGATCGCCGCAATCGCGCTCCATCAACTTCACATCGGCGAAGAGGTTCTGCATGTCGGAGCGGTTCACCTCGATATTCCGCGGGGGGAAGTTCTCGTAATTGCTCTCCGCGTCGATGTACTCCGCGAACAGCCGCACCCGCTCGCCGGCTTCCAGATTGGCGAACAGCCGCGTGCGATGGAGCAGGAAGTCATCATCGCGCCCAGTCAGCCCCAGGCCGCGCATATTCCGCTCGTTATGCAGCCGGGCCCGGTATTGCCCGCCGATATCGAGCACTCCCCAGCCCCCCAGGCAGTTCCGCTTCAGCCCTTCCCCCAGATGGAAGTCGTCGTAGCACGGATCGCACAGATAGTTGAAGTTGTTGTCGTAAAACAACCCTTTGTAGGCCGTGGCGACTTGCTTTTTCAGCGCCGCCATTTTCTTGGCGTCGCACTCCGCCGCCGTTGCCGCAAGATCAACCTCCGCGGCTGATGACGCATCATATGCATCCGCAACGACCGACGTATTGTTCGCTTCGTCCGGCGGCAACTCGGGATCCGCGGCGGCATCCGCGAAGTAGTCGGCTCCCGGATCCCGACTTATGGGATTCTCGCCCTCGGCGGAGAGCGCAGTGGCCGCCATTGTGCCGGCCAGTAACATCATTGAGGTGCAGAGTAAGCGCAGCATGGAACAGCCCTGCTAGCAACCGGAGACAAGAACGTCACTCGCCGCGCCTGATGATCGGAGAGAGATCACCCGCGAGTGGTCCTGGAAGCATCGGACCAGCGGAGGGCTGAGTCTGAGGAAACTCCGGCATTACCGGTGCAATCGCGCCTAAGGACTCGCCTTGTACCGGTGGCGCAAACTCTAACACGGAGCCATCCAACGAGTCTCCCAAGCGTCTACCGAATGACCGCGCTAATCGCCTGCCCATGCACGTCGGTCAGGCGGAAGTCTCGGCCGCTGAAGCGAAAGGTGAGCCGTTCGTGGTCGAGGCCGAGGAGGTGCAGGATGGTGGCGTGGAGGTCGTGCATGGTGCAGATGTTTTCGACGGAGTGCATGCCCAGTTCGTCGGTCGCGCCGTGAATGGTGCCCCCCTTGATTCCACCGCCCGCCAACCAGACGGTGAAGCCTTCGGGATGATGGTCACGCCCGTCACGCCCGGCGGAGTGCGGGGTGCGGCCGAATTCGCCGGCCCAAACGATGAGCGTTTCGTCCAAGAGGCCACGGGCTTTCAAGTCCTTGATGAGGCCCGCGATGGCCTGGTCGGTATCGAGGGCGTTCTTTTCATGTCCTTTTTTCAAATCTCCATGCTGGTCCCAAGTGCCGTTGGAAGCGCCGGGCGGACAGGTGATTTCGACAAATCGCACGCCAGACTCAATCAACCGCCGAGCCCGCAGGCACTGAATGCCGTAGAGCCGCTGCGAGGGGACTTTGGAGTCGAGGCCGTACAGCTTGTGGGTGGCCTCGGTTTCGCGGGCCAAGTCGAGTACGTCGGGAACAAGCGACTGCATGCGATACGCCATCTCATAATTCTTGATGGCCGATTCGACCGCGTCGTCGGTTCTCAGCGTCTTGGAAAATGCTTCATCCTGCTTGCGCAGCAGAGCCAGCTTGGCGGACTGGATGCGGGCGTCTTTGTCGGCTGGGCTGATGTTGTCAATCGGCACTCCATCGGCGGCGAACAGCGTGGCCTGCTGGCTGGCGGGGAGAAAGCCGCTGGAATAAGTCTCCATACCGCCACAAGGGACGACGCCGAAACTTAGCACCACAAAGCCGGGCAGATTCTGGTTCTCGCTTCCCAGTCCATAGTTCACCCACGCGCCGAGGCTGGGGCGTCCGGCGTTGTTGCTGCCGGTATGCAGGAACAGCACCCCCGTGGAATGAATGGGCAAGTCGGCCTTCATGGAGCGGACGACCGCCAGCTCGTCCGCACAAGTGGCGATGTGCGGAAACAGGCTGCTTACCGGCATGCCGGACTGGCCATGCTGCGCGAATTTCCAGGGGCTCCCCAGCCACAGGCGATTGCCGTTGGCCGTGGGATTTTTTGATTCGGTGAAGGGTTTGTTGTCGAGCTCGGTGAGCTTGGGCTTGGGATCGAAGGAATCGACATGGGAGACTCCGCCATCCATGAAGCAAAAGATGACGTTATTGGCCTTCGGAGCGAAATGGGGTTGAGGGGGTCTT
>JBKJNY010000220.1:0-38238 GCA_046593355.1 Pirellulaceae bacterium | reverse complement strand
CCGACATGATCAAGGGCAAGCAGGGCCGCTTCCGCGAGAACCTCCTCGGTAAGCGCGTCGATTACTCCGCCCGCTCCGTCATCGTCGTCGGCCCCGAGCTCAAGCTCAACCAGTGCGGCCTGCCCAAGAAGATCGCCCTGGAGCTCTACCAGCCGTTCATCATCCGCAAGCTTAAGGAATTGGGCCACGCGGACACCATCAAGTCCGCCAAGAAGATGCTGGAGCGGAAGGACGAGGAGGTGTGGGATATCCTGGAGTCGGTAATTCAGAACCACCCGGTGCTCCTCAACCGCGCCCCCACGCTGCACCGCATGGGCATCATGGCTTTCGAGCCGGTGCTGGTGGAAGGAAACGCCATCCACCTGCATCCGCTGGTCTGCAAGGGATTCAACGCCGACTTCGACGGCGACCAGATGGCGGTCCATCTCCCCCTCTCCATCGAGGCCCAGGTCGAGGCCCATACCCTGCTCCTCTCGACGAACAACATTTTCGCCCCGTCCAACGGCAAGCCGATTATGAGTCCGTCGCAGGACATGGTCATGGGTTGCAACTACCTCACGCTGGAGCTTCCCGGCCGCAAGGGAGAAGGGCTCATTTTCGCCACGCCGACCGAGGCGGAGCTGGCTTTCTCGCACGGCAAGATCGAGCTCCATGCCAAGATCAAGGTCCGCCTTCCCAAAAACCAGCGATTGAAGAGCGAAGGGGAAGAAAAGAACAAGCCCGGCATCATCATTCAGACCACCTATGGCCGCATTGCCTTCAATGCCATCCTGCCCAAGGGGATGGACTTCTACAACAAGCCGTTCAAGTCCGGCGACCTGGCCAACGCCATTTCTGACTGCTACCAGCTCCTCGGCCGCCGGGCCACGATCAGCTTGCTCGACGACATGATGCAGATCGGCTTCCGCGAGGCCTTTCTGTCCGGCCTGTCGTTCGCCACGGACGACCTCATCACCCCGACCACCAAGGTGAATCACATCAACAAGGCCGAGAAAGAAGTGCTGCGGCTGCGAAAGTTCTACGAGCGCGGCATCATTACCGAGAAGGAGCGCTACAACCAGGTGCTCGATACGTGGACGCACGCCCGCGAAGCCATCACCAATGAGATGCGGGAAGCGATGAAGAACGACGACCGCGGCGGCACCGGCTACGTCAACCCGGTGTATCTCATGGCGGACTCCGGTGCCCGAGGCGGCATCGAGCAGATTCGCCAATTGGCCGGCATGAGAGGACTCATGGCCAAGCCGACCGGCGAAATCATCGAGACCCCCATCAAGTCGAACTTCCGCGAAGGCCTCACGGTGCTGGAGTATTTCAGCTCCACCCACGGTGCTCGCAAGGGCCTGGCCGATACCGCCCTCAAAACGGCGGACTCCGGCTATCTCACCCGCAAGTTGGCGGACGTGGCCCAGAACGTGGTTGTCACCCTGCACGACTGCGGCACGACTCAGGGCATCACCAAGGGGGTTATCTACCGGGGTGAAAAGGTGGAGGTCAGGCTCTCCGCCGCCATTTCCGGCCGCGTCAGCCGCCAGAGCATCGTCAATCCCATCACGGATGAGATCATCGTCAAGGACAGCGAGCTGATTACGCCGGAAATCGCCCGCAAGATCGAGGAGCTCGGCCTGGAGAAGATCCAGGTCCGCAGCCCCATGACCTGCGAGGCTACGCTCGGCATCTGCCGCAGTTGCTACGGGATGGACCTGGCGACCGGGGCTCTGGTGGAAGACGGCATGGCGGTGGGCATCATTGCCGCCCAGAGCATCGGCGAGCCCGGCACGCAGCTCACCATGCGGACGTTCCACATCGGCGGCACGGTCAGCACCACGGTGGAAGATAGCGAGACGAAGGCCAAGAAAGACGGCATCGTCAAGTTCACCCGCATGAGGTACGTGACCAACGAGGAAGGGAAGGACATCGTCCTCACCCGGAACGCGGAAATCAGCCTGCTCGACGAGCGCGGCCGCGAGCTCGAGAAATACGACGTTCCCAACGGAGCGGCCCTGCGCGTCAAGGAGAACGATAAAGTGAAGGCGGGTCAGCTCCTCTGCGAATGGGATCCGCACTCCATCCCGATTCTTTCCGAAGTCGCGGGCAAGGTCCGCTACGAGGACGTGGTGGAAGGGGAAACCCTCCGTTACGAAAAGGACTCCGGCGGCAACATCCGCCGCTTGATCATGGACCACAAGGGGGAGCTGCACCCGCAGATCGTCCTGGAAGACGCCGAAGGGAAGCCGCTCGACGTTTATTACCTGTCGGAACGGGCCCACATCGTGGTCGACGAAGGCAAGATGGTCCACGCCGGCACCATTCTCGGCAAAACGCCCCGCGAAGCGGCCGGCATCACGGACATCACCGGCGGTCTGCCGCGGGTGACGGAAATCTTTGAGGCCCGCAAGCCCAAGGATCCGGCCGTGATGGCGGAAGTGGACGGCGTCGTCGAAATCCTTCAGGAGAAGCGCCGCGGCAAGCGGACCATCGTCGTCCGCAGCGAAAGCGGCATCGAGCGCGAGCACCTGGTGCCGCACGGCAAGCGGTTCCTGGTCCACTCCGGCGACCACGTCAAAGCCGGCCAGGCCCTGGTGGACGGCCCGCTGGTCCCGCACGACATCCTGCGGATTTCCGGCGAAGAGGCCCTGCAGCAGTACCTGGTCCACGAAATCCAGTCGGTCTACCGCAGCCAGCGGGTGGACATCAACGACAAGCACATCGAAATCATCGCGGCCCGCATGCTCCGCAAGGTGCGGATCGAAAGCCAGGGGGATACCAACCTGCTCCCCGGCCTGGTCATGGACCGCTTCGACTTCCGTGCGGTGAACAACAACCTGGCCAAGTGCCTGAAGATCGCCGAGAAGGGGGACGCCGAGTTCTTCACGGGCTCCATCGTTCCCAAGGACGCCATCGAGCAGGCCAACGCCCAGATCGAAGCCCTCGGCGGCTCGCCTGCGAAGGGCACCCGCCCCAAGTCGGCCACCGCCAGCACGCAGCTCCTGGGCATCACCAAGGCCGCCGTGCAAAGCAGCAGCTTCATCTCGGCAGCCAGCTTCCAGGAAACGACCAAGGTCCTCACCGAGGCGGCTCTCGCCGGCAAGGTGGACAACCTGGTCGGCCTCAAGGAAAACGTCATCCTGGGCCACCTGATCCCCGCCGGCACCGGCTTCCGCCAGTACCAGGAATCCGAAGTCCGCTATCGCCCCGAAGCCCTGCAAGCCCTCGCTGCCGCCAAGGGCAAAGCCCTCGAATCCGCCTTCCCGCTGCTGCAGCAAGGTGCCCCAGCCGCCGGCAACGGTGCCGCCGCCACTGCGACGCCCGCCGCGGCTGGCACCGGCAAAGCCTCCGGCACCGCGCTGGAAACGCTGCTGGGAGGGGCGACGGGAGGGAAAGAGTAGATTTGGCCGCAATTTAAGTCTTCGCATTGAACTGGTAACACGTCCCGGCCGCTCCGAGCTGCCGGGACGTTTTTTGTTCTTGGTATTGGACTTTCAAAGAAATCAGCTTTGCCGACTGCAATGCTAGACTTCCACGATGAGTATTCCAAAAGAGATAGGCGGCGCGAAAGTTGTGCTGTATACGCCGATTGACCAGCGGCACCGGCACACCGGAAATTGTCGGCAGATTGTCGCCGGCGTGTTGATGGGTGCGGCGGCTGGATTGGCCATTTGCAAATACGAAGGAGAGGATGCGTACTATCTTTTCGGCTGCGACGAAATTTGGGAAACATTGACGGACACTTGGCATCAGTCTATTGATGATGCAAAGAAACAAGCCGAATTTGAGTATGCCGGCGTTAGCGCTACGAGGCAGCACCCGGAAGACTGCGACTGAAGACTCATTGCGGCGGTCAACAGCCTGCCGCGCATGAATTCTGTGACTAGGAAGGGTTGCCACACGGCGCATCCGCTACGGCCTACGGGTTCCTCTTCTCTATTCGCGCCGCGCAGAGAAGAGGAACCCGTATCTCGGCAGCGGTGAAATAGCACAGTCGCTCCAGCGGCGACGATTTACGCGGCCGAGGCGGGGAGTCATAATGCGAGTGGAGGGTTGAAACATGACGACGGTCCAAGTGGGCGATACGGGCGAGCTTTTGATTCCTTCGGAACTGTGCCGCGCCGTGGGAATTGAGGACGGCTCCTATGTGGTGATGGAGAGAATCGGCGGCGGAATCCTGGTGCGGCCCGCGGGGGGTGAGGCGGAAGAGTACACGCCGGAGCGCAAGGCGGAATTCCTGCTCAGCACGGCCGTTGATAGCGCCGACTATGCCGCGGCCGTCCGCGCTGTTCGCGCCATGGGCTTAGACCCGGAGCGAGTCCAGCACGCCCGTCCCGCGGGGGCCTGACGTGGAGCGAGTCTTCCTGGATGCGAATATTCTCTTTTCCGCCGCCTATCGCGACGGTGCTGGCCTGCAACGCCTGTGGACGCTTGCCAATGTCCGGCTGCTTTCATCCGCCTATGCCGTGGAGGAAGCGCGGCGCAACCTGGACACCGACGAGCAGCACGCTCGGCTCCATTCGCTGACGGCGACACTCGAGTTGGTGGCCCCGTTGCCCGCCACTTCGCTACCGCCTGGCGTAGTGTTGCCGGAGAAGGACTCGCCGATTCTCCTAGCCGCGCTTGCGGGCAGCGCCACTCACCTGTTGACCGGCGACGTGAGGCACTTCGGGCCGCTGTTTGGCCAATCCATTGGCGGCGTTCTGGTGCAGTTGCCCGCCGCCTACCTGGCAGGCAAGCCTTAACAACTTCCCCCCATTCAGGGACTTGCCGGACACTTGGTATTGTGGACAACTGTTTCCAATCGGGCCGGCGAGAATCCGGCATGGTCTTTGACAGTTTAGCAATGAGAGGTCGGGGCGCGGGGAAAGTCCTCGCACTGCTTGGAGGCCTGACGAGAGTCCCCAGGTCTACCTTCACTCGCGCGTCAGGTTGCTTGCGGAAAGAGCGATGCCGGTCGTCGGGTTAACTCTGTTCGTGGAACCGTGCAAGCGTGCATGGCGCGTTGCTTATGCACCCTACGCTACAGCCGCTCTTCCTTCGGAATATGCACCACGGCCAGCCCGCAGCAGTCCCAGTTCTTGGTGCCGCGGGAGATGTTCCAGGTGATGTAGAGGGCTTCCCCTTGGTCGTCGATGGCGACGGCGTAGGTGCCGCGGGGGATGCAGGCCAGGTGCGTTTCAAAGTAGGGCTTGAGAAAGGCGATGACCTTGCGCTTCTTCGTCTGGGTGTCGAATTGCACGACCGCGGAGTTATCGGCGTCGCTGCCGCCGTGAGCGCCGGGGACGTAGTACAGGTAACGGCCGGTGGGGTCGGCTTTGAGAGAAGCGACGTATTCGTTCACGCCGACGGCCGCGGGGCCGAGCGCGGTGATTTGCTCGGTCTTGGTGTTGAAGGCGTAGAGCGTGGATTCATATCCCTTCCGCCCTTGGGAAACGGTGTAGACGATGTTCTGCGGCGTCTCATCCGTCGCGGCCCGGATGCCGATGGTTCCGTCGAGTTTTTCCGGCGGCTGGCCGCTGGCCGGGTCGAACCGCATGAGGGGCTCGCTGGTTACTGCGGGCGTGTAGTAAATGCGGCCTGTGGACTTGGCCAGGATCATCGCGCGGCCGGGGCCATCTGGGCCGGCATACAAGACTTTCTTTTTAGGGACGTCGTAGGCGAAGAACATGATTCCTTCATTCTCCCCGCCGACTCCCGGCGCAGTGCCGCCGTAAAAAATCATCCGCTGCGGGTCGAGCAGGCCGTTGGGAATACAGTGCTTGGGGACCGGCCCGTGCGAGACGACTTCTCCTTCCCCCGTTTTGGGATTGGCCCGCAGGATCCAGTCCCCCAGATAGTGGTTCGCGTCCGTGGTCGCCTTCGTGGAGCCGCGATGCGTGGAGAAGTACAGCCAGCCATCGCTGCCGAGCTCGACGTGGCTATGGATTTTTCCCGGCGTGTAATGCCCGGCCGGCAGGTTGATGATTTTCCTTACGTCGGCGACTTGCCGCAGTGCTTTCTTGGCCGGGTCATACTCGAAGACGAACGCATTCCCTTGCGGCGCGAGATGATCGCCAATCGCCGAGTAATATTTCCCAGCCGCGAAAGAGCTGTCGCCCCAGTTCGACCACGGCTTTCCTTCATAGGATTGGCCCGGGTAATACAGAAAATCGACCGTCGGGGGCGTCTTCGCCACCTCCACCCCAGTGAGCAGCGTCGGGGGTTCCTCCAGGAACATTTCCGAAGTAGCCGTGACGAACGTCTTGCCCCCTGGCAGTTCCGGCGGATAGCTCACTTGCGTCGGGAGCTTGCGGGGAACCCGCTTGCCGGGAATTTCCTCCGGGGGAGCGGCCAAGAGCAAAGATCCCAGCAGCATTGGAACTAGGGTCGCAACGGCCAGACGGCGCGACGGCATGGTATTCCTCCAAATGTGTCCCACCATACTACCCGCGGAATCAGCGCCCCGTTGGCTCAAGCTGGCCGCGGCATCGCAAACACCAGGTGCTTCAGCTCCCAATGCATGATCTCCTTCTCGGGCCTCATGCCGAGCTTGCGGGCGACGGCTTGGGAGGGAAGGTTCTCCGGGCGGACGAGGGAGATAACGCGGTCACGGCCAAGCGTGTGAAACGCATAGTCGCGGCAGGCGGCGGCCACTTCCAAGGCGAAACCTTGCCGCCAGTAGGGGCGATGGATCATGTAACCAACTTCGACCTCGCCTACGCCCTCCACCATCTGGTGTAACAGCCCGACTCGTCCCAGGGGCTCGTCGGTTTCTCGACGGAGCACCAGCCACGGGCCATAACCATGCGCCGAATAGCGGTCTATCTGCCGCTGGATACTGGCGGCGGCTCCCTCGCGGCTTTCCGTCTTAGGATAAAACCGCATCACCTCCGGGTCGCCGAGCATTTCGGCCATGAAATCGAGATCCCCGTGGTGCATCTCGCGGAGGAGCATACGGGGAGTCCGCAGGATGACTTTCATCCGGCTCATTCTACCAATTGCAGCGGGCGGTTGGCGGCGACTTTGAGGAAGACCGCCCGCAGCTCTTCTTCCTGGCTGGCGAACGAGCTGCCGCTGACGTGGAAGTGAACGCCGCCGGCAATATCGGCGACTTCCCGCATCAGCACGGGGTCCGAAGCAGAGCCGAAGCTGATGGTGAGGATCGGCAGCTTGTCGTCGGCGGCCCGCTGCGCCTCTTGAATGACCAGCGGCCTGCCAACGGCGGCGCTTTCGGGCTGGTTCACCAGGCCGTCGGTGAGCACGACCAACAGGCGGCCGGCGCCGGCACGGCCGTTGTCTTGAATCTCCACGCGGCCGGTGGTCATGCCGGCGCTGATGTTCGTCATGCCATCCTCCTGGATTGACTGCACCAGCGAATTGACTTGCGAGATATCCGAGCTCAACGGACTGAGCAGCGACGCGCTCGTGGAATAGACCGCCACTCCCACCCGATCCCCTCCCTGCTGCCGCTGCAACTCGGAGCACAGCAAGTTGACCGACCGTTTGAGCTGGTTGATTTTGTCCTCCGCGCTCATCGAGCCGGAGATGTCGAGCACGAGCATGATGTCGCGGGGCTGGGCGGTGGCGATGGCGTCGGCCTGGGTACTGTAATTGTCGCGGCCCAAAGCCTTGCCGAAAAAGAAGGGGGCATTCTGCCGCTGGGCGATCACCTTGATGGCATCCAGGGGGGTGACGTCGCGCTGAAACACGAGGCTGGTCTTGTTCCAGTGCCCGACTTCCACCTGCACCTCGGAGTCGCTGAGGCGATGCGTGCCCGCATTATTCAACTGGGCGTATTCCTTGGCGGTAGCGACGGCATCATCCCGGCTGTTAATCAGGTCGCGTGCGCCGGCGAGGGCGGCCGCATCAGCGCTCCGTTGCAGGTCGGTCTGCACGCTGGCCACCATCCCCAGGTCGAGCGCCAGTGCCAAGACGGCGACGCAGACCGTGAGGAACGCCGCAAACAGCAGAATGACCGCCCCGCGGCGGCGGCCAGGTTGGCGGCGCGCTGCGCCCCGCGTGGACAATACGTTCTGCGGAAGCGAAGTCTCGGACATGATTTGGGCCTGCCGAGGGGAATCGAGGATGAGTCGCGGCGTCATGCGGGCGACTGTGGACGGGAGGTACGGCTGCAGCGCGGCAAATGCCGCTCAGCCCGCGATTCTCGGAGAAGAGTCTCACGGACTGTCACGAAAGTATATGTTATGTCAGGACGAAATTTAGACGTTCTTTCTCACAACAAGGAAACGCCTTCCGGCGTGGCGTTTCCTCTTCAGGGGGCCTCGCGCTGATGCGAAAAGGCAACGCCTCGGCAAACAAACCGGCCAAGAAACAAATCGGCCCGCGTGAGGGTTTCCTCAGCGGGCCGGCTGCAGCGCGGTACACGGACGTTTGGAACAGGGTGCCGCCTGCCCCATGCGGGCAAGCGGGCCGGGAATCACGGGAGAATCTTCGCCGTATCGTCAAGGACGGCCTGGATGCCGTCTTTATCGAGCTTGCCGGGGGCGAAGGCGTGGTTCGCTTTCACCGTCTGGCCGACCCACAACAGGACGGTCACTTCGGCGTCTTTGGAAACTTTATAGTTCTCCGGGCCGTCCGCGTTCGCGAACGTGGTCAGGGGGGCGTTCTTAATGCCCTCCTTCTTGGCCAGCTCTTTCAGCTTGGCCTCGTTGGCAGCCGGATCCTCGGAGAGCACGATCAGGAAGGACGCCATCTTCTTGTCTTTATTCGCACCAACCTTTTCATCCACTTGCTTGACCAAACTGGTCAAGTCGTCCGTCAGCTTGCGAGCGAAAATCGCAACCACCGGACGTCCGCCATACGCTCAGCGATAGCAGAGATCATTGCCGGCCTTGGGGCCGGTCACATCATGGACCTCAAAATAGCCGGCCTTTTCGCCGACCTGCAGGCCCGACTTCAAATCCGCCGCCACCGCGGCCGCACAAGCGGCCATCACGGCAATCGGCGCCAAATACCGTTTCATAACAACCTCCTTCAAGGTGAAAGGGAACGCCCTACACCGCGCGTGCTGGAAGTATAAACGATTGTCGGCAGCGGCGCAAGAGATTCTGGGAAAAAGAGGTGAGAAGGCAAGATCAAAGAAAGCAGTACCATGAATGCGAAGGATTCGCAGGAAGGCCAAACCAAGAGAGGAAGAGCAGGCAGGTTTCGACCAGAGCCACGAATGTTAAGATGAATCGATGGAGAAGTACGAGGGGGCAATCCGAGTTTCGGCTTTTTTCTTCCTCCTAACTGCAATGGGCGTATGGGAGACAATCGCCCCTCGTCGCCAACTGATGGCAAGCAAGCCTGCCCGCTGGTTCAGCAATATCGGCCTGCTGGTTATCAACAGCCTGGCGGTAAGGCTGGTTTTCACGATGGGTGCTGCGGGCATCGCATTGGAGGCAGAGCGGCAAGGCTGGGGGCTATTCAACGTCGTAGAGCTTCCAAGTTGGCTAGAAGTGCTCTTGGCGGTTGCCCTGCTCGATTTGGCGATTTATTTCCAGCACGTCCTCTTTCATGCCGTTCCGTTCTTGTGGCGGTTGCACATGGTTCACCATGCCGACCCTGATTTTGACGTGACTACCGGGCTGCGTTTTCACACGTTGGAAATTGGGCTTTCGCTGGGAATCAAGGCTGGGATAATTATTGCCCTTGGAGCTTCGCCAATTGCTGTTATTATATTTGAAACTATCTTAAATAGTTCCTCCATGTTTAGTCACAGCAATATCAGAATTCCGGTTTGGCTTGACCGCTGGTTGCGGCTGGTGGTGGTGACTCCCGATATGCACCGCGTTCACCATTCGGTTATCCGGGCAGAGACAAACAGCAATTTCGGCTTTAACATGCCGTGGTGGGACTACCTTTTCCGCACCTATCGACCTCAGCCCCAAGAGGGACATACCGGAATGAGAATTGGCGTTGAGCAGATTCCCGCGAACCGTGCCGTAGGGCTGCACTGGCTATTTATTTTGCCGTTCGTGAAACTACGGAAACTTCAAAGCGAAAGCCGGCAGGAGATGAAGTAGATAGCCGCATCAAATCGCACGGCCTCTACTTGAACCTCAGCGCCCCAAACTCCTTCACCCGGTCGCGGATCGCCGGTTCGACCGGCAGGCGCTCCATGCTGCTGGCGCCGTAGAAGCCGACGATGCCGGTCGTGTGATCGAGGATGTACTGGGCGTCGGCGGGCTCGGCGATGGGGCCGCCGTGGCAGAGGACGAGGATCTCCTGGTTCACGCGTTTGGCGGCGTCGTGCATGGCCTGCACCTGACGGGCGGATTCCTCCAGCGTCAGGCTGGTAGCGGCCCCGATGCTCCCCTTCGTCGTCAGCCCCATATGTGGGATCAGAATGTCCGCGCCGGCTTGGGCCATCGCCGTCGCCTCCTCGGGGTTGAAGCAGTACGGAGTGGTGAGCAGCCCCATCTCGTGAGCCGCGGCGATCATGTCCACCTCCAGCCCGAACCCCATCTCCGTCTCTTCCAGATTCTGGCGGAATTTGCCGTCAATCAGCCCGACGGTGGGAAAATTCTGTACCCCGCTGAAGCCCGCGGCATCGACGTCCCGCAGGAACAGCTTCATCACGCGGAACGGATCCGTCCCGCAGACGCCGGCCAGGACGGGGGTCTGCTTCACCACCGGCAGCACCTCGCGGGCCATCTCCATCACGATGGCGTTGGCGTCCCCGTAGGGCATCATTCCCGACAGCGACCCGCGGCCCCCCATCCGGAACCGCCCCGAATTGTAAATGACGAGCAGGTCAATCCCTCCCGCCTCCGACATTTTGGCGCTAATCCCTGTCCCCGCCCCGCCCCCAATGATCGGCTTTCCGGCCGCCACTTTGGCCCGGAGACGGGAGAGAATCGCTTCGCGCGGGAAGAGAGCCATGTTACGGTCCTGGTCATTATAGGTCTGCTCTTTTTAACGCAAAGGCGCGGAGGCGCTAAGGAGCTAGGGGGGAGAGAAGGAGAGATAGAGAGTGGGAGGGAGAAAGGGAAGTGGGACACGGAAAACCTAGCGCGGCATAGCCGCAACCAATGGGGAGAGGCAATCGCGGTTCGCAAAACGTATGCACGGAAGACTTCTACATGCCGTCGCCTTCCTCGGATATTCTTGCCATCCATCTTCTTGCCACA
Organism: Pirellulaceae bacterium; assembly: GCA_046593355.1. Classification (GTDB taxonomy): domain Bacteria; phylum Planctomycetota; class Planctomycetia; order Pirellulales; family Pirellulaceae; genus SXOA01. Next base: position 27,133 of record JBKJNY010000220.1, on the reverse strand, counting down.
TGTCTTCGGAGTCGGCAAGAAAATGGTTGGCAAGAAAATAGGAACCTGGCCCGGACATGACTCCCAATGTTGGAACGGCGACCACGGCTCAAAATCTGCGCGGCGGACACAGAAACGAAACGTTTGTAATACGGAGGACACGGTTGGGGATTCAGGAATCCTATCCGTGTCCTCCGTGTTTTCCGCGTCCCACCCCTCTGTCCTGGCGCGTCACCATTACTGGTAAACTTTCCTTTCACGATCCCCACATCTTGTGCTTTTCGGCGCTTGACTACTGTACAAGAGATATGTATACTTCTGTTCGCTGCAGAAGGGCTTGGAAACGTTCCTGGTTCGCAGCCGTTCCTGGTCAGCCTGGGTGCTGCCGGCCGCGGATCCCGCTGATCCGCTTTCTCGATGGCGATTCCCCGCAGATTCTCCGGGTCGCTTTTCGCTGGGTCCGCGATGAAGCTCCGCGAAGCACGAAATCACGCTCATTTCGGTTTGCGATTTGAGTAGTACGGCTGGGGGGTGGCTGTTGCGAAAGTCGTCGGGACAGATTTCGTAACCCTATGTGTGCTCACCAGATAGATAAGTATACGTGAATAATACTTCACCAAACGCCCCCAAAAATCACCTTGCACCATTTTTGTTTCTGTCCTTTTTTCAGGAGTTTGACCATGAATGTGAAACCGCTCTACCAGGTGCTGCTGCTCCCCGCGCGGGAAGTGGCGGCTCGACATCAGACCCTGGCCGAAGCCTCGGCCTGGGTGCGGACCTATAACGAGGCACTGGCCTCGCCTCAGGTCCGGGCCGTGATTGCCGAGGAACCGGCGGAACGAACCGCCTTGCCGGCCCGGTCGCAAGCGGCCTGATTCGCAGCTCATCGTGCGTTCACCAATACCACCGGCGTGCCCGCGAGAGCGGCCGCATGGTCGCAACAGGCACGCCGGGAAAGTTGGACGGTTGTCGCAAAATGGCGCAGCCGCGTGTTCCACCGGCCTGTCTCGACTGCCCTTGCATTTTAGCCCCCGCAAACCATAATACCCCCATGCGGAAGATTTATGGCTACTACTGGCGGTTTTACTTTACCGGCCGGTCCCTGGAGGGATCGCACGGGCCGCGGGAGGCATGCCGCTAAAGGCAGCCAGTCACACCAGAATTCCCCGCCCCGGCGAGCCACCAGGCTGACGCCGGGGCTTTTTTTTGGAATTTCACAATCCGAAATCGATTTGGAATCTGAGATTTGAAATTTGAGACCTTGGAGACAGGAGAGAGAAAATGATCGTCATCATGGAAAAAGGGGCTACGCCCGAGCAGATCAAGCATATGGCCGAGCGGGTGGAGGCCTTCGGTCTCAAGGCGCACATCATCCAGGGAACGGAGCGGACCGTCATCGCCGCGATTGGCGAGAAGCGGGCGGAGACGAAGGAGTCGCTCGCCAGCGGGCCGGGGGTGGAGGATGTGGTCCCCATTCTAGCCCCGTACAAAGTCGCCAGCCGTGAGGTGAAGAAGGAGCCGACGCAGGTCTGTGTCGGTTCGCTCACAGTGGGTGCCGGCATTATCGGCGTGATTGCCGGGCCGTGCTCCGTGGAGAGCGAAGAGCAGATTCTGCTCACCGCCCGCGCCGTGAAGGCCGCTGGAGCGACGGCCCTGCGCGGCGGAGCCTTCAAGCCGCGGACCAGCCCCTACAGCTTCCAGGGGATGAAGGAGGAGGGGTTGAGGTTACTGGCCGCGGCTCGGCAAGAGACGGGGCTGGCGATTGTGACCGAGGTGATGACCAGTGAAGAGGTAGGATTGGTAGCGGACTATGCGGACGTGCTGCAAGTGGGGGCCCGCAGCATGCAGAACTACCGACTGCTGGAAGCGGTGGGTCAAGCGAAGAAGCCGGTGCTGCTGAAGCGCGGTCCCAGCGCGACCATGGAAGAACTGCTGCTCGCCGCGGAGTACATTCTCAACGAGGGGAACCCGAACGTGATGCTCTGCGAACGAGGCATTCGCACCTACGAAGCCCACACGCGGTTCACGCTGCCGCTGGCCACGGTTCCTTACTTGCACCACAAGACTCATCTGCCGGTGGTTGTCGATCCCAGCCACGGCACCGGGCATACGTACCTGGTGCCGGACATGGCCGTCGCCTCCGTCGCCGCGGGGGCGGATGGCTTGATCCTGGAAGTCCATCCCGACCCAGAGCAAGCCCTTTCCGACGGCTACCAATCGCTGAACTTCGTCCAGTTCAACGACGTCATGGCCCGCTGCCGGGCCGTGGCGGCTGCGATTGGGAAGAAGATGTGACGGATAGTAGCCTGCACACTCCATGTGCAGGCAGGTTTTCGTAGGACGGAGCAATGCTCCGTCCTCCATGCCGCGCTCACGGAGTGAGCGGGCTACTTTACGCCGCCTGCTTGATCGGCCCTTTTGGCGTCCGCAGGTTGAACAGGCCAAAAATCTGCTGCTGGGTGAGGCGGAGATCGGCATGGCCGCCGGTCTGGTTCATGATGCTGTTGAACAGCTCGCGCTTGTGCTCCAGAATCTGGTTGATCCGCTCTTCAATCGTCCCCAGGGCCAGCATCCGCGTGACGGTGACCGGCCCCGTCACCCCGATGCGGTGAGCCCGGTTGATGGCCTGATCTTCAATGGCCGGGTTCCACCAGCGGTCAAACAGGAATACGTACTCGCAAAACTGCAAATTCAGTCCGACGCTCCCCGCCCCATAGCTCATCAGGATGACGTGCTTGCTCTTGTCCTCCTTGAACTGCTTCAGAATGGGATCCCGCTGCTTGCTGGGAATTTTGCCGTGGTACTGCAGCGGCCCAAACCGCTCCAACTTTTTGGCGATAATCTCGATGCTGTGTACCCACTGGCTGAAGACAATCGCCTTCTTGCCGCTGGCCGCAACTTCTTCCAGATCCGCTTCCAGCCGCTCCAATTTCGAACTCGTTCCCGTGGCCGGATCGAAGTTGCAGATTTGCTTGAGGCGGAGGACTAGCTCGAAAACATGCTGGATGGAGATGGAGTCACCCAGGTCGTTCAGGTTGACGACCCCTTCGTTCTCCGCGATTTCATACGTCGCCCGCTGCTCCGGCGAAAGGTCCAGCTCCGCATCGCGGAACATTTTGGGCGGCATGTCGGTCAGCACCATCTCCTTGGTTCGCCGCAGGATGTAATCCCGCGCGAGTTCCCCCAGGCGCTTGGCCGGCATCCCCGTCCGCATGTAGCCGGGAGAGAGGAATTCGAAGATGCCGACAATGTCGTCGGGGGAGTTCTCAATCGGCGTGCCGGTGAGCGCCCAGTTGCGAGTGCGGGGGATGGCCCGCACGATCTCGCTCGTGGTGTTGTTGATGTTCTTGATCCGCTGGGCCTCGTCGAGCATCACGAGGTCAAAGTGCATTCCTTCCCCCAGCACCTCCTCCTTGTCCCGCATCAGCAGCTCATAGTTGGCGATCTTCACCGGCGCGCCGTCCTGCTGCCACAGCCAATGCCGGCGGCTGGCGTCCCCTTCGATAATGCTGATCGGAATCTCCGGGGCCCACATGCCAAACTCCCGCTTCCAGTTCGTCACCAGCGGCTTAGGACAAATGAGGAGGATGCTGCGGATTTCTCCCGCGCGGAGGAGCATACGGATGGCGGTGATGGCCTGCATCGTCTTCCCCAACCCCATCTCGTCCGCCAATACCGCCGCGTAGCGCGGATAGAGGAACGCGACCCCCTGGTACTGGTACGGAAAGGGCTCAAAGGGGAAATGCAGCGCGTCGGACTGGATGAGCGTCTCGAGCGGGGGCTGGAGGACATAGTACAAACGGTCTTCGAGCTTGATGACGTCGCCGGGAGGCTTGATCCGCGTGATGGTCTGTTTCTTGGGACAGGATGGTGATTCGTCTGAAGAGACCATTGCATCGCCAGTACCTAACTTCTCCGCTTGCGGTTTCGCGCCGGGCACTGGTGGTTGCGGTTGCATCCACGCCGGCGCTTCCGGGAACGTGAAGCTAATCACTTTGGGCGAGGTCCGCGGAATCTTGAGCGCGACCGCCCTGGGAGAAAGTACCGACAGGTCGGACGATTCGACGTCGGGCAGAGTCTGTGACGAGAGTAGCTCGGAGTGACTACTTACGACAATCTCCGCGGGATGACTAGACGCATCCCAGGTCGAAGTGGAGAGTACGCCGGAATTGGGTTGCCATCCAAACATGGTTAAGGTTCCTATTTTCTTGCCAACCATTTTCTTGCCATGTCTGAATTCCGTGGCAAGAAAATGGTTGGCAAGAAGATAAGAGGAAGACGATTTAGAATTACAGCCTTCCGTGTTTTCCGTGTCCCCACCCTTCTCTTCTTTCCTCACGCCGCAACAGGAACAGCCGCGGGGCGCACCGATTTCTGAGCTTCTTCCAGCGCTTCGCGGATGCGAGTAAAGGGTTCGAGCAGATCGAGTGCGTCGGCGTGGATGCTACTCCACTTTTCCAGAACGATCCCCTGGTCGGCCGGGTGAGTGGACGCCGCCACGACCTTGCGTCGACCGAGCGCGAAAGGTGCATAATGCCCGGACGATTGCAGTTCGTCCTCCGCCGCGTGAACTAACACCAGCGGCACGTCGCTGAACTCGCGGGCTGCTAGCATCGCTTCCGCGTCGGTGCAGACGAGAAAAGGCATGACTCTGGACTTGGCGAGGAGCGTCTGTCCGATTTGCTCGCCGAACAGGAACGGGCGGAGCGTGGGGCCGTAGAGGATTTCCTGGGCCCTGCTTGGCTTGAGCGGTGCGGTGCAATGAAACTCCAGCGGCCGGCCGGAAACGTTCAATATCAGGTAGCCGCCGAACAGGCCATGCTCGGCATGTTCGGTGACGGTGAGAAAGCCGATCGCGGGAACATTTTTGCCGGTAGTCATGCGGTGGAAATCATTGAGGAGGGTCTGTGCTACCCAAAGAGCATCGGGCAATGCCTCGGAGGCACTTGAGCACGCTTGTCGCGGGCGGAATGCCGCGCCGAAGGGGCTACCCAGCCCGCACAGTTTGCCAAATGCTCGACATGGGCGTGAGGGCGAGTATACTGACCTTACCAATCTGACTAAAGTTGACCGCGAGGGCCCCATGTCGTTTGAACAGCGTCACTTCTCTCCCATCTTCAGCATTGATGTCTCCGCGGACCCTGCCGCCGAGCAGCAGTCGAATCAGATTGACGCCAATGAATTGATGGTGATGCTGCTCAAACAACTCGTCGAAGGGCAGAAGAAGGAAATCGCCCTGCTGACGGAGATCACCCACCACATCGCCGGTCCGCACAAGGCCCGCCACCAGGAATTGATGAAATGGAAGGAAGCTCATCCCGAACTGGCCGATAGCTGCCGAGGGGCGACCGAGCTGCTGGGCAAAGTGCAGGAGCAGTTTCTCTGCAACCTGACCACCGAAATCGCCGACAGCGACGAGACGCTGGTCGACAGCGACTTCATGCTCAACGAATTCATCGATCGCTTCGGCCCCCGCCTTCACCACCTCAACGGCCTGCTGCAAGTCCTCTCGCAACTCGGCAGCGTGGCGAGTCCCCCGGCGAATGCGACGGAGTAGCTGAACCTCCGGCTGGTTGTATGCACGTCGAACTTGTCCGCACGCTCACTCCCGATGGCATGAGGCTGGATGGGGCGCTGCTCGCGGGAGATGAAGTTTCACGCAGGCCAGTCGATGCTGCTCTCTGTCTGCATGGCGTGGGGGCGAACTTCTATACGTCCAGCGCTCTGGAAGCGATCTCGCCTGCGATGCGACAACTGGGTATCGCGGTGCTCCTGGCAAATACCCGCGGGCACGACTCGCTGTACACCGCCTCCGTTGCAATGGGCCGTCGTCGCCAGGGGGCCGCGGTGGAAATCGTCGATGAATGTCGTCTCGACGTCGCCGGCTGGTGCAAATTCCTGGGCGAGCGCGGGCTGGAAAAAATCCTTCTCCTGGGCCACAGCCTAGGAGCCATCAAAGCGGTTTACTCGCAGGCCCATGAGCCAAATGGTAGCGTCGTCGGCTTGATCGCCGCTTCTCCCCCACGGCTCTCCTGCCAGGCGTTCAAGAACTCGCTCGAATCCGCGTCGTTTTTCGACTCTCTCGCCACCGCCGAGCAACTCGTCCAAGCTGGCCGGGATGATGAACTGTTTGTGGCCAAGTTCCCTTTTCCGCTCCTCATCAGCGCGACGAGCTACATCGACAAGTACGGCCCGGCGGAGCGCTACAACATTCTGGATTTCGCGGCCAATGTCGCCGTCCCCGCACTTTTCACTTACGGCAGCAAGGAGCTCGAGTCGGGCGGAATCGCTTTCGCCGGCCTGCCGGAGGCGCTCGCCAAGCTGCCCGAGAAGCGTGGAGCGATTGAAGTCCAAGTCATCGCCGGCGCTGACCACAACTACACCGGTTGCGGCGAGAGCCTGGCAGCCGCGATGAGCAAGTGGATTCAGGGCTACTTCCCGCAGTAGTCGATCGCCCTGGCGATTTCGCTCTTGAGGCGGGAGCGGGAGACGATGCGGTCGACGAAGCCGTGCTCGAGGAGGAATTCGCTGGTTTGAAAACCCTTGGGAAGCTCGAGCCGGATGGTGGCCTTGATCGTCCGGGGGCCGGCGAAACCGATGAGGGCTTTGGGCTCGGCGAAAACGAGGTCGCCCAAGGAGGCAAAACTGGCGGCGACGCCCCCCATCGTGGGATTGGTCAGAACGGAAATGAACAGGCCCCCCGCCTGGTCGTATCGGGCCAGGGCGGCCGAGACCTTGGCCATTTGCATGAGGGAGAGAATGCCTTCATGCATGCGAGCCCCGCCGCCGGAGCCGCTAATAATGATGAGGGCCAGGGATTCGTCCGTGGCTCGTTCGATGAGGCGGACCAGGCGCTCGCCGACGACGCTGCCCATGCTCCCCATGATGAAGCCGCTGTCGGTGACTCCGAAGGCCACGCGGCGGGCCCGAATCATACCGCCGCCGGTGAGGGCGGCATCGGCCAGGCCGGTCCGTTTTTGCTCGGCGGCGATGCGGTCCTTATAGCTTTTGGTGGCATCCACGAACTCCAAGGGGTCCGCGGTGCGAAGCTGGGCGTCCCATTCCTCAAAGGTCCCTTCATCCAGGACGTGCCGGACCCGTTCCTGGGCGGACACATAGAAGTGGTATTCGCATTGCGGGCAAACGTTGAGCAGCTTTTCCGCCTCTTTCCAATAAATCGACGCCGCGCAGCCGGGGCAGCGTTGCCAGAGCCCTTCGGGAACCCCGCGCTTGGGTCGTTTGCTCATCGATTCGGCCCGGGTCGTCATGGGTTGTGGCGAGAGAGAGAGGAAACGGGGACAGCATGATTTTAGGTGGACAGGCGGGCGGCGTAAACATCATGCTCTGAAGTAGCAAGGCTCTGACCATTTCCGCGGAAGGGCCCGCTCAACCCCTGACCGCGACCAGTTCAAGCTCCAGGCCCAGCGCCTCAGCGACGGCTTGAAGGTTCGACATCCTGACGTCCTTCCCCTGTTCAATGTCCCGGATCGTCGCCTGATTCGGTATGCCAGCCTGCTGCGCGAGGGCATACCACGTCAGCCCTTGGGCTTCGCGGGCCGCGCGGATCACCGCGGGGATGCCCGGTGCCGCTGCCCGCCGCGAGGACGCAGGGGGAAAATCGCGCTGGGCACCTTCGCGAATCCTGGCCAGCCGCTGCCGCTCTTCATCGGTGAGCCGCCGGTTAATGTGCTCAAGTTTCTTGGCCACTAGTCACCTCCTTGGCTCGGGGACTTCATAGGCGGTCGCCGGGATCACCGTGTCTTCGCCCACTTCGTCGTAAATCACGATAATGTAGCGGCCGTCGGGTGTGTAACCGAAAACGCAGGGCCGACCGCTGGACTGGCTGGTGCCGAATGAATCGTAATTCTCCAGAACGTAATCGACCTCATCGGTCGTCAAGTCATGCTCTTCAACATGCGCGACGTTTCCGCCTGGCGTCGGATCCCAAAGAACGTGCGTCCATTTCATGTTTGGCGCCCTGCGTCCTGTTAGCACCATTATATCATCCTATTGCAGTACTGCAATAGGATGTAGCAAGCCGCTCAGATTCGCTCGACTAAGTCTTCCCGCTGAAACCGCACTTTCGGCACGCCGGCATGATTGTCATCTGCCGCCCGATATCCCGCGCAGCCGACGACGACGGTCGCGTAGCCCTTGGCGGGGAGGCCGAGCAGCTCGTCGTATTTGGCCGGCAGGATTCCTTCCATCGGGCAAGTGTCGATGCCGAGCAGCGCGGCGGAGGTCATGAAGTTACCCAGGGCAATGTAGCATTGCAGTGCGGCCCAGTGCTGGAGGTTGAAATCCGCGGGGGGCGGCACCAGGCTCCCCACCAGCATTTTGCGAAAGCCTGCCAGCCCTTCCACCGTGCCGCCGCGGACCTGGGCAATGCGGCTGAGGTAGCGGTCGATGTACTCTTCGGTCAGGTCCAGGCGACGGGCGAAGACCACCGTGTGCGAAGCATCCTGCACCTGCCTCTGGTTCCACGAAATCTCCGGCAACTGGGCCTTCACGGCCGGGTCGGTGATGACGACGAACTTCCACGGCTGCAGGCCATAGGAGGAGGGGGTGAGGATCAGGGCCTCTTCCAGCGCCTGCCAATCCTGCTCCGGGATACTGCGGGCCGGATCGAACTTCTTGGTGGCGTACCGCCAGCGAAGCTGGGAGAGGAGAGCGTCGGGCGCGACAACAGAGGGCATGGGGTCAAGGGTCAGGGGTCGGGCATTGTCTCAAGGGGCGGCTGTTATTCTACAGGTTCGGCTAAAAGCGCGGTACGATGCCGAAGCATGCTCTTTCTGACTCCTGCCTCCTGACCCCTGACTCCTATGCGAATAGCTGCCACCTTGATCGCACTTTCCATAGCCTTGGCAGTCACTGCCTCAACCACCGCCCAGCCGCCGGATTTGATTTTGCATGGCGGCAAGATCGTGACCGTCGACGACAAGTTCTCCCTTGCGGAGGCGATTGCCATTCGCGGTGAGCGGATTGTTGTGGTCGGAAAAAATGACGAAGTGCTGAAGACCAAGGGAGAGAAGACGCAGGTCATCGACCTGGCGGGGAAGATGGTGATTCCCGGACTCATGGACTCGCACGTCCATCCCACCGGGGCCGCGCTGCATGAGTTCGATCATCCGATTCCCGAGATGGAAACGATTGAGGACGTGCTGAAGTACATCCGCGCGCGGGCAGCAGTCGTTCCTGAAGGGGACTGGATTCTCTTGCGGCAGGTGTTCATCACCAGGCTCAAAGAGCAGCGATACCCGACGAAGGACGAACTGGATCAGGCTGCGCCCAAGCATCCGGTGATGTTTTCCACCGGCCCCGACGGCATGTTGAGCTCTCTCGGGCTTCAAGTGAGCGGGATCGATAAGGACTTCAAGGTTGTCGGAAACGGCTATCTCGAAAAGGATCCGGCGACCGGCGAGCTGACCGGGATGCTGCGGAGCTGCACGCGGTACGCCAAGACAAAGTCCTCGGCGAAACGGCCGACGAAGGAAGAGGAATTGGCTCGCATCGCGGAGTTGTTTCACGACTACAACTCCGTCGGCTTGACCAGCGTCTGCGACCGCGATTGCAGCTCGGGAGCCATTGCCAACTACCAGGCGCTGCGCGAGCAGGGGAATCTGAGCGTGCGGATGATGATTTCGCACGGCGTCGACGCCCAAATGAAGCTGGAAGCGGTGCAGGAGGCCATCAAAAAGGTCTCCGCCCACCCGCTGCGGAAGGATGATTCGCGCCTGAGGATCATCGGCATCAAATGCTATCTCGATGGCGGCATGTTGACCGGCAGCGCGTACATGCGCGAGCCGTGGGGCGTGAGCAAGATTTACTCCATTACCGACCCCCGCTATCGCGGCGTCCTCTTCATTGAGCCCGAGAAACTGCTGCCGATTGTGAGGACCACGGTGGAGAGCGGCTTGCAGTTCACGGCTCACAGCGTTGGTGACGGGGCCGTGACGAACCTGGTCGATGCCTATGAAGAGGTCAACGAAACGACCCCCGTCCGCGATACCCGCCCCTGTATCACGCATTGCAACTTCATGACCGCCGAGGCCATCGACCGCATGGCAAAGCTCGGCGTGAATGCGGACATCCAGCCCGCCTGGCTGTACCTCGACAGCCGCACCTTGCATGCCCAGTTTGGCGAGGACCGCACCCGCTACTTTCAGCCGCTCCGCACGTTGTTCGAGAAGCAGGTCATCGCCGGCGGCGGGAGCGACCACATGCAAAAAATCGGCTCGCTGCGGAGCGTCAATCCTTACAATCCGTTCCTGGCCATGTGGACCACCATCACCCGCCAGGCCCGCTGGTACGAAGGGCGGATGCACCCCGAGGAGGCCCTCACCCGGGAACAAGCAATCCGCTTTTATACGATGAACAACGCCTACATCCTGTTCCTCGACAAGGAGGTCGGCTCGTTGGAAATTGGCAAACAGGCGGACTTGATTGTGCTCGACCGGGACTTGCTGACCTGCCCCGTGGACGACATCAAGGAAACCAAGGTGCTGAAGACCTGGCTGGCGGGAAGGTTGGTCCATGACGCCGACAAAAAGTAGTCCGGTGGCAGAATCCGCCGATTGGCCGGCGCTCCTCTTCGCCTTGGTCTTTCCCACCGTTCTGACCTGGGCCTACTTCATCGCGCTGGCGGACAGCGCACCCTGGCTGCAGAAGGGGACTTATGGAATCGGCAAGGTAATTCAGTTTGCCTTTCCGCTCGTGGTCGTGCTCTTGGTACGACAGGAACGCTTGTGGTTTCGTGCTCCCAACTGGGATGGGCTCGGCCTGGGAATTGGCTTTGGCGTGCTCGTTGCAGGTGCGATACTCACCCTCTATTACGTCTGGCTCAAGCCCGCCGGCTTTTTCGCGGGGCCAGTGACCGAGGAAGTCAAGGAGAAGCTCAAGAGCTTTGGCGTGGATTCGATTGGGGCTTACGCGGTACTGGCAGTCTTCTACGCTCTCGTCCATTCGCTGCTGGAAGAATACTACTGGCGATGGTTCGTATTCGCCCGCCTGAGAAACCTGACGCCGCTGACCGCTGCCGTCGCAATTTCCAGCGTGGGATTTGCCGCCCATCATGTGCTGGTGCTGGCGAAGTATTTTGGCTGGGATTCCCCCGCCACCTGGTTATTTTCTGTTGGCATTGCCATCGGCGGAGCGGTCTGGGCGATGGTCTATCAGCGGAGCAAGTCGCTGCTCGGACCTTGGCTCAGCCACTTACTGGTGGACGCGGCGATTTTTGCGATTGGGTATGATTTGATGACACCAGCCTGAAGCGCAAGCGAAGGACAGGCATCCATTGGTGTGGAGTCGTTTCCTTCGCTTGCGCTTCAGGCTGGTGTCAGATACAATTGGACTCATGACAGCAACGATTCTCAGCGGCAAGGCGATGGCGAAGGAGATTGAGGCGGAGTTGGCCGAGCAGGTTGCCGACTTTGTGCAAAACAACGGCGTAGTCCCGTGCCTGGCCGCCGTGCTCGTGGGGGAAGATCCGGCCAGCGCGGTCTATGTGAAAAACAAGCGCTTGGCGTGCGAGCGGGTGGGGCTGGAAAGCCGATTGCATCGGCTGCCGGTTGAGACAACAGAGGAGGAACTGCTCGGGCTCATCGCGCAGCTCAATGCGGATGACGCTGTGCATGGCATCCTGGTGCAACTGCCGTTGCCGAAGCAGATTCGTTCGGCCAAAATTCTGGATGCGGTGCATCCGCTCAAGGATGTCGATTGCTTTCACCCAGAGAACGTCGGCCTGCTCACGCAAGGAAGGCCGCGGTTTCTGCCCTGCACGCCGCACGGCTGCCTGCAGATTCTGCACCGGCACAAGATTGACGTGGCCGGCAAACATGCGGTTGTGGTGGGGCGGAGCGAAATCGTCGGCAAGCCCGTCGCCGCGCTCCTGGGAGCCAAAGATTCGCACCTTGGTCCCAACGTCTGCAACGCCACCGTCACCATTGCCCACAGCCACACCAGCGATCTGCCCGCCATCACCCGCCAGGCCGACATCCTGATTGCCGCCATCGGCCAGCCGAAGTTCATCACCGCCGCCATGGTCAAGCCCGGCGCTGTCGTCATCGACGTCGGCATCAATCGGCTGCCGGAGGGACTGTGCGGGGATGTGGACTACGCCGCGGTGCTGGAGATTGCTTCCGCCATCACGCCCGTGCCCGGCGGCGTCGGCCCGCTGACCATCGCCATGCTGCTGCATAATACGCTGCAGGCGGCGAGGGGACTGGAAGTGTGATACGAAGGCATCTGGATGAAGAGTACTGAGTACTAAAGTACTGAGTATTTATTCACCGCATATCCGTGGCGCTCACATCCACGTCCGCCAGTTTTGGCCCCGCTGAACCGACTGGCGGCAAGCCAACGAGGAAGGCGTCGAGAGCCGCGCGGTATTCGTCGGTCTGGCCGTCATTGTGCTTACCGCCGGAATTGGTAATGAACTGCTTGCGCTCGCTGGGGCAGGCGTCGAAGAGGGCCTGGCCCTGTTTGTAGGGAATGACTTCGTCGGCGTCGCCATGGCTCATCAGCAACGGGCCGCGGTAGTTCTTGATTTTCTCCCGTGAGTTCATTTTCGTGGCCAGCAGCCACTTCATCGGCAGATACGGCATGTGGTGCTGAGCGACGTCCGGGATGGAAGTGAACGTGCCGGCCAGGACGAGACCACGGCAGCCGTCCTTGGAAGCCAAATCAACCGCGACGCCACCACCCAACGATTGGCCGAGCAGAATGACATCGCTTTCCGCAATCTTGTTCTTGGCCGCCAGCCATTTGCGGGCGGCGCGGGCGTCTTGCAGGATTCCGTCCTCGCTTGGCCTTCCTTCGCTCTTGCCATAGCCGCGGTAATCGAGGGCCAGAACCGCCAGGTTGTGCTTGCGATTGAGAATGCGGATGGTGGGAGCCAAGAGCGTCACATTGCCGCCGTTGCCGTGCAGCAGCAACGCATGACCCTTGGGCTCTTCATGGCCGGCATACCAGCCGTGGAGCCTGGTGCCGTCGGCAGCGGCAAAGGAGGCGTCCTCGACGAAGACCTCGGTCTGCACCCACTCGCCTGCCGGATACTTGTTGGGATTGAACAGGCTGCGCCGCTCCCAGCCCGGCACCTTCGCGCCAGGAATCACCGCGCAGCCGCAGCAGGACGCGACGGCGACAAAGACAACGCAGGAAAGAGGAAGGAGCTTCATGGGACACGGAAAACGCGGGGAACACGGCTGGGAGAATGGCCGCGAAGGGTAGCTTGGGCAGTACGGGAGCGTCAAGTTCAAAGCCGTGCTAGCAGCGGTTCGCCCTAATGCTTTGCCTTGTTTTGCGGACCGCATCCCTCTACTATCCAAGCTCCCTCATTGGTCATTAGTCATTAGGGCTTGGTCATTTCCTCCATTTCCTCCCATGAATTTCCGCGTCGAGCTCGAAACCTTCCGCGGGCCGCTGGACCTGCTGCTGTATCTGGTGCGGAAGCACGAGGTGGACGTGGCGGAGATTCCCATCGCCAAAATCACGGAGCAGTATCTGGACTTCCTGGAGCTGCTGGAGCAAATGAGCGTGAATGACGTGGGGGATTTTCTGGAGGTTGCCAGCACGCTCGTCGAAATCAAGTCCCGCATGGTGCTGCCGCATGGCGGCGAAGAGCCGGCGGAGTGGGAGGATCCGCGGGACGGGCTGGTGGCCCGCCTGCTGGAGTATAAGAAATACAAGGATGCCGCCAGCATGTTGGAGGAGCGGAGCCGCGACTGGCAGCAGCATTATGCCCGGCTGGCGAGCGACTTGCCGCCGCGAGAGGTTGACCCTTCCGACCAGCCGATTCATGAGCTGGAGCTGTGGGACCTGGTGAGCGCGATGGGACGGATCCTGCGCGAAAGCCAGCGGGTGAAGCCTTCGACCATCGTCTACGACGACACACCAATCCAGGTCTACATGCAGCGGATTCACGCCACGCTGGCCCGACGGCAGCGGGCGGCTTTCAGCGAGATGTTCGAGCCGGGAATGCACAAATCGGCCATCGTCGGCGTCTTCCTGGCGGTGCTGGAGCTCTGCCGTCACCACAACGTGCGGGCCGAGCAGAACGACCTGCACGGGGAGATTTACATCGTCCCCACGGAAGGTTTCGACCCGGCTAAGGAAATCACGGCCGCCGACGACTATTCCGGACGGCGGCCCGTGGCGGAAGATTTGCCGGTCAGGCCGCGGTGACAAGAAAAGTACTCATCACGCTCCGCGTGATGAAGATCCTCTCGCGGAGCGAGAGGAGTACTATTCTTGAGCCGCTCCCTTCTCCTCAACGACCTTCTCCTTCACTTCCTCTTCCACCGGCTGCTTTGCGGGTGCCGGTTCCTTCGCTTCCACGGGCGAACCCCAGGTGATTTGCGAGCCGATGATCACCGTGACGGCTCCCACGGCGACTAGAATCATGCCAGCAAGAAACAATGGATTCATGTTCCAATTCTTCCGCCACCACATCGTGAAGATGGCGTTAACGACCGGCGCGCAGCCAAAGACCAGGGGCATGACCAGCAAAGGGGGCGGATAGGGTTTAGTGGGCGCATAGTTGAGGGCGACGAGCAGGAAGAGCGCGCCGAGCGCACCTGCGCCGCCGGCAACTAGGCTCCACATAACACCCGATGGAGACCATCCGCTGAACAAGCCCTGGCCGGGCTCCATAATCCCGAACTGGATGAGCAAGGCGGGAGCCACAATTGCCACGATCAGGTAGGCCACGCCGACGCAGATAAATGGACGCAAGCGGCCATAGCTGATAGGCTGATCCCCCTCCGTCTCAACCACAGTCATGGCACCGTGGCCCCAGGTCAGCAGCGGACCGTAAATTCCCCAGAACAACGCGGTCGTGACTGCGGCAATGACCATCAGGAGGATATTCGAGTTGCCCTCACCATGTCCGGCCATATCAGGATCTCCAGCTCGTGTCTTTGGAAACGATAAGGCCCCAGTTTAGCACGGCGGATAAGAGGCGGGCAGGCAACAAGCCGCTCTGTTGCACGCTACCTTCAGCGGAAAATCCGCAGGGCGAGCGCGAAGGAGATGCTGCCCCACACGCCGAGCGGCGCAGGCCCCTCCAGGATTTCCATCGTTGCCTTACAACGACAGCTTGATTTCCGGCACTTCGTTCTTTCCCGGAACGACCGTGTGCCGCAACGGAGTGTCCTTGGGGCTGGCATACTTCGGCGGCAGCAGGTTGGGGCCGTCACGCACCACTTCCTCGCCAATCTGCCGCGGCTCGCGGAGCTCGATGGTGATGGCGTATTCACCGATGGGTGCTCCATCGCCGGATTTGAGCGTGGTCATCACGAAACGGCCCTCGGCATTTGTGTTCCCAATCGGCTGCGGGATCTTCTCTGCGGGCGGAACCAGCGGATGAAACACCACCATCGCTTCCGCCAGCGGCTGGTTCTGGTAGAGCACCTTGCCTTCGACCGGGTGGCACCGCGGGCCCGTTTCGCTGCCGCAGCCGATGAGGAGGACGGAAAGAGAAAGATAGAGGGAGAGATGGAGACAGGTGGAGAAGGAGAGACGGAGTACTAAGTACTGAGTACTCAGTACTGAGTACCCAGTATTCAAGTCGCCTGAGGCAACAATCACGCTCTGCCCTTCTCTCTAAAACTCACCCACCACCGGCTGGCCGCTGCCTCGAGTAACAAGCTCTGCCAGCGTGCGAAGGTTGGTCGATTCTCCCAGGAACCGCACCGAGCCGTCTGCCATGAGGAAGTTCGCCCCTTGCGGATGAAAGCTGTAGAAGCAGTGCCCCCACTCATTGGAATTGTTGATGGCGGGAAAGCCGGGAATGGTGCCGAAGGAAGCATGCCACGGCTTCCGTTGGCCAATCTCGTACGCATTGTCGGTGGTCGCCCAGGCCCCGCCGCGGGCGCGGATCTTTACAGCGCTCACGAAGTCCACTCCGAACTTATTCCGCCTCCGCCACACGTCCTCGCGGCCGGCGCACTCCCCCACCATGATGCTGTTCGACGTTCCATCATTCACCATTGCCAGCGTGTTCACCGAGTTCGTCGCACTGAACCAGCAGATGACGCCGCGCAAGTCTTGCGTCGTGCTGATCTGCGCCATGGCCGGCAGCGAAAGGTTGATGTCCGGATGGACGCCAGCCGGGGTGAAGTAGTCCCCCACCGCGCCGGTTTTGCTCGGCGTCGTCGTCTCCGGCTTGTCCTGGATGCGGAACGGGTTTGGCGTGGAAGTGCATTGCAGCAGGGGCAGCCGGCGCAGGGCGATGGCGCGGTTGGGCTCGCGCCACCAATCGACATTCAGGTCATACCCGCGAATGATGTCCTGCTGCTCCAGGTACGGCAGCACGAACGGGGCCCAGTTGTTCTGCCCGCCGGTTGCCGGATTGGTATAGGCCAGCGGCAGTTGCCGGGTGGCG
Source organism: Pirellulaceae bacterium (assembly GCA_046593355.1). Lineage (GTDB taxonomy): Bacteria > Planctomycetota > Planctomycetia > Pirellulales > Pirellulaceae > SXOA01. Next base: position 10,773 of record JBKJNY010000220.1, on the reverse strand, counting down.
TCGTGCATCGTATGGAATGCCAAGCCCAGTTGCCGCAGGTTGTTCAGGCAGTGAGCGCGGCGGGCCGCCTCCCTCGCGAACTGCACCGCGGGCAGCAGCAGCGCGACCAGAATGCCGATGATCGCGATGACCACCAGCAACTCCACGAGCGTAAAGCCGCGACTGCGAATGCGAAAGGTGCGTGCCATGGTTGTCTGCTCAGGACGAAAGAACGTGAGGTCGCCACTACAAAGCAATTCAGGTGCCACGAAGGAATCGGCTGAAACATGCCTCACCAGGAGCCCGTCTGGCGAAAAGATGTCCGCGCAGGGCCAAATCCTGGCCATGCCATCAGAAGGTACAATGATCAAAGAAGTTGCGCCGAGTATTTCCAGCCAGAGACCACTTCCAGTATCCCTTCTCCAGTACGGCTGACGGCCCCCATCAGGACTTCTCCGTGACCACCACTAGTGACAAAGCCTTGTCCGGTAAAGACTTGGGGCTTCCTGCCCTCGTTGTGGAATTAAGCGCGGCCGAGGCGCAAATCGCACTAGGCGGTGGCCCAACCGCAATTCAGCGGCAACATTCCAAAAGCCGGCTGACGGCACGGGAGCGGATTGCGACACTGATCGATCCCGGCACGACGCCTCTCGAAATCAATCTCTGGGCCGCGCACGGCATGTATGAAAAATGGGGCGGAGCGCCGAGCGCCGGCGTGGTGACGACTATCGCCTTCGTCTGCGGCCGCCGCCACATGATTGTGGCCAACGATGCCACGGTGAAGGCCGGCGCGTTCTTTCCCGCGACTGCTAAAAAAGTCTTGCGGGCCCAGCGGATTGCCTTCGCCAATCGCCTGCCGCTCATTTACCTCGTCGATTCCGCCGGCATCTTCCTGCCGCTGCAAGAAGATGTCTTTCCCGACGAGGACGACTTCGGGCGCATCTTCCGCAACAACGCCGTCCTCTCGGCTGCCGGCATCGGCCAAGTCGCGGCCATCATGGGGAACTGTGTCGCGGGCGGCGGCTACTTGCCGGTCCTTTGCGACAAGCTGCTGATGACGGAAGGTTCGGGGTTGTACCTGGCGGGGCCGGCGCTGGTGAAGAGCGCCATCGGGCAGGAAGTCTCCAGCGAAGAGCTCGGCGGCGCGGAGATGCACGCCGCCATCAGTGGCACCATCGACTACCACGAAGCAAACGACGAAGCCTGCCTGGAGCGCATTCGCCGGCTCGTCGGCGCTCATCGCCCCGACGAGGCTCAGCCGCCCCATCCATTCGTCCGCCACGCATCGGTCGAGCCCGCTCGCCCCGGTAGCGACCTCTACAATCTCATCGATGCTGACCCGCAGCGCAGCTATGAAGTCCGCGACGTGCTCAACTGCCTGGTCGATGCCGGCTCGTTCGATGAATACAAGGCGGAGTACGGCCAGACCCTCGTTTGCGGCACCGCCCGCCTGGGCGGCTTTCCCGTCGGCATCGTGGCCAACCAGCGGCACCGCATCAAAACGGCTCGCGGCGAGTACCAGTTCGGCGGCGTCATCTACGTGGATTCCGCGGAAAAAGCCGCTCGCTTCGTCATGAACTGCAACCAGGACTGGCTCCCCCTCCTGTTCCTGCAGGACGTCAACGGCTTCATGGTCGGCCGGGACAGCGAGCGGGCCGGCATCATCAAAGCCGGGGCGAAACTCGTCAGCGCGGTCAGCAACAGCCGCGTCCCCAAAATCACGCTGCTCACCGGCGGCAGCTACGGGGCGGGGAACTACGCCCTCTGCGGCAAGGCATTTGACCCCCGCTTCATTTTCGCCTGGCCCACCGCCCGCTGCGCCGTGATGGGCCCGGCCCAAGCCACCAACACGCTCCTGGACGTGATGGTCGCCAGCCTGAAAAAGCAGGGCCAGCAAGTAGACGCCGCCGAACTGGAACAACTTCGCGAGCAGGTGGCCGGCGACTACGAGCGGCAAACCGACGTTCGCTACGCCGCCGCCCGCGGCTGGGTGGACGCCATCCTCGACCCCGCCGCCACCCGCACGACTCTGATCGACACCCTCTCCCTCGTCACCCGCCACGCCAGCGACGAGCCGTTCCGAGTGGGGGTGTATCAGGTGTAGAGCGGAGGGGTCGGTCTGCGACTTGAATGCGATATCCGAGCCAATGTATGACGGTCGCGGCGGTCAATAGGCAGAGCGTTACCGTGGCCAGATTGGTGACGTGATGGACGAGATAATAGTCGGCGGCCGAGGGCCAGAGTGGTTGTCCCTGGAAAAGCGGATAAAGAACCTGGGTTCTGGTGAGGGAGTCCATCAGCACACTGGCAAGGAGTGCGACGACGGACAATCCGAGAGCCCAGAGAAAACTACGTTTGCGATGGCTCAGAAATGCCGGCAGACAGGCGGCAGCGACGAGCAGCGGGCCTAAGGCTCCATTCCACGCTACCAATGCCAGTCCCTTTAACCAAGGGTCGTAATACCAATGCGACAGGACCGCATCGCTCCGATACCTGGGGTCAATCCATCGGCATAGCGCGAATGTCACGCAGATTAGGAGCATCGCCAAAAGAAGCGCCGTCAGCGAGAATTGAAACCGATTGGTCCCCTGACCGCTTGGTCCGTCAGTTAGGACGAGCATCATTCCGGAGCAGCGCCGGACCACTACCAGAGTGACAAAAATTGCCGCCGCTACTGCCGCACAAACCGAAGTCGTCGCCTCCATCTCAAACTTCCAGTTCGGCGACATTGTCAGCCCGAGCAGCCAGGCCGTTAGTAGCCACGCGACCGCAACTAACCCTTGCAATGCACGCACGACTAGCCGGCCCGGTCCTAGCGCAGTCCAACCGGCAATCAGAACGACGCAGCCGTACAGCCAATGTTGGTCGACATCGCGCCACCCGGATTTCAGCAAGAAGAATCCTGCTTCACCGGTTAGAATGGGCACCGCAAACGCCAGGAACAAATAGAGGCCAATGAGCGCGGCGAGAATCCGAAATCGCCGGCGGGCGCTCCGCATCGGTGGGGCAATCAACGGCTCGGAAGTATTAGGTGATTCATTGGTCATGGAAAAGCCCTGGTTTCAGGCTCGCAGCGCAAATATCCTCCCTAACCTGACCCCACCGAGCTTGCCTCGGTTGGTGAAATGATTCTGCGCTAGAAAATGCGATTCGGACTTCCTGCCCCCACCGGCACGAGGCCGGTGGGGACGAATGGGACGTCCCCCGTCCGCTAGTGCAAAATCATGGGCTCCACCGAGGCAAGCTCGGTGGTGGCCAAATCAGGAAGTTGTGGTCACTTGATTCGTTATCTCCCTTGCAGCTCCTTCGCCACCTCTTCCGCCTTGTTCATCACCCGCAGGATGTTTCCGCTCATGATCTTGCCAATATCTTCAGCCTTATAGCCGCGATTGAGCAACTCCTGCGTGATCAGCGGATAGGTGGAAACGTCTTCGAGTTGGGCAGGGACTTTTGTGATGCCGTCGTAGTCGCTGCCGATGCCGACGTGGTCGATGCCGGCGATCTTGGCGATGTGGTCGATGTGGTCGATAACGTCGTGGATGTCGCCGGCCGGGTAGGGATGGGCCAGCTCATATTTTCGCCGCTCCCGATCAAAGTCCTTGGGGTCGGGGAACTGCTTTTTCAGCTCGCGGTTCCGGTCGAACATCTTGGCCATCCGTTCCGCCGACTCGGGGACGACAAAGCCCGAGAAGAAATTGACCATCACCACGCCGCCGTTCTCCGCGACTAACTTCAGAATCTCGTCGGGGACGTTCCGCGGGTGTTTGGCGATGGCCCGGGCGGAGGAATGCGAGTAAATGATAGGGGTCTTGCTGATGCGGAGAGCGTCTTTCATCGTCTCGTCGGAGACGTGCGACAGGTCGACCAACATGCCCAACTTATTCATCTCACGGACGATCTCCTCGCCAAATGGAGAGAGACCCTGGTGCCTGGCTCCGTCCGTCGCGGAATCGGCCCAGTCCAGCGTGTCGCTGTGCGTCAGGGTCATGTAGCCGGCCCCGAGCCTGTGCAAGCGGCGGAGGTTTTCGATGGAGTTCTCGATCGAGTGCCCTCCTTCCACGCCGATCAGCGACGCGATTTTCCCCGCCTTGCGAATCCGCTCAATGTCCGCCACGGTCCGGGCCTGCTCGAAAGTCTCGGGATAGCGCTTCAGCATCGTTTGCACGAGCTCGATCTGTTCCAGCGTCTGCTGCAGGGCCGTTCCCGTCTTGGCCGTCTCCGCCGGCACATAGACGCTCCAAAACTGGGCACCGACGCCACCGACTTTCAGACGGGGAATGTCGGTGTGCATCGCGGGCTGGCTTTTGGCGATGTCGCGCTTGTCAAACGACGAGTCGGCTTTGACGCGCAGCTCCCAGGGAAGATCGTTGTGGCCGTCGAAGACGAAGGTCGAGGCATGGACCTTTTTCCCTTCTTCCGTCAGGACGACCCTGGGACGAGGGGGCTTGGCGGGCTCGTCGGCCAGAACAGGCGCCGACAAAACAAGGCAGAGAAAGGTGATCGACGTAGTTTTCATGGGACACCGGGAAAGGGAGGAATCAAATGACGAATGACGAATGACGAATGACGAATGGCGAATGGCGAATGGTTCGCGATCCATCATAACGCAGCGTGGAGACTCACCACTCACCGCGCCGCCTACCTTCCCACATATCGCGGGTCAATTTTGGCCGCTTCTTCGGCGACGGCGGCGACGGTAGCGCGGATTTGCTCGGCCGAGTGGGCGGAGGTGATGAAGAAACGGAGCCGGGCTTTTTCCTCTTCGACGGCGGGGTAGAGGATCGGCTGGACGTTGATGCCCCGCGCGAAGAGCGCCAGGGAAAGCTGCAAGGAGTGCAGGGAGTTGCCCAGGATGATGGGGACTACCGGCGTATTGTTGCTCATGCCCGTATTCAGCCCTCGGGCCTTGGCGAGCTCGAGAAACAGCCGCGAATTGGCCTGCACCTTCGCCACTCGCTGCGGCTCGGCTTGCAGCAGCTTCAGCGAAGCAAGGGCGGCAGCCGCATTGGCCGGCGGGATGCCGACGCTGAACACGAAACCCGGAGCCGTGTATTTCAGATACTCCACCACTTCCTTGCAGCCCGCGATATATCCTCCACAGCTGCCGAAGGTCTTGCTAAGCGTTCCCATCCACAGGTCCACGTCGCGGGGGTTCGCGCCAAAGTGCTCCCCAATTCCGCGGCCGGTCTTTCCCAGGGTGCCGATGGAGTGGGCTTCGTCGACCAGCAAAATTGCCTTGTGCTTCTGTTTGATTTCGATGAACTTCGTCAGGTCGGGGAAATCCCCGTCCATGCTATAGACCCCTTCGATGGCGACGAGCACGCGGCGGTATTCATGCCGCGTTTCGGTCAGCAGCGTGTGGAGAGCCTGCCAGTCGTTGTGCGGAAAGGGGCGGCGGCGAGCGCCGGAGAGCAGCGCGCCTTGAATGATGCTGTTGTGGGCCAGGGCGTCATGGGCGATGAGGTCCCCCGCGCCGACGAGGTGGCCGATTGTGGATTCGTTGGTCGCGTGGCCGCCGACGAAGACGATGGAGTCGTCAACGCCCAGAAAGTCGGCGATCCCCTGCTCCAGCTCGCGATGCACCGGCTTCTCACCCGAAACCAGCCGGCTGGCGGAGACGCTGGTGCCGTACTTGTCCACGGCGTCCTTGGCGGCGGCGCTCACGACGGGGTCTCCCGACATGGCGATGTAGTTATACGTGGCAAAGCTGATCAGCTCGCGCCCGCCGATGCGGGTCGTGTCCCGAGCGACCGATTCATGCACGCTGAAAAACGGATTGGGCATACCCGTCGCCAAGAGCTGCCGCATCGTCTGCTTGAGCTTGCGGTATTCGGGCATCTGGCTGAAGTCGTAGCATTCGGGCGGGATTTCGCCCCCTTCAATCAGGGGCGTGCCGGCCGTGTCGAAGGTCCGCTGCACGCGGGGCTCGGTGCCGATGTACTTCTCGATTGCCTGCGCCACTTCCCGCACGGTGGACATTTCGGCCAGCACCGCCTCGGGGAACCGCCCGCCGAAAGTCTCTTCCAGCGTGTTGGCGATTTGCAAGCGCTCCAGCGAATCGAGCCCCATGTCGGTGACAATGTTGGAATCGATAGTCAGATTTTTGGCCCGCTCCTTGGCTACCTGGCGGACGTGCGTCATCACCTCATGAGCCACGGCCGGATTGAAATCTTTCTCTCCCGAAATCGCTTTGCCGGCAGCAGCGGGAGCAGCTGGGGCCCGCGCACCGGCCAGCAGGCTCGTCGGCTCCGCAACGACTTCTTCCCAGCCGCGCCACTGGGCGATGATTTGCAGCGAGCCTTCCAGAAATTTGTCCCGACAGGCATGTCGCTGTATCTTGCCGCTGGAGGTCTTGGGAATGGAGCCGAAACGGACGAGGATGACCGAGTCCGGCGGCAACTCGTGCTCCGCGGTGACGGCCTGGCGGACGGAGGCAATCACGTCGCTCCAGTCCGCGCGGCGGGTCCGCTCGACCTCGGCCACGATAATCAGGCGCTCCCGCCCCTGCAGGTCCAGGGCGAAGGCCCCGATCGCGCTGGGCTGGATTCTGGGGTTGGCCTTTTCCACGGTCATCTCAATGTCCTGCGGGTAGCGATTAACGCCGCGGACAATGATCAAGTCCTTGAGCCGCCCCGTGACGTACAACTGGCCTTCGCGGAAGAAGCCGAGGTCGCCCGTACGGAGAAACGGCCCCTCGCCGCTCTTCAAGCGGAAGTGAAATGCCTCCGCGGTTTCGGCCGGCTTGTTCCAGTAACCCTCGGCAACCGAAGGGCTGCTGACCCAGATCTCGCCGATGCGGTCGGCGGGCAGGCGCTCGTGCGTTTCCGGGTGAACGATGGCGACCTGTTCATCCGGCAGTATTCGCCCGCAACTGACCAGGGCTCGCGAGCCCGGGGCGTTATCGGCCACGGGGATGACCTGCCGCTGATCGAGGCCCTGGCCGTCGAACGAACGAATGTAAGCGCCGCGGCCGGAGAAACTGCCGGTGACGATGAGCGTGGTTTCCGCCATGCCGTAGCAGGCGTAGTGCGACTTATGCGAGAACCCATACGGAGCGAAACGCTCGGTGAATTTTTCCAGGGTCTCCGCCCGCACCGGCTCCGCCCCATTGAAGGCCACCTTCCAGCAGCTCAGGTCAAGGCCTTCGAGCTGATCGTCGGTGATCTTCTGCGTGCAGAGCTCGTAGGCGAAATTCGGGCCGCCGCTGATGCTCACCCGGTACTTGCTGATGCCCCGCAGCCAGCGGACGGGCTTCTGCAGAAACGCCATGGGGGACATGAGCGTGGAGTGGCGGCCATAAAACATCACCTTCAGGCAGCCGCCGACGAGCCCCATGTCGTGGTACGTCGGCAGCCAGGAGAGTCCGCTGCTGTCGCGCGTCGGCTCAAACGCCCAGCAGATGCTTTGGCAATTGTGCATCAAGTTGGCGTGCGTCAGCATCACCCCTTTGGGCGTGCCGGTGGAGCCCGAGGTGTATTGCAGCATCGCCAGCTCGGAGGGTTGGATTTTCCGCGGCTTCCAGTTGCGACCCTCGTCGTCGCTAATCTGGTCCGTGGCAATCCAAGTGAGCCCCTTGAGATGGGGAGCCTCGTCCAGCAGGTCGGCGCTCCTCTCGGAGACTTCATTCAGAGTTAGCGCGACCTTAGCCTGGGCGTCGTCCGAAATCGCCTGGATCCGCGCCATGTTGCGGTTGCGCCGCGGCGGATACGCCGGCACGGCGACTGCCCCCGCCGCCAGGCAGCCGTAATAGCCAATCAGGAAATCGAGCCCGTGCGGATACAAGAGCAGCGCCCGTTCCCCACGCATCTTGAGCGCCGTCAACCGAGCCGCGACCGCCGCCACCTTGGTGGCGAGCTGCGCATAGGTCAGCGTCGTTTCTTCCTCTTCGCCGTCGGTGGACCGGTAGGCGAGGTGATCGGGCTGGAGTTCCGCCCAGTACGCCAAGCAGTCAATTAGCGAGGTCCGCGGTGGATTGTACGGAGCAAGGAAACGGTCGAGGTCCAAGGTCGTGGAAGCTCCCCAAAAGTGCGCAAGCGGCTCAAACGAGCAATCCTGGATTTTACTGGGGCGGAGGCGAAACTCCAAGTAAGCGGGAGCATCGATGGCCGCAGTTTTGTGGAAAATGCTGATCAATTACTGGGAAGTCGCCACTCGGTACAGATGCTTCTCGGTTCGCACGAAGAATGCCCCGTCTCCCACGCAGTAGGAGGCCAGAGAAGGCTCTTGAAAGCCGTTTTCGCCTAGCTTCTGGAACTTTTTGCCGGCTTTCAGGACGGATCCCTTGCCGTCTTCGTCCTGGAAATAGACTCTGCCGTCGGCAGAGACGGGCGAGGCTGAGTACTTCGTACCGATCCGCTCCGACCAATGGACATCACCGGTTTTCGCATCGACACAAGTGGCAATGCCACCATCCGAGACGAGGTACAGCTCATCACCGACCAAGAGCGGCGAGGGTGTATGCGGCGCGCCTTTCTTCAACTCCCATTCGACGTGCGTATCGGTCACATCACCTTGGCCGTCGGGACGAATGGCCAGAATGCTGGGCGAATCATAGCCGGTGCTCATGAAGATCAGCCCGTGGCCGAAGACCGGGCGGGGAATCACGCTATAGCCGTCGTAAGTGACCCGCCAGATTTCCTTGCCGGTTTTTGGGTCCAGCGCGTTGACGACGCCGGCACCGGGGCTGATGACCTGTTTTTTGCCCTCGACGGTGATGACCTCGCAGGTGGCGAACGCGAACCGCTTGGTGGAATCGCTCTCGCGGGCGAACTTCCACTTGACGTCCCCGGTGGCGGCATCGAGCGCGGCGACAAACGGGCTGCTCGCGCCGTCGCAACTGAAAATCAACATCCCGTCCACCAACACCGGGGAGTTGCCGTTGCCATGCACCGGCGGGAAGGTCAGCTCCTGCGTTTTCCAAAGAATTTTTCCATCCAGGTCCAGGCAAGCGGTCCCTTGATGGCCGAAGTGGACGAACAGCTTGCCCCCCTCCACCAGCGGCGTGGGGCTGGCGTGGCTGTTTTTCCCATGTATCGGCGGAGCCGAAGCGGCATCCTGAGAGAAGACTTCCGTGTTCCAAATGATCTTGCCGTCCTTGGCACTCAAACAGAGCGCGCGCTGCGAGAGTTTATCTCCCTCCAAGACCACCGCAGTTGTCAGAAAGAGCCGGCCTTTGACGAGTGTTGGCGAGGACCATCCCTTGCCGGGGATCTCTTGTTTCCAGGTGATGTTTTTGGTTTCGCTCCACTGGATGGGCAGATTTTTCTCCGTGGAAACGCCGTTGCCCAGTGGACCGCGAAACTGGGGCCAATCGGCGGCCAACGCAGGAAACGAGTAAAACGCAGCGACGAATGCGAAAATGAGAATGCGACTATTCATGATGGTTCCGTTGGTAGCAAGTAAGCTTAGCCCCCGCGTCCACGCGGGATGGATCGCCGCGTGGACGCGGCGGCAAAGCTACGGCCGGGTGGCAAGTGCTTTCAAATGCGGGATGTCGAATTGCTGAAGCAGGCCGAAGCAGAACTGCTCGGGGGTTCGGTCGACCGTGTTGTTCTGCTCGATGATCTGCTTGAGGGACGCCAACTCCCCTTCCGTGCCGACGCCGCTGATGGCATCCGTCTCCAGGCCGGCTGCGGAGAGTGCGATCAGCGAGGTCCGCGGACCGATGGCCTCCAATCGGACGCTCTGCCCCCGTTCCTTCTGGAGCCAGCGAGCAGCCGCGGCGACCTGGCTGGCCTGGACCCCCAGCGGGCGTTCACCGACGGCGGAGACCAGCAGGGCAAACAAATAGGCGCGGTTTTTGACGTTGGACTCTCCAAACATGTACGGTTCGAGCACGACGACGCGAACTTTCTCGTCGAGCAACTTCTTAATCTTCTCCTCCGCCGCTCCCCGTCCGCCGTCGGCCAGGAGCAGCACAGTGGATTTGGCATCGGCTGGAGCAAGCTCGACTGCCGGGACGGTCCACTCCTTGTTGATTTTGAGCTTCCAGCGGGTGACTTGGACGACGCCGCTAGTTTCCTCATTCACTTTGGTCGCATCCAATTCCCAGGGATGATAAGCGATGACCCCGGCCAGCCGCTTGCGAGCATCGGCTTGCCAGGCGGCCAGTTCCTTGCCGTCCTTGGGAGGCGCCGGCGATTGCGGCAGCCCCGAAGCCAGGCGGAGCGCGATTTGATGCAGGTCCAGGTTATCCGCCGGCAGTTCCACGTTGAGCTGGTCGGCGGTTTTGATTTCCTTGTCACACGGAATTTCGTCGACGGAAAAGTTCGCGTTCCCGGCATACCAGTGCTGGCCAATCACCTTGTAGAGCGCCTGCCTGTTGTCTTTCTCGAAGTTGTGGGTGCCGGGATCGTAGTTGACGTGCGAATGCAAGTTTTCTTCCTTGCCGTACAGCTTGTAGATCGGGCTGGAAGCATCGAGCAGCGGCTGGAGGGCGTGTGGGGCGGCAAAGCAGCATTCGTCCTTCTGGTTATAGGTAAGCAGCGCGACGCGCGGCGCGAGCATGGCCGTCAGGTGGGCATAGTCGGCTGTCGTGGCCAGGTCCACCGGCGTCTGCTCCGAATCCCCCAGGTCCGAATGGTTGAAAATCCGCGTGCGGAAGCTCGAATAGCCGGCCACCGGATTGGTGAGCGTCACCCGCGTATCGAGCGAGCTGATGATGATGGTCTGCCAACCGCCGCCGGAAAGCCCGGACACGCCGACCCGCGAGGAGTCCGCATTCTCATGTTTCAGCAGCAGGTCAATCCCGCGACTCATGGCGAGATAAAACGTCGCCAGGCCGCTGCTGCCGCA
>JBKJNY010000202.1:0-18334 GCA_046593355.1 Pirellulaceae bacterium | reverse complement strand
GCGGGACGGAATCCCGTTGGGATTCTGAAGAACCAAAACGACAGTCACTTTCGAGAACAACCAACATTTGCATTTACGATGTGCCTCCTCTCAATGTCGCACTTAGAACACTCTGAGGCATTGTATTCAAGCCAGTCCAAGAAAGTTGAACTCGAATTTTCTCCCAATAATCCGGATCCGTCGGAGACAAAATATTTAGAAAATCGATAAACTCATCCCGCCTTTTTCCCGCAGTCTTACTTTCGTTAACAGGCTCCGGCACTGGCATGTCGTCACGAAATTGACCAAACACGATCGAGGTAAAAGGCCACAGGTTATCGGCTAATTCCAAGACCGCACAGTGGCGACCGGGGAGCAATTCATGTCGATAAAGGATGTCGATTCCTTGAAACTTTTTCTTCGCGATAAATATCAAGATACCCTTTCGCACATCTGCTCTCGAAGCCATTTTCAAGCGCGGACCATACTTGTCCGGCTGCAGGAGCCACTGATTAGTAAAAACATCTCCTAGCTCGTAGAATAATTCCTCCGCTTCTTCGATGTCCCTGCCGAGTGCCTTAGAGGTGAAGTCGTCAATTTGGATCGCTCGCGGATTCCTTGAACCACACGGCGAAACACTCCCAAAGATGCCAGCTCCGGTTGACCAAAGGATCGCAATCAGCACGATAATTACCTGAACAACTGGGCCAACGATCAGATAGAGCGGCGTCACAACAACGAAGCCGAGTATCAGAACCAGAGTCGAGTTAACAATTGCAAGGAGCGGATTTCCGTGTCGCACAAGCCGAATCCGCTTTGGAAACCAGTCGGCGACCCTTCCAACGAAGCCCCAATAGGCGTTACTAGTCCTATTGAACCATTGCCAAGTAGGATTTGAGGCATGTCTTGCCTCCAACGCTTCGAGACGCTCATCGTTGATCATGGCGGCTCAACAACCTCACACAAACAACCCGGTCACCGGCTCGCCGAACCTCGCGTCCACCAGCTCGCGGGGCTGGTTGAGGTGGTTGTAAACGATGGTATTGGGATTGATGCCGACGGCGTGATAGATCGTGGCCAGCAGCTCGATCGGATGGACCGGGGTCTCCAGCGGAGCGGAGCCGGTTTGGTCGCTCTTGCCGTAGACAAAGCCCCGCTTGATGCCGGCGCCGGCGACGACTGCCGTATAGCAGTAGGGCCAGTGGTCGCGGCCGTCGTTGCTGTTACTGTTGCCGCTGGTGGAAACGCCGCGCTGCGGGCTGCGGCCGAATTCACCCAGGGCCACAACCAGCGTTTCGTCGAGCAAGCCCCGCTCATCCAGGTCGCCAATCAGGGCCGAGAGCCCCGCGTCCAGCATGGGGCCCGACTGCTTCTTCATCCGGTCCGTCAGGCCGGTATGCACGTCCCAGGAGTGGTTATCGCTGTTGGCCACCTTCGGCCAGATAACTTCCACCACGCGGGTGCCAGCTTCCACCAGACGGCGGGCGAGCAGACAGCATTGGCCGAACGTATTGCGGCCATAGCGGTCGCGAATCGCGTCGGTTTCCTTGTTCAGGGCGAACGCTTCGCGGGCCCGGCCGGACATAATCAGAGTTAGGGCGGAATCGTAGTACTTGTCGAGGTCGTATTTGGCGACAGCTTTATCCACCTCGGGCATCCCTTGGTTGATGAGATCCCGCAGACGAGCCCGGCGGTCCAGACGAGCCTCGGAAACTTCGGGCCGCAGCGTCAGGTCATCGACGCGAATCTTGTCCATCTTCGCCAGGTCCATGTCGTCCCCCGGCGGAAAGAGATAATAGGGGTCATACGCCCGGCCGAGGAACCCGGCGGTGCCGGCCTTGTTGACGACGTTGCTCTCCTGCAGCGGCCGCGGCATCATCACGAACGGCAGCATGGGAACGGTCGGCGGCTTAAGGCGGACGATGTTGCTGCCGAACGTGGGAAAGTCCTTGGGGGTCGGCGGCTCAAGCTGGCCGGAGGGGCTGACCTTGTCCGCGGTGTAGCCGGTGTGCAGTTGATAGATTGCGGCGGTGTGATTGAAGAGGCCGACCGGCGTGTAGCTCATCGAGCGGATCATGGTGAGCTTGTCGGCTACCTGGCCGAGCTTGGGCATCAACTCGGTGGTGTCCATGCCGGGGACTTTGGTCTGAGCGCGGGCGAACACGCTCTTCACGTTGTCCGGCACGCCGTCCTTCGGATCCCAAAGATCCAGATGGCTCGGGCCGCCTTGCAGATAGCACATGATGACCCGTTTGGCCTTCCCCCAACCCGGTCCACTGCCGCTGGCCTGAGCATCAGCCGCCTTGGCCTGAAGCTGCAGCATGCCACCCAGGGTCATCCCCATGATGGCCGAGCCGCCGACGCGGAGAATATCGCGGCGGGTCACTCCCACCTGCGGGTCGCAAACATCTTTCCCCGGCTGTCCAGGAATGCAAAGCATGGTTTTCGTCTCCAATGGCGGGCGGTTACGTGAGAGAAGGTAACAGTGTCAGGCGGTTCCAGCAAGAACGAATCAGGTGGGACGAGGCCGCAGTGTTTTTATCGCAGTGTTTTTGTCGGCGGGCTGCGCAGCCTCGCTATCATTCGTCCAGTCTTACCCTCCCAGTATAGGGAATGTTCCGACCCGGTGTCAATCATTTGCTGGAATTGCCTGGGATTGCCTTTTCTAACCAACGTTGATGCGGTGAATCAGGGTGCGGCCGGGGTTCGGCTCGGTATAATGAAGACGGAGGTTTCTCTATGCCAATTCACGACTGGACGCGCGTCCCTGCCGGGCTGTTTCATCACTTTCACCAAGACTGGTCGGTTGAGATAGCGAGGACGCTCAACCGTGGCCGTCTGCCGAAAGGACTGTCGGCACTCGTGGAGAAATCATCGCTGGAAACCGGCGGCTTGGTAAGTAACGGAGCGACGACGACAACTCGACATTCCATCAAGAAGACTTTTGCCGGACTTGCCAATCGGATCGTCGTCAAGCGCCACCTCGGGCGGATTGTTGCCATAATTGAGATCGTATCCCCAGGTAACAAGGACAACAAAGCCGCAATTCGCCAGTTCTTGGATAAGACCTTGGAGTTTCTCCACGGCGGAGTCCATGTCCTGGTGGTAGATCTATTTCCTCCCACTCGCCGGGATCCTCACGGAATTCACAAGTTAATTTGGGACGAGATCGAAGAAGAGGTCTTCGCATTTCCATCTGGCAAGGATCGTATCCTGGCCTCCTATCGAACGCATGAGCGACTCGCTTATGTCGAGCCCATCGGAATAGGCGACATCCTGCCCGACATGCCGCTGTTTCTGGGCGACGAGCTTACAATCAAGGTTCCGTTGGAATCGACGTATCAAGCCACCTGGGAGGCCATACCAAAGGATGCGAGAACTGCGTTCCCAAAGCTCTCTCCAAAACTCACTCCCGGTGCTCGAAAAGTGGCGTTCCCGATTCCATCCCAATTGACAAAAAGAGTTGAAGAAAGAAAGAGAGCGAAGCAGCCGAAGCGGAAACACTACGAATCAGAAATGAGGCGGCGAATCAGAAATGAGGCGGATGATCTGATGCTATCACATCCCGCACTTCGGCAATTGTCGATCAACATTTGCGAGGCCGAAGATAATTGTTCGAACGATGATCTCACCCAATCAGCTCCTCCACCACCTTCCCATGCACGTCCGTCAGTCGGAAGTCGCGGCCGGCGTAGCGGTAGGTGAGGCGGGTGTGGTCGAAGCCCATCAGGCGGAGGATGGTGGCGTGCAGGTCGTGGACGTGGACCGGCTTCTCGACCGCTTTGAAGCCGAACTCGTCAGTGGAGCCGTAAGTCTGGCCTCCCTTCACACCGCCGCCGGCCAGCCAGCAAGTGAAGCCCCAGTGGTTGTGATCGCGGCCGTTGATTTTGCCCGCGTTGGCCCCAGCTTGCGGCAGCTCGACGGTGGGAGTGCGGCCGAATTCACCTCCCCAGAGGATGAGCGTTTCTTCGAACAGGCCCAGCCGCTTGAGATCGGTGATGAGGGCCCCGATGGCCTGGTCGCACTCGCCGGCGAGTTTGCGATGGTTGACCTCGATGTCGTCGTGGTTGTCCCACGGCTGGCCCTGGCCGTGCCAGACCTGCACAAAGCGGACGCCGCGCTCGACGAGGCGGCGGGCGATGAGGATTTGCCGGGCCTGCGTGCCGTTGCCATAGGCTTCCAACACATGCTTGGGTTCGCGGTTAACGTCAAAGGCTTCGGCCGCTTCCTGCTGCATGCGGTAGGCGAGCTCGAAGGAGTGAATGCGGGCATCGAGCGCCGGGTCGCCGCCGCGCTGCTCCGCATGTTTTTTATTGAGGGCCGCCAGCACATCGAGCTGCCTCCGCTGGGCCGACTGCGTCAGATAGTTGTTGCGGATGTTCTCAACGAGCTTCTCGACGGTGCGATGCTCGGTGTTGACGTACGTCCCCTGGAAGACGCCGGGCAAAAATGCCCCCTGCCAGTTCTGCGTCTCCTGAATCGGATAGCCGCCGGGGACCATCGCCACAAAGCCGGGGAGGTTGAGATTCTCCGTCCCCAGGCCATAGGTGAGCCACGACCCCATGCTGGGCCGCACCAGGCGCGAGTCGCCGCAGTTCATCAGGAGCAGCGAGGGCTCGTGATTGGGAACGTCGGCGTGCATCGAGCGGATGACGGCGATGTCGTCGATGTGCCGGGCCGTGTGCTGGAACAGCTCGCTGACCTCGATGCCGCTCTGGCCGTACTTCTGGAACTTGAACGGCGAGGGGAACGCCGCTCCGGTCTTCCGCTCGGTCGCCAGGTTTTCCGTTGGCAGCGGCTTGCCGGCGTATTTTTGCAAGGATGGCTTGGGGTCGAACGTATCGACGTGGCTCGGGCCGCCGTTCATGAATAGGTGGATTACCCGCTTCGCCTTCGCCGGAAAATGCGGCCTGCGTTCCGCCAGCGGATTCTGGTAGCCGGCCGTTTCGTCGCCGGATTTGCCGGTCGCTGTTCCTGTGCCTTCCGCGCTGAGCAAGCCCCCCTGCTGCAATACACCAGCCAGACCGAGCATCCCGAGGCCCATGCCGGAGCGGCAGAGGAGCTCGCGGCGGGTGAGAGAGCAATCTAGATTTGGAGAATAGTCAGGCATGTGGGATTCAGCTAACGGGCGACTGCGGTCGCCGCAGTGGTTTGGCTAGAATGACGGCCCAAATAGGCCAGGATGTCCTTCTGCATGGTTTCAATTTCCGACAGGTAGCCGCTGGCCACCAGCCCAAACTCTTCGGGGCGAGCCCGAACGCGAAGCTGGGATAATATCCTTTGAAAATCGGCCACCCGCTGCTGTGTCGTGTTTAGTTCCTGGTCATTCTGAATCATGGCTTCACCTCAATGATTCCGCGACGATGACCCTCACGCGTCAGTTGCCAGCGACGCTTGAAGGCATCCAGGGTATCCAAAATTAACAAACCGGGCCGAATCCAAAAAATGTCGGCTGCGAACTCAAGCTTCGCTCTCCCGTGGTCAAACAGGCTGGCGACTTCGCCAACGGCGGTTTCAGGGCGAAAATCGTCCTGCATGACCAAAATCAAATCAACATCATTCGGTTCAAGCTTGCTGGTGACATAACTTCCAAATATCAATACGCTTTCGAGCTTGCCCGTTGCAACAGCCAAGCTGAGAATTCGTTTGAACCTGTCGGTTACCATTTTGCGTTGCTTGCTCGTTCCGCCGAAGCGGATGATGGCTTCCTCCATTGTTACTTCATAGATGCCCTCCGGCAAATTCCCAACGTCGTTGAATTCAGGAAGAGGCATGCGTAAGTTATCTGGTCCATTCCGTGGCGACTAATCAATATACATCCCCTCATTCGTCAACAGCAAAAGTTGGCAGTACTGCTCCCAGGGGGAAAGCCGCACGCCGCTCTCTGCCGGTGCGGAGCCAGCGGAGTCGATGAACAGGCGGCCGATATCGACTTCGTTCTCCGTAGCTGGACGTGAGAAGAGGATTTCGTAAAGGCGTGTGATGCGAGCAGTGGAGTCGGAAAGTCCGGCAACGTCGGAGCGGGCGGCGAGGGCGCGGGACTGGTCGATGACGAAGGGGCTGTTCATCAGGAACAGGGCTTGTTGCGGGACCGTCGTGCGCGAGCGGCGGGCAGAACTTTGATCGGGGCTGGCGATGTCGAACACGCGGAACATGCCGGGCAAGTCCTGCCGGTCGATGAAACCGTAGACGGCGCGGCGGCGGGAGTAGTTGGCAGCCGTCAAATCGACAGGACGACCGCCAATCGTTGTATCGAGCCGATCCGAGACGGCCAGCAGCATGTCCCGCGTCGCTTCCAGTTCCAAACGGCGGCGATTCATCCGCCCTAGCAAACGATTCTCTGGGTCAGACGCGCGGCAGTCGGGCCGGTCGATGCTGGCCTGGCGGTAGGTGCTCGATAGTAGCAGCTTGCGGTGCAGGCTCTTCAGCGACCAGCCGCTGTCGAGGAGTGAGGAAGCGAGGTAATCGAGCAGCTCGGGATGCGTCGGCGGGTCGGAACGGATGCCAAAGTCGCTGGGAGTCGTCACCAGCGGCTCGCCAAAGTGATGCATCCAAAGGCGATTGGCGATGACCCGCCGCGTGAGCGGGTTTTCGGACGAGATAATGGAGTTCGCCAGGTCCAGTCGGCCGCTGTTGCCGTCCTTGAACGGCGAGCGTTCTGGGCCGGCAACGACGAGCAGGAACTGTCGAGGAACTTGCTTTCCCGGTCGCCCCGGATTGCCGCGAATGAGGACGCGGGGCTCGTGCGGCGTCGGAGTGTCGTTCAGCACCATCGCCCGCGGCGGAGCGACCGGCGAGTTGGCCTGGAAGGATTCCATCTTGCGGCGGATTTCATTCCGCTTCTGCCGTTCATCGCGGCTGAAGAACTGCTGGATGTCGGTGAGCGGGATGTTGGTCGGCGAGTCTTTCCCTGCGATGATCTGCGCAAGTTGCCGGGCGTCCTCCGGCAACTTGGCGAACGCTTCTTCATTCCCGCCGGCCTTGAGCCACTCTTCGTGAGCGTCGGCGAGCAGCTTGCCATAAACCCGGGCAATGTCGGGCTTGATCTTGGGAGCATCCGCAGCGAACGCCGCCTTCACCCGTGGATTGCATTGACCTCCGGAAGTTCCATCCGGCAGCGCCTTCCATTTCGCCAAGACACCTGCTGCCTTCTCTTCAAAGCCATCCGCCGGCAGTGCCGCCAATTCCCACCACAGCCCCAGCGCGGCATGTTCCGGCCGGGCATTCTGCTTCAGGTATTCACGCCACTTCTCAATCAGCCGCCGCCGCAAGTCCTTGGCATTGTCGGAAAGAAAAGAGAGTGCTTTGAAAACCTGCAAATCTCGTTCTTCAAACAAGACCCTCGCCAGATAATCCGCCGGCTGTTTGCGAGTCTTGTCCACGAGAGTCGCATAAACCTTCGCGTCGAAGTCCGTCAGCTCCTTTAGTTTGCCCGCCAACTCCTGCTCATACGCCTGATACTCCGCCGACTGTTTCGTCTCCCCAATCAGCGGCAGTTCCGCCGGCTGCTGGCTGCTGTCGAAGACGCCAAAGAGGGAGTAATAGTCTTCCGTCGGAATGGCGTCGTACTTGTGGTCATGGCAGCGGGCACAGGCTACGGTCATTCCCAACAAGCCGCGGCTGACGACGTCAATCTGGTCGTCAATGTCGTCGTGATGATTGTTGAACTTCCGCCCCGTCGTCAGAAACCCCATCGCCGCCAGCGAAGTCTTATCCTCCCCCAGCGGCAACTTGTCTGCCGCCAGTTGCTCGACGATGAAGCGGTCGTAAGGCAGATCCTGATTGAACGCCCGAATCACATAATCGCGATAGGTGTAGGAGAACGGATACTTTCGCTCCTGCATGAAAGCGTATCCCTTAGTATCGCCATAGCGGGCCACGTCCAGCCAATGCCGGCCCCACCGCTCGCCATAACGGGGCGAAGCCAGCATCCTGTCGATCAGCTTCTCGTAGGCGTCGGGCAAGGCATCGTCCACAAACGCCCGCGCCTCCTCCGGGGTCGGCGGCAAACCGAGCAAATCGTAACTCGCCCGGCGAATCAGCATGCGGCGGTCAACTTCCGGCGAAGGCGTGAGCTTCGCCGCATCGAGCCGCGCTAGAATGTAGGCATCCACGGGCGTATTCACCCATTCCGCCTTGCTCACCGCGGGAATCGCCGGTCGCTGCACGGGTTGCAGCGACCACAAAGTTTTCCGCGCATCCGCAGCGCGCTCCAGAGCGCTTTGCGGTTTCGCGCCATCAGCTGATTTCGGCCACGGCAAACCCATCTCCACCCATTTGGAAATATCCGCGATCTCCGCGTCCGTGAGTTTGTCCTCCGGCGGCATCTTGATGTCGCCGACGTGATGGATGGCCTTCACCAAGAGACTTCTCTCGGGCTGCCCCACCACCGCGCCCCGCTGGCCGCTGACGCCCCCTTCCAAAATGGCCGCCCGGCTGTCGAGGCGAAAGCTCGATTCCTGTTTCTTCTCGCCATGACATTCCCAGCAATTGCCGGCAAGGACGGGCCGCACCTTTTTCTCAAAGAACTGCTCCTGCTCGGGCGTCGGCGGCTTGTCTTCCGCCGCGGCGGAAGAACGGAGCCAGACAAGCAGCGCCAGTATCGATAGCAGGTGCAGCGGTCGCGGCATGGTGGGAATGGTCAGGCGGGAATTGCGCGGGGCGGGGAGAGCGGGGCTCTGTTGCCATTATACCAAACGAGTATGCTAAACGGGGCCGATTCCGCATTCCCCTGTGGGCTGCAAATGATGTCCCACGACACCCTCATCGTCGGTGGCGGCATCGGAGGGGCCGTTTTGGCGAACCTGCTGGCGTGCGGCGGCAAACGGGTTTTTCCGCGCGACTTTGTGCGCGTGCAACTGAAATTTGGAAACTGCCCCACCTTTGTCCATCCTGGCGCCGCGCTGATCGGCGATGCCGCCCATCCCGTCACTCCCGCCGGCGGACAAGGCGCGAACCTGGCCATTGCCGATGCCCGCTGCCTCGCCGATGCGATACTCCGCGGCACTGATCCGCTCCTGACGGATTACGACCGCATTCGGCGCAGAGCTGCGAATCGCTCGCTACGGTTATCACGCGGGGCAGCCTGGGCGTTTTCGCTCCCCGAAAACGTACTGGCCTATGCCCCGCTCGCCCCGCTCGTCCGCCTGGTCAATCGCTGGCCCAGCCTGCTGCGCATTGGCCTGAAAACGCCGGCCACCGCGTTTGTGTGACATTGCGGGCGCCGCGATTCGCCCCTCTGGTCAACAAATTGTTCCTCCGCGGGAACCAAGTGGGGGTCTGGCGCATTCTTAATGGTAGAAACAATCGCTGCTGGGAAAACGCGTGACAGCCATGCCCGTTGCCATGAAATCCGCTGACCGCAAGATTCCGAGCGAGGTTATCGAAACAGGAGAAGAAGAGGCCACGCTGATTGAGCGAGCGAAGACCGATCAGGATGCCCTGGCCGAGATTTACCACCGCTATCAGCCGCGGATAGCGGCCTATGTGGTTCGCCGGATCGGGCGTACGCACGAGGCGGAAGATTTGGTGGCCAATGTCTTCCTGGCCATGGTGCGGGGAGTGGCGAACTACCGGGCCGGTGAGGCGCCGTTTGTCGCTTGGCTCTACCGTATCGCCAGCAACGAGATCAACCGCTGGATCCGCAAACGCCGGATTCGGAGTTTTTTTGGACTGTATACGGAAATCGCTGCTGCCGCCGATTCCTCGGACGACGCCGAGCAATTGCGCGTGGCACTTTCGCAGTTGCCGCTGCATTACCAGACGGTGCTGTCGCTGCATTATCTCGAGGAGCTGTCCGTCAACGAAATTGCCACCGTCATCGGCTCCGCGCCGGGCACGGTCAAGTCCCGCCTGGCCCGCGGCCGCGATTTGTTGAGAGCCAAACTCGGCGCAACCCAATAGGAGAGTAAATCATGTCAAAACACTTGGACCCCCTCGATCACGCTTTCGAATCGCTCAAGTCGCGTGGTGCGGCTTTGAACGATTCGTTTTCTCGGAAGTTGGAGGATCGTCTTATGCAGGAACATCAGAAACAGCGCTCCGGACCTCGCCGCCGCCCCTTGTTATGGCTGGCGGCCGTCGGCACCCTGGCCTTGCTCGCCGGAACAGGTGTGGCGGGATATGCCGCCACGGACGGCTTTACGGCCTGGCCGTGGTCGTTTTCCATCGGCGACGATGGGATCGTCAAGGACGAAAACGGCCAAGTCGTCGGCCTGTCAGTAGACCACGCGGATGGATCGTCCACGACCATGATCCAGACGGACGAAAAGGGGATTATGATCCTAGCCGACGAGTCCCTGAAGGGGGAGGAGGTCAGGTTTATTCAAACGTTGAAATCCGACAAGCCTGCGACGGGGCTAGATTTCATCAGATCCATAGAGCCGTAATTCGGCCTTGCTTTCGCCTTGTCTCCCTCAGCCGCAGCGCCCGGCATTTTTGCCTGGCGTTTCGGCGCGCGCGGACTGGCGAAGTGCTCTGCCGAGTTTGCGTTAGCGAGCTTGCCGTAGAAAGGCCGTCGCGAACACGCTTCTACAGATGGCTCTCCAGCAGCAGCCGCAGCTTCCGCAATTCGCCAATGTGGTCCACCTCGGGGATCTCCGTGATGTTGACGGAGAGGGCTCGCGTAAACTTGGCCTTTTGCAATTGCGTGATCAGCCGGCCGTATTCGATTTCTCCCTGGCCGACCCGGACCTGCAGGGCCTTCTTACTCGTGTCCCGCAGTTGCGTGTGGTAGATGTATTTGATGAGCTTGTCGAGCGGCCGACCTTGGTACGAGCCGTAGATGTAGGGGCTGGGATCCATCGTCAACCCGAGCCCTTTGCAGTTGTCGCACAGGACCGTGACGGTATCGGGATCCTCCGACATCCGCCCCATTTGGCTCTTGATGGCCACTCGCACGCCGTGGAGCGTGGCGATATCGACGAGGCGGCGGAGATGCTCGACCTCTTCATTGAACGGCGTGCCGCGCTCGGCGGAGGGGACCGTGATCGTCACCACTTTGGCCGCCTTGGCCATCTGGCAAATCGCCGTGAACTGCTCGTAATGGGCCTCTTTCTCCGCCGTGATCCGCACGTCAAACGCCACCACGTCCAGCCGCCGGCTGTTGCGGCAGAGGGCGACGGCCGCCTCCACGTCAGCCAAGACCTCGCTGGGCTTGAGCTGCTCCCCATCCTCGAACATGGCGAATTCGACTGCCGTGTATTCCAAATCCGCCAGTCGCTCCATCGCCTTGACGAGCGACAGATCCCGAAAACATTCCGTTGATGCCGAAACAAACACGTGCATTCCTCCTGACAAGCGCCATCCTGGCGCAAAGATTCCCTATATCACCACCAGCCGCGTAGCTTACCGGCAAACATGCTGGCAAGGCAACACCAGCCGGGCTGGCATAATCGGCAAAGATTGCCAAAGTCAACCGGCAAAGCCTGCCGATGTAACCCTTGTCACCAAGCCGCTTTGCTAAAGCCGCCTGCTGGCAACAGCACAGAACCGGAGACGGTTCATCCCGGGGGGGAATGATTGTCCGGGCACTCCACCAAGAGTCGCCCGGACTTTCTTTTGCTAGCGTCGCTTCCGCCGTTTGAATTCTTCCCGAAAGCTCCGCTTGGGAAACGGCGGCAGATCGCGCTGCTTGCCCCACTTGTTGAGCGGATTGTAGATCAGGAAGCGCGGGCTCCAGCGGCCGAAGAAGCGGGCCAGCTTGCCGGCGAGGGTGTAGAGCCAGGTCCGGCGGAAGACGAAACTGGCGAGTTGCATCGAGAGCCGCTTGGAGAACGCCAGGTGGCCGTGATGGGCGATTTCTCGCCGCCAGGTGAGAAGCTGATGATGGATGTCGATCTTCACGGGGCAAACGTCCGTGCAGGAGCCGCACAGGCTGCATGCACTGGGCAGGGTCGCGAAGATTCTCTCATCGCGGGCGGGAGCCAGGATGGAGCCGATGGGGCCGGGAACGGTGCTTTCGTAGCTGTAGCCGCCGCTGCGGCGATAGACCGGGCAGGTGTTCATGCAGGCCCCGCAGCGGATGCAGCTCAGCGAGCCGCGGAAATCGTCGCTCCCCAGGATCTTGCTCCGGCCGTTGTCCACCAGCACGATGTGCAGCTCGCCTCCTTCTCGCGGACCATGAAAATGCGACGAATACGTCGTGATCGGCTGCCCCGTGGCGGAGCGGGCGAGCAGCCGCAGAAAGACTCCCAGGTCTTTAGCGCGAGGAATGAGCTTCTCGATTCCCATGCAGGCGATGTGCAATTTCGGCAGCGAAACGCCGAGGTCCGCGTTTCCTTCGTTCGTGCAGATCACAAAGCCGCCGGTCTGGGCCACGGCGAAGTTGACGCCGGTCAGCCCGGCATCGGCCTGCATGAATTTGCCTCGCAGATGCTGGCGGGCGGCCTCGGTGAGATACTGCGGATCGGTGGCACCTTTCTCCGTTCCCAAATGGTGGTGAAACAGTTCGCCAATGTCTTCCTTTTTCTTGTGAATGGCGGGGAGCACGATATGGCTGGGGGGCTCGCCGGCAAGTTGCACAATCCGCTCGCCCAGGTCGGTATCGACGACCTCAATCCCGTGCCGCTCCAGGAATGGATTGAGATGACATTCCTCGGTGAGCATCGACTTGCTCTTCACCAGCCGCCGCACTCCTTGCCCTTGCAGGATGGAAAGGACAATCTCGTTGTGCTCCGCAGCGTCGTTGGCCCAATGAACCTTCGCCCCCAGCTTGGTCGCCTGAGCTTCAAATTGCTCCAGATAGTCCGCCAGCCGGGACATGGTGTGGGCTTTGATCTGGGCGGCGCATTCTCGCAGCGTCTCCCATTCCGGCAGCGACTGAGCTGCTTTGTCACGCTTGGCGCGGACGAACCAGAGCGTGTTGTCGTGCCAGCGAGCCCGCTCTTTGTCCTTAATGAACTCGGCGGCTCGGGCGGGATGATCGACCTTCTTTTGCTTCTTGGCGGTCTCGCTCATACCGGCCTCCCCGCCAGGATTTCGGCGATGTGCATCACGCGGATCGGCTTCCTCTGCCGGCGGATCAGCCCTTCCAGGTGCATCAGGCAAGACATGTCGTTGGCGGTCAGAACCTGTGTCCCTGCCTGCTCATGGTCGTGGATGCGGTCCTCCCCCATCATGCACGACACCGCCTCCTCATTCACCGCGAACGTCCCTCCAAAGCCGCAACACTCGTCGGGGCGGGCCAATGAAACGAGTTCGATTCCATCCAAGCCCTTGAGAAGCTGCTCCGCCTTACCGAACGACTTGCCGACAATCTCGCTGGCGCTGGCCAGGCGCAATTCTCGCAGGCCGTGGCAACTTTGGTGCAGGCCGACACGGTACGGAAAGCGGCCTTCGAGCTTCTCGATTTTGAGCACGTCCGTCAGAAACTCGGTCAGCTCAAAGGTCTTCTTCCGCAGGGCCTCGTACTCCGGTCGGCCGTGAAAGTACTCTTCATAATGATGCCGCACCATCGCCACGCAACTGCCGCTGGGGGCCACGACGTATTCATACGGAGCGAACACCTGCAAAAACTTCTCCGCCAGCGGCTGGGCCTGCTCCGTACACCCCGTATTGGCCATCGGCTGGCCGCAGCAGGTCTGGGCGGTGGGGAATTCGACGTTTACCCCGCATTTTTCCAGCAATTCCACGGTCGCCATCCCGACGTGCGGATAGAGCTGGTCCACGTAGCAGGGAATGAAGAGGCCGACGGTGGACATGATGGGACGCGGCGAGAAGGAAAGACCTCAGTATACCTGTACCCGAAAACGGCAGCAGGGGCTTAACGTCCCGCAAAAAGGGAGCAACAGAATGATGAGGACAGAATCATAAGAAAGCAGGAAGCAGAAGCGCGTTAGCCGTGGAATTGCATGCTGTTCTCCATCATTCTGTCTCCATTATTCTGTCAAAAAAGTTAATCTGCGACGTGTGGGAATATCCGAGCTGGTTGGAGGCTCTTGGAAGTGGGAGTTTCTTTACGCTTTGGCAAGAGGGAGTCGGCCATGAATCGCCGCTTAGGGTCAATCCTGTTATCGGTCATTCCCATCGCCTGCTTTGTCGTGGTCGCTGCCTCGCCGACGCCGGCTTGCTGCCCCGCGGGGCCTCCGGGCAAGCCGGTGGTCAATGCGGACCAGACCGTGGTGATTCTCTGGGATCCGGTAACCAAAATCGAGCATTTTATTCGGCAGGCGTCCTTCAAGAGCGACGCCGCTGATTTTGCCTTCCTCATTCCCACCCCCAACGAACCGGAACTGGAAGAATCGGGGAACGAGGCATTTCCCTTCCTCGCCAAGGTGACGGAACCGGAGATCAGGAAGGTGCCGCGGCCCAGCGCGGGCGTCGGCTGCGGCTGCAGCGGCGGAGGGAAACCGGTTGTTACATCGGCAGCCGAGGCACCAGACGTCACCGTCCTGAGCGAAAAGAAAGTCGCCGGCTTCAACGCCCAGGTTCTGGAAGCGACCTCCGCCCCGGCACTCGTTGCTTGGCTCAAAGACCACGGTTATGAATTCTCGCCCGAGATGGAAGCCTGGCTACAGCCTTACATTGAGCAGGGCTGGAAAATCACGGCTCTCAAAGTCGCCAAGGAAGAAGGCCAGCAGGACGAAAAGAAACTCGGCGCGGCCGCGCTGCGGCTCTCGTTCAAGACCGACCGCCCTCTCTTCCCCTATCGTGAGCCCGACCCAGAGAAAGCCGCTGCGGCGCTGGATGCCAAACAGCGCCTGCTCCGCATCTTTTTCGTGTCCGACAAGCGGTTCCAAGGCGAGCTGACCAAGGAATCCCCTTGGACCGGAAACGTCGCGTGGTCGGATAAACTCCCCGCCGCTAAACGGGACGAGTTGCTGAAGCACTTGGCCTTGCCCGATTCGACCGGCCCCAGCGAATACTGGCTGACAGAGTTTGAAGACTACTGGCCCTACAAGGCGGCTCCCGCCGACCTCTATTTCTCCGCGGACGCGAGCCAGAAAACCGTCAAACGCCCCCCCATCATCCAGTACGTCAATTCCCGCGGCCCTCTCGACGCCACCCTCCTCGGCTTCCTCGCCTTGGCCCTCACCCCCTGGGCCCGGCAGCGCTGGCGGAAATGGAAGGGACGATAATCAAACACGGGTGGCACGCCCACGGCTCTGCGTGGGCGTGAATTCCAGGCCGCATGGCTACTTAAGCAACCCGCCAGAAATAAACTACCGACCAGGGACGGAGGGACGAGATTTTTCGGGAATTCTGGCTGCCGAGCACTTGACGACGCCAACCCAATTGTATACATTTGTTTCAGTAAGCGACGCAGCTTCCTATTGCGGAGCGGCGGCGAAGATCTTTGACATCCTGGTTGTGATGAAAAACGACAACTGTCCGTAGGTCGGCCCTTCCGGGCCGACCTACGGCCTGGAAAGGCCGTCCTGACGAGAGATGATTGCCACCTCAGCGCTGGGTGTTGCGAAAGGGAGGGAGTTTCGCAACGCATCCCCCCGATTTTCCCCCGTGGGCGCGTTGCGAAACTAGCAGGGTTTCGCAACACGAAGCGAAAGCCCGCGAATTAGGAAAGGTCGTGGTTTGCGCGCGGGGAGTCTATTTCCTGCGTGCTGCCTTAGAGCAGTCGATGCGATAGAATGCGAGCGGCAATACTGCGATTCGCATCCGCTAGGCTCAGCCATGTTCTGGAGCACCCTCTTCCTCGCCATTCCCGCGCTCAGTCTGGCAGCGGCCGTGTGGGGAGTGCTGCGCCGCAAGTGGTATGGCGTGCTGCCGCTTTTGGTGGTGGCCGCGGTGGGCTGGCTGTGGGAAGAGAGTTGGTGGCTCACTGGGGGCCGCTTCCTGGGCGCTTGCGCAAATCAGTCAGCCGTAAGCGAGATGATGATGTTCCTGCTGGCGGACGGAGCAGCCGTCATGTCGCTTGCCGCCCTGTGGGCCGGTTGGAGCCGCGGCTGGTGGTTCTGGCGCTCGATCGTGTTCGCGGCAGTCCCGGCCAGCCTGGTTCCGCTGGAAGCCAACGAACTAGTTCTCCTCTGCTTGCTCGCCATGCCGGTGCTCACCACCACGGCCTGGTTCCTCCGCAATCGCCGCGACCGGTTCGATTCACCACGAATCGAGGATGAAACCCCAAAGCACCGGAAGCAGTTTTCCCTGGCGAATCTGTTGCTGGCTTTCATCGTGCTGGGACTTCTGGCGACCTCGTTGCGATCTGTCCTGGTCGGACACATCATCTTGGCCGATTGGGGACTTCTCTGGCTGGCCTCCATCACAGCCGTTTCCGCACTGGCCATGGCTTCGCCCGTGCTTGCCCGCGGCAGTGGCCGGAAATGGCTGATTGTCTGGTCAGCGGTATTCGCGATCGGCTTGGCATCCTGGTGGTGGCTGAAATGGAACAGCGATCCGCTGGGGCTGGCGATCTATTTTCAGGGACGTCCTCGAGTGGCAATCCCGCTCAACCTGGTCGAAGGCGGGGTCTTTTTTCTGGCGATTGTTGGTCTTCATAGTTGCACTTACTCGATGGTCGGATTCTTGCCACAAAGACAAACCAAAGTGAGAATCGCTCGCGCTGCTCTCCTGCTACTCGTCTTGGGAACCATATCTCCGCTGGTGATGGTCTATCCTCGTCTGCTTCCGCCGCGAACGACGGTCGTTCCTCTCCCGCCGAGCAAGGCCCACGACGCCATCCAGCGGGCAGCATTCCGAGTCTATGACCTTCAACTACTGAGTGCCCCCCGAAACCAGTTCCTGGCCGTCTTCAATAAACTCGACCGGGAATTGGAACAACCCGGTCACGTCACCTACGATGTCGCGGTGCTGGCGCGATACCGCGTTTCGTCAGGCAATGAGGGCGATCCCAAGGATCAGCTTCCCCATAATTTTTCGCTGGAAATGCTACGTGCCATCTATGACAAGCGAGACGCCGATGCTCTGCGTCTCGCGCGCCTACAATGGCGGGTCGGACGGACTTTTTATTTGGGCGGAACGATGGAAGACTTCTTCTATGGCTTCGGCCACAACCAATATTTGGCGAACCAGGTGATTGTCGCCGAGGCCCCCTGGATTTCTGAGCAGGAGTGCCGCGACGTGTTGAGCGAGGCTCTGGCCATGGAGCGATCCGCGCCTGATTTTGAAACGCTGCGCCAGTTCGACGACTATTGGCTCAGCGCCACCACAGGCTGGCGCGACAGCTTGCACGACAGTGCCGCCTGGTTGACCGGGGTCAGGAACTACCGTTACCGGCGTATGTCGCACGCCGATTTTGAAAAATGGCGGAAGCGTCCGTTGGCGTCCCTGCGAACAGTCCAGTACGTGCTCGCCCTGGAGCTCTACCGGCGCGAGCACGGGCGTTTTCCCGACGATCTGTCTGCCCTGCGGGCTGCCTACGATCTGCCCGAAATCATGGATCCCTATACTCCGTTTGCTCCCGTGTACCAGCGGACCGACACTGGATATCTGCTCTATAGCGTTAGCGCGGATAGCAAAGATAACGGCGGCAAGTTTCCGCCGCCAAACGCGGGTGATTCCCCGGGCGAGGACCTTAACCTTGTCCCCAACCGCCAAGACCTGGCCGATCAATGGCGAAGCTACTACTTGAGGTACTCCACGGTACCCGCTTTACCGCCGGCACCTAAGACATCCCCAAGCGAGGCAAAATAGACGGAGGGCTTGTCCCAATCCCCGAACCTTCGGCCCCGTTTTCCCTCCTACCTGGCGTCCCGCTCCTGCTAAAGTCTGACGGTAAAACGAGTTGCGCTAGGGCTTACGAGAAAGTTAGCTCCCCTAGCGGCCTTTTGCGGCGGAAATGTTTGCATCGTTTCGACCCGTCGGTTAGAATTTCCAGCCGGTTGGAAGCAGGCCGCGGTAAAAGGAGGTTGCCAGTGCCCACAGCTCATTTCTTTCAGGAGTGCCCGACCTGCGGTCGGCACGTGCGGATCAAGGCGGAATATTTGGGGCGGCGGATGAGCTGCCTGCATTGCCAGGGGGAATTTACCGCCACGGATGCCGAGTCCCGCTTCGATGCCGCCCCCAGCCGGGCGAGCGGTCTGAAACGAGCCGTGCAATCGCTGCTGAGCATTGCCCCGCCGGCAATGGTGCCGCAAACGCGATAGCTAGGTTCGACTGTTTGAGTTCTGAGAGATTTGCCACCGCTGGGCTTGCCCCAGCGGAAGCAAGTTTGGAAACCAGAAGATGCGCCAAACCAATGCCCCATCTTCTCCGCCGATTTTGCGGGCCGCCACCAGCGGCCCGCAAAATCGGCGGAGAGGCGGGAAGGTGGATGCCGTCGTTTCTGGTTTCCAAACATCGTTCCACCGGGGCGAGCCCGGGTGGTGACGAAGTCAAACAGTCGAGTTATGAATAAAGCCCCGCCACGTACTGTTCATACCCGTTGTACTTCTCTGTCGGC
>JBKJNY010000254.1:0-16987 GCA_046593355.1 Pirellulaceae bacterium | reverse complement strand
AGCACGCGGAGGAATTTGGCCTGAATCGACGGGCTCATCTCGCCGATTTCATCGAGCATCAGCGTCCCTTGGTGGGCCGCTTCAAACTTGCCGATCTTCCGCTCGGTCGCGCCGGTGAACGCCCCTTTCTCATGGCCGAAGAGTTCGCTTTCCAGCAGGGTCTCCGAGAGCGCGGCGCAGTTGAGGCAGACGAAGGGGCCTTTCTTCCGCGGGCTGGCGAAGTGCATGGCCCGCGCGACCAGTTCTTTCCCCACGCCGCTTTCGCCGCGGATGAGCACCGTGGCCCGACTGGGGGCGGCGCGAGCGATCTGCTGCTGCACGGCGTCCAGCACGGGGCTGTTTCCAATGAGGGCGCTTTCCGCGCCGAGCTGCTTTCGCAATTGCTGGACTTCGCTCTGCGTTTGCGAAAGGTTTTCCGACAGCTCCTGCTGCCTGGCAAGGTTCTTGAGAGCGAGCGCGACGTTGTCGGCCACCGCCAATGTGAATTCCAAATCGTCGGGGTCGGCGACGCGCCCCGACTGCGTGGAATACGTGTGGATCAGCCCCACGACTTTGCGGTCTTGCCGGATGGGGGCGCAAATGACGCTGGTGGAATGGATCTCCCCCTTGCTGTCGCGGCTGCCGAGGTTGCTGTCCCCTTCCACGTTGCGGGCCAGCACCGCTTCGCCATCGCGGAGCACCGTGACACCGAGGAAGCTGGAGAGCCGATGGTAGCTCGGCTCGATGTCGGTGCGGGATGCGACGACCGTGAGTTCGGTGGTCGCCACGTCAGCGGCTTCCTTGCCTTTGGGCAAGAGCAGCACCGCGCCGGCATCCACCTGCGTGCTGTCGAACAAACCGTTGAGCGCCAGATGCGCCACGGCGGCAATGTCCGGCTGGCTGGCAAGCTCAAACGCGAGCTTGCAAAGCTTGGTCGCGGCCTGTCCGAGTTTGGGATGCTCGATGTCTCCGCCGCCGGGACTGAGAAAGCGAGCATGGGTGCGCCGATGCGTGATGGCGGATGGCTCATTGGAGGTGAGCACGTTGGAGTCGCTGATTTCACCTGTTTCCCTTACCGCGGGTGCGCCAGTCACGGTCTCCTCGGCTTCGCTCAGAAGCGATGCCGGCGGACCTTCGCCCGGAGTATCTGGAAATGCCTTCGACAAATCCTGCACATAAGCCAACTGACAGTGGGCGATGCGAATCACCTCCCCCGGCGTCAGTGGATAGTCGCCACGCACTCTCTTCGAGCCCACAATGGTGCCATTGCGGCTCTCCAAATCACGCAAGGTCCATTGGCCGCGGGTAATGAAGATTTCCGCATGATTGCGGCTGGCGCGCTCGTCCTTGATGACAATCTGGTTGGTCCCCGCCCGGCCGACAGTGACGGTCCGCCCCGGGACCAAACGGAAAACGTCGGTCCACTTCGACCCTTCGCGAATGACCAGGTACGCAAGCATGAAGTGAGGGGTTTCCCGCGTTTTTCGAGTCGCGCCGGCGGCGGGAAGTCTGTTCCAACTACCACCTTAGCTTGCGTGGCGCTCCGCTGGCAAGAGCTTGGATTCAGAAGGCTGAGTGGCACGCCCACGGCTTTGCGTGGGCGTGGTGCCGGCTATTCCGAAGATGCCGGTTTCACGACCACTCAAACACGCCCACGCAAAGCCGTGGACGTGGCACCCAGTTGCCACCCGAGATTAATCGTCCGCAAGGTTTTTCAGCTATTTCTTGCATTTCGCAGCCGGTCCAGGTAATCTAAGACTGTGCTGGAGTACCCAGGCGAGACAGGCAACTGGCGACCTGCGGGGCGTTTCGCAGATACTCCACACACCAGCGGGACGCACTTCCTTAGGATCGGAGAGGCCCACTGGCACGCGCGCGTTTTTTGCCAGGCATCGTTTTTTTTCGGAGTGCAGGTATGAAGATGAATCGCATCGTCGCCCTTATGTTTGCCTTCCTCGCGGCGGCCATCATGCTGCCGGAACAGGCTCTCGCTCAAAACAATGGCAACGGCTTTTTCGGCCAGGCGGTCGGCGGCGTCTCCGTCTCCACGGACGGTTTTTTGGCCATGCCCATCACCAAAGACAAACTCCTCGCCCGTGAGGCCCACGCCAAGGCCATGAAGCCACAGGCGGACGCTCTGAAGAACAAGGTCGGCATGCGGATGATTTCGCTGCGGGCCATTGAGGAAGCGGTCGCCAAGTGCAAAGACAAAAACGGCTATGACTTGCCGGAAGAAATTCAGTTCCTGGCGGGCATTCAGCGGATCGAATTCGTCTTCCTTTATCCCGAACAGAACGACATCGTCCTGGCTGGCCCCGGCGAAGGCTGGAAGGTCGATGAGAACGCCAACATCGTCGGCGTCACCACGGGCCGTCCCGTGCTGCGGCTGGATGATCTGATGCTGGCTTTGCGGACCACCGAGAACGCTCGCAACGGCGGCATCAGCGTTTCGATTGATCCGACCGAGGAAGGCCGCTTGGAGCTCGACCGCGTGGTGGCGTCCGTTCGGCAGTACAACGATGGCGTCGCTGAAGTCTTTGAGAAGGCGCTCGGCCCGCAACAGATTTCCATCAATGGCGTGCCGAAGACCAGCCATTTGGCCCGCACGCTCGTGGCCAGCGACTACAAGATGAAGCGGATCGCCATGAAGCTCGAGCCCTCCCCCGTGAAGGGCCTCGGCAGCTATGTGGACATGCTCAAGTCGGCTCCCAAAAACATGATGCCCCGCTGGTGGATGGCCTGCGATTACGAGCCGATGGCCAAGAGCGAAGACGGTCTGGCCTGGCAGCTTCGCGGCAAGGGCGTGAAAGTGATGACCGAAGATGATGTCATTACCAAAGGCAAAGTCGCTGGCACCGGCAAGACCAGCGATGCCGCCCAGAAGTGGGCCGACAACATGACCGCCAAGTACGATGACCTCTCCGTTGCCGAGCCGGTCTTCGGCGAGTTGCGAAACGTGATGGACCTGTGCGTCATCTCGGCTCTGATCGCCAAGGAAAATCTGCTGGCCAAGGCCAACCTGGAACTCCCCACGCTACTGGGCAGCGAAAGCAAGCTCCAGCCGAGCGAATGGACCGCCCCCACGCAGGTCGCCACGCAGTGCAGCGTCACCCACAAGGGCCGCAACTTCATCATCACCGCCTCCGGCGGCGTGGAAATTAACTCCTGGGCCATCGCCGACAAGACGGAGGAAGTTGCCGCCGTCGGCGAAACCCGCCAGAAGGCTGCCGCGAAGAGTGCGGGGAGCTTGTACTGGTAGGGGTTGTCTAAAAGCTAGTGTTGGCAAAAAAGTCAAAGGCTGGTCCGCGAGTTTGCGGCCAGCCTTTTTTTCGTTGTTCTCTACCGCGAATAATAATAATGCAGTTTACGAACCCCACCGCGTCATGAGCGTATGCGGCACAGCCAACTGGTCCAGGATACGGGCGACGACGAAATCAACAAGGTCGCTGATGGACGTGACGCCGTGATACCAGCCGGGCATGGCGGGGAGGATGACAGCACCCGCTTCGGCCGCTTTGCGGAGGTTGTCGAGTTGGATCACGGAGAGGGGGGTTTCGCGGGGGACCAGAATCAACTTGCGACGCTCTTTCAGATGAACATCCGCTGCCCGCTGAACGAGGTTCATGCTGGCGGCGTTGGCGATGCCGCTGAGGGTGCTGCCGGAGCAAGGGCAGACGACCATTCCCCCGGTTAGAAACGAGCCACTGGCTGGCGGAGCCATAAAGTCGTCGTGGCGGTGGTAGACCAGTTTACCTGAATGCCCCAGCCGTTCGCTTCGCGGTTTCGCGCCCTGTAAGAGCGGATGGTTCATGGCCGAGATCAGCGGTTCCGGAACAAATCGCTCCAAATCGACCTCAAATCCCATCTCCTGCTTCAGAACCGCTTTGCCCGAAGGGCTGATGAGGAGATGCACCTCGCGGCCATTGGCTAGCAGCACTTCCAACAGGCGTACGGCATAAACCGCTCCGCTTGCGCCGGTGATCGCCAGGATGAGGGGGTGCATAAAGGTCCATAGTAGTCCGCTCACTCCGTGAGCGGACATGCCAGCACACGGAGTGTGCTGGCTACTATCTATTTTACTCCCAAGTACAGCGTGGCGATGCCCAGCGTCAGTGAAGTGAACTTCACGGAGGAAAGTCCCGCCGCTCGCATCTTCTCGGCCAAAGCTTCGCCGCAGGGGAACTGACCGACGCTTTCCGGAAGGTAGCTGTAGGCTTGCGACCTGTTTCGCGCCAGCAGTTGCCCGATGCGCGGCAGCACGTGGCGAAAATACCAGCCGTAGATCCCCTTGAAGGGCTGCCAAGTCGGCTGTGAGAATTCGAGGACGGCAACTTTGCCGCCGGGCTGGCAGACGCGAGTCATTTCGGCCAGGCCACGATCCGTGTCGGCCACGTTCCGCAGCCCAAAGGCGACGGAAACAATCTGGAAGCGGTTGTCCTCAAAGGGGAGATTCTGGGCGTCGGCTTCCTGAAAGGTGAGCACTTCCCCTATTCCCCGTCGCTTCTTTTTCTGCTCGCCGATGGCCAGCATCTCGGGGCAGAAGTCCGTGGCAAAAATCGGCGTTTGGCCCCGTGTATAGCGATAAAAGGCCAAGGCAAGGTCCCCCGTTCCGGTGCAGATGTCGAGGATGGGTTCGGAGCCGGTTGGGCTAAGCGCGCGGACGGTTCGCCACCGCCAATAGCGGTCCACATTCAGCGAGAGCAGGTGATTCATCCGGTCGTAGCTCGGCGCAATCTCGCCGAACATTTGTCGCACCCGCTGACCAGATTTGTCAACTGCCGCCGTGGACATCAAATCGCCGTTACTCGTTATGGGTGAGGGAGTTAAGAAAAACTGCCGCGGCGATGCCGCCGATGTGAAGTCGAGAGAATTCGTCCGCGGCAGCGGGAAAATACTCGGGTTGCCGCCCTGAACTTGGATTGCTAATTACGTGTCCGGCATTGGCGACCATCTGATTCTACAGACCCACCACTGCCGATTCCTGTTGTAGGGAATTTGGGCGTTGTGCCGATGTACTTCCTTCCGAAATCAACCGTAGGCGTTAGAATACATTAACCGCCTCCTGAAGTTTAGCCACCATGACCGTTGCTTCGCCTTCCCGGCCCGTTGTGCTGCGCCGGGACGCACCTTCTTCCGCCAAGCCGCACTCCCCTGCGCTTGAAATTCAGCCTGCCGCCAAATCACCGGCGGCGGACGTTTGTAGTAACCGGCTTCAGCCGGTTCAAGAACCCGCTGAAGCGGTTCACTCCGAACGGACCTCTCCCCGAAGCGACCTGGCTTACAGCACCGCGGATGCCGCCAGCTATAGCCTCATGGTTGGCCTGGGCGAGACGTACTTCTCCGCCTTCGCGCTCGCCATTGGCACCGGCCAGACCTTCGCCGGACTGCTCGCCACGCTGCCGCAACTCGCGGGATCGCTGTTGCAATTGGCGTCTCCTTGGGGCGTGAAAAAGCTTGGTTCCCAGCGCCGCTGGATTGTCTTGTTTGTCAGTCTGCAAGCCGCCAGCCTGCTGCTGCTGCCGGTGGCGTCGTACTTCAGCGGTGGCATGGCGGGACTTTTGGTCTTCCTCGCGGTCACGCTCTACTGGGGAAGCGGACTGGCCACCGGTCCCGTCTGGAATACGTGGATTGAAGAAATCGTTCCCCGCAACATGCGGACGAACTACTTCGCCTGCCGCGCGCGAGTGAGCCAGTTCTGCACGCTGCTCGGCTTCATCGCTGGCGGAGTCGCCCTGCAGTGGGGCAAGGCCAACGCCTGGGTGCTCTCCGCGTTCTGTGGGATCTTTCTCGTCGCCTCCGCTTGCCGCTTTGTTTCCGCCTGGTGCCTCAGCCGCCAGAGGGATTCCCGCAAGGGGAGTCTGAGTGAGCGGCGAGTCCGCATCGGCCACTTCTTCCAGAAGAAACACGCCAAGACCGCCGGTGAAGTCGGCGGCCGACTGGTGTTGTACCTTTTGGCAGTGCAGATGGTGGTGCAGATTTCCGGCCCGTACTTCACGCCGTACATGCTCAAGGATCTGCTGGGCAACGACCCTCTCGCCTACTTCAACTTTGTCGTGCTGATTGGTATCTGCTTCTTGGGCAAAGTCTTAGCGATGCCCGCCTGGGGCCGTTATGCGATGGCCGTCGGGCCCAAGCGTCTGCTTCTGGCCGGCGGCATCGCCATCGTCCCCATCAGCGGCCTGTGGATGTTCAGCGGATACTTCAACTTCTGGCAAACGACGCTCCCGGTCAACATCTACTTCGCCCAGTTCGACTGGGTCATTACCGGCGAACTCCTCTACTTGTTTGTCATTCAGCTTCTCTCC
This sequence comes from Pirellulaceae bacterium, assembly GCA_046593355.1. Lineage (GTDB taxonomy): Bacteria > Planctomycetota > Planctomycetia > Pirellulales > Pirellulaceae > SXOA01. Next base: position 10,703 of record JBKJNY010000254.1, on the reverse strand, counting down.
GGCATTGCCTGGGCCGCCTACGAGCTTGCCATGGCCTTGATGTTCTTCGAAGCCATCCCCCGCCAGAGCCGCACCAGCGTGCTGGCGATCTACAATTTCGGCAACGCCCTGGCCCTCGTCGTCGGCAGCCTGATCGGTGCCGCCATCATGACGGCCCTGCACGAATCCCACGCGGCCTATCTGACCCTGTTCGGCCTCTCCTCCGTCTTGCGACTAGCGACGCTGGCGCTGCTGCTTGTGCCGGCGAGGAAGAGTGGACCAGAAGCGTCGGCAATGGTCGAATGACAGCCATGAACGTCGACCAAATCCTCAGCGCGTTCAATGAGACCCAGGTCGAGTACATCCTCATTGGCGGGATGAATTTCTTATTGCGGCACGCTCCCATCCTGACATTCGACGTTGACCTTTGGATCGACGATACACCGCGGAATCGCGCCCGCTGTGAAGAGGCGCTTGCTCGTTTAGACGCGGAATGGGGTGAAACGGACGCCCATTGGAAACCAACCCGTGAGTTTGCGTCCGGCTGGCTGGAACGACAACATGTGTTTTGTTTGAATTCGCCGCACGGAGCCATTGATATCTTTCGCTCCGTGACTGGTCTGAGTGACTGGCAAGATGCGGCCGCGCGTAGCGCTCCTGAGAATACGCACAGCGGAACCAGTTACCGCGGTTTGTCTGATGCCGATATGCTCGCCTGTCAATTGGCATTGGAGCCGGGGCAGCGTAAAATGGAGCGAGTGACGTTTCTCTCGCAGCAGGGAACCTCTTCTTCATGAACGACAATCTCGCAGCCTTGCTCGCCGCCGAAGAAGCGAAACGTAATGCCGCCTGGTCTCCTGCCGAGCGGTGGCGCGTGATTCAAGAGACTATCACCTGGGCCGAACGGCAGCGGACTGTCCGCAGGAACACCAAAGAAACGGCGCTTCGCTTGCAAGCCGAAAAACTCTTGCAGTTTGAAAAGAGCAGACGGCCAGCATGAGCCGTCGTTCCCGCGATCACTTCAGCTGGGCTTTGTAAAGATACGGGTTCATCGTCGGGTCGTTGTACATTTTCAGTTGGCGGTATGTCTTGTGCCGCTTGCGACCGGTGAACAGGTCGTCCAGCAGCTCCTGAGCGGAGCGGGATAGGTCGTCAAACTGGGCGAGGGCAATGGCCAGCTTGGCCGAGACGTTCTGGCGGTGCTCGGCTGTCGCGTCCGCCCGGTCTCGCTGCTCTTCCAGGTGATAGAGGCGGAGCGTGAGGATCGAGAGCCGGTCGATGGCGCTGCCGGCTGTTTCGGTGTTTTGCCGTGCGTCTGCGTGCGGCGTAATGGCGCGGCGGCTGAACTCCTCCGTGATCCAGTCGTCTATTTTCTCGATGTAGTCGTTCCGCTTCTGGTTATAGCCGTCGATGGCCCGCTTGACCTCGGCAATCTTCTCCGCCGTCACGTCGCGGCTGCGGGCGATGTCCTCCTCGTGCCAGAGCAGGAAATTAAAGCTGAACTGCTGGCAGACGAGCCCCAGCAGGCCGTCATGCGGATTGTCCACCGGCGCGCCATGCCACTTCGCGCACATTTGGCGGTGGAGCTGCGTGATGTTGGCGATTGATTCCATGAGCGTTTCCTGACGGAGCTTGTGGGCTACTTGGATGCGATTTTAGGCTCTTGCCCCGCTTTTCGGAACATTGCTTTTCGGCAAATCGGTTTGCTGTAGGCGGGGAGCGCTGGGGGGGCTTACAATGGACGTATGAAGGTGCTCGTCATGAAATCTGCTTCCACCAAGGCGTCTAAGTTCGACCCGCCACGGCCCTCGCGCGGTTACTATTACCTGGCCATTGCCGCCGCGGTGGTCATGGCAGTTGTGGGAATTATGGTCCTGAACAATCCTTCCGCCTGGTCGCAGCGGCCCCCCCCGAGCAATTTGACGCTGCAAAACATCCCCTTCAACGGCGAGCGTGCCTACGAGCATCTCAAGACCATCTGTGACCTCGGCCCGCGAGTCTCGGCCACCCAGCGGATGCTTGAGCAGCAAAACTACCTGCAGGCCCATTTCGCAAAATGCGGCGGCAAGGTTCGGCTGCAGGAATTCGAAGTAAAGCACCCCGAAAACGGAGCGACCGTCACGCTCGCCAACCTGATCGTGGAGTGGCACCCGGAAAAGACCGAGCGGATCCTGCTCTGCACGCACTACGACACCCGTCCTTATGCGGACAACGACCGAGACCCGCGATTGCGGCGCAAGCCCGGCGTGTTTCTCGGGGCGAACGACGGCGCGAGCGGCACGGCCCTGTTTTGCGAGCTGGCGGAGAAGATGAAATCCTTGCCCTCTAAATATGGTGTGGACTTCGTCCTCTTCGACGGCGAGGAGTTCATCTTTGATAGCGATCGTGACCCGTACTTTCTTGGCTCCGAACATTTCGCGGGCGAATATGCAATGAATCCGCCGGCTCACCGCTACAAGTGGGGCGTCTTGGTGGACATGATCGGGGACAAGGAGCTGCAGATTTATCGTGAAGTGAATAGCATGCAAGGCGCGGAGTCGCAGGCGCTGATCGCTGACATCTGGTCCACCGCCCGCCAGCTTGGCGTGCGGGAGTTCATTCCACAGACGGTGCATGAAGTGCGGGATGACCATCTGGCCCTGCGGAACATCGCCAAGATTCCGACGATTGATATCATCGACTTCGACTATCCTCGCCCTCGCGCTCCAAGCTATTGGCACACCACCAAGGACGTCCCCGAAAACTGTTCGGCGCTCTCCTTGGCCAAAGTGGGATACGTGCTGGAAGAGTGGCTGAAAAAGGTGAAGTGAATGGCTAATATCTTGGGTGGCACGCCCACGGCCTTGCGTGGGCGTGAACGCGAAGGCGGGTGTTGAAATCGAACCATGCTGCCGACTCTCCTCTTCTCCGCGGCCCTCATCCTCGGCTCCCTGATCATGCTGGCCTGGCATGTAAAGACCTGGCGCGAAGCGGACCATGGCGGGCTGGCCGAGCGCGATTACAACTTCCACCGCCGGCAGTATCGCCGCCGCATGCAGGCCAGCGGGATGCTGGGGATTATCGGCCTCTTGATCCTCGGGCATCTTTGGGTGCGCGATAATTCCATGCTGGCCATGTATTGGACCGGCGTGCTCGGCCTGCTGGTCTGGACCGTCCTGCTGGCGGCCAGCGACCTCGCCGCCTCGCGGCTGCATTACGGCCCGCGAGTGGCCGATCAGCAGACGGAACACCTGCTGCTGCAGCGTGAGATTGCGAAATTCCGTCACGAGGCGCAAACACCTCAATCCGATCCGCCGAAAGACCATCCATGAGCCGCTCGCTGCGCATCGCTGTTTATCCAGGGGACGGAATCGGTCCCGAGGTGACCGCCCAGGCGGTACGAGTGCTCAGGGCGGTGGAAGCAGGCGCGGCGCAAACGGGGGTGGAGATCAAATTCGACCTCACCGAGTTTCCCTGGGGCATCAACTACTGGAAACAGCACGGTCGCGTGGTGCCCGACGACTTTTTGGAAGTGCTTCGCCCCTTCGATGCCATCTTGCTCGGCGCGGTCGGCTGGCCGGAGTTATTGCCGGACTACGAAACGCTCGCTCCGCTCGTCCGCATTCGCCAGGCGTTCGATCAATATGCCTGTGTCCGGCCGGCGCGGCTCTATCCGGGGCTGAAAGGCGTGCTGGCGGGGAAGGGACCGGGGGAAATCGACATTGTTGTGATCCGCGAAAACTCCGAGGGAGAATACGTTGATAACGGCGGGCGAATGAAACGCGGCACGCCGGATGAGTTCGCCGTGCAGACCGCGCTGCATACTCGCCGCGGCATCGAGCGGATCTTGCGGTACGGCTTCGCGTTGGCGAAGAAGCGGCGCAAGAAGCTCACCATGGCGACGAAGTCGAATGCCCAGCGGTATGCCTACGGCCTGTGGGATGAAGTGCTGGCGGACTTGGCTCGGCAGTTTCCGGACGTAGCGTCCGAGCGGCAGCATTGCGACGCGCTGATCATGAACTTTGTCCGCTGGCCGGAGCGGTTTGATGTGGTGGTGGCATCCAACCTGTTCGGCGATTTGCTCACGGATTTGGGGGGCGTCCTCGGCGGCGGCTTGGGAATGGCCCCCAGCACTAACACCAACCCGGAGCGGCTGTTCCCCAGCATGTTCGAGCCCGTCCATGGCAGCGCGCCGGACATCGCGGGAAAGGGGATCGCCAATCCCATCGCTGCTATCCTGAGCGTGGCCATGATGCTGGACCACTTGGAACTGCCCGCCCTGGCCGAGCGAGTTCGTCAGGCCGTCGAGAAAACGCTCGCCGGCGGTGCTCAGACTCCCGACCTCGGCGGCCGGCTCACCACCGAGCAGATGGGGGATGCGGTGCTGGCGAACCTTTGATGCCGAGAAGGAGTCCACTCAATAGACTTCCGCTTAGCGAGTAAGATCCAGCGTCCCCCACAGGCTCGGATCCTCATCAAACGGAAATTCCGGGCCGACGGAAAATGTCTGCGGGCCGAGCTCGCGGTCGGCGAGGGCGTAGTAGAAGCCGAGCGTGGGCTGGTCGGTCGGGGAGTAGCCGGTGAGCGCTTCGGTGCCGATGAAGGCTTGCAGCGTATAGCCGCCGAGACGCTTGTCGGCTTTGATTTTGAGAGCGCCGAGGCCAGGTTCCCGCGGGCTTTCCTTGGCGCGGTTGATGGCCAGTAGGGAGATTACCGGCTCGCCGAGGTTTCGCCCGGCGCCAATCGGCAATAGTGCGAAGCGGTGGCAGAAGCGGCCGGCGCGGTGGATGTTCTGCGTATTGCGGGTGTCGATCCAAACCTGCAGGCCGTCGCTGTCTTCAATCCGCGAGTCGCGGCACCACGGCGGCTGCTTCTTTCCTTCCACACGCAAATTGAACGCCAGCCCCTCTTCGTTCCAAGCCACGCGCAGGTCGGCGTAGGGCTTCTTCCCTTCAAGCTGCCCAAAGAACGGCAGCGAGTACTTCTCCTCCAGTTCGACGCCGCCCGAGGTCCACAGCTTGTCGCGGTAGAGACATGGCGCGGAGTATTTGAAGAGGAAAGCCGGGGCAACGAGGGTTTCGAACATGTTAGTTATTCTCCGCGATATCCCGCATACTCACCAGCCTCAAACGTCCGAAGGGATTATACATGGGACTGCCCGCCAGCTTCGCCTCGCCGTCTTCCGCGAAGCATTGAAAACGGGGTCCGTCCAGGTCGGCGATGATATGGCCGTCGTCGACCGGCTTGTCGCCGCGGGCCAGGTAGCGGATCACCTCGACAATGTCGAAACCCCCTTGCTCGACATCGGCCCGTTTCATCACGACGTCGCGCATTCCCAGCACGTGAAAGCCCATCGTCCAGACCTCCGCTTTGCTGCGGACGATGCCGACGAAGGCGAAGCTCACAGCCTCGCTGCTCCCGTCTTCCAGCATCTGCAGCCAAAGCTCGCCGCCAAAGGCCAGCCCGCTGTTGTCGTTGAACACTCCCGCGCCTCCGGCCCGCACGATCGCCGCGCCGGCCTCCAGCATCGTCCTGGCCGCTTCCAAGGAACCGCCGGGACCGCTGAGTAGAACATTGACCGTGTAATTGTCCACGGTTGCCAGCTCGTCGGCGGTCGCGGGCCTGCGGAGAGACGTGCGAAAGATCTCGGAAAACTGATCGTCGGCATCGCTAAAGCCGAGTTCAACCTCCGCGCCATCCGGGAGGATGAGCGCCTCCGGCGTAACTCGGCAACCTTCGGGCAGCCGTTCGACAAGCTCTCTCGGATGCGGCCACTGCCCCGGAATGCGCAGGGCGACGGTTATCGGGGGTGCTGGTTCATTCATGTTGTTTTTCTCCGACGTTGGAGTCCCGCCTTCAGGCGGTCCCCCGTAGCCGCACGCGGCCCGCGTGCTGGCATCCTTCCCAATTATTCCTGTCATTTCAGAGCATATTCCGCCATGCCCTGCGCTGGAACTCCTTTCCCCGCAAGCACTTCCGCCAGCGCACGGCGGACATTCAAACAAATCTATGATTACGACCCATTCGGGGGGATATAATCATAACTTCCTCACAATAACATTCTTCAATTCGTCATTCGACATTCGCACTTCGTCATTGTTTCATTTCGAATCTCCACCCGCCGCCTCTCTGTTGAATTCACACCCCCCCGTTTCAACACGCCCCTCCCCATGCAAAAACAGGGTCCGTGTTGAATTCAGGCCCCCAGGTTTCAACACCAGGGGTACTCGCCCCCCTCCAAACAAGTAGGATGGGACTCCCGTCTCCTCCTCTCCCCTTGGGTGAGGCCGGGTGAGGGCCTGGATTTCTCCACCCGCCAGCTCGCCAGGTACATGTACATAAGTGTATACATGCCGGTTGGCACAGGCAAGCACCTACCGTCCAGATTTCCGGAAATTCTTTTCCCGGCTTCTCGGGCCAGCGGCTGACCAGTTCTTGCGGCAGGGGCCTGGCTCGGCCGGGTGGGAATCCATTGCCGTTACGGATTGACGACGACTTCGCCTACAGGGCCACGGAACAGGATTTCCAATCGGTTGAGTACGTCACGTCCCAGGATGCGCTCGCTGCCGACAAAGTCCGCCTGCACCCGGCACGGGTATTCCTGGCCGTCGAGCTCGGCCCAGACCAGAAAGGCGAGCGTTGCCGTCGAACTGCCGGCAACTCCGCTGAGCAGGCCCTGCACTCCCAAGGATGGATTCAACTGTAAGAGTTGGCAATCCGCCCACGGCAAGACGCTGGCATCCGCGCCTGTGTCGGGAATCACCCGATCCAGCACGACTCCCGCTAATCCCTTCACTTTCCGGAACTCGACGCTGACCAGCGGCAGGGGTTCACCGCGATAACCGGAGTCGTATGGAAAGGCGGCACGACGGACACGGCACGGCTGGTCCTCCTCTCCGACGCAAATCAAGAATGGATGCAGGCCCGTCCCCTCGGCAGCCTCAAACACCGTTACGGGACTGGTGCCTGCCGCGATCACCTTGCCGCCGGCAAAGCCGATCCACTGGCCTTGGTATTGACTGAGCAGTTGATCTCGGCTGGCCCAGTAATCCTCCTCGTTTTTGCGCCGGTCAGGATGGAGCTGCCGGGCGATTTCAGGAGGTAACTGGTTGGCGATGCTGTTCATGGATTTGTTGGGGTGAAGTTTCCTTTGACCATTTTACGGTCGTCAACGTCCTTAGTCGAGCGCGACGTCGGACCTTCACAGAAAAACCGCCGGGGTCGGGAGTCTTTGGCGGCAACACACATTCTATCGGTTACACTCCCCGTCGCTAAAGACTTTCGCCACTTCGACGCAGCCGCGGTAGCGGCGACTGGAACCCTAGCCCACGGCGCAAGCCGTGGGGTTTTGATGTATTGAGACCCGAAAGCCCCAGCAGGGGCGCAAGATCGTTTGTGCAGGCGGGCCACATGTCGCGCGCCGATTCTTGCGCCCCTGCCGGGGTTTTTGGTGCCACTTCACACACTTTCCCACGGCTTGCGCCGTGGGCTGGGCTCTAACGCCGCTGCCGCGGCTCAAGAGCGCGGACGCTGGGGCTGGAGACGACGCTGCACGGTCGCGGGAGCCGGGGACGAATGGAGTAGCTGGCCGCACTCCGGCGCAACGTCAGGGAGCCCTAGAGTCTTTGGCGGTGGAGTTTGTATCAATTGGTGGCCGAGTTGACGCCAAAGACTCCCGACCCCGGTCTTTCCGCTTTCTACACGCTCCAGTTTCGTCATATGCAGAACCTGAATCCGGCGGGAGTTACTTCGGAGTCGTAGAATATTTTGCCTTCAGCGCTTCCACTCGCGCCCAAACTTTGTCGGTCATCATATACTTCCATACTCCGGCAAGCATCCGTGCGAACTTTGGGTTGGTTTCCGCCACATGCTCGACTTTTTCGATGTATTCCTCACCATGTTTGCCTAGCAGATGCTCGACTGGGCCTGCGGCAATATGTTCGAGTTCCTCATCGGAGGCGTGTTCTATCGCTGCGAGTATGAATTGCCATTGGTGGTTGGGTCTGGCAGTGAAATTCATCATCACTACTGATTGTCCAACGTCGTCATTGGAATCATCCGATCCGCCGCGCAACTCAGCAATCCAGGATTGCGCGAAAGAATCCCAATCTGAAGGGCTCAGATTTTCCCACCGCTCATCGAGTGGCATTAGAAACCTCGTTAAACATACAGGGCCACCAGTTTACGCCTGACGTTCTCTACTTCCCATTCAAGCTCGCCAGGTGTTCCTTCAGCAGCCCGACCAGGTCGCCGCGGTGCAGGTGCTCGCTGTTGACGAAGTGCAGCCGCATCACGTCGCGGTCGCCGCGGGTGTCGTCGAGCTCCTGGTGGCTGCCGTAGTCGACGAGGCGGCCGAGGGCGAATTTGCCTTTGGGGCCGGTGAGGTGCAGGATCAGCGAGCCGGGCTTTTTGGTTTGCACGGTGGCCCAGGGCTCGCGCTGGTCGGGGACGATCAGGTGGACGAGCTGCTGGTTGTTCCAGAGGAACTGGCCGGCGGGGGCGACGTCCTTGAGCATCTCGAACAGCTCTTCCCAGACCTCCGCTTCCCACTGCCGCGTTTTGCCGGGGGGGAAGCCCTTGCCGAGGAAGTGCCATTTCTGGCCGAGGACTTTCCAGGGGGCGAAATCCTCGGGGCGTTCCTGGGCCTTGTCGGTGAAGCGGAAGAAGCCTTCCACCGCTTCGTCGAGGAAGGACCAGAACTCCGGCGTGTCGATCTCGTCGAAGCTGTGGACACGGATTTCCACCTCCTGCCACGGCCCCTTCGCCGACTTGACCTTCACCCGCGGCTCATTGCCATAGAGGGGGAGGTCCGCCAGCTCGTTGAGCGTTTTGAGCTTGATCCGCTCCAGCAGGCTCTCGCGCTTGAAGGTGCCGCGGTAGACGCGGAACTTGAGCTTGAGGAGCCAGGTTTCACCGGTGATGGCATGGAAGAACCAGCCGTCGGACTTTTTGAGGGCGGAAATTTCCACAACGCTCCGCTCGCCCCAGTTTGTCTCGCTGAATTCGCCGAGCTCGTGAACGCGATCCACGATACTCTCCAGAATCTTCCCATCCCAGCGGCAGGCGGAGCCGTCGCGCCCCACGCGGTCCTTGGTATGCCAGCGGCGGCCGTCCCGCTCCCACGGCATCTTGGCCCCAATGCCGACCTCGGTGATGTCCAGATCCCCTTCCTTCTTCTGCTCGAGAGCAGCCGGGTTGTAGGGCTTGCGCTCCACGAGCGGGCCGGCGGCGAGGATGGGGGCGAGAGCTTCGCCGGTGTGGGAGCGGAGGAGGGGAGACGGAGAGACGGAGAGACTGGGAGACGGGGAGAGGGGGAGATTTTTCTTCTCTCTCTTTCTCTCCTTCTCTCCTTCTCTCTTTCTAGAACCGCCGCCAACTGCTGCTTCCTGTGCCCGCGCGGCATGCGCAACGACCATCTCTGGCGTGCCGGCGACGACGATCCGCCCGCCTCCTTCGCCGGCTTCGGGGCCGAGGTCGATGACCCAGTCGCAGCTTTTGATGATGTCGAGGTTGTGCTCGATGACGACGACGGTGTTGCCAAGATCGACCAGGCGCTGCAAAACTTCCAGCAGCTTGGCCAGGTCGTCGAAGTGCAGGCCGGTCGTTGGTTCATCGAGAAGATAGAGCGTGCGGCCGGTGTCGGGGCGGGACAGCTCGGCAGCGAGCTTAACGCGCTGGGCCTCGCCGCCGGAAAGAGTCGGGGCGCTCTGGCCGAGGGTGAGATAGTCGAGGCCGACATCACACAGCGTCTGCAGGGTCTTGCGAATCTTGGGGATATTCTCGAACAGCTTGACCGCTTCGCCGCAGGTCATGTCGAGCACGTCGCTGATGCTCTGGCCGTGGAAGGTGACCGCGAGAGTTTCCGGGTTGTAACGCTTGCCGCGGCAAGTTTCGCACTCGACCCAGACATCCGGCAGAAAGTGCATCTCAATCCGCCGCTGGCCATTTCCTTCGCAGGCTTCGCACCGTCCGCCAGCGACGTTGAAGCTGAACCGCCGCCCGCTGTAGCCGCGGAGCTTGGCCTCCGGCAGTTGGGCGAAGAGGGTGCGGACCAACTCGAAGAGGCCGGTGTAGGTGGCCGGGTTGCTCGTCGGCGAGTTTCCCAGCGGCTGCTGATCGACGCGAATGACCTTGTTGATGTGCTCCAGGCCGCGGATTTCGTCGTGGGCACCGGGAATGAGCGAAGCCCGATGCAGTTTGCGGGCAATGGCCGCGTACAGCACGTCTTCAATCAGTGTGCTCTTGCCACTGCCGCTGGGGCCGGTGATGGCTGTTAACGTGCCGAGCGGGATTTGGACGGTGATGCTCTTGAGGTTGTTGTGGCGAGCGTTGATTACTTCCAGGCAGCCGGATTTGAGATTTGAGATTTGAGATTTGAGATTTGGAGTCGATTCAGCGGCGTCTTTCGCAACCTTCCCGCGCGCCGTGTTTGACTTTTTCTTCTTATCTGAAATCTCAAGTCTCAAATCTGAAATCCGCCTCTTCTTCGGCACCGGAATCGACTTCCTGCCGGATAAGTACGGTCCCGTTACGGAGCCATTCTGTTTGCCGAGCTTTGCCGGCTCGGCGTCGGCGACGATCTGGCCGCCGAATTTGCCGGCTCCGGGGCCGAAGTCGAGGACGCGGTCGCAGCTTTCGATGACTTCCCTGTCGTGCTCGACGACGATCAGTGTGTTTCCCAAATCGCGGAGCTTGTGCAGGGCTTTAAGCAGCTTGGTGTTGTCTCGCGGATGCAGGCCGATGGT
>JBKJNY010000129.1:0-21926 GCA_046593355.1 Pirellulaceae bacterium | reverse complement strand
TCCACGTTGACCTGCGCGGCTTTGAGCGTGGCCAGAGCGCTGTCAAGTTCGGCTTGCCGCAATTGCTCGGTGGTCTCCGCTTCCCGCAGAGCCAAACGGACGTCGGCGTCGTAAAGCTTTGCCAGCGGCTGCCCAAACGCCACTTCTTGGCCCTCGGTGACAAACAGTTTTTCGACCACCCCTTCCACCAGCGCCGAGACCATGGTCGGCGTTGGCCGTGGTTCGATCCAGCCAGCAGCCTGGAACAAGGGCGTACCGGCCGTCTGAGACTCCGCACGCGCGAGAATCACAGGTGTCACGGTCACTGACTTAGCCGGAAGCCAGCGCTCACGCGCCGACCAGCCGGCTACCCCCAGGAAGCCCACGATGATGGTTGTGGGAATTACCCAGCGGGTCAGCCAGGATCGCTTGCGGACGATTTTGCGAGCTGCCGGATCTGGCCGCTCGACGGCCAGTTGTCGTAAATCAACTTGTGTTGCCATTGCTGTCGACTCGTGAAAGAGATCAGTTTCGCACGAACACGCCATCAGCCAGCACCGTCAGGTTGCCGGCCTCGTCCCGCTTCGCGCGGCCATGCACGACCACGGTCTGCAGTTCTTTCAGGCCCAGCAACTTGCGGGCGTCGGTGGCGACACTCTTGCCACTCGCATCCACCACCTTGACCATGGCCTTGCTGCTCGGTAACGAATCCGAATCGCAGCAGTAATCCCACGGTGTTGGGCAGCCGTCATCCCCTGTTTCACCGCACGGCTTGAGCTGGCTATCCACGACCAGGAACGCGGCTTGTCCTTCGACCCACGGATTTACGTCGCCCCCGATCCGCCCGACCAGAGTGACCTCTTCGCCGTCCTTGGCGGAATTGCGTGCATCTTTCACTCCCTTGGCACCGGCCGGCTCTGTAGCCAGGCGGTAGGCCGCACCTTCGGGGGAGGGCACGGAAGCCACGGGTTTTGACGATGACGCTCCACACCCAATAAACAGACCCGCGGAAACAGTGAGAGCGAAAAGTCCAATGATTTGCTTGACCTTTAACATGAATTAAATCTCCTCAATCATTAACAAGGGGGGAAATGAAGTATTCAAACCGCTTTGAGTCCCTCCACAACCGGATACCGCATGGCCTTAATTGCCGGAGGGATTGCGCCGACGACGCCCAATAAGAGGCCAGTCGCGCAGCCAACCAAGATTGCCGTGCTATCGACGCGCAGAGCAAATGCGCCCATCGTGAATCTCACGGCTGTTCCGTGTACCAGCCACAGCGCCACGACCGCGGCGAGCAGCGACGCAGCCATCGACAAAAGCGTCGCTTCCTGAATCAAACTGAAAGCGATCGCCCGCCGACGAAAGCCGACTGCTTGCAGCGTCGAGAATTCCCGAACTCGACCGACAACTGCGCCGTACATGGTGTTCAGTCCGGCGAATACACCAGCCCCTGCAACCAGCAGCACCACCAACCACCCGAGCATGCGTACCGGCTGATAGTGCTTTTGCAGAGAGGCGTAATAGGCGGTCTCGCCAATCGCCTGCAGCTCCAGGTCGTAGCGTTCCTTGCAGAAGAGTTCGACGTCCGCGGGTGCAGCATTTCGGCCGAGACCCACGGCGACAAGACTCACGTCCTGCCGTTTGAGAGCCGTTTGCAAGTCGGCCAAGGGAGCCCAGATTTCCGATTCAAAGGCTGCCCCGCCGGCGGAGAACCGTCCACAAATCTTCCAAGCGTGGCCATCGAAATGGATTGTTTGCCCAATTTGAAGGCTCTTTGGATCGCAACCCAGCTTGGCGGCGGTGAGTCGTCCGACCAGAACTTCGCCGGGGCCGGGCCAGTTCCCCTCGATCATTTGCACCTGGCGGCGGAGCAATGGGGCCGTTGGAGTAATGCCGCGCACAATCCCAAACATGCCAGGGCTGTCGGCGTCGGTCGTGACTTTCGTCCCGATGTAGAGCTCCGGCGAGACATACGTCATTCCAAACCGACGGTCGATTCCTTCCAGACTGGCAGACAGCAACGAAGCCGTCCTGGCGGGAATCGCTGAGTTCTCGATATCAGCCGCAGCACCAATGGAATAAACCAGCACGACCCGCGGATCGCCGCTTACCGCGAGTGATTTCTCCAATCCGCGAATAAAGCTCACGACGACAAGCACGAGCAAAACGACGGTCGACAACGCCACCAGCGTCAGCGCGCTGCGAGCTGGGCGGCGAAACAGATTCCTAATGCCGTATTCCCACGGCAACAATCGAATTCGTAGCACGTCTGGTTCTCGCTCTGAGGATTCCAACACTTTGTAACGGGTGCCACGTCCACGGCTTTGCGTGGGAGTGACACCGAAATCTTGGCAGTGTGGAAGAGCGTTAGACCAAGAACGAATTGATCGCGATGCGCAGCAGCCGGCCGCCCCAAATTGGCGGCGGGTCAGCGGCCTCCAGCGCGAATTGTTCGGACGCGAGTGATTCGTGGCATAACGCCGAATCAACCCAGAGCGCCTCATGCGTCGAGAAAAGAAGAGTATCTAGCGGTGCTCGCGCAGAAGCGTCGAATACGGCTCCACCGCAAAAGCATGACCGGTCCTCGTCTCGCGATTCGCGATTCGGGGATTCGTCCTGCTCGTGTGCCCGCTCGCACCGACACCGCTCACAGCACGATTTCCCTGCTTCCTTGTTCGCTGGCGCGCGACTCGCTGCTGCCTCGACCGCACAGGTGTACGGACAGAGCAGCACGGCTGCGATGGCGACGTAAATCGGTAGCGAACGCATGGGATCAGCGGGATCTTGAGGGCGAAATACTCTACTTAACTCTACGCTGTTCTAGTCCAAAGTACAACCCGAACGTGATTCGGGACGAATTCCTTCCACCAACTTCCACAGTCTCAACAACTGGTCACCTGCGAACATAAATCCCGTCTGCCGCAATGGATACGTTGCCGGCCTTATCCCGGCTGGCGATCCCGCGGATGACGACGGTCTGTTGTTCCTTCAAGCCCAAGAGCGCTCGGGCGTCCACGGGCAGCACCTTGCCCTGTTCGTCCACGAATTTCACTAACGTCGTCGCTGCGGCAAGTTGCTGCGCGCACTGCACGCAGTCCGCTTCGCATTGGTCCTCATCGCAACTCGCCGAAACGCGCTCATCCACGAGCAGGAATGCCGCCCGGCCGTCAATCCAGGGCTTCACCCCTCCGCCAACCCGGCCAAGAACGATGACCCTCTGGCCATCTTTTGCCTCGTCTCGAAAGTCCATCACATCGCAGGCACCCGGCGGTTCGCTGGCCAGTGTGAATTGGCTGTTTTCAGGAATCGCTGTCTCGGCGGTGGACGAACCGGTACATCCTGCCGAGCAGAGACACAGCAGTGCTCCAATAGCGGTAATGCCTATTTGATTCATGGCGATAGTCCTTTGGAGCCGGACCGCAACTGTTTCACAGAGCTGCGGCGAAAGAAGTGGAAGGAATGCCTCGCCCGACCGCCGAAGACCCATCTTCAAGCAGACTGTGTGGCGAGTAACGAGCCGAACTTTCGGCGACTCAGCGACACGGACAAGAGGTCCGTTGGCTCAGAGATTCAAGACAAGAAACGGCAAAGCACTGCGCAGACAGATTGCGCAGAAACAACGAGTTGCCCCTCTCGCTCGCGTGAATTTCCCGGCAATTCCTGGGGCAGCGGCGCTCTTGTGAAATAGGAACAGTCTGAGAATGACGTTGTTAACCGCCAAGCACGATTTGCTGTCTTCGAACTGATTTCGACCGCTGTGGCATCGGAATGTTGCCACTGACAGTCGCAATCGCTTGGACACTGACAGTCGTGAAATTCTACGAGTGCCAGTACGGAGAGACTCTGGGAGTCTCTGCGGACATCGTCGGAACCTCTCTCCGCATGATCGTGGTGACAACAGGGCGCGCCGCCCTGCTGGCAATGGCTCGCTGCAGTCTCATCCTCGGCCGGAATGCCTTCGCGATGGGAGTCACAAACACATGGACAGTCAAGCGAGAGCGCAGGCTGGACCAGGGCTAGCAGCGCTAGCCCCCAGCAGAGTTGCTTCATTTTGTTTGCAGCCCGCGATTTCACAAAACCCTCGGACCTTCGACGATTCAGGTATTCGCGATCAGACCTATCGGCATTATCGGTACATGCACCACCCTCCTGCAGGTTTTCACCCTAAGAACTTGTTTGCCCCTTCCGAGACGCCTCACCAGGATTCCATGCGAGTTGCGCCCGATTGCAGGCAACTGCGAAATCCCTAAGATGTAACCACGGTTACAGACGCCTGGGGAGTGTGACGTGGCAACGGAAGCACAACAGACCGAGGCAGGGGAACTGGCGGATCGTCCACCGATCTACTCCCTTTGGCAGATGGTCGGCTACGCGCTGGGCCTGGGCACCTGGGGCTTTGGCGGCCCAGTCGCGCTGGTGGGTTACATGCACCGCGACCTGGTCGAGCAGCGCAAGTGGATTTCGGAAGGCGAGTACAAGGAAGGGCTGACGCTGGCCCAGATCATGCCCGGCCCCCTCGCGGCGCAATTGTCGATCTATCTGGGCTACGTGCATTATGGGAATTTTGGGGCATTGCTAGTGGGCGTCGCCTTCGTGCTGCCCTCGTTCTTGATGGTGCTGGCGCTCGGCTGGGCCTACAAACTCTACGGCGGTTTACCCTGGATGCAGGCGGTGTTCTATGGCGTAGGAGGGAGCGTCATCGCCATCATCGCAATCAGCGCTTACAAGCTCGCCCACAAAACGGTCGGAAAAGATTGGCTGCTGTGGTTGATCTTTCTCGTGAGCGCCGCGATGACGATGATCACCGAGTCCGAATTCATCCTGCTGTTCCTGGTCGCGGGAGTGCTCACCTGGCTCGTCAAATCACCACCCGCCTTCCTGCGTCGCGGCGGCTCGACTTCGACCGCATTGGCGCTGCCGCTGGCTGCGTCGGTCTGGGAGGGCATTCCCACGGCCGACGGACAGACACTTTGGCAAATCTTTCTGTTCTTCACCAAGGCTGGCGCGTTTGTCTTCGGCAGCGGGTTGGCGATTGTGCCCTTCCTCTACAGCGGCGTGGTGAAAGAATACGGGTGGCTCAACGACCAGGAATTCCTCGATGCGGTCGCCGTTGCCATGATTACGCCGGGACCAGTAGTGATCACAGTTGGGTTCATCGGTTTCCTGGTGGGCGGTTTTCAAGGGGCGACGATTGCCGCCATCGCCACGTTTCTTCCTTGTTATCTGCTGACCATTATCCCCGCACCGTACTTCAAGAAGCACGGCAAGCGGCCGGGCATCGTGGCCTTCGTTGATGGTGTCACCGCTGCCGCCGTGGGAGCTATTGCGGGGGCCGTGGTCGTGCTGGGACGACGTACGCTCTTAGACGGCTGGGCACCTGAGATTCCCAAGCTGGTGCTGTTTGCGATCACGCTGGCGTTGCTGTTGCGATTCAAGAAACTCCCCGAACCGATCGTGGTGTTGGTAGGGGGATTGATTGGCTTGGTAGTGTATCCCTTAGTGCGCGGCTGACCGATGTTTGCCGAGGGGGTGCGCGATGAATTGGCTGCTGCTTGTTTACAAGATTCCGCGAGAACCGACGGCCAGTCGGGTCTATGTCTGGCGAAAACTGAAGCAACTAGGAGCGATCTCCGCGCAGGACGCGATTTGGGTGCTCCCTGCCACGCCGCGCACCCAAGAGCAATTTCAGTGGCTGGCGTCGGAGATTATCGAACTTAAAGGGGAAGCGTCATTATTCCAATCACAACTGGTCTTTGCCAGCGACGGCCCGTCGCTCCGGGAGCGATTTGAGGCACCGGTGCGAGCCGCTTATGAGGAGATTCTTACGGCTTTGAAACGCCGCAAGCCGGACCTGGCGGCCCTCTCAAAGAAATATCAGCAGGCCAAGGAACAGGACTATTTCCAGTGCGAGTTGGGGGAGCGGGTGCGAAAGAAGTTGCTGAGCGCCGACGGAGGTGAATCATGAAGTGGGTAACGTGGGAAAACGTGGGCGTTGATCGCATGGCCTGTGCTTGGTTGATCCGCAAGCACATTGATCCCAAGGCCAAGTTTCAGTTCGTGCCGGTGGGATCTCAGCCGCTCCCATCCGGTGCTGAGCCCTTTGACATTCCGGGCGTGCGGCTGTCGCATCACCAGGGCCATTGCTCGTTTCACACCCTGCTTCGTGAATACAAATTCGACGACCCCGTGCTCCACCGAATTGCCCGGATCATCGATGAAGCGGACACCGTGCAGGAAGTTCACGTCGAGCCGGCCGCCCCCGGGCTGGACATGATTTGCGAAGGCATCCGGCTCACCAGTCCCGAGGACGCCACGGCACTGGAGCGCGGAGCGATGGTTTATGACGCCCTCTACGCCAAACTGGCGGCGGAAATGAAGAGCAAGTAGCTGGCAACTTTTCTCACGACCTGTTGAGGCTGTCCCATGAAATGGATTACTCGCCAGCGACCTAAGATTGACCGCGTGGCTTGCCCATGGCTGATCTCACGCTTCATTGATGAGCAGCCGGAGTTTCTGTTCGTCCCGCCTGACCAAGTGCTGGCGCAAAGCCGAGTTACCGGCTCGATTCCCTACGACGTGCCGGGCGTTGAACTGACACATGACGGCCCTTTGTGCAGTTTCGACGCCTTGCTGAAAAAGTACGAACTATCGGATCCCAGTCTGTGCGATCTGGCCACAATCGTCCGCGGTGCGGACACGGCACGACTGGACCTGGCTCCGCAGTGCGCCGGACTGCTGGCCATTTCACTGGGGCTATCGCACAACTCTTCCGACGACCACGAGATGCTCCGGCACGGGTTCGTGATTTGCGACGCTCTCGATGCCTGGCTCAAACACGTCCGCGACGAAAAACACAACTGGAATCCGCAGCGGACACCAGCCAATCCCCAATAGCCCTCTTTTAGGAGACCGGCCATGCGAACGACATTGGCGCTGATAGTACTCGCCCTGGGTGCTAGCGCACTCTGGGGTGCGGAGGCGAAACCGCAGGCGTGGGATTTTGAGGACGCCGACGTGGGTAAGCTTCCGCCTGGCTGGACCGCGGCCAAGACTGGGAAAGGTGACGGCAGCGTCTGGAAGATCGTGGACGACAAAACGGCTCCAGGCGGCGCACATGTTCTGGCCCAAGTCGCCAAAGGTCCAGGCCCGCTCTTCAACTTGTGCGTTGCCGACGACGCGAAGCTCCAAGACCTCGAATTCTCCATTGCTTTCAAGGCGGTGGACGGCAAGGTGGACCAGGGTGGAGGCGTGGTTTGGCGCTACCTCGATGCGTCCAACTACTACATCGCCCGCTTCAACCCCCTGGAGGACAACTTTCGTCTCTACAAAGTCGTGGACGGGAAGCGGATGCAACTGGCGACCAAGGAAGGTCTGAAAGCGCCTGTCGGCGAATGGCACACGCTGGCGGTGCGGATGAAGGGGGACGTAATCGAGTGCTCCCTGAACGGCAAGAAGCAATTGGAAGCCACAGACGCCTCGTTTGCCAAGGCAGGAAAGATCGGTCTGTGGACCAAGGCCGACGCCCAAACCTACTTCGACAAGTTCGAGGTTGCCGCCATCAAGTGATCGCCTGACGTTCCTGATTCGTTCCATCAAGCCCTGCTACGATACCATTAGAAAGGAAACAGCACACCATGTTACGATTCATTCTCCCAACCATCGGCGCTGCCTCATTCGCCATTTTGCAATTCGCCGCGCCTCTGGCTACGGCGGCGGAGCCAACCAAGGTTTTCGTCGTCAACACGCAAGACGCCTCCGTTTCGCTTGTCGATCTCACGACTTTGAAGGAAGAGAAGCGTTTCCCCGTGGGCAAGCGCCCCTACGGGATCGCCGTGACGCCGGATGCCCGCATGGTTGCTGTGGGCGTCGAAGATGAGGAGGCGGTCAAATTCTTCTCGTTGCCGGATTTCGAGTTGAAGGGGAAGGTGCCGATTGGCAAGATGTTCAACGATCACCTGGTGCTCACGCCGGACGGCAAACGCATGCTGCTGGCGAATTTCTACAGTGATGATGTGGTCGTCATCGATCCCGCCGAAATGAAGGAAGTGGGCCGTATCGAGGGTTGCAGCGCCCCGCACGTCGTGAAGTTCGGCCCGCTTAAGAAGCACGCCTACGTGACGTGCAAGAAGGTCACGGGGATTGCCATCATCGACCCTGCCAAGGGGCAACTTGTGAAGTTCCACCAGCTCAATGTCAACCCGCGCAGCCTGACATTCAGCCCGGACGAGTCCAAGGTCTTCTTTGGGTCGTTCTGGGTCAACGGCTTCTTTGCGATGGACACCGAAACGGGCAAAGTGACTCAGCTCTTCTCGATTGATCCGCCGGAGAACAACCGCGAAAATCAGGAAGTGACCTATCACGGCGTCGAGGCCGTCGCGCCGAATATCGTCCTCGCCGCGAACGAAGGCAGGTCTTACGTGGATGCCATCGATGTTGCTTCGGGCAAACTGCTCGATCGGCTCACAACCGCCACCAAGCCTTGCTGCGTGGAGCGCATTCCCGGCACGAACCCGACCCGCGCCCTGGTGAGCAACCTCGGCGACGACACATTGCAACTGATCGAGATCTCCGCCGCCGGAAAATTCAAAGACCTTGGACGGGTCAAAGTCGGAGCCGCACCCAAGCGTGTCGCGTTTCTGCCTGCAGGTTCCAAGTAATTCACACCTATCTCAATCCTGGCAATAGGAGCCGTTTAATGACCATGCCCAAACCTCTCTCGCGCCGCGAAGTCCTTCAGACCGCAGGTTTGCTCGGAATCAGTGCGGCAGCTATGTCGTCCAATGCCTCCGCCGCCGAATCCGTTGCGGTGGGAGTTCCGTTTGCCAAGGAGTCAGGCCTCGTGACCGGCAAAATGAAGCCGCTCAAGTACGAATCGATTCCCGGCCTCTTGACCAAGGAGCAGGTGACGCCGCACTACCAGGCCCATTACGGTGGCGCTCTCAAGCGCTTCATGACCATTGAGCAGCAACTCGACGGACTCTATCAGGGCAAAGACCCGCTCGGCGGCGACGCCCTGGTGCTCATGCACAAGGACAAGGTCAATCGGATGAACAGCGTGCTGCTGCACGAGTTGTACTTCGACGGCCTCACCCCCAAACCGGGCGATCCGGCCGAAGACATCCGCACTGCCCTGGCGAAGCGATTCGGATCGCTCGACCGCTGGATCGAGGATTTCAAGGTTTGCTGCATGGCCGCCAACGGCTGGGGGATACTCGTGCGGGACATGGTCAACGGCCGGCTGTACAACGTCGCCAGCGACCTTCACGAGATAGGTGTCGTCTGGCTCGGACAGCCGCTCGTCGTCTGCGACGTTTACGAGCATGCGTTCTACGTCGATTACACGAACCGCAAACAGGAGTACGTCGGCAAGTTCGTGCAATTCTTGGACTGGCCTGAGATAAACGTACGGTGGCGAACGCTCTCGATCTAAAGAGTTCGGGAGGGATTGCGCAGTTATCCGGCCGGCCTGATTCGCAGGAATTCACGGGCCCGGAGTGCGACTAATGAGGCCGTTTTTTGAAAGTCGAGATATGGAAGTCACACTCTTCCACCGCTAGACTGACAAAGGAACCCGCCCAACCATTTGTCCCCTAGGGGAATGCCAAAATGACCCGTTTTTTTTCTCTACTGGGGACAATTCTCTTCCTTGGCTCGTCTGTTTCTCTTGCCGCGGAGTCTGTTGTTATCTCGGATGGCCACGGCGCTGAGCTGCCTCGACAGCCGCAGATTGTGATTGATGGCGAGGGAGTCATCCACGCGACTTTTGGGAAGGGGAAGTCGGTCTTTTATTGCCAAAGCACGGACCGAGCAACGAGCTTTTCTTCGCCGGTGCAGTTGCCGGGCTACGAGGTCTTAGCGCTGGGCATGCGCCGTGGACCCCGAATCGCAGCAACGAAGGGTACGCTTTGCATTTCCCTCATCGGAGGACCGGTAGGGAAAGGAAGCAATGGGGACTTGCTGACATTTACTTCTGGGGACGGAGGCAAAAATTGGAAGGGGCCGGTGATAGTCAACGAAGTCGCTCACTCGGCTCGCGAAGGGCTGCACGCCATGGCCGCTGGTCCGAAAGGTGCGGTTTGTTGCGCGTGGCTCGATCTGAGAAACAAAGGCACAGAGATCATGGCCTCCGTTTCGAACGATGGTGGTAAGACCTGGCGATCGAATCAACTTGTTTATCGGTCACCGGATGGGAGCGTCTGCGAGTGCTGCCATCCGAGCGTAGCATACGGACCAGACGGTCAGTTCCACGTCATGTGGCGGAATTCTCTTGGCGGAAACCGCGACATGTACGCCGCGAGTTCCAAGGACGGCGGAAAGACTTTCTCCGGAGCCACCAAGCTAGGGAACGTTACTTGGGAACTAGACGCATGCCCGATGGACGGAGGCTGCATTGGCGTCACCCCCAATGGTTCAATCGCTACTTCCTGGCGACGTGATAAGGACATCTTTCTCACTTCAGGGAAGTTGCCACGAGGTCAGCTCGTCGGAACTGGCCGCCAACCTTGGATCACGGCGACTTCCAAGGGAGAGTATTTGGTATGGGTTTCCAGTAAGAGCGGAGAGCTGATGCTCGTGTCTCCCGGCCACGATCAGCCATCGCGGTTAGCATCCGGGGCAGACGACCCTGTGATCGCCACTGGCCCGCAAGGAAAAGGAATGGTCGTAGCGGCGTGGGAATCGCGCGGCCACGGTAAGGGCTCGGTTCTGTGCCAGGTCGTTAGTGAAGACAAGTAGCGTTGCCGTCTCCGTGCTGGGTCTCCTCCGTTCTGGATCTTAGCGGTCTGGTGCTACTTGGCCTGTCACACGGTCTAGCTCGGCTTTGCGACGATGCATCGAGACGATGGCTTCCTGTCGCATTAGCTGCGCCTCAACCACTCTGCGGTGGGCGGTTACGAGTTCCAAGAACGAAGCCTTGCTGGTTTCGTAGTTCGCGCGAGCCGCCTTAACGCTCTGCTCGGCAATCGGGAGATACCGGTTTTGATAGAGAGCTACCGTCCGGCGGCTTTCGTCTAGCTGTTCGTAGGCCGACTGCACCTCATACGCGAGATCCAATTGCTTTTGCTCAAATTCGGCCTGCTTTTGCCGAAGCCGCATCACGGCTTGGCAGTAAGCTGCTTGTAGGCGGTTGCGGTAAATGGGCACGTTCATCCGCAAGCCGGCTTGACCGCGCAGATCCCCCTGCGTGGAGGCCGGCTGCCAAAAGGTGTCGTAACGGCCGAATATCTCAACGTCTGGGTAGTAATCCTTTTGCGCCAATGTCACCGCCGCTGCCGCCTCACGGATCTCCGCTGCAACGGCAGCCAGATCGGCACGCTGCAGGAGGGCCTCTTGCTGAAGCAGCTCGATTTCGGATGTCACGACTTCCGAACTGAGCGCCCCGACCGGGGGTGAAAGAGGGGCATTAGCCGGATTGCGAAGCAAGGTATTGATTCGGGCGGCAGCAATCCGCTGCTGCCTGTCCAGAGAAATCGTCTTCCTTTCCAGGTCAACCAGCTCCACGTCGGCCTGGAAGATGTCCTGCTGCGTGACCTGGTTGGCCCGGTATCTGGCTTGCGCACTCTCTCGGAAGGATTTTATCAATTCTAAGTTACGATCGTTGATCTCCCGCTGGCGAAACACCAGGAAATAATCGAGATACGCTGACCGCGTCATTTCCACGAGCCGCTGCCGATAGTCCTCCACTTGAGCGCCGGCCATGTCGGCATCAGCCAGAGCTTGCTGCCCGCGCGCAGCACGTTTGCCGAACCAGGGGAACTTTTGAGCCGCTTCAACGACGTATCCCGTTTCTGTCGTGGGGGAATTTACGGAGCCCGGCGCAAGCATGGACATGAACATCGGGTCATCGAGTGACACTGCCTGCGGATACTTTTGCGAGGCGGACTGCCAGGCAAACACCAGAGCCTGCAAGGAAGGATTTCGCTCTTCGACCTGGTTAACCAGCCAGTCAAGGTCCAGCGTCGGTGGAGGCGCAGGAACTTCCTCCACGAGTTCAGTGTGCAGCACTGGGATTGTCGGTGGCGAAGAGTTCTCAGGTTGTGAAGCCGCACCTTCAGCAGCGACTGGGCGTGAAGCAACCGTCTCGCTTGCAGGTGCCGTTCGTCGCGTCAGCGGCAAAGCCAAAGCCTTGGGAGGCGCAGACCGGCAGCCCAATAGCGCGAAGAAAAATCCCGCGCAGAGAGTCAGCCTTTGGACTGGCGACATAACGCCTTCCTTTACAAATTACACGGCAGGCTGCGGTCGGTGGGTTAGCGTGGTGGGAACAGTCAATTGGTAGCGATGGAAGCGCTACTCCTCTTGCTTCGGCGTAAGGCGACTGTGCATTGAAGTCCTCCTCTAACGAATCCTCCGAGAATGCGTTGCGGCGGGCTGCCGAAGGGGAAAATGTAGCGATCAGGTCAAGATTTTCGTGGCGGGATATCTGGCGATCTTGTCGGTTACACCGCCCGTCACGCTGGTTCTTGTGTTGACTGCAAAACGTGTTAGCCCATAATGACGGAAGAGTCTGAAAGCCTCCATAGTCTCACATACCATGACCCAAGCGACGTTCCAACGGCTGCGCAAGCCTTTGATATGGATGCTTTTGCCGGTCGCCCTGCTCACCGGGCGGCCGATGGTGGGCTGCATTTGCTGCGACGGGACGTACAAGGTTTCCTGTGAGAAGCTCGTCGGCTCCTGTCGGTGGTTGCAGGCGATGAGTCATAATGGAAGGTCGTGCTGTTCCACCACAAACGTCGCAAATACGCAAAAATGTCCGACATGCCAAGAGCCGGCCAACAACAGCTCTGAGGCGGCCGGCGCTCCAAGCCAGTGCTATTGCCGCGGCATGGAGAACAATTTGACGTTGAGGTCGTCCAGGGAACTGGAACGAAACCGGGAGAGTGCTTTCGCGGTGGTCAGCGTTTCAGAGATTCACTCTGGGGCTGCGGCGATTCCCCATGACCTGAGAAGTCTGTTGCGAAATGACCTGCCGCCGCCCGACAGGATCGTGCTATTCCTGCACTTGACGATCTAATTTTCTCGCGGTCGCGCTCTCGACCGCTTCCGAGCGTCCGCATATTTCCAGCAGGCGTTATCGTTTCACCGTTGCGGTTCCCGCATATCCATTGCCGTCCTTTGTCGGCGGGGTTAACGGCGGTCAGCTTTTCAAGTTTTACGCGCGAGAGCCCTGCACATGGCTGGGGTGGCTCCGGTTTCAGGAGATCAAAGCATGTCACGTCATCACGACCTGGTGGAAATTGGAACTGCAGAGAGTTCAGCGAATGATGAGGGAGGCCTGCGCCCCCCGAATCATCTCCGCGGCTGGCGGCGCTGGTGGTGGTGGTTTGACTTTGTGATCCTCGTGAAGCTGGCTCGTCTTCGCTTCATCGCCATTCTGGTTGTCATTGGCCTGGTGATTACACAGTGGGATTTGCTCGTTGCTTACTACAATAAGTGGACTCGCCCTTCCGCTTCAGCCGCGCCTGCCGATTCCACGGCGGAATGGTTTTGCCCGATGCATCCAACGATCATTCGGGACAATCCCAAGGACAAATGCCCAATTTGTTTCATGCCCCTTTCCAAGCGGAAGAAAGGAGCGACTCATGCCGAAGCTCTCGGGCCAGGGGTCGTGAATCGCGTTCAGCTTTCTCCGTATCGCGTGGTGCTCGCAGGCGCGGAAACGACTACCGTGGAACCGCTAGAGCTTTCGCGAAGCATCACGGCCGTGGGGACCGTGGAATTTAACGAACGCGGGCAGAAGGTCGTCGCGGCTCGGGTGAATGGGCGGATCGACAAGCTCCTGGTTAACGAGACCGGACAACTCGTCCGGGCTAACGAAGATCTGGCACTGCTTTATAGTCCGGATCTGCGCGTGACGGCTGACAACCTTGTCCAGGCGCAGAAGCGCGGGGACGAGCAATCCGCAAACGATGCGAAAGAGCGTCTCCGCAGACTAGGCGTGGACGACGATCAGATTGACGCCATGCTGAAGAGCGGTGCCGCCCTGACGCAGATCGCCATCCGCTCCCCCATTGCGGGACATGTAATCCAGAAGAACGTCAAGGAAGGGCAGTACGTGCAGGAAGGGATGACACTCTACGAAGTCGCCGACCTCTCCACCGTCTGGATTCAGGCGCAGGTGTATGAAGACGACATGAACCTGCTGCCGCTGGGACAAGCCCATGAGCTGACACGAGAGGAGGCCGACAAGGTCCGTGTTACGGCCAGAACACGGGCGTTTCCCAACGAAGTCCTTGCAGGGCGGTTGGCCTTTGTCTATCCGCACCTGGATGAGAATTCGCGCACTCTCACCATCAGGCTGGAGCTTGATAATCCGCAGCATAAGCTCCGGCCCGGGACGACCGCGAGCGTGACCATTGAAATACCTGCCGAGCTGGCTCCCGCGCCTACCGGTCTTGCGGAAAACGATCCAGCTGGAGCCGCCTCATCGGCGAAGGGGCTGCTGGCCATTCCCGAGAGCGCTGTCATCGACACGGGGAGTCAGAAGATCGTCTACCGCGAAGCGGAAAGCGGCGTGTTTGAGGGGATGCTCGTCGAGCTGGGGCCAAAAATGAAATCGCAGGATGGATTGACCTTCTATCCGGTGGTCAAGGGACTTTCCGCCGGTGATCGGATCGTGAGTTCCGGCTCGTTCCTGATCGACGCGGAGACGCGGCTCAATCCGGCGGCCGGGTCGATCTACTTTGGCGGTAGTGGCAGTGGCAAGGGTGATTCCAATGTGGCCGTCCGGCCGACAACGCCCGATGACCCCGAGGCAAAGATCAAAGCGGCGCTCGCAAAGCTCCCCGCGGCGGAACGCGCCTTCGCGGAGTCTCAGCAGTATTGCCCGGTCTTGACCGGTAGCCGGCTCGGCTCCATGGGTTCGCCAGTCAAGCTCGCCATCAAGGGACAGACCGTCTTTGTGTGCTGCTCGGGGTGTCGAGAGGAGGCCATCAAGGAAGCCGACCGCACACTGAAGCGTGTTAAGGAGAGGCGATCGGAAAAGAGACCTCCAGCGGGAACGGATGAGAAGCAGCCTCCTGTCCCCAAACCGCCCAAGGAATCGCCGGAAGATCGGAAGATCTCAGAGGAGCTTGCGAAACTCTCCCTATCGGATCGCGCGCTTGCGGAGCAGCAGCGATTCTGCATCGTCTCCCAAGAGGGCCGACTCGGTTCGATGGGAGCACCGGTCAAGATCAAGGTTGGCGGCGAAACGGTCTTTCTTTGCTGTGAGGGCTGCGAGGATTCCGCCCAGGAGAATCCGGCCGCCACGCTGGCTCGGCTCAAGGAGCTGCGGGCTCAAAGCAAGAGCACTGCCTCACAAGTAAAGCAGAAGTAAAACGCCGCCGACCGTCTTGAAAGGCCGATCCATGATTGAGCGAGTCATCGAGTTCTCGATCCGCAACCGGTTTCTGGTGCTGGCGCTGACGCTGGTACTCACGATTGCAGGGATCTACGCAACCTGGAATACGCCCGTCGATGCCATTCCCGATCTGAGCGAGAACCAGGTCATCGTCTTCGCGGACTGGATGGGGCGCAGCCCGCGCGAAATCGAGGACCAGGTAACCTATCCCCTTTCCCGAAAGCTGCAGGGTCTGGCGGGGATCAAGGCCGTCCGCTCATCGTCGGAATTCAATTTCTCGATGATCACTCTGATCTTCGCTGAGGATGTTGACTTCTACTTCGCCCGGCAGCGCGTCACGGAGAAGCTCGCCCAAGCAAACACCTTCCTGCCAGCGGGGGTCGTGCCGTACCTCGCCCCCGACGCCACCGCGCTGGGTCAGATCTTTTGGTACACCGTCGAGCCGGATAAGAACCACCCCATCGACCCCGGAAAGCTCTGGGCGCTCAACAAGTTCTACATCACACCCCAGCTCAATGCCGCGGCTGGCGTGGCCGACGTCGCCGTCGTTGGGGGGATGCCGCTGGAATATCAGATCGACGTTCGTCCTGAAGATCTACGGTCGTACAACGTCACTCTGGGCGATCTCTACTCCGCCGTCTCACGCAGCAACATGCCTTCCGGCGGTGGCGTCATCCAAAAGAACAACGCGGAGTTCATTGTTCGCGGAGTCGGCTGGATTCAAGGCAAGGAGGATATTGAAAACGCCGTCATCACCGAAGTTCGAGGGACGCCGATCTACGTCAAAAACGTGGCCAGCGTGCAGCTCGGTACGCAGTTCCGCCGCAGCGTTTACGAAAAAGACGGCAACGAGGTGACCGGCGGCGTAGTGCTGATGCGGCACGGCGAAAACCCGCTTGAGGTCACGGAGCGTGTGAAAGAAAAGATCCAGGAGCTTCAGTCGGGACTTCCCAAGGGGGTCCATATTATTCCCGCCTACGACCGGACGCGGCTGATTCATGGAGCGATTCACACACTGACGGAAGTGATGTGGCACGAGATGCTCATTGCCTCGCTGGCCATCCTGCTCATCCTGATGCATGTGCGCAGCGTGTTTGTGATCTGCGTCACACTCCCGCTGGCTGTCTTGTTCTCGTTTCTGCTCATGTGGGTGCTGCGGGTGCTGCACATTATCGATATCCAGGCCAACATTATGTCGCTGGCGGGAATCACCATTTCCATCGGCATCCTGGTGGATCAGGCGATCGTGATGGTCGAAAACGCGACCCACCACCTCAAAGAACACTTTGGCGACCGGCCGGTGACGGGCGACATCAGCGAGCTGGTCATCGCGCCATGTCGCACCGTGGGGCGGCCGATTTTCTTCTCCGTCCTCATCATGCTGCTCTCCTTCATCCCCGTCTTCATGCTCAGCGGACGAGAAGGAAAGCTCTTTCATCCGCTGGCCTTCACCAAGAGCTTCGCCATGATCGGCGTGGCGATCATCTCCGTGACCGTCGTCCCCGCCCTCATTCCCCTCTTCATTCGAGGGCGGTTAAAGAGTGAAGAAGATAACTGGATCGTCCGCAGCTTCATTCAAATTTACAAGCCGCTCCTTACCTGGGCACTGCCGCGGCGAAATCTGGTGATGTGGCTCTTTTCGGTGCTGCTGATTCTGGCTGCGGGAATGTTTCCGCTTCAGGCCGTCATCGGACAAGGGGCCTCGGAAATCGCCTGGAGGGGGACATTCCTGGGAGTCTTCGCGATTGTTACCGCGCTCACCGTTATTTCTGTCACGGGAAGAGAGGGGCATGTGTGGTACTACCTCGGGGTCGCACTCGCTGTCACTGTCGTTGGCTTTATCACGATCTCCGTTCCTTTTCTTCGCTTAGCCATCGCGTTTGCCGCCTACCAAATCCACCTTCCAGTGATTGGCGACGTCGCGGTCCTATGGTGGTTTTTCTCTCTTTTGGCCTCGATTCCTTTCGTTGTCTTGTGCGTCATCGGCGCGCGAACAAACAGCGCTACTATCTGGAAAACTGTGGCCCTCGTCAGTCTGACCGGCATCGGCCTGTGGGCCTTCCATTTTCCAAAGATTGGCGTTGCCTTTATGCCGGCGCTCGACGAGGGGACGACGCTGGACATGCCTATCACCGTTCCGCGGGCCAGCGTTACCCAGTCCGCTGACGACCTCAAGGCCCGCGATGCGCTGCTCCGCGGATTTCCAGAAGTTGAATCGGTCATCGGCAAAGCCGGCAGGGCCGATACGCCGACTGACCCCGCGCCGCTCGATATGGTGGAAACATTTGTCAACTACCGCCCTCGCGAGCTCTGGCCCAAACGGGTGCTCCGCTACGACGACGCGGCAAAGCAGACAGGAGTAATTCTTGATGCGTTGGTTGCGGAAGGCTTTCTGGTTCCTCCCAAGGATGCTGCCGACCGGAACGCGCTCATCGTCGTTGCCAGCCAAAAAGCCCTGGAGCGATTTGATGAGTCGATGCGCGAGCTGGCCCTGACTCGCTATACGGAGTTTGAGCGAGAGCTTGGAACCCAACTGGTCAAGCACGACGTTCGGTGGCTACTGGACCGGCTCGAACGCCAAGGAGATCTGCATTGGCCCAGCGGCGAGAATCCCCAAACCGTCCAAGCAGCCGTTCACGACCAGCTCACGAGAGAGTTGGGCTTTTGGCTGGCCCGTGCCCCAGCACCCGAGGACGTTTCGCCACTTGTCCGCCGGGTTGCGGAAACGCTTTATGAACGTGGCGCGGTCGAGGACATCGTGCAAGCACTGGAGCTTAAGGAGTCGTCTCCCGCCGCTCTGGCGAATGAACTTGCCGCGATTCTTGGAGCGGAGCGCCCCACACTAGCCAGTCAGCTTCTGGCCGAGACGCAGCGCGAACGCCTCAAGCTATGGAGGGACGTAGTCCGCCAGGTGAACTGGGAGCTCCTTGACCGCGGGACGGAGTCATTCACCTGGTACGCTCTCGAAGAAGTCTCGCGCGCCGGGGCGAGCCAGTCGCTGCTGGATGGCGCAGGCCATCGTCAAAAGACCGAGAGCTTCTTGGCGGCCGCTCTGCGGGTCCAGCTTGGCAAGGAATCGGATGCCAGAATTGCCGCGGATAGGAGCGTCTTTGAGCCATTCCAGAAACTTCGCGAGGAGTTGGAATCGCCGTTTCGCAAGCGGGTCTTCTTCTGGCAACGCAAGACGGGGCCGAAGGGAGACCTGGTGGATGACGAAATGGGCCGCGTACTCCAGGTGCCCGGTTGGAGCAACATCTTCACCCAGCCGATCATCAACCGGATCGAAATGTTATCTACCGGCGTTCGCACCGACATCGGGGTCAAGGTCTTTGGCCCCGATCTGGAAACCATCGACCGGTCGTGCAAGGACATTGAAGCAGCCCTGAAGCCAGTTCATGGCGCTCGCGACACGATCGCGGCTCCCATCATGGGCAAAGGCTATCTGCAAATCGACATCGACCGCGAGGCCAGCGCCCGCTATGGCATCGCCGTGGAGGACATTCAAAACGTCATTGAGGTCGCCTTGGCGGGCAAGGCCATTACATTCACCGTGGAAAAGCGAGACCGCTTTCCCGTCCGCATCCGTTACGCCCGAGCCAATCGTGAGGATGAGGAGAGCATCCGGAGGCTTCTCGTCAGTCCAGGCACGATGACCGCTTCTCCTTCTATGGGCGCTTCGGCAAATCCGCAAATGGGGCCTGGCCAGACTTCGGCGAGCCCTGGGACACCACATTCTTCCGCGCCCCCACATGCACTGCAGGGGAAGCGATTTATCCCTCTATCCGCCCTGGCGAATGTTCACGTTGTCGAAGGGCCAGCCATGATCAAGAGCGAGAACGGCCGGCTGCTGAACTACGTCACCCTCAATGTCCGTGGCCGCGACATCGTCGGCTTTGTGGATGAAGCCCAAAGGGTCGTCGCCCAGAAGGTAAGGCTTCCCGAAGGAGTTCACATCGAGTGGAGCGGTGAATTCGAGCACCAGGTTCGGGCCGCTCGTACTCTACGGTTCGTTTTCCCCGCGGTGATCCTGCTGATCTTCCTGATTCTTTATCTCACTTACCACGACCTGGCTGATGCCCTCTTGATGATGCTGGCTGTTCCGGAGGCGCTCGCCGGCGGCGCATTCTTCATGTATCTCTTCCCGAAAATCACTCAGGGATGGGACGCACCTCCAATGGACTTCAGCGTCGCCGTCTGGGTCGGCTTCATCGCCTGTTTCGGTATGGCGACGGAAACGGGCATCATTATGCTCGTTTACCTCCGCGAAGCCATCGACAAACGCGGCGGCCTGGAAAACATCGGCTCACTCGAAGAACTTCGCCAAGCGGTCATCGAAGGGGCCGTCCATCGCCTGCGCCCTAAGCTTCTCACCGAAGGGGTCGCTATCATCGCTATTTTTCCCATGGTGTTTGCCAGCGGTGTCGGCGGAGAGATTCTGGCTCCCATGGCCCTCCCTGTCCTCGGCGGTCTGCTCATTTCGGACGAGGTCGTGGATCTCTTCTTACCGGTCCGCTTCTACTGGGTGCGGCGGGCGCGATGGCTCGCGTTGCACAAGCCACAAGGCGGTCTCCAGTCTCAATCGCAACCGGCCGGCGGGTGATTCTCGAAGAAGACCTCTGCGGGGGTCCGGAAGCTGAGGCGTGCGCGGGGGCGGTTGTTTAACCGATTTTCCATACGGCGGACCTCGTCATGGGTGATGTCGCGAAAGTTTGTTCCTTTGGGAAAATACTGGCGGATTAAGCCATTGGTGTTTTCGTTCGTGCCGCGCTGATACGGACAGCCCGGATCGGCAAAGGTTAGCTTGAGGACGAGGTGCTTTTCCAGCCGGTGGCCGGTTTCTCCGGCGTTTTTTCGGCACCAGCGGCGTTTGCCGCGGCACCGCAAAAAAGACCGCCAGTGCTTGCGATGCTGGTCCCGCTCGATCCAGGTGTAGATCGTTTGGGCCGACACGCGGCGCTGCGGAGACTTGGAGTGTTCCTGCTCGAGCCGACCGGCGATTTGCTCCAGAGACCACTCCTGGGTCAGGCAAGTGCGAACGGCTTCATTGAGCTGGGGATCGTCCATCTTGCGGGACATAGGACGCTCCCGCCGCCGCCGTTCCGCTTGCCGCTGAGCTTGGGCGGCATAGTAGTTCTCGTCCGGTTGCGTCGCAGCTCGCGGCTGATCGTCGCTCGGGAACGCCCGAGGGCCACGGCAATCTCCTTCTGGTCTGCCCCACGATGCCGAAGTTCGGCTATGCGATCCCGCTCTTCCAACGTCAGATGATTTGCCATCGCGGGGACTCCATTCCCAAGGAAAAAGTTCGCCAGACTTCACCCATTTGGAAAGTTCCAGCGATGTTTTCTCCGAGATCATTTTTCCCGGCCCGATGTGCGGAGCCTCGATTGCATTTGCGTCTTGAGACCGCCCTGCGAGTTAGGAAAGCGTCTGCACTTCCACCGACAGCACCGGCGGCAAGTCCCGGACGATGGGTTGCCAGTTGTCGCCTGAATCAGCTGAGCAGTAGACTTGCCCGCCGGTGGTGCCGAAGTAAATGCCGCACGGGTCGAGCGTGTCCGTGGACATCGCGTCGCGGAGGATGTTGACGTAGCAGTCGCTTTGCGGCAGGCCCTTCGTGAGTGCTTCCCACTCGTTTCCCCCGCTGCGGCTGCGGTAGACTCGCAGCTTGCCTTCCGGCGGGTAATGCTCGGAGTCGCTCTTGATCGGGACGACATAAACGGTGTCCGGTTCGTGGGCGTGAACTTCGATCGGGAAGCCGAAATCGGTCGGCAGGTTCCCGCTCACCTCGTGCCACAATTCGCCCCCGTTGTCGCTCCGCATCACGTCCCAGTGCAACTGCATGAAGAGCACATTCGGACGAGCGGGGTGCATCGCCATGTTGTGGACGCAGAAGCCGACTTCGGCATTGGGGTCCGGTAGATATTGGGACTTGAGCCCCCGGTTGATCGGCTTCCAGGTCGCGCCGTCGTCGTCGGTGCGGAAGGCCCCCGCGGCCGAGATCGCGATGAAGATCCGCAGGGGATTGCTCGGGTCGAGAATGATCGTGTGCAAGCCCATCCCACCGGCCCCCGGTGCCCACTTGGAGCCTTGCTGGTCGCGCAAGGCGGCGAGCTCTTGCCACGACTTTCCGCCATCCGTCGTGCGGAACAGGGCCGCGTCTTCCACGCCGGCGTAGACGGTGTCCGGGTCGGTCAGCGACGGTTCGAGATGCCAGACCCGCTTGAACTCCCAGGGGTGCTGGGTGCCGTCGTACCACTGGTGCGTGGTGAGGGACTTGCCGGTTCCTGGCGACGTGTCATAGACAAATCTGTTGCTTTCCGCCTTGGGCATGCCGTCCGGGGTGGTGGTCGGCTCCCCCGCGGGTGTGCCGGGCTGCTCCCACGTCTTGCCGCCGTCGCTGGAGCGCTGAATGATCTGCCCAAACCAACTGCTGGTCTGCGAGGCATAGATGCGGTTGGGATCCACCGGCGAGCCCTTGAGATGGTACGTAACCGTTCACGACCCGGCGAGATATTGTGGGTGAATTGATCTGGTTTGGAA
Organism: Pirellulaceae bacterium; assembly: GCA_046593355.1. Classification (GTDB taxonomy): domain Bacteria; phylum Planctomycetota; class Planctomycetia; order Pirellulales; family Pirellulaceae; genus SXOA01. The sequence continues at coordinate 64 of JBKJNY010000129.1, read as the reverse complement.
AGCGATTTTCGGCGACGAATAGGGCATGTCGCTGGGAATTACGGAAGAACTGATTGCTCGCCTG
>JBKJNY010000171.1:0-41609 GCA_046593355.1 Pirellulaceae bacterium | reverse complement strand
GAGACGGTCAGAAGTCTCAAGTCTGCCTTACCAATTCTCGCGAGCAGGACATGCGCTGCACTTTTCGACCGAACATCGGCCCCGTTCCGCGCTGCACTATTCGAGCGACGTTTACACACGACGACGTCATCCTTAAAACCAAACCAGAGAGTGGTGTCGGTTGCCTCGATCCGCAGCGCCTTGGGATCAGAGGCCACGATCTCCCACCCCATGTCTTTTGCTGCTTGCAAAGCTCGGGGAAAAGCCGCCTCCGGAGAACTGCTCAGCGAGCCTGGTCTGAGATCCGGATATCCGTCTTGTTGTTGCTTGGCGAGTTCAGGCCCACCGTACTCGGCGGGGTTTGGAGCGCCGGCGCGAAGCGGAAGAATGGCTACGAATAGAGGCGGATTGCCGGTGTCGGTTGTGATGTCGTGGATGTAAGGCACGCTCTTCAAGTGGTGCTGCCACTTGAGTGTCCATACCGCAACGAAGCCGCCGATGACGAGGCCGATCAGGGCGGGAGTCATTCCTCCTGGGAAAACCCCAGCTGTCCATAGCGCCACAGCAAGTAAGCACACAACAACTGCCGCCACACTGATGTAGGCGGCGTATTTCACCAATCCGATCCCGGCACTAAACCCCCAAAAGCCCAGGCGGTAGCCCGGCCCGGAAATACCGAGGCCAAGAATTGCAAGAACCGATAAGAATAATCCCAACCAGCTAATGTAGTTCATACCTAACTCTCTTCGCGAAATGTCAACGGGCAGCACTACTGACTCGTTAGCGGAGAATTTTGGCTTCAGGCAGGGCCGCCCGCAACTCCTTGACACCTCATGTGTCACGTCGAAGCGCCGGTACAGTGAACTCCAAAGGGCCGGATGGTGAACATAAGGACGTCCGACATTTCCATTTCTCTTCCTCCCCGAAGGTCATTCGGAATAGGTAACAGGAGCCGACTTCTTCCCCGCTGCCCACAGGGGCAAGCCGACGATCACGACGTACAGAAACGCCACCGGACTTGCGAGAAGCAGGAGAAGCGGCCAGCGGTTGCTGCCTTGGGCGAGGTCGATGAGGCTGCGGACGCCGCCCTGTGGAAATAGGCAAACGACGTGCCGGTGTTCGTCGTCTAGCTCCGCAGGAGAATCCCGCTAATTTCCCGCGAGTGGGGCGATGTGGCGAGCGGCGACTGGCTCCCCGCAGACCTCGTCGCGGCGTGCGGAGCCGACAAGCAACGCCTGGATGTTATGCCCACGCAGACTCGCCAGCCCTCGCTAACGCTTCGGGTTTTGTGAAGCGGGGACCCCGAATTATCGAATCGCCCAAATTAAACCGGCACCGGCAGCAACCCCGCCAGAAGTTTCATAAGGGCACCGAGGTCCACCGGCTTGACCATGTGGCCGTTGAAGCCGGCTTCCTTGGACTTTTGCCGGTCTTCCTCCTGGCCCCAGCCGGTCAAGGCCACCAGCACCATGCCTTCTCCCCACGACTGCTGTCGTATCTTGCAGGCCACTTCGTAGCCGTTCAGCTTCGGCAGGCCGATGTCCAGCAGAACCACATCGGGCCGGAACCTCTCTGCTGATTCTACCGCGTCCAGAATGAGTCGGAGTGTCAGGACGTCTTTTGAACTTTTTTCGAGTCACATTCGCTAATGGCCAAGGCGGATAAGTAGTGTGGCGACAGAACTCACAGCGAGCGACCTCTTTTCGACACTGCAATAATGACCTGGTTCATTCGCTAGCAGCAGGCCAATCGGACACCGGAGAAACCTATGTGCGGACGGATGCTCAACGAGGGACTCATCGATGCTGAAGCCGGACGAAAAATGCATCGTCAGTCCGAGGTCAGTTTCGAGGATTTCCCTGTCCCTGCCGATTCTGGCATCCAGGCTCGCAGCGCCAGGTGGGTCGGCAGGTAGATGCACAGCGGCAGGAAGGCCATCTGCGCGGCAAGGTAGACGCCGGGGGGAACTAACTTCTGCGGCTCCTTGTCAGGGCCGAGAACCCAGTTAATATTCTTCGCGGGGTCCGTAAAGAAAAAACAGAACGGCAAAAGCAGCCAGGCGAAGACGGTCTGCACGATCCACGCCCGCCGGTCATAGCCCAGCCGGTACACGAGCCACAAGAGCAGGAAAGGAATCACCGCATGAAACAGGGAAAGTCCCCGCACCGACAGCGGTTTCTCCGCGTTAAACATGTACTCCGCGATGCCAACAAGCTGGACGCCCGTTATTAGCCGCATGACGTAATCGAAGATCCACATCAGCTCCAGTAGGAACGCCGACACGAGCTGCATGCTCGCCAGGAGCGGGCTTTCGAGCCACAGTGCTGCCAGCGTGATCAACAGCGCTAGGCTGGAGAACCATAGAAAACTGTCGGCAAATCCGTAGTGATACCAGTAGGTAGGGACCAGCACGCACACAAACAGCGTGTAGACAATTTTCAGCAGAAGTGGAAGCTTTCTGCCGCCCGCAGGGCCCTGCGTCGTCTTGCGCTCACCAGCCTTCACGGTCACCTCCGCGGCAAAGTGCGGCCTTTCACGGAGCGTCAGGCCGCTCGGGACATTCTAAGTTGCCGTGCTCCTCGCGGAGGAGCCTGGGGAATCACTTTACTTCGCTGACGAGAAGGAAAAGAGGTCAGGTCATCCTCGGCATTGCAAAAGTAATTGGTTAACGGCCGAGGTCCCTGGCCTGTCGTCTTCAATCTCCAAGTGAACCCAAGCTGGCGAGCAGCTCGTTCATCTCTCCCGGGGGTCGACAAAGCCAGAGCGGCGATCTCGGTCTTGGCGAAGCTGCTGTGATGAGCCCGACCGCTATCCCGTCACATGAGATTTATTTCGCTGGCTCGCGAGGTCCGGGAATTTCGCCGCAGGCATGCAGGGCCAGAATGAACCCCCAAGTGCTCCACCTCGTCGGCGCGGTTTGACTTGGGAAGCAGGCCGCTGTGCGGCGGGACGGCACAGTCCCCGAACTGCTGCCTACTTTGCAGGAAAGGGTTTGCAGTCCGGCCGCCGCGGACCTGCTTTTGGACCGAAAGGAGGGTGCAGGCAATGCCTCAGTGCTCCCGGAAATGAGACGCAGCTAAGCGAAAAAACCTGCTGAATTCTTTCAGGAATCTGGACAGGGCCGCTTGCTGTTCTCGCGCCCGCATGGCTCTGTGCGTGTTGGCCCATGTGACTTAGTGACAGGTTTCCCACCGCCGCTCCCGAAATGGGACTAGACTGCCCGCCTCCAAGGTGCAGGCTGGCCGAAAGTGCCTTCTTCGCGACTGCGGCGGCTGACTCTCGTTTCCCCAAACCACTCCTCGCCTCCCCGGACGAAGGGGCCTGCTTCTGTGAGGGCGACCATGGAATAAGGACTTGCGTCGATTACTGACAGGAAAAAACGCATATACAAGTACCCCAAATAACGTCAGTTTCCCGTCAGCTCCCTGGCAGCTCACTAGCATCATGCAACAGCCGGTTATCTAGGTCCTGACGCGTGATTCCATCGGCCTGCCGTCATCACGCCCAATGACGACCAACGGTCGCTAGACAGCGTTCGCGGCGCGATCGAAGGCCGCTACAACGGCGACCCGTTCCAACGCGTCATCTACAGCGAGTCGCACGACGAAGTGGCGAACGGAAAGGCCCGCGTCTCTTCGGAAATCGACCCTCACAACCCCGACAGTTGGTTCGCTCAGAATCGCACGACCTTCCCCGCCGCGGGAACGATTAGCATCGGAACGTACAGCGTTCTGATTTTCTCCCAAGATAAGCCAGGTGAGCAGGCGCGACCTTAGAATCACTGAACGAACCTCTTCTCAAATTCAAGGCACCTGCGATGACCAATGCCAACCAGCCCTTACCGTATGCGGATGACGTCGAGACGATCCCGCCCGATGAAGCGGACGATATCCAGCGGGTTGTCCAAGCAATGGAGGTGATTCTAGCGCAGGGCCTGGCGAAGAGCGGCCAGTTTCGCGCGGACGTGCATGTCAAAACGCATGGCTACGTCCAAGGAGAGTTCCGGGTGCTGCCAAACCTGCCCGACGAACTTTCCCAGGGACTTTTTGAGCGCGAGGGGGTCTTCCCGGCAGTGGTTCGGTTTTCCAACGCGGCCAGCCAGGCTCAGCCCGATGCCATTCCGGATGGCCGCGGAATGGCGATCAAGGTGCTGGGGGTGGAAAGCGACGTGGTGCTGGGCAATGAGCAGTTAGGTCCGACGCAGGATTTCGTGATGATCAATCACCCGGTGTTCTTCGCTCGGAACGTGAAGGACTTTCTGCGATTGGAGCAGGTTCGCGTGCAGGCGGACGACAGTTCACTCGCTACGTTGCAAGGGGCGCTGACTGGAGGGGACTGGAATCCACTTCACTGGCATTGGCGCGAAATGTTGACCGTCGCCCGAATCGCGGGACAACTCCCCGCGCATCCGGCGAGCAACACCTACTTCAGCATGGCCCCGATTCGCTTTGGAAACTTTGTGGCCAAATACCGGGCGAAGCCAGCCGGAAATCGCCACGACTCGTACCTGGATTTGGTCAAGCGATTGGGCTCCGAGGCCGACGCAATGCGATTGGCGCTCGAAGAAACGCTGCACACGCAGGAGGTGCTGTTTGAGTTTCAGGTGCAACTGCGGACCTCCGAGAAAACGATGTCCATCGAAGACGCCAGCGTCCTGTGGCCGGAAAGCGAATCCCCGTTTCGCACCGTCGCCCACCTGCTGCTCCCGCGCCAGGAGATCGCCTCGCTGCGGCAGCAGGATGCCTGCAAGAACCTCTCGTTCAACGTCTGGCACGCGCTCGCCGCACATCGCCCCTTGGGAGGCATCAACCGCGTTCGCCGCTGGGCCTATCCCTTCTCGTCCGCGTGGCGTCGCCAGCAAGCAGGTATGAAGTTAGCAGAGCCGCCGAGCACCGGCGAATCCGACTGTTGAGAAATTGCAGATGAGAATCTGCAATGGACAATTCGCTTACTCGCCCAGCACTGTATGCAAAGAATCACCATGCCGCAAACGCCGCACGTCGAGCAGCACTTCACCGCCTCCGAATCCGCTCGGGACATTGTGATTGGAATGTCGGACGGGCTAACCTTTCCCTTCGTTTTGGCGGCGGGCTTATCCGGAGCGGTTGCGTCGAGCGGCATTGTCGTCACCGGGCCTGGCCGAGGTTGCAGCCGGCGCGATTGCCATGGGACGTGGCGGTTACTGGAGGCCACGCACAACGCACGCTCTATCGCACCTGTCTGGCCAATTCCTCGCGATCACCAGCAGCGGGGACTTTATGGGCAAGTCGACTTGGCGGTGAATGCTCTCCAAGCATAGTCCAAGGCGGACAGGATGCTGAAGACTCCGGCTATCCCAACCAGTATCGGTTGCGGGTGTCGAGTCCAATAAAGGGTCAGCAACACCACGATTTGAGCTCCCGTGGCGATCTTCCCGGAAAGGCGAGGCGTCATCTTGCGCCAGTTTTCCCAGTGGTTTGCCAATGCCAGACCACTCAAGACAAGCACGGTCAGGTCACGGGTCACTAGCGCGAAAACTTCTGGCCACGAGAGCCACTCTGCTCGCAGCGCGCACAGGACGGCGGCCAGCACCAACGTCTTATCCGCGATCGGATCAGCGATCTGACCGAAGTGCGAAGTGACTCTCAACCAGCGGCCAAGCCACCCGTCAAACAGATCACTGACCCCGGCCGCCAAGAGAACCGTGAACTGCCAATCCGTGGGCACCCAGGGAAGCATCACGCCCGCCGCAAAGCGCAGGATGGTCAATCCATTCGGAAGCCAGCTCCAGTTGGGGTGTTTCACGGGACGCGGCGTCTCACTCCAGGTTGCGCATCGGATTAAGGCTTCAACTCGTTGGAGCCTTTCCGATTCGACCAATTCTGCCAGGGTTTCAGTGGATTGCCAGTGTAGTATCTCACACAGACGGTATCCTATCGAGGGTTGCTCGTGCATGGGCAACTTTGGCGAGGATGTCGTCGGCTTTGCGGTTCAGACGAAGAGGTGAGGCGATGCGTTGTGTTGCTCGATGAACTCTTGGATCGCGGCGATCAGTTGTTCGACGCTTTTGAATGTGCCGCGGCGGATGCGTTTATCGGTGATCTCCTGGAACCCACGTTTCGATGACGTTCAGCCAGGAACTGCCGATTGGGATGAAGGGCATATGAAGGCGCGGGTGCTTCTTCAACATCGCTTTCACTTTCGGGTGTTTGGTGCACCTCCGGCGAGTAGGCACAACCTAAATAAAAGACGGACCCTCCCGCCGCCTTTCGGCGGCCAGGAGAATCCGCCTGCAGCTCTCCTGGCCACCGCCCTCGTCACGGCATCGGTTAAGCCGCCCGGCGATGAGTGGCGTCCTGCTCGTCCCAGTCAATGATCCGAATTGTGGAAACGTCCGGCTCGTCGTCGACATAGTCATCCAGAGTTGCCAATCCATCTCTTGCTCCGTCCCGTGGGTTCTTTCAAAACAAGTCTTGCTTCACCGGCTCAACACACTGCGGCCCTTGATTCCTGGCATTGCTGACGTAAGTGCTGACCGGCCGGGCTGTCATTCGTCCAGCGTCAAACGGAACCAGCAGCTTCTCTAAAGTCTCGCGGTCCTGAACTGCCGGGTCCAGCCATTGGTCGTAGTCGACTGCATCCAGAATTACAGGCATCCGGTCGTGGACCTCCGCAGCCAGCTCGTTGGGCTCGGTCGTGATCAGGCTGCAAGATTCCAGCGGCGGTCCCTCCGAGCCCTTAGCCCCATGCCACGTTTCCCAGAGGCCGCCAGAGCAAAGGGCTTTCCGCCGTCGATCTCGTACAAGTAAGGCTGCTTGGTCTTCCCTACCTTCTTCCACTCGTAGAAGCCATCCATTAGCACCAGGCAGCGGCGGCGCTTGAAGGCCGACCTGAATGCCGGCTTCTCGGCAATGGTCTCGGACCTGGCGTTGATGGTGCTGCCGGCGATTTTGGTGTCCTTGGCCCAGCTTGGAATCAGACCCCAGTGCAGTAAAGCCAGCTCGCGCGGTCCACCTGGCCCTCGGACCCTCACGGCGGCAATGTCCTGCGTGGGAGCAATGTTGTAGCGGGGACCGGTATCAACCAGCGCAGCGTCGAGGTCAAACTAGAATTGCTTGGCCAGCTGAGTCAGGGGTGTTCTGAGTGTAAAGCGTCCACACATCTGCTCATTTTAGCCGATGGAGAACGCAAGTCTGTATCCACCCGGATTCTTCCGCTGCCAAGACTTGACGCGGCCCAGTTTGCAGCCTGACAATGGCTCCGTGGCCGCGTGTAGGAACAGGTCAATTGCAGGTGCATCAGTGGCTAATGCTCAACAAATCACCGAAATCCCGGGAGTCATTTTGGGGTACGACGGTGGTCGGGGCATAATCTTGGTGAAGCACGCCAGTTCCCCTTCTCTCAGCTCGACGCTGGACAACTACATTAGGAGTCCAAAGAAAGGCAAGCACTGGTTTGCGTTTTTCAGGTGGAACGCAATCGAGCCCCGTCACCAAATCGAAATTGAAGCTCGCTACCAGCAGGAACGAAAAGAGAAGCGAGAGAAAGGGCAATCACGAGGACTGGGGCGAGTCCTTTGCGGAATACCTGCCACTTGCGTATTGGTCAAAAGTCCTACTTGGGAAGCGACCCATCTGTTGCTCGACCTCGAAGCAGACCGATTCGAGATCCCGGTAAAGTGCTTGAGAATGCCAGCGCAGTCTCAGCCGCACGATGATACTCCCAACAGATTTACTGAGCGGTTGCGAGGGATTCCATCATCTGGAAAAACGAACCTTCACCAGCCTTGGCGTGGATAGAGTAACACCCTTGGATAACTGAGGCACCCGGCGAAACCTGGAACGCCGTTGATAGGGCGCTCAGTAGCGGTCATGGTGGACTGCCCGGTGGATCGTCGCTCGCAAAGCTACTAGAGGCTCGTCGTCCGGGCTAGGCATCGCCAAGATACGGCAAGCGTCGGTCGACATAATTCGCCGGCGTCCCCGGCGTCCTTATTGCAGTTCAATCAGTTTGGCCGTGAGATTGCTGATCGGGTGAATTCCCGTCTGGTTTCTCCAGTTACTGGCGGTGAGCAGTTGCAGAAACAAAACGATCCATCCTTTCTGAACATCGGAGATCGCTTCGACTGCGAGCGGGGGAAACGAGAATTGGAACTCACCGCCTGGCGGTGTCAGTTTCCAGTCCGAATGCGAGAAATCGGTCAGGGAACGTACGAGTTGCGGGTGGTAATACTGCACCCTGAGAGCCGTTCTCGCAATGGGTGCCGCGTGTTTGCTATCAAACTCGTACCGGCAAGTCCCGGTGAGCGGCTGCCGTCTATCGTGGCAATCGTCAGAATTGATTCGCACGTCGCACAACGTAATCCAACTCTCACCTCGCAGCTCACAATCCTTCGCTGGGTAGTGCAGCTCACGCAAAAGACCTTTAGGGACCACGCCTAGACCTGCCTGCTGTGCAGTCGACAGCTCAACGACAACGAATTCGCTTCCTGCCCAGCGTGCTAAATAGGCTCGGCGGTTCCTCGTCAATTCGGGAGCGACGATTAGGGTCGCGTGGCGAGAACTCGCGTTTGCCTGCTCAAGCAGGGACACCGCCTCGTTCTGTGCGGCGGCGTTGCCTACTGTCTGATTTATCCACGCAGTAGCGGCTTCGAGGGACACGGCGGTAGTTTCCAGATCGCCTGCAAGAATTGATCCGATGCCTCAATTCGCCTTTTAAGCAGATGCTGGCCGACGAGCAAGAGTGGGGCCTCAGCGCTGGTTCACCTGACGGAGAAACCCGTTGAACTTGCCGCGCGAGCCATGCAGTACTCGTCGCGGTCGGGCGAGAACGTGCTGAACCTCTTCGGCGGCAGCGGATCGACGCTGTTCGCGGCCGAGCAGACGGAACGTAAAGCGTTTCTGATGGAGCTCGATCCGCTGTATTGCGATGTGATCGTCGAGCGCTATGAAAAATTCACGGGGAAGAAAACGGAGCGGACTCAGCCGTGAGCTGCCAGTAGCCTCGTCAACGTCGTGCAAGGGAGACCTCTTCGACCCTTAGCAAGGGCCTTCCAAATACCACACCAAGTTTCATCAGTACCAGTGATGTGACCAGCATCGCGATGAGGCCAACACCCATTTTCGCGCTTATATGCTCTAGCCCATTCGATGATTTGCTCTTGTTCAAGCGGGGGAAGCGCCAGGTGGCATCTCGCTCCTCGGTGAGTGACCCAAAGCTGCATCAGCGACATTCCACCAGGTAATCCGCGAGTTCCACGTCGAAGTGCACTTTCGATCCTACCCCAGGTTTCTCCGGCCACACCCTGTATCGGCCCCACTTTCGTCAACGGCCATTTGCCAGTACGCGCATGATGCTCGTCGCCCCAAGCGAGAATCTGCTGAATCGTCAGGGGTTGTAGCCGATGATGCTTAATCGGAACGCCACGATGCCGTTGCAACAGACTGGCAAGCGACAAACGACGAAGTCCTCTCAATCCCTTGCGGAGCGCTTGTGCCACGCCCCTCCAAGTTTCGTCCTCCTTTCCAATGGGGCCACTTTCCTCATTGGGCCAAGTCCCAGTTTGACGACGATGGTCGTCGGCCCAACTCAGGATCTTTGGGACAGTTAGTCGCGGGCGTGCCATGCTGTTCTTGACCCCTCGCTCAGCTGCGAGGACTCTCGCCAGCGAACTGCCGCCCGGCATTCCACGGTGACCGTGGGTAAGTGCGAGCTCCACGGCATTCCAGGTCTCACCATTGGTGCCAGGAATCAAGCCATCATCTCGATGCGGCCAGTTTCCGGTCCGTGCGTAGAATGCATCTGCCCATTTCAATATTTGTAGAACCGTATATGGCGGAAGTGCCATGCGATTTCGCTTTCCGCGGTGCTTCGCGAGGAGCCGCGCCAGCGACTGCCCTCGATTCAGTCCACGCAAGCCCATGCGGAGTGCGTTTTCCATACCCCGCCAGCTTTCATCAAGCGTTTCCTTCACTTGTCCGCTCTTCGCCGTCGGCCACCTGCCAGTACGTTCGTGGTATGCATCCGCCCACTGCAAGATCTGCTCGATAGTCAATTCCGTTCGGTGCATGGCAACTTTCAATCGACCCCATCCTGCTGGGATTTTTCAAGATCACTCAGATTGCCGCCCAGCCAGCACAATCCGCATCTTCTCCGTCTCACTCCAGCGCTTCCCGTTCTTCCTCCCGCTCCCGCTGATGGCGAGTTGTGCGCCCGTTGTTCAATCCAAGTGTGCTGCGCCGACTGTAGACTGCCGATAAGCTGCGCCCGGTGCGTTTGGCGACTTCCGATGCCGGCAGCGTGCGAAGCAGAGCCTCCTCTTTTGCGGACCATGCCGGCCCGGCCTTGGGCGGTCGTGTTCCCCGGCGACGGTGAGCCTCACTCATTTTGTGGCGAGTGGCATCACTGAGTTTCTGGCCGAGCATCCTTGCACGCATACCGGCGACGACGGCGGCGGGACGTTTCTTGCCTCGCTTGGCCGCGGCGATTTTCTCCCGTCGCACAGGGTCGCGGGCTTTGCTCCATGCCTTCCTACGGGCAGCCTTCCCCGCTGGCGATTTTGCGTAGGCAATCCGTAGCAATCGCGTTCCTTCATTGATCTTCGGCACCTTCAATGCCCAACGCCATTTGGCCACAGTCGTAGCGCCGACACCCCACCAATACGCAACGGCCTGGAACGACTCCCGTTCCACAGCCCGCTCCAAGTCGCGGAATAACACGATGGAACGCTGTCTTGCCCCGCGCCCAATGGGCCAAGGTATGCGTCCGTCCGTAAGCCCCTCGACGATCAGCTCCCCGTGGATGGCGCACATGACACGCGCACCTCGCCGCAGCAGCGGGGTTCGGTAGGGGCCGAAGTGCAGCTTGACTCGGTCGGACTGGCGCATGTGTGCAGGATAATCAGACGAGATTCGAGAAGGTAGAATCCAGTCACGTTCGGAACCTCGACAAGGACTCAAAAAATGGCCGAGCCTCGACGTTTTGCCTGTTCTCTTTCCCTCACGACTCTTCTCGTGATAGGTTCTTCTCTAGTTGCGGCCGAGCCGGACCAGCTCGGCTTCACCGAACACCTACTCAAAAAGGATTACTCCTATTCCTACGGCTTGGCGGCAGCCGACCTCGATGGCGACGGCGATCTCGACATTACCAGTTGTGACACTCGGAACTTCAAACTTTACTGGTTTGAGAATTCCGGGAAAGGAACGTTCAAGGAGCATCTTATCGAGGACGGTGATCGTCTTGGCACATTAGGCACCATTTCAGGCGGAGCCGTTGTCAATAGCGTCCCCGGCGACCCAATTAACAACCGTTGGTTCTTAACGCCCCGACTGGAACGACACATGACGGGGGACGTGAATGCTGATGGCAAGACGGACGTGGTGATCGTCGAGAATCTTCACGGGGATATTTATTGGTTCAAAAATAGCGGCACACCTACCAAGGACGCTGTTTGGCAACGGTTCACGATCACTCGGCACACCATCCCTGGAGCCTATGATGTCGCCCTCGCTGACTTTGACGGCGACGGCGACCAGGACGTTGCCGCCTCCACTTGGCGGTTAAGCAACAAGTTTGTCTGGCTGGAAAATCCAGGCGATCCTGAGAAGGGCACGGACTGGAAGCTGCACGTCATCGACAAGGATATTGCCGAGCCACGGACGGTTCGCGTCGGCGATTTCAATGGTGACGGCAAGATTGACCTGCTGGGCACCGCTGTCGTCGCCAACTTGGTTGTCTGGTATGAAAACCCTGGCGATCCGCGTAGTAAAGCTTGGACTCAGCACGTCATCGACTCCAAGTCGCCTGACCCTGGCCACGGCATGCCGGCTGACATCGACCGCGATGGTGACCTCGATGTGGTGATGGCACTCGGCTTGGATTCCCACAGAGGGCAAGCCAACACTCGGGAAATTGCATGGTACGAGAATGCCGGAAAGTTGAGCAATACCGGCGAGTGGAAGAAGCACGTAATCGCTGGTGACTTCGACGATGCCTTCGAGGCGATTGCGGTTGACCTCAATGGTGATGGACATCTCGACGTGGCAGCCACGAGCTATGCCTCTCCACACGGTCGCGCGGTTTGGTTCCAGAACCCAGGCAGCCAGCCAGAAAAATGGAAGGCGCATGACTTGAAGTTGGATTGGCCTCGCGCCAACCAAATTATTCACGCCGACCTCGACAACGACGGACGCCTCGACCTGATCGCTGGCACAACAGGAAGTAATGCCGAGGTCCGCTGGTGGCAAAACAAGCTTGACCCCCGCAAATCGAAATGACCCTGCACCACGATCCATTTTTTGCAGGACTTCTTGTCTTCGCTCTACGAAGGAAGGTCGGATGAAGAGAGGCAATCGGGGCGAGAATACAGCCACGAACGACCATCGCTAGAATCAGCGTCCGCAGGCTGAACTGATACCAGTCGCGTTTGGGAGTAACGGCCATGCATCGATTCTATCTGCCGGCGAATCACCAGGCAGCGCGAGAATGGAATCGTACTGCCGCAGGTTGCCGACTAAATCCTCGCTCGCAGGAAATCCCCCCACGCCTCAGCTAATGCGTTCTGCCAAACCGGAAGCATGCATGTCATCGCGGACGCGAGGAAAAGATCGATTAACGCGCGGGATCTCCGAAATTGATACCACGCCAAGCCAATAGCGACCGGCATAACGACAAGCAGCACCAACGCGGCAGCCAATAAGGCCACGAATCCGAGTGCGGCAAAGAATGCCTCTCGAGACCCCACTACAAGAAATCTCAGCCAGGGAGGAATACACTCCTCCTCGATTGGCATCGGCGACTGGTAAGGATTCATTCGGAACCATTATTACCTGACCCGGCAGGATTCGTGGACACCGTCACCAGCAGCAGGTCGCGGATGGAGAATTTCATGCTGTCACCTTCGCCTCGGCATTCGTTCGATGACCACCAAGACCATGCGGCCAACCATCACTATCGTGGCGAGCGTGAAGACTACCGACGTGGACCCCATCTCGGCGACATAAACCAAGAAAAAAAACGCCCCCGCCAACAGCGGCGGGGCAACCAGTCCCACAATCATCAGGCTCCGCAGGCTGTACTTCATCGTGACATTGTAGCTCGGCTAGACTATGGCCTGGAGAAAGAAGGGACAACACCGATGGCTGCAACGGACCACGACGACTCCGACCTATCCGACCGTGTGGAGTGCCATTGCCGCGACGAGGACGGCATGTGGTAGTACTGGCTCAAGCCCGGCTGGGAAATGCCGGACGGCGACAGTGAGGTTTGCACGGAAACCGAACAGGAAGCGATTACGTCGTTCCAGACAGCTCGGCAGTGGCGAAAGGATTAGTACGGCGGTTTCCCGCCGACCAGCGCCGTAGGCCGCAGCGGCAGCGCCCGGTATACCCTGACGCCAGCGACCCTTCGCAGCTTGCCGATGTACCGGATGTGCATCCCCGGCTTTGTCGTACGATCCGCTTGCCCGAGCGGGCCGGCTGAATCCAAGGTGCGGTCGCGTCCCCTTCCGGAGTCAGCCACACGATGAGCGTGCTGCACAACTGCGGCGGAGGGTTCTCCAGGTCGTACTGGATAGCGTAGACGATACGGCCGCCGTGGATGAAGCCGATGGTCCGCTGGACGGCTGGAAAAAGCCATCGGCCTGTTCTCCAAGAACCGCCGCAACCCCACCGGCCATTGCTCATGGTGCAAGGAATGCATGAAGACAGCGGTCACGGCGTGGAACAAGAAGAATCGGTCGTACAAAAACGCCTACAACCACGAGCACTTCGGCGCAGAATACCAACGAAAACGAAGGGAGCGGACCAAATGAAACCACTTATCCCCGGCCAAGCCACCGTCACGAGCCTGTGGCGGCCTTCACGGCAGTTTACCAAGTACATCCCCGTAACCCGAGGGTAATGCAGAAACCCTCAACTGATAGTTGCTTTTCTCACCCGAGGGGGTGATACTCCGACCATGGGTTTCACGGTCGCTTGCCCGCATTGCCGCCAACACCTTTTGGTGACAGCCGCGCATGCCGGTCATACGATCAACTGTCCTTCATGCCGAAAACCGCTGGTTTGCCCATCGGCCGCCCCGCAAGTGCGGGCAGTATCGGCAGTACACGATCCGTCACCGTCTCTACCGTCGTTTGTGGTGACGTCATCCACCCGGCGAAGTCTCATTAAGCGACCAGCAGTCAATCCGGCTGGGGTTTGGGCGGGGCTGATCGGATCCGGGCTGCTCTTAGTCGGTGGGTTTTGTCCGGTGATCACCGTTCCAATTGCTGGCGGCATGAGCCTGTTTAACCTGTTGGGAAATCAGCTGCAGAACGGAACCATCAACGAAATGGGAGCCGCGGCTCTTGGAGTCGGCTTCGCCATTCTCATCGGGGTCACGCTTGCGGTGGCCAAGCAGCATCAGCTCTTGCCAGCCGCTGGCGGAATGGTCTTACTTACTTGCCGTGGGTCTAACCTGCTTCAAGTACTTCAGCATGAAGTCGGAAATAACGGACACGCTCGATAAGGAAATGGCCGGCAATCCCTTTGGCGGATTTGCAAGGATGGCCGTAGAAGGTATGCGATTGGATTTCGGCGTCGCAATCCTCATTATCGGGGGCTGCGTCCTTGTGGGTGCGGCGTTCATTCCGGACAAACGCGAGAATTAGGGGAGCAACAGTGGCGCACGAATGGTATCACCGTACGGCAGGCATACTCGGCGGCGTCAAGGAGTCGGGCCCACTCCCGGAATCAGAAATGCTGGCCATCGCCATGCAGGGGAAATTAAAGCAAGATTCCCTCGTAATGAGCCCCACGCGCACGAATGGCGGCTGGCACCTCGTCACTCAAATCGCTGGGCTGGTGAAGGCCATGGACGATGGCGATAGGGCTCGCCAAGCTGAGAAGGAAGCCGGGGCCCAGCGCAAGGCTGCGGCTCGCCAAGAGGCAGCAGAGGTCGCCCAGGCCCAATCTCAGGCGAATGGCCAGCGGTTGGAACAACAGCGAGCCGGCCAGCATGAACGCCATGCTCGTTCAGCTCAAATATCCCACCACTCCAACCCTGCCGTCGTCGAGGCGTTGTGCCAAAAGATTCAATCGATCCTGACTTCGCAAGAAGTGATTCAGTACGTTGCCGTGCAGCAAAAGCCGCTGATCAATCTGTCGCCCGATGCGATGATCGCCACTAACCGCCGGCTCATTTTCTTTCGCGCGAAGTTGCTCGGGCGATTCGAATTCCAGGATTATCAGTGGTTCGATCTTGGAAACGCCCACGTCCAACAAAACTTGCTCGGGTCCGTGTTCACTGCCAGGCACGTTAGTGGCCAGATCCTGAGCATGGATTATTTGCCCAAAGAATCAGCGGCCGCGATATACCGGCTGTCGCAGGAACGAGAGGAGCAAGCTCGTATCGCCCGTCATCAGATGCACGTCGACACCATCCGTGCCGGCGCCTCGCAGGTAAACGTCAACACAAATGCACCAGCGGCACCGGCCGCTCCATCAGCCGCGCCGCCCGCAGATGATTTGATCGCTCGCCTCGAGAAGCTGAAAATGATGGCCGACAAAGGGCTCATCACGATGGCTGATTTCGAGAAGCGAAAGCAAGAGATCCTGGCTCAGCTATAAGTAAACTCGCTTTCAAGGTCAGTGTTCCCCTGCAGGTCCACTACGTGGGGAAGTGGGAGCAGGTCATCGGGCTAACTCGGCAGTGTCCGTTAACTTGTGGGCGTTTTTTTTTCGCACCAGCGGTCTTCAAGTTACTGTGGCCGGATTTGGGCTCAATTGCCCGCGAGGCGGCAGGCTATCGGCAGCTTCACCATTCTTGATTTTCAGCCAGACTTCCTTGCGATGAACCGAGACGTTCCGGGGAGCGTCGATCGCCATTCGCACCTGGCCGTGGCGAATCTCCACGATGGTCACAAACACGTCATTGCCAATGACGAGGGTTTCCTGCTCTCTTCGAGAAAGTACCAACATGACTAACTCCTTGGTGAAAATGGGACTGAAAGTCCGTGCTGCCATCTGGCCTAGGCGGTAAACACCCCAGGTCATCTGGCAGCTTTGCTATCCGTATCAGTGGCCGGAATTCCTCTCAGCCACAGCATCCTTTGATTGAACCCTATCGAACGAGAACTCGTCATGAGTGTCGGGGCATCCCGCAGTTCAGATGCTTCTTAATATAGCGATATAAGAACAAATGTCAAGAAGCAAGAGATGCGGTGAGTAGTCTCGTTGGGCAGAACGCCTAGCCAGCAAGGGTTTCGGAAGGCGGTCTGGTGCTGCGCCACGATTTGGCGACCGCACGCAGCTTCTGGATCGAGGAAAGAGCTGGCAGAGCAAGCGAAGTGCGATTATTTGAAAAACAAGGACCGCGATGGCCGGGTAGCGGATTTCCACGCGCTACGCCACGGATTTATCACGTACTTGGTGACGGCGATTGTCCCGCCCCAGGTCGCCCAGACTCTCACCCGACACTCGACCATCACGCTGAAGATGCATCGCTACTACTGAACGAGATTGCTCGTCGCCGAGGCGCCCAGCGAGACCTTGCCGTCGGCTGGAAAGGGCTGGAGCTGGTATTCAAAACCCCCTTCGACCAGGATTTGCCGCACGACGGGAAAGTGCTCGAAGGAATCGGGCCAGACACAAATCGCAATGAAGTGCTGATTGGGATCCCAGCCCGCGAGCCTGGCCGATACCGCGCCGCTCGTGTCGCCTGCGGAATTGACGGGAGTGCCACCGCCGGTGACGGGTTCCAGGTAGGTGATGCCGGCGGAGATGGTTTCCTGAGTGTCGCCCGTTTCGCGAATGATGGCGCCCGAAGCGTCTTTGCGGATGTAGGAGAACAACCGGCCCCCTTTGAGCAAGTAGGCGATCTGCTCCTTGGTGGTGACCTTTTGGCGCGGCAGCTTGACGGTCCGGGTGCGGAGCTGCTGCTCTTGTTTCAACTGCTGGTCTACCGCGGCGAGCTGCTTCTTGATTTTGTCGAGGGCCGCTTCCATCGCTTGCATCGCGGTGGCGATGCGATTGACGTCGTCCTGTTTCTTGCCGGCTTCGAGCAGGTTGGTCTCGTGGGTGGCTGTGACCGAGGCGAGGCTGGAGTGTTTCTGCGTGGATTTCGTCACCAGATCGCGGACCCGGGGGTCGGCAAATTTCTTGGCCAGCTCCTCTTGCTCGCGCGCCGCGCGACGCAAGCCGTCCAGCTCCGCTTGCGACTCCGCCAGGTCTGTCTGGGCGGCCGAAAGCTTCTCCTGGGCGGCGGCGTCAGGCGCTTGCGTGGTTGCCTGCTCACCGGTCATGTTGAGCAAGATGATGACCAGCATGGCGATGAACAGCACGCCACCAAATAGATTGCAAATCGTATCGAGCAGCAGATCCAGGCTGTCGAAAGTGGCAGCTCTCTTGCGACTCATGGTATGGCCGCTCCCAGGTCGGGGTCGATCGCCGTCTGATCATCCCGCAGCAAGTCGAAGCCAACGTCAAAACCCTGTTTCTCGAGAGCCTGGCGGGCGTCCAGGAATTTGTCGACGGTGGATGGTTTGACCAGCAGCACAAAGTACTCCCCCGCTTTGCTCCGCTTGGCCGCCCAGGACTTAAACGCCGCCGCGGTCGGAAAGCTCTGCGGCTTTTCTTTTTTGCCAAGCTGGGCGCTGAGGATGCCCGTCGCCGAAAGCTCGACCAGCCAGGGACTCTTGGAATCTCCCTGCGTGGGATTGAAAATCACTCGGTTCGCCTGCCGCAGCTTTTTCAGCTCTTGAATCTTGTCCTGAACCGTCTGGGCGATCTGCTCAAGGGTCTGTCTGTCCGACTGCTTGTCCGCTTGACGAGAGCGCATCTCTTCGAGCTCCTTCTCGGTCTGGCGGCGGCGGGCTTCGCTCTGGGAGAGCTCGCCAGCCATCAGCTTGTTCAGCTCGTCCAGGTCGCGGAGCTTGCGGGTCACTTCGTCAGCGTCGACCTTGACCGTTTCCAGGAGCTGAGACTCGTTCCCGGCCAGCGCGGAGCGAAGCTGCTCAATCTGGCGCCGATTGCCTTGCAGCGTGGCTTTCACTTTCGTCGCATTGGCGGACGCTTGCACCAGCTCCTGCGTCAGGGTCTTGGTGCGATGCTCGGGGGAGCCCTCTTTGCGGCGGATGACCTCGATTCCGAGAAACAACGTGACCAGGATCATGATCCCTGTCACGGACGTGATGATGTCCTGGAAGGAGAACAGGGAAATCGGAGTGCCGCCGCGGCCCCGCCTGGACATGGCCTGTTCCTCTTTGAATTGAACGAGACGTTAGGGCCTCATGGCTTCGATTCCGGGCCCGGTCAAACTAGGGGCCCCATGTTTGCGCCGGCGATTTGCTTCTGGTCAGGGGATCGACCTTGAAGTCTCCTTTCGAAGACTCGATGAATTCCAGCAGTCGAGGGGGCGCTTCGCAGTTCAAGCTCCGCCCTGACAGCGTGAATTTCTTCTTTTTCCGGAGCTCCTCAAAGGCATCGATCGCACTTTCCGACCCGCCGTCTTGTAAGTCGTTGTTGAACATGACGGTATTGCGCTTCAACTCTTCCACAGCAAAAATAATGGCGTCCGTCGTGCTTGCGGCCGTATATGCGTTGGGATCGTTGGCGAATTCATTACCCATATACGGCATTTGCCCCACCAGCTTTTGTGGCGGCGGGGCCCCGGGGTTGGGTGGCAAGAAAACACATCCGACAACCAATATCAGCGGCGTATCCTTGGGGAATTTTTCCCGGAGCTCCCTGACCAGAATGGGAAAGTCGGTGGACATGCTGCCCGAGGTGTCGCACACCAAGGCAATTTTTCCCCTAACTTTCACGCCCTTAAACATGTCGGTCCCGCCGCCCCCCCCTCCGCCTCCACCGCCGAATCTGCCTCCGCCGCCGTCCCCCTGTGTCTTGCTTGCGCCGCCGCCGCCGGCGGGAGTTAGTTTGGCCTTTTGAATGGCGAAAGTGTTGGGCAGCGGTTTTTCGTCGGGATCGTCCCCATCGCCGACGGACTTGGTTCCCTCGTCGCTCGCCGCGTTGGTGGTGCCGTCGTCCGTGGAACCTCCCGGCGCCTGGTCGCCCGAACCTCCGCCCGCCCCTTGCACCTGGTTTCCACTGCCGCCCTCGCTGTTGCCGATTCCTCCGCCGCTGCCGCCGCCAAACCCGGTCCCTTTGCCCGGACCGAAGCCGTCCCCTTCACCGCTCCCCTGGCCATTACCCGTTCCGCCGCCACCTCCGGCAAAGCCATTCCCTCCGCCACCCCAGGTGAGGAGCAGCAAGAGCAAGAGAAAGATGATGATGGCCGTGGTGACGCCGATGCCCGCCCCCATCAGCACTTGCTTGCGGCGGCGGTCGGCTTCGGTAGGCGTCGTACGGTCCTCGGAAGCAGGGACTGCTCTCGCCGCGGGCTTCGTATCCGGGAGAGCAGCGGTCGCGATTGCCACCGGCATTTGAGGAGCGTCGGCCAGCTGAGCCCGCGAAACGGCAACCGGGCTGGCAACCACCTGGGGAAACAGGCTCGCAACGGTGGAGGCGGGGTGCCAGGCATTGCTCCCTTCCGCGCGGAGTTCGTCTGTCGCCGATAGCTGTCCGCGATCGCGAAGATACTCGAGCTCATCCAGGGAAAACGGGCCGGAAAGCGCTCCCGCGACGCGGCAATACCACTGGCTCATCGCAATTCACCCTCGGTTAGACCTGTTCCGCGTGGAAAGGCATGATACGGAGCCGGTTGACCACGTATTTCAAGCAGTACCCGCCGCAGTCATCCAGAAATTCTTCTTCCGACTTCTTCGTGTAAACCAGCCACAACTGAATGACGAGAGCCAGCACGAGCGCCTGAAAAGTGGTTTCGAAGGCAGTCGCCAGACCGCCGGTCACGCCTTGCAGGGCCGTCTTGATCTGATCAAGCTCAGCTGCCGATTGCAGCACGGTGGCGAACTGGCCGATGGCCTGGGAGAGCCCCTGCACCGTTCCGATGAACCCGAGCACAGGGATGGCCCACACAAAGGCCCCAATCATCGCATAGCTGGTTTCCATGCCCGATTCATCGTGATCCGCTTGGGAACGGAGAATGTCGTCCACATCTCCCACCTCGCCGAGATTCCGCAGGTTCGACAGGGCCACCATTATGCGGTTGAAAATGACGAAATGCTTGGGGTCATCCACGGTGGAGTGAATGTTGTCCATGACCACGTCCACGGTCGCCGGCGAGAGCACAAAATCATGGGCCGTGGGAACGACCTGGTACTGCAAGGCCCGCTTCTGGTACGCCAGCTTGCGGGTCTTGATGAACAGGATGACGAGCGACCACATCGAAAGGAACACTGTGGGATAAGGGAGCGGGCCGCGCTCGATGAAGGACTCTCCCAGGCGGGCCAGGGCGTAGACCTGATAACGCTGGCAAACGGCCAGGATGCCATAGAAGATAATCGAGAGTGCCATCGCGATGAGCCCGGAGAGCAGCAAATTCACGCGCGTGAATTTGCCGCCGCGAAACGCCAGGCGCTGCTCGATGTCTTGCCGCGCCCAAGCGAGCGGAACCTCGCTGGTATCGAGCGTTTTGTTTTCCGCCAGACTAGCCATGAATTCCTCTTCTTATCCGACTGCCGTGCCGCTGGGGGCCAAGGCCAGGATCGCCAGAAACACAATGCAAACGATCACTTCGGGAATGAGCACCAGGTATCCTAGGACCAGGCCGGCAATGGCCAGCCCCTTGCCTCCCAACTTTCCTTGCGAGGCATGCACCTGCCGCAGCGCGACATGGCCGAACACGATGGCCAGGATGCTGCCCAAACACGGCACAATCGTGGCTCCCAGCAGGCCGAGCACCAAACTGGCGATTGCCAGGGGCGAAATCTTGTTTCCGCCTTCACCGGCGGGCAGCGAGGTGGGAATGCCTCCCAAGAAGCGGGACAGCTCCGGCACGTCCCGCAATTTCCGCCAGCCGTTCATGCCTTCCGTCCAGACGAAGTCGTCCGGCTGGACCTGGCCCATCTCGACGGCGCGGCGCATTTGGGGCGCGGAGAACGGCCCCATTTCCGCATTGTCGTGCGTATAGAACCATTCCACGGCGGGCGCTTCATCGCCGCCCGGTGCAGCGACGGCAACCGGAGCAGCCAGGCTGAATTCGTCCCCCTTGTCCGTTTGGCTCTTCTGCCGCGAGACGGGCGCCGGCGGGCGAGGAAAGAGCTCCGGGTAGTTTTCCGCTCGCGACCAGTGGACCCCATCCGTGGAGACTTCGTAGTGCCGCCCAAACCGGCCGCGAGCCGCCAGCTTTTGCAGCTGCTCAGCTGGGAATGGTCCCTGCTCCTCGCCTCGAAGTCGAATGTAATAGATCATGAAGTGGCTAGTTCGTATTCACGACGTACAACAGCCGGCCTTCCACTCGCAGATCCGCGGCTTGATCGTCCAGCATCGCCTGGCCCGCATTGCAGGAGCCAACTTTTCTCGCCTGCACAGCGCCCCCTTCGCCCCGCATGATGACAAAGAGCTCGCCAGCGGCTTGCGGCGAAAGCCGGGGAAGCGAGGCGACCCAGGCTCCTTGCAAATCGCGCTGCAGCCAGCCCCCCACGCTATACCGCGTGCCGCGGGATGCCTTTTGGAGTTTGGAATAGAGATCCGCGCTGGCTTTGACGCAGGTCTCGCGATTGGTCAGCCGGCGGAGGGTTTCTTCCGCCGATTTTCGGGAGCGGACCGCTTCGGTGTCCTCGGGATCGAACCAATTGGACTCGATACTGACGGTCACACTGGCCAGCAGGTCCAGGTTGGGCTTGAACCCCTTCTGCAAGCAAAAACTTCCCTGGCAACCGGTCTCGAGGAAGATTTGCGTCAGTTGCAGCGTGAGAAGCGGGTCCATTTGCGGCTCGTTGTCGAGCAGCATCAGGAGCTTGTTGAACGTCGGCTCCCAATTGTCATCGGTGAGAGTATCGAGCAGGAGGATAGTTTGGTCGCGGACCCGACGCTGGGGAGAAGTCCATTGATGGACGCCCTCCACGTTTTTGGGAGTGGCGATTTTGAGAAGAGGTAGCGACATCCGCTTGACCTCGTTCAAACTCCCGTCTTTATACACTTTGAAAACCAGCTCGTCGTCCTTGGTCGTACTTTCAATCGGCTGCTTTTCAAAATAGTACCGCTTTCCTTCCGTCGTGATCATCATGTCCACCGCGGAAACGCGGCGGTCGTCCAGGCGGGCATACATCGCTTTATGGGAACGCTCGCCAGCGTCGTCCACACGTTTGGTCACTGCCTCCAAGTACGGCTGCAACTCCTTGATCGCCGGGGCGGCGGGAAAATCGCCGAAGGTTTGCAGCACTCCATCGGCTTCCGCCAACAGTTCCTTGGCCCGCGCGGGGCTCACGCGGCGGAAATCGATTTCCGACCAGTTCGCCAACAGCGCATTCCATTTTTCCACGCCGTTCCAGAGCGGCGCTTCGTCCTGCGCCAACTTAGTGAAAATCGCGGAGCGGGCGCTGCCAGGGAATTGTTTCGCATAATCCTGAAGCGCCTGGACATAAGGCCCCGTCTGCCCGACAACCTGGTCGATTTTGTCGAGAGCCGCCAGCTCCTGCCGGCGCGCGGCATCGGTGGTGGCCATGCTATCCAGTTTGATGACCAGCGGCTCCGCCTGGCGTGTCAACTCCGTGGAGACTCGGACCATCTTTTGCAGGCTCAGGGCTCGGCTCTTGAGCTGGGCGATGAGGGCAATGTTGCTGGGACTGGCGGCGGTGACCGCGTCCGAGATCGCCCGCAGCTCGGTGACGAACTCCTGATCCTTGGCGTCCTGATGCTTGCGGATGGCCGCGCGGACCTGTCCTTCCAAGTCTTGCACCTCGCGTTGTTCCACGTCCCCCAGGCAGAGTTTCGCGGCCTGATCAACGTCCAGCAGCGCCAGCTCAAGCCGGTTCCAACCATTATCCTCAAGGGCCGCTTGAATGGCCGCCAGAGTCCGCTCGCGGGCGACGAGTCGATCTTGCTCCTTGTCCTTGAGAATCTGCAGATCGGCGGCCAGCTTCTGGATTTCCGGGCTTTCATAATTTGCCGGCGCTTTCGCCTGCAGGTCGGTCAAATATTCGTCCGCGGCCGGCACCTTCTGCTCTTCTACAAGCTGGCGCAGCCCCTCCACCTGGCGGGCAAACTCCGCCGCGCGGGTCCGCACGCCGATGTACCAGTAGACTCCCGCGGCTGCGCAGCCGATGAACACGAGCGAGAAGAACGCCGTCATGGCCAGTCGCCGCTTGTGCCAGACCTCCAGGGCCTTGATCCGCTCGCCGGTCTTGTTGGACAATTCCAGCGAAACGCCCCCCGTGCGCTCGACCTGGTTATAGCACCGCTCCAGATCGATGCGGCCGAGGCCGGCATCCAGTGCTTGTTCGAGCGCGGCGACGGCGGCCTTATGCTCCTGCGCAACGCGGATTTTTTCCTCTTCCCGGTCGAGCCAGTTGAACGCGGGCTCCACCTCCTCAAGCAATGAATCGGTGGGGGCGAGCTGGGCGATGGCGGCCTGGCCGTTCCAAGCCGTGCGCAATTGGCGAGCGCGGGAAAACTCCTTGGCTCCGTAAGTCTCGTGCAATTCCACGGCTAGTTTCTTGAGCCGTTCCTTGGCGGACGCGCGGCGGAGCTCGGTATGCACGCGGACGGCATTCTCCACGAGATTGGGAGGCAGCGGGATGGTCCATTCACCGGGGCGGACCTCCCGCTCCAATTGAGCGGCCAAAGAAGCGTCGCGCAGACGCTCGGCCTTGGCCAGCTCTTCTTCCACCTGTTGCAGGCGTGCCCGCTCATAGGTCCGCACGTCCTCTCGCCAAATGACGGTGGCTGGGTCCTTCTGGGCAATCTTGCGCAAAAAGTCCAGCCGGGTGCGGAGCGGGCTGCCGGCCAGCGCATGCAGGCGGTGCAGCCGCATCAAGTCCGCCAGCGGTTTTTCCAGGTTATAGGCTTCGTTGAGCTCGCCGACGACGTCCATGAGCGGCACCGGTGGAGCGGCATAGCCGGCATCGACCACCAGCGCCTCCCACAACTGGCGCTGGGGGAATTCGAGCAGCTCGATCACGCGGAACAAGTCCGGCTCCACCTCGCATTTTTGCAGGGCCTGGTTGCGATGGCCGTCCCGCAGCAGCTCGTCGCATTCCTGCAATCGCAAGTTAGTTCTTTCGACGATCTCTTCATACTCGCGCATGGCTTCGGTCAGCATGTCGTCCGCCAGGACGGCATCGGGAGCGGCCATCCGCTTGATCCGTTCGACCAGCGTTTGCAGCGCCTTCAAGGAAAACTGTTGCCCAGCCATAGGTCCTTCCAGCAATCAGGGAGTAGCGTTGGGGTCTGCCGCGACAATTTCAATGACTTCCTGCCCGACTTCCCGGTAGATGCGAATTCCCAAGCGGGACCGTGATTCCAGGTCCTTGCAGAGCGCCAGCATGTCGCCGCACCAGTTTTCGGTCGCAGTGGCGGCGTCATGCAGTGCGATGCAATTGTCGAGCTGGGTTTGTGCATTGACCAGCTCTTGGGTCAGCAGCGCCTGCTTTTGGGCGAGTTGATTGCGTTCGTCGAACGTGCGGGGCATGTAATTGCCAAGCAAGGTTTCTTCCTTCTCCAGCGCCGCCTTATTCGCTTCCAGGAGGGTCTTCTTTTTCTGCAGTACGGTGAGCTTCTTGCCCGCCTCCTTTTTCTTGGTTTCCAACATGGCCGCCGAGATTTTGCCCTTGGTGCTCTTACCCTTCGCGTCCGGCGGCCAGGAGGCCGCCGAGGAAAGCTTCAAAATGGCTTTCGCCCCCGCGCATTCAAACTTCACGTCGATCTCCAGGTCTGGCGCAACCGTGCCGCTGGCGGAACCCGTGACGGTCATGGTGGTGCCATCCCCAGCCTTTAGCGCTTGATTGGCCGGGAAATTCACGGAAGGGAAATCGATGGGGATGATTTCCAGGCGCAGGAGCTGGCTTTTTTGGGCAATGCCCAGGGGGAGCGTCAATTCGATGCTGGCGGTTTCGCCGGGCGTGATCTTGAGCGGCGGCAGCGGCACCGGCTTGGCCATGCGGCAGAGCTCCTTTTCGCCGCCGGCGTCAATCCGCAGCAGGCAATAGTGCAGCGGGAACGAACCCGCTGCCGCTCCGGGCCGCCACTGAAAGGCCAGGATCTTGCCGCTGAGCGTGAAGTCCGCCAGCGCCCGGCCCTTGTTGAGAGCGCCAGTGCCTTGCAGCGACAACGTCCAGATCCGCTTGTCGGCGGAATCGGCCCGGTCCAGCTTGACGGCTTGCCCCATCGGCAACAGGTCTTCCGTTCCCATCACCGCCAGATCGCAGTCCGCCGGCTTGGCAACGTCGATTTTCGCCAGCTCGATGCTCTCCGCGATTTTTTGCTCGGGGATGAGCAGGAAGTTGCCGCGCTGGCGGACGTCGTCGAGCGGGGATGCTGCCGAGGGGGTCGTGGATGGAGGTGTAGGAGTGGTTGCGGACGGAGTTGATTCTGGCGGAGTGACGGCGGGAGACGGCGGATTTGCCTCAGGCAGCGAAGCGGGCGGCGTTGGGGCTGGTGGCTCAGGTTTGGTTGATGCCGGATTGGTTTTTTCCGAACCGGTGGGCGGGCCGTTCTTTTTTGGTGGCTCGGCGGGAACAGCCTTCGGCGACTCCTCCTGGGCCGGCCAGGGAGGATTCTCTTGGTTCACGTCCGTAGCGGGCGGAGTCGGCGAAGCTGGCATGTTCTCCACGGACGCCACGGCCTCTCCCCCGCCGCGCCCCAGGATTTTGACGATCCCAAAGAGCCCCCCCGCTGCCACCACCACCACCACCACCAGGCCAATGCCAACTCCCATTCCAATTTTCAGTCCTAGACCTCCGCCCGCGATACCCGCACCGACGGGCGCAGCCTTCATCGGCGGCGGCGGGCGCACGGCTCCCCCCTGCCTGATCGGCGACGGCGGCGGTCGTTTGGCGGATCGTTTGGCGGACATAATTAAACTCAACTCGGCAGGCTATAAGACTCGCCTGAGAACTGTGCTCACCGTTCGTGAAAACCACTTGTACTGTATAGCTCAACTTCATCTTTACCCGCCGCTATAAAGATTCGGAACTCTAGTCGTGCGTCACGCTGTATCTGAGTAGCAAAGTCAATCGTCTTGTCCAGGTACTCCACTTGGCGCTTATGCTCTTCTGCGTTTTGTTCGCACGTTGCCACAGAGTCCTTGACCCTTTGCAGTTGGGCTTCCAATCCCGCAAGTTCCATTTCTCGAGCAGGTATGGCGTCCTTCTGATTAACGTTCCGTAAATCGTTGATAACATTCTGCTTCGTTTTTATTTTTGGATTGAGATCCTTCTCTGCATCCGACAAAATGTTTTTGCTTTCTGTGATTTTCCGCTTAAGTACTTTTGCCTTGGCGGCGTATTCGGTCTTCCGAGGATTTAAGATGGAGAGGCTTAAAGCACTTCCTCTCGCTTTGTCCATTGCCTCTGAAAGTTCTTTATCTTTGGCCATATTGTACGTATAAAAGCACTTTACCTGTATTTGGCGGCCTTGTTCATCGCTTCGGTCAAATTGGAAATGCAAATCACAGAGGACTAAAAGCCCGTCTTCATTGCCCTCAATGAGGTACAGTTGCTGCTTCTTGCCGGGAGAGATGGCCCCTGCCGGCTGAATGGTCAATTTCTTTGGGAAACCGATGGGACGGACCTCCAGGCGTAAATTGTCAATGTCCGCAAGCTTCGATGGGTCTATGACTTTCTTCAGATCGTATAGAGTCACTGGCTTGGTAAGAACAATTGGCTCAAGCTGTTCCGGCTCAGACAAGCGGCAAACAGTTGTACTCTCATGCGCTCTTAACTTCAGACGACAAAGGCGTAACGCGTCAGGTCGCGGGGCGGCGAGAGCCGACGAGCTCCATTGGAATGTTAACGTCTTGTCGCGAAGCACGAACGTGGCAATTGTTGCAGTCCTGCTAGCCGAACCTTGAGGCTTCCGTTTGATGATCCACTCGCGTGAGTTCGGTGTATTAACAATTTCGCAGAAAATGAACTCGATCTCTCTTTCTCCGAATGCAGCGCCGACTCCATCCAGAGACATTTCGCATTCTTGAGGCGAATTTACAAATATGTCGCAAAGAATTTGGGGGGTCGTGATAACGCGGCCCGTCCGCGTAAGCATCGGCACCTTTAGGACATGATTTCTCATTTCAATGTCACTAAATGGCGGCGGTAACTCTTTAGGGGTCGGCGGAGGAGGCTCCACGGTTTTGTCCGGATCAGGCACTGTGGTGGTTGCCGGCGAAGGTTCCATCGGAGTAGTGGCCGCCGCATTTACCGTTGCGGGATTCATGTCGCCCGTTGTCGGCGGTGCTGCAGGCGATTCTTTGACAGGATGAACGTTGATTCGCGGTTGCGGATTCGCAGTCGGCACCGATAGGACGTTCTGAGGAACTTGCGCCAGAATCTTGTTCTCCGGCGGCTTGCGCAGGAGCATGATGCCGAGAATGACCAAAAGCGAGACGCAGAGGCTGGCCAGACAGGTCACGGCCAGCGTCATGGCCGAAGGCTTTTGTGAATTGCCGCGAAACGGATTGCGGATGGCAGTCTGCGGCGATTCTTCCGCGGCCGGGAGAATCTCCGGGGGCAGGAGGCGGGGATCGTGTTCGCCCAGCGGATTGGGGGGCGGAATGGCGGGAAGGTTGGGCGGGCGGGTGCGGCTGGCGTGGGGAACATAGATGCCCGACGGAGACGCGAGCGGAGCGGCTGTGGACCGCGCTGCGAATTGGCCGTTGCGGGCCGCTTCAACGAGGCTCCCGCCCGAAGCCCGTTTGGGCGGAGTCGGCCCCGCCAGGTCGATGACGAATGAGTGTGGGTTCTTCCTCGCGGCAGCCGCATCGGGCGAACCGGCGAAGATGAACCGCCATTGGCATTCGAAGCTGGAATAAATCTTGGTGTAGAAAGTGCTGAACGTGACTCCCCACCGCTTCTCCACCGGCAGCAGGCTGAGCGCCTCCCGCACCAGCGCCAGCACGTCCGTTTCCGGCTTGTAGATGACGGTGACGGGTCGGCCACTTTTGTCGAGACATGATTCCGCCAGAACGCCGGCATGTCCAGCATCCCCCGATGCCTGCTGCCAATGGCGGCAAACTTCGAGGGGGATATCATCCTTCCGCGGAAAGCGGCCGGGCAAAGTCCGCAATTGCCCGTCCCACTTGCTGACCGT
This sequence comes from Pirellulaceae bacterium, assembly GCA_046593355.1. GTDB lineage: Bacteria > Planctomycetota > Planctomycetia > Pirellulales > Pirellulaceae > SXOA01. The sequence continues at coordinate 13,512 of JBKJNY010000171.1, read as the reverse complement.
CAAGTCGTCATCGGAAAGCACCCAGGCCGGCCCCCCAGCAGCCGACTCCGCTTCGCGGCGCGTCAGAGCGACATGATGAGCCAGCAAGTTGGTGCGGCCGGTGTAATCCAGGCCGGCATCGCAGACCCGCGAGAGAATGTGAAACCGCTGGCCGCCGATGGTCCAAATGATGTGCGAGAAATTGACCGGGTTTTGATTGGTCCGGGGGTCCGGCGGCTTGTAGGGATGCGGGTAGGCGCTAATCCCCTCCAGGAAATCCGCCATGTTCGGCTCCATGCCTCCCGTCGAGCAGACGGTGCAAAAGCCGAACGACCCGGAGCGAAGCCCCTTTTGGGCCGAAGTATATATGATCTCCTGACTCATCAGCCGGTCTCCCTCCAGCGATTGCTGCCTGCTGTTCCGGGCGGCCACGCGGGGCTTTCATCCCCTGGCACAACATTTAGTTGCCGCTGCCCCACGGGCACGACGCGCGGCGCGACCTTATGCAGAGCATACAGCAGAGGGACCTCGGTCCATTGCGAATGCACGTCCTTGGGGCGGATCAGGAATAAATCGGGGCGATCGGTATCCTGTTGCGGCGAACGTCCGAACGCGCTCACGGGGATGTAGATGACGTCCTGAAACGACGATTCCGCCTCGTTGATGACCTCGCCCGCGTACTCTCCGAGCATGCTCCGCACGTCGTCCGAGACGGCTTGCAGCGCTTCCAGGTCCATGACGCTGGTGCCGCTGGAGAGCTTGCGGATGACCGGTACTTCAAACAGGCGCTTGCGGCGGCAGAGGGTCTGGCAGGAATCGAACTTGCTGACCAGCACCACCAGCTGCCCTGGGATTTTCTCGCTTTGGGCCAGCGGCGTCTCCAAGTAGTTGCGAATCCGAAGAGCCCCTTCGGCCAGCACCTGGTCCTGAGGGTACAAGTATTTGCTCTGCATGAACTGTGGGTCGGGATTTTTGGCCTTGGCGACGACCGCCCGGCGGAATTTGGGGTGCTGCGTGGGATCAAAGAGGAACAAGCGGACTTTGGACACTGCCAGGTGCTTACAAGGCTGCGTGGACGACTCGCCCCCCGGCAGGAACTGCTCGCCGGCGTTGTCATAGAGGCAGAGCACGCGAGACAGCGGATTGCGCGGACGGGCGGGGTCGAACGCGGGATGGCCCTTGTCCGGGCTGATCGAATAAACCAGGGGCCGCGGCAGCAGCACGCGCTGGCCCCCCTTCATGTTCACAGGCTGGTAGAGCTCGCCGGCCTGCTGCGTCTTGTCGATGATCACCAGGTCTTCTTCCTGGGGATTATTGAAGAGCTTGGTATGGTTCTGTCCCAGAAACTGATTGGCTAGCGGGCTTTTGTCCGCGAAGTCCAGATGGAAATTCGTCCGCAGAGACGTCTTGAGCTGCCAGGTCATGGCAGTCAGGAAGTTCGATTTGCCGCAAAACGGCGCGCCGAAGATCGAAACGAACAGCGGGGACATCTCCATGAAGACCCGCGGCAGATGTAGATGGCAGTTGGGGCAGGCCAGGTGCTCGCAAACTCCGTCCTTCACGTCGATGGCGTGGCCCTGCACGGTGAAGCGGCTGGGCAGAAAACGCTGGTGCTCCGACGGCAGCATCGGGTCGCCCATAAGGTCCGAATGAGCCGCAATCCACAGGACCTCGTCGGGTGGAAACTTGTGCCAGCAATGCGGACATGTCACTTGCGCCCGGAGGTCGACAGCGCGGGTAGTGAGAATATTCATGCTAGAGCGTACCCGCGCGCGCAGCGCTAGAATGCCTCCTCTTCATTTCTTAGCAGAGCACTAATCGTACTGGCCCGGTTGTCCAATTGCAACCAGTTTTTCCACTATTTCGGGGCAGGCTAATCACCAAGCAACTACGGCTTCTTCTTGCCGGGTTTCGTCGGACCGCCCGGCATTGTCCCGCCCGCGCGCCGGCCCGCGGGTCCAAATCTGCCGCCTGCTGGATTGCCGCCCGCCTGGTTGGGGCCGGCCTTGCCGGGGTCCGGCGTTTTAACCATCGCTACGGTCAAGGGGGTGAGTTGCCGCAGTGCCTCGCGAGCCGATTTGCCTCCTTCCCCGGCAGGATCGAGGTCGATCGCTTGCTGCAGCGTGACCACGGCCTCTTCGAGCTCGTCCGGCGAAGCGGACTTGGCCTGGACGGAAGATATCAGCTCGCGGGCACCTTTGCGGGCATCCAGTCGCAGACGGTCCAGCGTGTTTTTCTCCGAGCTCGGCAGCCGGTACATCGAGAGATAGCTAATCCGCTGGGCGAGAGTTTCCCAATCTTCGTCGGTGGCGTTCTGCTGAGCCTCCGCGAGGACTTGCTTGGGGTCGAGCGGAGATTGCGCGGAGCTGGTCCCAACTTCCTTGGCCAGCGTGATGATGACGGCATTCCCATCTTCCGAGGCGACCGCTACCTGCCGCGTGGTTCCCGGCCGCCACGCAATGCGATGCACCGGGCCGGCAAACTTCTCCTGATAAATGGCGGTCCAAGCGGCCACGTCAATAATCGCCAGCGTCCCATCGCCGGCTCCCACCGCCAGCAATTTGCTATCGGTGCTGAAAGCTGCCGAGCGATAGCCGGTATCGTTTTTCGCGCCGATCACGAAGCGGCGGCGGACGAGGTAATTCTTTCCGTCGAGCTCCCACAGGTCCACATCCTGGGAGGCCACAGCCAGTAGCTTCTCATCGGGGCTAACGGCCAGGTCATAACAGACGTCTCTTCCCTGCGGCGTTAATTGCGCGGACTTGGATGCACCGGCATTGGGCTGGACCAGCGCGTCCAGCACACCAGCGCTGGAACTGGCCAGGCAACTGAGGACGTTCTTGCCGGCAGAGCTCCAGATGAGGACGGTGCCGTCCAAATGGCCGGTGATCCAAAGCGGGCGGCTCTTGCCCGTGGCCACCAGCGATTGCACCCCTCCGGCAGTCTTGGCGAACTCGATGACAGCCGTTTGATTGCCGCCCGTGACGGAGAGAAAACGTAAATTTCCGTCGCTATCGCCCACGATGACTTGCGAGTCGCCCGTGTTGCCCCAGGCCACCGATTTCGCGTCCTGCATATCGGAATGCCGCAGGCTGGCTTCCAGCTTCCAGGTGGAAGCGTTCCACACGTAGACCGTCCCTTGCCCCGTTGCCGCCGCGAGCTTTCCTTTGCCGAAGGCCAGCGATGAGCAAGAGGGAAATGCTTCTTTAAGAACCTTTGCTTCCGCATTCTTCGTGACATCCCAAATCCGCACCGTATCGCCGTCTCCCGCAACGGCCAGGCGATCACCGGCCGCGTTCCAGGCTAAGGTATGCACCGGCTGTCCCTGGCGAACCATCTGCCGCGCGGCATTGCCGGCGGGTGGTGGAGTCATTGGGGGCTGCTGAGGAGGCGTGTTGGCGGCGTTCGGAGGATCGGTGGACGGCGGGGGAGTTTCCGAGGGCGTTTCCTGGGGAGTTGATTCCGTGGGAGGAGAAGGCGCGTTGGGATCGGCGTCTGGGTTGGCGGAAGCGGATTTCTGCGACCCCTGCGAGTTCTTTTCCTTGGTAGGAATCGATTTCTTGGAACCGTTCTTGCTCTTCGCGGGCTTCTCTCCGGGGGCCGTGGTTTCAGGTCCATTGGTCGACGGTTCCGAGTCTTGATTCGTGTTCGCCGTTACAACCCCTTTACTGTCCTCGTCTCCAGTCGCGGGGTCTTGTTCGGAGGTCGTGGCTTGCTGGCCTTTGGCCTGTGCTTGTTGCCGTTTCGCGGCAAAGCTGTTTCCAAATATAACGAACAGGATCAGCACAAAAACGATCGCCGTGGCGACGGCCGTACCGACGATCCACAGCAGACCGAAGTGGTCGGGAGTTGTCGATTCTTCCTTCGGGCGGGGCGGGGGGCGAGCTGGACCGCGAGCTTTCTTTTCGGCGGGTGCGGCAGGCGCGGCCGCCACTGCGGGAGTTGGACTCGCGACTGCTGCCGCAGCCTGGGGCGCGGGAGGCTGTGGTTGGGATGCGGGCTGTGGCACGGGGGCCGGCTTTTCTTCCGCCACTGCCAGCCGCCTCAAGACTTCTTCCACTTTGGCAGCATGGACGTTCTGCGTCATCCGCAACCAGCGCCGCACCTGCTCCTGCTGACGTTGCGGGGAAGGGAAGGCCGTGTGAAAGGCTGCCTGGGTTTGAGCAACCAGGCGCTCATCGTAGGCGGCGCGGGCAGCGTCTTGAGAAAAGATCTGCCGCCCTTGCTCCGCCAGGTTCAAGAGCCGTTCCGCCTTGCCGCGCACCTCGTTTCGCCAGTGCGACCTCTGCTGGCCAAGTTCCGTCGTCAACCGGTCGAGTGCCGCCATGACTTCCTTGGCGGCTGGATGAAATCGCGTCAGCCCCGCGAGATCGTAGAGATCCCTCGGCTCTTCGCCACTCTCAATCCATTTTTCGCAAGACATTCGTTCCTCATTTGAGCGGGTCAAAACCGTTCACAGTGCCTTCAAGCTAAGCCCCAGGGGTTTCGACTGCAAGCAAGCGCGAATCGGTAGGCCTTGATAACCAGCCAACGACTTGAACAGGATCACTTTTATTCCGAATGCATCTTTATGATTCCCATTTGGGTGTGGTGCCGCAACTGCCGATTAGCATCCGCGAAAGCGCGTCGGCTGGCATCGACCGACGCGCCGAACGCACGCGGGTTTTTCCAACCGAAATCGTCAGTCGCCTTTCCCAAAGCTTGGGTTTCCCCGCTCGCGAGGGATTTTCTCGAACTCCTCGATGGCCCATTTCATCACGACCCATTGTTTGCCGAGGGAGATGGCTCCGAGGGCTTTGCCTTTGTCGAATCGTCCTTCGCGGCAATAGCGGGTCACCAGGCTAGCGGTTATTCCCAGCCTCTCAGAAGCCTCCTTGACGGTCAGGTAATCCCGAACGGGCTGAACGGGTTGAGTTTTTTTGGTTCGCCTGGTCGTCACGGTCCATGAGTCCTTTGAATCGCACACTTTGGGAGGTGAAAATGAACGCGGGTCCATTTCGGCACATTTCAGTACAATAGTCAACAAGGGGCGGACTTGAGCAGTTTAGACTCGGCCGCCGTCGAAGTCCATTTGTTCCAGTCACTTTGGCCACAAGACCGTTGAACGCCAATGAGTGCGAAGCACGAGTCACTCATCCCATTCTTCTGTACCGTGGAGAGGTTTGTTCTGCCAGTTTGGGCCGCGTTCGAACGTCAATAATTCGTTCGGTCCTTTGACTCGAAAGTGCGGAATCAGGCATTGACGCACAATCTTCGGATTGCTCTTGAATACGCCCAACATCCATCCAAGAGACGGTTTACCGACTTCCAGACGGTGAGTTTTCCGCTTGCTCAGTATCTCCGTTCGATTGGGAACGTCACAGCGTTGCCGATGCTGCTCCAACCACCACATTGCGTACGGTAGTGTTTCCATCGACTTAACGCCCATTACCTGACAATCTGTCCACACCCGTAGCCATCTAGTGTGATAGCCATTTAGCTTACAGCGAACATTGTCAACCGGAAGTCTTTCGAATAATAATCGACCATCTGCAATCATTCCAACCACCTCTTCCATCGCCGTAACGCGGTCGTGGAGCCGCGACATGGGGATGATGTGGTTGCGCGGAGCACGGCCAGCCGCAGCATCCTCCCGAATCGCCTCTAACTTCTCTTGCCAGTTTCTGTCACTCTGGGACCAGAGCAATACCAAATCAGATTCTTTGATTCGGCTCTCTGTGCCGACAACGCAGCTTAATTCTGATGTCAACAAGATCTGGACACGCTCGCCCGGTGTGCGAAATACTCGGGACATGTCCGCTCTAAACTTGTCGACAGACTTGCAAATCGCCCCGATGTCAGACATTCCCCTATCGGTGAAGTGCTTGATGGCCGTCGCCTCATACTCTTTGGTAGCTCGATCATGCACGACTAGCAAATCCAGGTCGCCAGGTTCAAGCGCGCCTCGTGCGTAGGACCCGAAGACGTAGACCTCACGCACGCGAGCCGGAAAACTTGCGGAGTCCAGGGATTTTAGTATTCGAACCAGTTTGACGGTGAATTGCTCGCGTTTCATTGGTCACATGCGCCTTGTTTCGTCGATTCTCTTGCTCACTGAACGGTTGCGCGTCGCAAAGAAAGTGAATCGAGCTAGCTCGGCGTCAAGTTGACCTGGTTCGCGATCGCTAGGATCTCCTTTCGAACGTCCGCCGAAAGGTGTGGCCAAACTGCAACTATCGCGGCAAGACCGCCGTGACTTTGTTCGGAGGGGGTTTCCGATCCAACTGCGCCGGATTCTGCGTCACATAGAGGTAACGCATTCTCGCAAGTCGTTGCACAACCACTGGTTGTGACGTTCCGTTCGAGTCCCTCATCGCCCACTAGACGCGTCTCATTCTTGCATCCCCTTCATTCCTCTTCGAGCCGCACGTTCGCGGCACTTGCGCGGTGCCGCTATAATGCGGGCTGGAAATTCAGGCTCGTTGCGCCGCGATTGATGAGGGAGAGTTGCGAATGTCTGTGCGTTTAACCCTTCACTTTCGGCTCTTAGTGTTGGCCTTGCTCGTGGTGGCGTGTCGCTACGCAACCGCCGCTGAGCCGGAAGCAAAGGATCTGGGAAAAAGCTTCGGCGGCGAAATTCGTCCTCTAATTGTCAGCTATTGCCAGAAGTGCCATTCGGGGGACCGGATCGAGGCGGAAGTTGACCTGGGTGCGATTGGCACTTGGGCCGATGTTCGCAAGCATCCCGAGACCTGGCAGAAAGTCGGCCAGATGCTCGAAAGCGGCCAGATGCCGCCGAAAGACGAGCGCCAGCCTACGGCAGCTGAACGGAAAAAGCTGGAGGACTGGGTCCGCGGCTATCTGACTACGGAAGCGAAGTCTCGCGCGGGTGATCCCGGTCGCGTGGTGCTGCGGCGACTGAGCAATGCGGAATACACCTTCACGCTGCGCGATTTGACCGGTGTTGCTTCCCTGGACCCGGCCAAGGAGTTTCCGGTCGATGGCGCGGCCGGCGAAGGCTTCACAAACACCGGCAGCGCGCTGGTTATGTCGCCGGCGCTGGTCACCAAATACCTGGATGCCGCCAAAGGAATCGCGGACCATGCGGTTCTGCTGCCGGATGGGTTTCTGTTCTCGCCCAGTGCCACGCGGCGTGACTGGACGAACGACAAGCTGGCCGAGATTCGGGCCTTCTATCGCCCGTTCAGCGACGCTAGCGGCGGCGACAAAGTGAATCTGCAAGGGATTGTCTTCGATACCAACGAGGGAGGCCGGCTGCCGCTGGAGAAGTATTTGCTGGCCACACTGGCCGAACGAGATAGGCTGGCCAAGGACGTAAAGAATATTGAAGTGGTGGCCCTCGAGCGGAACCTGAACGCCAAGTATCTCGGCACGCTCTGGAACAGCCTCATCAGCAAAGAGCCGTCGCTGCTTCTCACTCCGCTTCGCGCACGCTGGCAATCGGCTAACGCGGAGGAAGCCCCGGCTGTTGCGGCGGAAATCGCCGCCTGGCAAAAATCGCTGTTCAAATTCGGCAGCGTGGGACATATCGGAAAAGTCAGCGGGCCAAAGCGGTGGCTCGAATCGGTCAGCCCGCTGGTCGCTCAGCAGGACGTGCGATTCAAGTTTCCACTCATAATACCTGCGGGCGAGATTAGCATCACACTGGTCACTTCCGATGCCGGCGATGGAAACGAGCACGACTTTGCCCTCTGGCAGAATCCGCGCATCGTCGCTCCCGGCTGGCCGGACTTGCCGCTGCGGAATGTGCGGCATGTGATGAACGAGTTGACCGCCCGCCGCGAGCGAATCTTGGGAGCGACCGCCAAGTATCTCGCCGCGGCCGACGAAGCTGCTGCCGCTCAGGGGAAGGGCTCCACCGAAGAGCTCGCCAAAAAGCACGGCCTGGAAGCGGACGCACTCGCGGCCTGGCTCAATTATCTGGGCATCGGCTCGGAAGGAAGTGTGGAATTGACCGGCCACTTTACGAACAAGCTCACCAGCGGTGGAGGTTATGAATTCGTCAAAGGCTGGGGAGTCAATGAGACGCCCCAACTGGTGGCCAATTCGTCCGACAAGCACGTTCGCATCCCCGGCAATATGAAGCCGCACGGCGTAGCGGTCCATCCTTCCCCTACCCTGCGAGCTGCCGCGGGTTGGAAAAGCCCATTGACGGCGAAGTTGCGAGTCGAAGGGGCCGTCTCGCACGCTCATCCCGAATGCGGCAACGGGGTCACCTGGCTGGTGGAGCTGCGTCGCGGCTCGACGCGGCAGCGATTGGCTGCCGGCACCGCGCAGGGAAACAAGGAATTTAAGTTTGGCCCACTGGAAAATGTGGCGGTGCAAACCGGCGATGTGCTTTCGCTCCTCATCGGCCCCCGCGACGGCAACCATTCCTGTGATCTCACGGCAATTGACCTGAAGCTCACAACATCCGAAGAGAAGGAAGCCGAGCGAAAGACCTGGGACTTGGCGGCGGATGTCTCCGGCGATATTCTCGCCGGGAATCCCCATGCCGATCGCTATGGAAATCAGGTCTGGCATTTCTATACAGAACCCGATGGTCCGACTGCTACTTCGCCCGTGATACCGGCGGGATCGCTGCTTTCCAAGTGGCAAGACGCCAAGGGAGCGGACGCCAAGAAGGCCGCAGCCGACGAAGTTCAGAAACTGCTGACGGGAATGGCACCGGAGGGGAGCGACGCCTCGAACGCTTCTCTCCATCAGCAACTGCGGTCGAGCGGCGGGCCACTCTTGGGAGGTATTCTGCGGTCCCTTTCCGGCGGCAGAATTGACCCCGTGGTGGAACCGGCCAAGAAGAGTGTTGCGGCTGCCACTGAATGGGGCCTCGACCCAGCACTCTTCGGCAAGCATCCCAGTGGTGGCCAGGTCGATGCCGCTAACCTTTGCGTCCAGGCACCGTCGGTCATCGAAATCCGCCTGCCTGCCGACCTGGTGGAAGGTTGCGAGCTGGTCACTTCCGGCGTACTCGATCCGAAATCCGGCGCGGAAGGAAGCATCCAACTGCAAGTTCTAAGCGGCAAAGCGCCTGTGGGCATCGGTCTTAAGCCGTCGGAAGTCACGGTCACGCAGGCTGGCGGGCAATGGACCGGGGACAATCGACGAACCTCCTTCGCCGCGGCGATTCTGGTGAGCGAAACAAGCCAGGCCAGAAAGCGAATCGAAGCGAGCTTTGAAGAATTTCGTCAACTGTTTCCCGCCGCGCTGTGCTACACGAAGATCGTGCCCGTGGATGAGGTCGTCACGCTCACGCTGTTCTATCGTGAAGACGACCATTTGATGCGGCTGATGCTTACTGAGGCGGAGCAGAAGTGGCTCGATAAACTTTGGGATGAGCTGCACTACACCAGCCAGGATGCCCTCACCCTCGTCGATGCCTTGGCTCAACTTATCGAATATGCCACGCAGGATGCCGACCCCAAAGTCTTTGAGCCCCTTCGCAAACCGTACGCCGACCGGGCTGCCGCCTATCGCCAGCGACTCCTCGACACCGAGCCGCGGCATTTGGAATCGCTGATTGGCTTCGCCAGCCAGGCTTATCGCCGACCGCTGGCTGAAGGGGAAGCCACGGAATTGCGGGTTCTGTACGCTCGGCTACGGAAGCAAGAGATTCCGCACGAAGATGCTTTCCGCCTCACGCTCGCGCGCATCCTTGTTTCGCCCGCCTTTCTCTATCGCATCGAAAAACCAGGCCCCGGCGCGGGCCAAAGCCCTGTTTCCGACTCTGAGCTTTCCAATCGGCTCAGTTATTTCCTCTGGTCATCCCAGCCGGATGCTGAATTGCGGCAACTCGCGGCGGCTGGAAGACTGAGCGACCCGGAAGTGCTGCGGGCGCAGACCAGGCGGATGCTCAAGGATGCAAAGACCCGGCGGCTGGCGACGGAGTTCGCCTGCCAGTGGCTGCACATCCATGACTTTGACCAACTGGATGAAAAAAGCGAACGGCACTTCCCCACGTTCATCGGCCTGCGCGGGGCGATGTACGAGGAATCGATTCAGTTCTTTACCGACCTCTTTCAGAACGATGGCAGCGTAACTGGAATCCTGGATGCGGATTACACCTTCCTCAACGAAGACCTGGCGAAGCACTACGGCATTGCGGGCATTGCGGGACCAGATTGGCGGCGCGTTGATGGCATCAAGAAATCCGGCCGCGGAGGTATCCTGGCGCAGGCCACGACTCTGGCAACGCAATCGGGCGCTTCGCGGACCAGCCCGATTCTTCGCGGCAACTGGATCAGCGAAGTGCTGCTCGGCGAACGCTTGCCGCGGCCTCCGAAGGGAGTTCCGGTTCTGCCGGATGACGAAACAGCAACCGCCGGACTCACCGTGCGGCAGCTTGTCGAGAAGCACACGACGGACGAAAAATGCTCCATCTGCCACAAGCGAATTGATCCCTTCGGATTTTCGCTGGAAGGTTATGACGCCATCGGCCGCCTCCGCCAGAAAGATCTTGGCGATCGGCCAATCGATACGCGAGTGAAAGCCATGGACGGCGCGGAATTCGAAGGGCTCGACGGTCTGCGGAAATATCTGCTCACCAAGCGGCGCGACGCCTTCGTCCGCCAGTTCTGCAAAAAGCTGCTCGGCTACTCCCTGGGACGTAGCGTGCAGCTTTCCGATGAGCCGCTGCTGGCCGAAATGCAAGCCGAGCTCAAGGTCAAAAACTACAGCGTCCTCGCCGCCATCGACTTAATTGTTCAGAGCCGCCAATTCCGCGAGATACGCGGGCGGGAAACGGCGTATAATGAGTGAGGTCAATTCGGGGAGCAAACAAATGTCCGGCAAAGACATCCCAGAGAATGAAATGCTGCCAGGCAAACTCGCCGCATCGAAACAAGAACTTGACGACCTCGCGTCGATTCGTGCGGGGATTGCCGATATGGAAGCCGGACGGTTCCGGCCATTTGCTGAAATTGACGCGGAGTTTCGCGCGAAGCATGGAATTCCGAAACCGGGAATCAAGCAGGTGAAAAAATGAGTATGCATCACTTCTCTCGTCGCACCCTGCTCCGCGGCCTCGGCGTCTCCATGGCCTTGCCGTGGCTGGAATCGCTTCCCGTCTGGGGCGATGAGCCGGCGAAGAACCAGAAATCGAGCGAAGCCCCGGTCCGCCTGGCGGTGCTGTTCTCCGGCAACGGCTTTCACGGCAAGGAATGGTGGGTGAAAGGGGAAGGGAAGTCGATGGAGCTGGGGCAGGTGCTCGCTCCGCTCCAGGATTTCCGCGAGAAGCTCCTGTTCATCAGCGGCCTCTACAACGAGCAGGCGCTGAAGGGAAACATCCACAGCTCGCAGACCGGCAACTTGCTTTCGGGCGCTCCGCTCGCCTCGGGCGGCGACATTCGTTCGGGCACCAGCGTGGATCAACTGCTGGCGCAGACGTATGGCCGCTCGACCAAAGTGCCGAGCCTCGTATTGGGATGCGAGAAGTCGAACCCGTCGGTCCACAAGAATTATTCGATGCTCTACAGCTCGCATATTTCGTGGACGTCACCGACCACTCCCACGCCTCTGGAACTCTACCCCGCACTCGCGTTCGATCGACTGTTCAAGGACGAAGTTCAAAAGGGGGACAAGAGCGTCCTCGACGCGGTGCTGGCCGATGCCACCGATTTGCGCAGCCAGATCAGCAGCACCGACCAGCGTAAGCTGGACGAATATCTCGACTCGGTGCGGGACGTGGAGCAGCGGATTGAGAATGCCGGCAAAAAGGGGGAGCTGCAAGGCTGGCGGCCAACGCTCGACAAGCCGAACATGGAACGCCCGCCGGACGGAATTCCGCAAAACGTGGCGGACCACATGCGCCTGATGTGCGACATCCTGGTGCTCGGCTTTCAAACGGACACCACGCGGATCACTACGCTCAAGCTCAATAACGATCATTCGTCGCTCCGCTTCCCGCACCTGGGAGTGGACTACATGATTCACCATCTGCTGTCGCATTCCGATACCGCGGACTGGCTGAAGGTGAACCAGTTTTTCGTGGAGCAATTGGGATACATCGCCCGCAAGCTCGATGCGATTCAGGAAGGGGAGCGGACGCTGCTCGATAACTCCATGCTGATGTACTGCTCCAGCATGATGACCGGCAGCCACGACGCCACGCAGTTGCCGATGGTCATGCTGGGCCGCGGAGGCGGACGGATCCAAACGGGCCGGGCCTTGAATTACCGGGAGAAGACGAACCGCCAGGCCTGCCGGCTCTACCTCTCGATGATGGACAAGATGCAGGTCCGCCCCGGCAAGTTCGGGGATGCCACCGAGCCGCTGGACGAGGTGTAAGGGGCTAGAAATCGGAAACCACGCCCACGCAAAGCCGTGGACGTGCCACCCTTTCTTTGCTGTTTTCTGTCTGAAGACCGGCATCTGGCAAACTTGCGCGATTTTTCCGCGCATGTCAGACGTGCAGGTTCTCGCATACTTGCCGGTTCTCCCTCGCGCAACGCTTAATGGGCGCATCCGTTTTTTTTTCGTGGGGACGATTGGGCGGATCGATACTAGGGAGGGATATGCCGAGAATAAGGAATTAACCATGCAATGCTATTGGCGCGTTTTGTTCGTGGCTTTGAGTTATCTGGCCTATGCCGGGGAGGCCTATTGCGATGAATTCGCACAGGGTTCCGGCGAGTTCCAGCTCGTCAGCGGTGAAGCCGACTTTGGCGGCTTCTTCGCGGACGGGCCGGCTCAGGCACCGATTCAGGTCGGCAAAGTCGACCTGAATGCTTGCGAAGTAAGCTGCTCGCCCGTCTGGGCGCATCGCAGCGGGATTTTCGGCGAAGTGCTGGTCCTGCGGGCCCGCGGCGCTGAAGTGGCTTACGCCGTGGCGATTGACGGGGCCATTGTGCCTCCCCCAGTGCCGCCAATTCAGGTCGGCCCGATTGCCGTGGCGGATCCCGATTTCTCCCCCGGCTTTCGCATCGGCGGCGTGCGTGCGATGGACGACTGCACCAGCATCTCGCTGACCTACAGCCGCTTCCAGAGCAGCAGCACGGACTCGGTCACCACGACCGCGCCACTGGTTCTCCGGAGCCAGGTGTTTCATCCGAGCACTGCCAACGCGGGTTCCGACTTTCTGGATGCCTTTGCGAACTTGGATATCACGTTTGATCTGGTGGATGCCGATTACCGGGCCGTTTGGGCCGCCGGCGACTTGTGGGCCGTCAACTATCTCGTGGGGGCTCGCTACGCCGGCCTCAAGCAGGAGTTTACCGGGGTGTATTCCGGCACCGGCACCACGGACACGCTAGTCAGCAACATGAACTTTGACGGCGGCGGCTTTCGGGTGGGTCTCGACGGCGAGCGTCATTCCTGCAACAGCGGCTTGATGGTTTACGGCAAGTCCTCCGCCAGCTTTGTCGCGGGCGAATTCCGCGGCCGCTACACCCAGGGCAGCGACGTGGACCCGATCATCGTGGATACCACCTGGAAGGCTGGCCGCCTTGTCAGCATCCTCGACCTCGAACTCGGGGCCGGCTGGCAGAGCGAATGCGGACGCTGGCGGCTCACGACCGGGTACATGGTAAGCACCTGGCT
>JBKJNY010000039.1:0-28298 GCA_046593355.1 Pirellulaceae bacterium | reverse complement strand
GACGGAAAACAAACTAAACAACCGTCCCCGCGCGTGCCTCGGCTTTCGGACCCCAGCCGAAGTTTTCTTCGAGAAAACCCCACCTACCGGTTGCGATTGAGATTTGAGACCGCCGATAACGACTATGCCACAAAAAATACTTGCCGATTGCGCCTCTATCTGTCGACATGGGAGAACCCCAAACCAGACATGAAGGTTACCAGCATTGACTACCTCGGCCAGAAAGAGGCGACGGTGGCAGCTCCCTTTTGCGTGGCGCTGACGCTGGAAGAGAAATAGGCGGGGCGTCTGGGCCACTTGGGTCGACAATCTTGAGGACCCGGACTATGCCCACACGGAGCTCAGAGTGAGGTCGCGGACGGTAGTCGTCTGAGGAGGCGGCAATGGTGGCACCTATTTCCAGTTCATCTTTTCAGCCCGTTCAGCACCACTCTAGCAGGTGGATCGCGGGAGCGATTGTTTTCACCTTAGTAATTCTGCTTGCCGGCATTAGGGGCGGATGCGAGCTGGCAATGATGGGTGTATTTGGTTCCGACCCCCAGCTTCCAATCTGGGGGATGCTCGTGCTCGTAAAACTCGCGTTCTGGCTGCTCATCGGTGGAGCTCTGGCTGGATCGCTCCTCTATGGTTGGCCAAAGCGCAAGGTGATAAGTGCCGCGCTACTTCTAATATGGGTCGCTGCAATTTGCGCAGCGAGCTGGCAGTATCAATCGGCTCGGCAGGCACTTGTCGCTGCCTCCGATCCATTGACGCCGTCTGACCGGCTCAGCGAGCTAGTCCACTTTCGTGGAATTCAGGCAGGGTATGAGCTCGATAACCGTCTTGCCGCCAATCCAAATACGCCGTCACAGGCCCTGCGAGAACTCTACCAGCGCGGCCAGCTTGGAACTCAAATGACCCTCGCCAGGAACCCACACACCCCCAAGGATCTACTGGAACAACTGGCAAATCATCAAGAAGAAATAGTGCGTCGCAGCCTCGAGCGCAACCCAAACCTGCCTGAATCGCTGCGAGGGCCAAAGGCTCCTGCCGACTGATCCTCGGCAAATTCTCTCCAGGTCTACCCGTAGAACTAGCCGCGCCTTAGATTCAGCTCCATCTGCCCCGGAGCCTGTTAATTCCATCGTGTTGATCGCTGGCGAAGAGGGGACAAAGATGCCCGAGTGAGGCTGCAATCCTCCCGCCACCTGGTCGGTATCGAGCTCAAAGTCAAGCGCGCCGTCGGTCACATTCCAATCTCGGGATTTTGTTCCATAACCGCCCGTGGCTAGCCGTTTTCCGTCCGGGCTAAAGGCGAGATGGGGTTGATCATTCCCAGTTTCGATGATGACTTCTGAGTCGTCCGTAAGCGTTTTCACAATCGCCGTGGTGTTGTTCTCGCCGTAAGCGACGTGAGCGTCATCGGCGCTGAAGGCAAAGTCGGAAGCCAGGTTGAAAATGCGGAGATTGCTGTTCGGTCCCTGTCTCGTCTGTCATGCTGGAGGGCAGGTGGAAGATCGAGCTTTAGCCCATGGATGGCAAACCCCGGGTGGCTGTAAGACACTTTGGATTAAGGGAAGATGACATGCGTCTTTGCGGCACTTTGATATTTGCTAGTTGTACGGCTTTGGCCGCGACGGCATCGTCGGCGGAGCCAACTCTCATCGGACATTGGCCATTGCGTGGCAATGCTCGTGAACAGTCGGGCGCAGCTCTGCCGACAACTTCTCGCGGCGTCGATTTCGAAACGGCTGGGCCCGGCGGAACGCTGCAAACGGCTGCTCGCTTCAATGGACGGGATTCCGTCATCGAAGTGTCCGATGCCCAGGCGCTGCGGTTGGGGACCGGCGAATTCTCGATTGCCTTGTGGGTGAACACAGAAGCAGAACTGGACGACGTGCTGGGAGACCTTGTCAGTCAATATGATCCGAAGACGCGCACCGGGTTCCACCTGGGGATCTACAACCACGGTGGAGTGACGAATGGTCAGCCCAACACCCGCCAACTTCATTTCGGCATCGACCAGGGACGTCTTGAGGAACAGTTCACCGATCACGGTCGGTTGGGGACCGCAGTTTATGTGATGTCGCTTTGCGTCCACAAAGAGAAGCTATACGCGGCCACATGCCACGCCGGTGACGGAGAGGCGGGTCATGTCTTTCGCTATGAAGGGAAAAAAGGTTGGACTGACCTGGGCAGCCCAGATAAGGCCAACGCGATCTCGGCCATGGCCGTGTACAAAGGCACGCTCTTTGCCGCGTCGAGCAAGTATCGGCTGGCAGGCTCGGCGCTTGTCGAATCGCAGAACCCAAACTTGGGCGGCAAGGTATTCCGGCTTGGGGACGATGGCCACTGGATTTCTTGTGGTATGCTCTCTCCGGAAACAGAAGGCGTTGGCAGTCTTGTTGTGTTTCGCGGCAAGTTGTATGCCGGGTCGTTGTATCGACCAGCGGGCTTCTTCCGCTACAACGACGACGAAAAGTGGGTGCCATGCGCCACGCCTGATGGCAAACGGGTCGAGGCGCTCACCGTCTTCAACGGCGCTCTCTACGCGACCAGTTATGACGAGGGCTCCGTCTTTCGGTTCGACGGCCAAAGTTGGGAACACGCCGGGAAAATCCCGGACGCATCACAGACGTACGGCTTCGCGGTCCATCGCGGTAGTTTGTATGTCAGCGAATGGCCGAAGGCTCGCGTCTTTCGCTACGCGGGAGGCTCGAAATGGGACGACGTGGGTAAGCTCGGTCAAGAGCTCGAAGCCATGCCACTCCTGGTTTACAACGGCAAGTTGTATGGCGGGACGTTGCCGTCGGCCGAGGTGTACCGCTATGACGGCGACATGAACTGGACGAAGATCGGCAGCGTCGATCGAACGCCGGACGTAAAGTACCGCCGCGCCTGGTCGATGGCCGTCTTCCAGGGACGACTGTTTGTCGGCACGCTCCCTGCCGGCCGCGTTTTGTCCATCGAAGCGGGTCGGAACGCCACTTGGGACCGGGAATTGTCCGCTGGCTGGCATCACGTCGCTGCGGTCCGGGGACATGACCGGCTGCAACTCTACGTCGACGGCAAGCTTGCTAGTGAGTCCGCACTGTTTGCGGCAGAGAATTTCGATCTTACGAATCGTCAGCCGCTGCGCGTCGGGCTAGGTGCTCAAGATTACTTCCGTGGCGACCTGGCGGACGTGCGTTTGTACCGCGGGGCTCTGTCGCCGGAACAGGTTCGCGAGTTATCTAACAAGCAGCGTTAGTGGCCATTGGGAGTTCGATTTGATTGCGACCGTGTGCCAAACCATGACGTCATTTCATAGTCCCATAGCTGGTCACGCCCGCCGAGCGCCCGAATGCTCAGGTCTTCATGCTGGAACAGCCAGCGAGCGTCGCGAGAAGCGAATTCGTCCGAGAGGATCTGATTGGGTGCCCCATCGGAGGATGAGGTGCTGGAAATCATCTCGCCAGTCCTCGCCAATGCCATCATGTCTTGATGCGGATGTTGCGCCAAGCGACGGTGTTTCCCGGATACACCTGCACACCGATGCATCCCGGTGATCGTCCACGTTCTGTGTCCGTGTTGTGAAAAGATGTGGTGCGTTTGCGTTCACCCGACTGAAGGTTCGTCAGGTGAACAGTATAGTCATCGCCAGCGACCTGGATTTCGTACTCAAACCAAACGCTTGGTACAAGAGCGGAACCCAGAGAATAGTTTTGAACTGTAGGCTCATTGAACCCCTGATGCCACACTCGGTCGCCAGCTTGGATTCTGTAGATTGCCCCCGTGCGATTCTTGTACAGACCATTGGGCTCGGGCTTGATGCCGTAGAAGTCTTTCCCCGAATCGCCAAGAGCGTTGTCATCAATCTGGACTTCAAATCCGGCGATTACCGGTTTCCACGCTGGGTTGGTGTTGTCGAACGCCGGCTCATTATGGGCGCGGTCCTGGAGTGCAGTGGTCGCAAAGTCGAGCGTCGGTCGTGGAAAACGGACAAAGACCCCACTGTTGTGTTTCGCCTCATCGAAGATGCGGAATTGCAAACGCAGGGTAAAGTCGCCGAATAACTCAGTCGCGTAGAAGAATAGACGCATTCCATTGTCACCGTAGCTGACCATCTCGCCATTGACATGCAGCATACCGCTCCCGCCACTATCGGGGCCGGCCAGTCGCCAACTCTTGAATGTCGCCACGGTGCCGTCGAAGAGTACCTTCCAGCGCGGGGCACCTGCGGCTGCCGCTAGATTTTCAGCGGTTTCAGCCGCCGTGAGATTAAAGACTTCCGCCTTGGGCAACACAGCATCAGTGAGCAGATCACCCGTCCGGCGAGCGAGGGCCACCCCCGTGAGCATCGGGTTGGGCGAACCCACGGTTGGAAAGAGCGCAGGTCCGGCGACATAGCAGTTGGTGGTATCGTGGATGCGGCCAAAATCATTCGTGACGGCATCCGCGATGCTGTCTCCCATTCTCATGGTGCCGGCATCATGGTGGGTCGTACCAAGCGAGTCGCGACGTTCCTTGAATTTTGCGAGATCAGCAAGGCGTTGCGCCGTAGTGCCTGCGTTCACATGAATGACGCGAGTCTTGCTGGCCAAAATGTCGAAAGGCTCGTTGCCTGCGAAGATGAGCGCAATCTTGTCCGATACTTCATCCATTTCCTTCCAGGTTGTTCGGTCATTCTGGGTTTGAGTGCTACCTGGAAACGCTCCGGGATCAGCCTTGGCATTGCCAAGGTGAACCACCGCTTTGGGACGGTCAAAGTCCTTCTCCAATGGAGAGAGATCGATGAAGCTGTCCGGATTCCGTGGCGTCATGTCACCAATACCACGGATCGTGATAACGACGGTGTCGTCACTGGCCCGCAGCATGTCCTCGAAATGTTCGAGGGACGGAATCTTCTTGAAAAGCTCGGCTTCTGAATCGCCTCCCAGCTTGCTCAAACCAGAAGCGGTTATCTGAAAATGATAGGTCCGTCCATTGGATGCCTTACCCTTTACAAAGAGCGCGGAACATTGAAGGCTCGGAATGGTCGTGGGAGGAAGGTTGGCGGCAATGGCGGTTTTCGGCACGCGAATTGTCAAGTTTGACCGAAGGTGTGCAACCAGATTCGTACCCATCCGCTGCGCCGCTCGGCCCGCCAGAGATTGTTGGAAGGTCGTCATTCCAACCCGAGTGGTCTCAACCGTCCCAAGAGCGAGGACGACGGCGCTTTGCCGGCCATCACGAGAGGGTGCGAGCTTGATCTCCACGGAGTTGCCGTTTTGCCAGACGCGCACTCCGGTCACGCGGACCCAGTTGTCAGGCTGCGTTTCGGTAATCAGCTCTTGGACGTGGCAGCTTGGAACAATCATTAAGCGTTTGCGTGCGTCTCCTGGGGCCTCAATCCCGTCTGCCTCATTGCCGGCCAAACGGGCAGCGGTGACCAGTCCGGGTACTGCGCTGAACTTGTTCGTCGGAAAGAAGCCTGGCAACGTAGTCGATTGAACCGCCAAGGGGGCTTCAAGCTTGAACAGCTCATGCAGCGTTGCTTCCGGTGTTGTGTCACTGGGTAGCAGTCCGAGCCAGTCGCGGAGAATCGGCGCGGTCAAGGGAGGCTCCCCTGGATCAGGATAGCGAACAGCCGGATGATCGAGCAATTCGGCAAAAGTGAGGCCGGTCACGTTGCCCGCAGCCTTAAGGCCAGCGTGCAGTTGTTTTCTCAGAGCCAAGTGCAGCGGGCCGTAGATGAAGTCGTTGGTTTCCTTGACGCTGATCTGGCGACTAGCTTTTTCAAAATACTTCGCGCGCAGATCGGCTTTGGTCGTTGGCGGCCAGTTGGTCATTTCAATATCGAGCAGCTCCGGCGACCAACCACCCCAAGTGAGCGACCGCCCCCCAACTGCGAAGATCAGTCCCTTGTAATCCAAATCGCCATGACTGACCCACGGGACGCGCATGGGTGGGTCACCGCCCATGAAATTCATGTTCTGAACATGTTCTGGCAGGACAAAGGGTCCCGCTTCCAGAACGAGAATCCGTCGACTATGCGTGGCATCCTTGTTGAAAAGATGCTGCGCGATGATCGAACCGAAGGTGCCCCCGCCAATCACGATGACATCAAACGCGCGACTCCTACCTCCAACAGACTGGGCAGCACTGTCGAAGGCCTCCTGCAAGTTATTGCACAAATACCTCCCCATATTATCGAGCGTGAAGGAGGTGAACTGAACCGGCATCGTGCTGCCGTCCGGGTTCGGAATCAACTGGGGAATAGACATGGGATGTGGCCTCTGAAAGGGTGCGAATGCAGAAGAGGAGGACCGTCAAAGCCCGTTTTCTCTTCTCGCAGCGCCGAAAGCAATAGCCTAATCAGGCTATGCTTTCTCGCCACGCACTTCAGTACTCAGAATGCGTTTATAGCGAAATCGGTTTGAAGCATCAAAGAGTCGCAGAAAACTCAGCAGTACGACGCCCATCGTTCCCACGGCCGTGCCGGAGGCTAGGAGAAACTTAAACAGTCAATTCCAGGATGATGTCGGCGCTCGCAGGTTGGGGCCGCTTGCGAAAGCCATACTGGAAAAAGAAGGCTACCCACAAGTCACGCTGAAGCCGCTCAGAAGTCCCCACCCAAGCTCCACCGGGGAGTCGGACGCGCAAGGTAGAGCCAATGGCCATTTGTGGCAGTCGTAGAATATCGGGGAGCAGCTCATTCAGACAGCGCCGGCCAATGCCTAGGGTGCGATATGGGCCACGGACCCAAAACAATAATTCGTAGGTAGCGGGAGCCGTTGTCGTAGCGGTTGCTGTTTGTCGTAAGGAAGCGAAGCCGCAGGGGTAGCGCTGCGAACTCCAGGGGCCTGGGTTTGGATCATTATGCGGCACGTTGGCTAACAGCCACCTGTTCTGGGCGGCTGCAGCAATCTCGTCGAGAGACAGCTCGCTCGGCCATTCGGCATTGAATTCACGTTGCAAAGGACGCCAAGTGGGCTCGGCCATCAATTCGTGTGGGTTTACAAAGCTGTAAATCTGCGGCTGCCCAGGGTCCATATGGAGCTCGCTTTCGCAGAAGCGCACAAAGTCCTGGCTGAATTCCCCGCGAAGGATGGGCCAATGCCGGCGCATGGCTTCGCTATTCATCCAGCGGCGAAACACGTTGAGACGGCCACGGTTCAGCGGGTGGGCATGAAATCCCTCCAATTGCACGCTGATTAGGGCGTTTTCCAGGGCTTGGAGTATACGAGCCAGGGTATGCAGCTCCGCCCGAATCCGAGTTTGTTGGGAGCTGGGCACGTCCAAAGCAGACGACAGCTCTGGATAAAGCGACTTGCTCAGCTGCCCGAGGCTGGGCTCGCTGGCAAGATCCTCGTGCAGTTTCTCGGACCATTCCACCGATTCCAGGTAGCCTTCCTGCAGTTCCGGTGGAGGTGGAAACCAGCGCCGCTGCAGGTTTGCGGTCAGCCTTCGTCCGATCTGACGATGGGCCAAGTCGCTCATGTCGTCAGGGCCGGACGAAATGCTGGGGTCGAGGATGGTGTCCCGCATCGCGTCGCTAAACACCTCCAAGGCAACGTGATGGCCCAGCGCGCGGTAGCTCTCGAATTGGGATTCATTGAAAAACTGGTCCAGCGTGGAATGGTGTGGAAACGGCGGACAGCGGGTGGCATAACTCACCAGGTCGGACGGTTCGTTCCCGGTAAGCGTGAGCTTGAGATAGATCAGAGTGCCCGGAACCGCACTCGGATCAACGTGGTCGTAGCGGATCCGCCCCACGGCGCAGTGCCATTTGCTGAGACCCTCGGAATCGGGCTTGAGGGGAGTCACGTCCAGCTCGATCGGCACGCCCAAGTCCGTGCGACACTTGCGGATCAGGTTACCGAGGTCTTCCAGCTCAAAGCCAGCATCTGCCCCCGCGTCACAAATCACGACCAGCTGGACGTGCCGACGAACGAGCTCATAAGCTCCTAGATTTTCGAAGTGCCCGCCATCGGACAGGTACACATATCGACTGCGGCGATTGGTGCGACCGAACAGCTCATTGAAGAGATGGACGAGGGAAAACCGTGGCTCGGCGTTTTCCCAGGCGGCCGTGACCACTTTGGGTTCGTCATTGGGGTTCCCAAACCATCCTCCCAGTCGCACGTTGAACATGGTGAGCAGGGCAGTTACCGCCGGGGAAGAATGAAACCCCATGTTTGGTGACGCCGCAGCGCCGGAGACTGTGACAGCGGTGCCCAAACTGATTTTGCCTGCGAATTTCTCCGTGTCGCGGTAGCCAGTCCCTTCACTGCCACAGTACAAGGGGGACATCACAAAGGCTTCTGCTTTGCGCTCCTGCCATGCCAGTTCGTCGCCTTGCACCAAGTTGAGCGCGGTATTCACTAGGTGATAGGGGCCACGATAGGGACGTGCCTGTGCTTGAGGGGAAAGCGGAACCTGAGCCGGCGACAATCGCAAATGGCACAGCGGAAAGTCATCTCGACGATCAAAGCCGGTTACCGGGTTGGGGCGACGAGGAGGCCGGCCGCTATTGCTAGGGGCTCCGTGGAGTGCGTCGGTTTGAACCTCGCTCTTGATGCGCGTTGCGCCCAGGTAGCAGCGCACCAGACGATTGCCATAGAGACTGTGCAGCGAGAATGTATTCACGCCGATTCGCCAGGATGCCAGGGCGCTGAGGGCCAGAAAACAACCCACCCAGAGCAATAACTTGAGCAGCACCACCCCATTGCGACGCTCCTCCTTCCCCCTCAGGTCGCCTGGTCCGGCAATGACCGGTTTACCGTTCAGCAGCCCCGACCAGTAGCGAAAGCTGGCGATTTTGGCTGGATCCGGCTCCAAAGTGTACTCCGTCTTGTGGACCGTTTCCTTTCCGGTCTTGTCGGAATCCGTTTTGGTAACAGCAGTCAGCGGCGCTGCCGGGATTTGCTTGTTCCCGACCATGCGCGCCACCACCTTTTCGTCCGGCCGGTAGTCCAAGATTTGGCTGACGAGCCAGGAAACTCCGATCGCAAGTCCGCCTACGAAAACATACGGTGCCGCCAGAGCCAGCCATTCGACCAACCGGTTCCGCTTCGCGCTGCCCGTGCGGGGGCTGCTCCCTGCGAGTACACCGGCAATGGTGGTAAATGCCCAGCTGGCGCTGATCGTCGTGCGCGCGAGCGGGCCAAACCACAGGAGAAGCGGCGCTCCAAATAGCGCGAGTCCGCAATAGCCAGCCCAAAGCGCAGCGTTGCTCATAATCCAACCATTGAGGCTCCCCCACCATTCGCGCTCCTCCTCGTGGAGCCAGCGACTCATAAACCCAACGTACAGAATCACGTACAAGACAAATAGCAGCAGCACGGTCGGAGTGCCCAGAGTCAAATAGAGCGCAAGTTCAAAGGCCTGGCTGTCGAGCGTCGTCTGGTCTTCGCCGCCAACGAGCAGGTGGCGACTTTCGTCAATGAGATAGGTCCCCTCAAAGAGACTACCCAAGAGCATGCCGACCACGCCTCCGGCAATCGTGGCACTTATGGCGCGCAGTCCGATTTGTTTCCAGGGTCGCCAATAGACGGCTAAGGCGAGCGAGCGCAGATTCCAACGCGGCATGCCCTGCAGATTTGTCCGAAGCTTCGGAGACGAAAGTTCGAACACGAGGCGAACCATACCCAACAATGCCGCCAACGCCGCTCCAAATACTAAGGACGAAAGCAGTATCAGTTGTCCCTGGACTTCACGCTGATCCACTCCTCCCGTGCCGTACAGCCAAATGGAAGGTTGATTTTCGATCATCCAGTCCTGAAAATCCTCGCCGTAGTGCATCGCGTTCCAAACCAGCCAGGAGAATAGAAAGCTCCCCACGACCATGGGCAAGAGGACCACCCATTTCAAGTGGGCCAGCCGACTCGAGACGGATATCTGCGGGTCCGCAGCAGTCGCGGCATCGGTCGTTGCAAAATTGGCTTCCGCCTGCTGGATGCCGTAGAGGCAGATCAAGATCGAGGTCAGGGCGCAGAATGCCGTCAACCACCAGGGCAAACTCGCCCACCATGGAGGTGGATCAGGGGCCCGGTACATGCCGTCCCAATCCAGAAACAAGAGTCCGAACCTCGGCAATACCACCAGCGCAAACAAAACTGGCAGGATGACGAGTTGATTCAGG
Source organism: Pirellulaceae bacterium (assembly GCA_046593355.1). Taxonomy (GTDB): domain Bacteria; phylum Planctomycetota; class Planctomycetia; order Pirellulales; family Pirellulaceae; genus SXOA01. Next base: position 18,214 of record JBKJNY010000039.1, on the reverse strand, counting down.
AGCAAGTTACGGAAGTAAAGCGCCAGGAGGATCCAGCCGTCTGGGGAACTGATGCCAATTCGCGGGGCCAAGTAGTTGCTGTACGAGCGGAGATGAAAGATGGGTTCGGGCTCTTCCTTGACCGGCTCGGTCGACTTCTCCCGTCCCTTTGCCTGGTCCGTTCGCTTCCCACGAAGTTGCATTTCCACTGTTTCAAGTCGGCCCTCGCGCTTGATCCAGGAGGTGAGCCAACTGCCGATATAGCCGCCTCCCGAGACCGTGGAGAGGTAATCGAATCGCTTGAGCAGCCCCACATCGGCCAAGCCCTGGAGTATGCCCAGATTAAAGGTCGCGCTGCGAATTCCCCCGCCGGAAAACGCCAAGCCTGTCAGTTCCATGTCGCGCGCCAGCGCCTTGGCCTGATTCGTCAGCTCTCTACGTTTTTGATCTTTGGCGTCGATCTCCTTGGAATTGTTCTCAGGCATCTCTTCCGCGTTCGAGACTTCCTTGATCAGCGCATCGCGTTTTTCCTTTTGCGTTGAGCAAAGCAACACCTCGCGTGCCTGGCTAAACAGCTCGCGATTGGTCTGCCGGTCGGCTTTTTTTCTGGCTCGATTCTGGTCGTCTACCGATGCCTCTTCAATCGGTCGCTCGGGAAAGGTGGCCGTAACTACTTGCTCGACGGTCCAGGGTTGCTCCTTGGTGTCAAGCGGATCGACCTCTGATGCCTGTTCTTGTCGGGTATATCTGGCAAGTAGCCTTTGGTGAAAGGCACCAAGTCCCCATTGCCGCGCTTTCTCCTCCAACTCATTGTCGGTCAAATCGTCATCCTTCAGTGCCGCAATGCAAGCAAGAGCGTCGGCGGTCGTCATCGTGACAGTTTCACGCCCTTGCGTTGTCCCAGTTCGGCGAATATCCGCTTGCTGGAGCTCGGCCAGTAAGACATGGGCGAACCAAGTGGCCGTGGTTGTCCGCTTCATAAGTCACTCACGGGGCTGCTGTTCATCGGAGATTGGCTCTTCGCCATCGTAGTGACGGCTTTTTGATTCTTGCGGCACGAATGGCAGGGCCAGATATTGCGGACGCTCATGTCCATCACCAGTTCGCCTTGCAGCGGATGTTGTCTGACGATCAGAGATTTGTGGATCTCAAGGTTGCCGCGGCCATCAGGGCTAAACCTAAAGTTTGCGGATGACAAACTTCATTCCGCCTCGTTTACCGTCACACAACAGGATGACATGCCACGCGTCTGGGGTCTCGCTGGTGACGACGAGTCCCTCGGGTTTGGCATCCATCTTCGGCAGTTCCCCTACTTTGCGGATCACGCCTTCTGGCCCGCCTTCGCCAGGGATGCAGTCCTTGCCATTCCAAAAGTAGAGTTGGAAGGACATATCGCCGTCTCCAACCGGACCTGCGATCAGAAGAAATCCGTCCTTGGTGGCCGTAATATCGCGAATCCCGCGGCCGGCCAAATCCACGAAGGACAGCTCGTAGTCGCTTGGCTCGTCAAACTTCAGAGTCATTACAGGGACGAAGTTGCCGCGAAGCACCGGCCCGCGGAAGCCGACATAGAGCTTGCCGTCCTTAATCGCCAGCCCTTCGATGTCGACACCGTTCTCTTTGCTGGGGAGCTTGCAGAACGGTCCCAAAAAGTCATCGTCCTTAAGCACATCCCGAAGACTGATTTTCTTGCGGGATGAGAGTCGCCCTGCTTGGTCGAGCTTTATACGAAAGACAGAGTAGCTCTTCTCGTGCGGTTCCAGTTCAAGCAGGCGGGATCTGTTCTTCTTGTACGTCCTGTCAGCATCCACGGTTTTTCGGTGCATCGAATGTGACCCCGCGATGAAGACGAACTCACCATCCGTCGTGGCTGCCTCCATGTCGATTTCCTCATCCTCATCATCAAGCAAGCCCACCTTCGAATGCAGGGCGTATCTGTCAGCACCTGCCAGCTTGAGGACATTGAAGTAGACTCCCTCGTCTGGGCAGATGACGAGGAAGTCATTCACAAAAGCTAGGCCGCTGAGCTGTTCCGGCTCGGCTAGTTCTCCGCCGAATTCAACAGTGCCCCCGGGCTCCAACGGCTGGCCCGAGGCACTGATTTGAAGGAACGACAACACAGTCCCTAGCGACGCCAAGAGAATTCCACGGTACATCGAGTGGCCCTAGATTCTTGTGGAAGTGGACTTGCCAGTTACGCGCCAGCCGGCTCAATCTTCTTCACGTCACGCAGTCCGGGGAGCCCCATGTAGTTGCCTCGCTTTCCGGTGATGCGGACTTTCTTACCTTTAACATCGGGTTTGAGGTTCGGACTGAACTCAGGGCGCAAGTTTTTTGGAATCTGTACACCGAGCCATTTGATTGCCGTCGTGGAGTCTGCAAGCTTGAGTCCAAACTCATCGTTGAGTTCATCCTGAATCACGCCTACGACAGTAACAATTTGCCCGTCATGGGCACTCAGAGCGTTCGCAACCGTCAAAACCTCGGTTGCGCCACCAGCATGACGGCTGCCCCCTGCGGGAAAGGGTGCTCCAAAGGAGCCGGGTGCAAACGTATCAGAATTCCAGGGGTCGTACCCACCCTGAGGCCGCCGCCAAGGTTTACCGTCGTCAGGATCGTCAGCTTCAATGGGAGCTAGGGGCGTCGGTGTCGCTGTTCCTGGAGAGTGTCCATTGGCCGCCTGGAAGCCCTCGTAGGGCTCAGGCTTGGCCAGCCACTTGACCACATTCAGGCAGAGATCAGCCGCATTCCCCCGGTCATTCCAGCCGTCATGGAGCCGTTTCTTTCCGCCACTCTGTTCGTTCAAATATTTTGCCGTCTTGTCTTCGATTGGTGAGGAGTCCCCGATGAAGGCCGCCTTTCCCTTATTGGGTTTCGAAATGGCCACAAAGGGACCTTCGTTTCGGCCACCGAAGTAGAGTCCTTCCCCGTCGCCCTCGACGGCTGAGGACCAGCTCGTGACGCGGTCGTTTGTCGCTAGGTAGACCAGACCCTTGGCCCGAGAGGGTTCCACCACGGCCAGCGTACTTCCTGCGGCGACCAGTAAGGGCTCCACTTCACGGGTGATGCCTTCGGCGGCGGTGGGAGCGACGATGTCGGAAACTCCAGACTTGCAGTCGATAGCATTGAAGCGAAAACGGATTCCAAAGTTCTCGGCAAGCCAGCCTTTAGTAGCGTCACCAGGATTGCGCATATCGCCATAGAGTCCGCCCAGGTTGAACTGCTGGTTGGTGGAACGGTTGTATCCATTGAACACTTCCGTGGCGTCCCAGGAATTCAGATTCCGGTCGGCATTGTAGTGGTCTGCAATTAGGAACAGTCCCTTGCCTGACGCGACGAACTGGAGCAGAGCTGCCCGCTCAACCTTTGTCAGTGGGCGGTTTGTCTCGGCCATTATGAATACGTCGGCTGTGCTGATGGCATCAAATTCGATGACCGCTTCGTTCTGAGGAGCAAGTTCAGGGCGGCGGTCGTCGAAAAAGCGAATCACACCGTCGGCATTTTTGTCCACTCCTCGATATTCGCGCACTGTATAGCCCACGTCCACGAGGGCATCGGCGAAATCTGAGAATCCGCCGTCAATCACCCAGTCGGACTGGCCTGCGGTGCCGCCGTGAGAAACATCAAACAGGATGACTTTGCCATTGCCCCCCATCGCCGGTTTTTTCTCGAGGATTTTTCGGTTCCACTCGTAGGGCTCTGCGGCACTTACTGCCGCGTCACCGCCGTCCAGAGCAACGTTGACTGGAGCTAAGGCTAGAGACAAAGGAGCTGTCGTTAAGGCGACCGTGACTCTTGATAGAGAAACCGGATTTGCTGCGACTGAATCAGCCGGCGAAGCAAGTGTTTCCGCCAAATTAGGAGTTGAGACCGGTACTTCCGTTGTCTTGACAACAAAGCTTCCATCGAGCTTTGCGGTGATGACGATGTCGCCATCCCAGCCGGTCGCGTAAATCTTCTTGGTGACGTGGAAGTCCGAAAACTTGCGGGCCTTGTCCCCTACTTCGACGTCGATTGCGGACGATCGCTTGCCATGAATAGCCGCACTCAGCATTTCAATGATGTCGCGCCGCGGATGACCATAGGAGAAGGTGTTAAAGCCCTTCTTGCGGTGCGCCCCAAAGGTTGACTTTCCCACCCCGATGGCAGCGATCTCAGGTGTCATAGCCTCCAGCAGGCCTGGAGTCGTGGCGTTATGGGAGCCATGATGCCCAACCAGGTAAACGTCCACATCGAGCAAATCGGTATCGCTGTACTCGTCCAGCAGTGTCTCGATACCGGGTTCCTGAAGATCGCCCGTGAACAGAAATGAAGCCTCACCAAAGTCGACGCGGACTACCACGCTGTGGTTATTGAGATTGTCGAAGTCTCCGTCCGTCCAGCCGGGATTGGTATTTCGACCTCCACTCAGAATTCGGATTTGTGGATCGCAGTCGCCGCACATGAGCGGGTCAATGTCCGCGTCGGTGAGTCCGCTGCGGGTCGGCAACTGATCAATGTCGTCATCGACAATCTCACGGACAACCGTGTTGTTAGCCACGCGATTGTCACGCACGAATTTCGGACCAGACCTTCCCGAGCCTTCCACGAAGCTGTCGTCGATGTAGCGGGCGACTCGACAAACCTCAAACACTCTCTTGATGCCGCGTGTGTGGTCGAGGTGAGGATGCGATATGACCATTGCGGACAGCGTATGATTTAAGTCAGACCGCCTGGCAAAGAAGTCCTTGAGGTAGTCGGCTAGATGCTCAGTGGCTTCCTCATCCTGCCCACCGGTGTCGATCAGAATCGCCCCGCACGGGAATTTCAGGAGCGTGCTGGCTCCCTGGCCAACGTCGATGAAATGCGCCTTCATCACAGGGTCGGCACCGTGTACTTGCACGGCGAAAACCAAGAATGCTGCAATCAGAAGAGCTCTTTTGAACATCGAGAATTCCTCCAAAGCAAGTTGAACCGCGGTTGGGCTGGAAGTTGGAAGGGTCGTGCCTTGCCTGACAAAGTCTTGGCGGGAAGGATTTTGAGCGCTGGCCGACGTGGCTTCCATAGCCCGAATAGGCTATGCCGCTCCGAATTAACAGAGACTTCACATTCCGGCTCCGTGGTTAGCGACCTGGTCCCTCGATAAACCATGCTGAGATTGGATGACCAATGCCAGGAGTTCCGCCCGCGAATGAACCCCCAGCTTGCGGTAGATGGCCTGGAGGTGCAGATGAATGGTGTGAAAGCTCCGGTTGAGCCTTTTGGCAGCGGCCGATTCATCGCAGCCAGCGACTATCAGGTCGAATACCTGCCGCTGAGCGGCGGTCAGGATTTCGACCGGAAGATGCGCCAAGGGACCGGTTCGATAGCCTTTCGCAGAACTTGTTTCCTCGGCGAAGTCGGGAACGAGGTCTGGGCTCGTTAGGGTCACGAGGATTCGGATATCTCCGAGCCGGAGGAAGGACTTGGGTTGCACCGGCTGCTGCGTGACGCGCACTTCGTTCACAAAAGTGCCGTTCTTGCTATGCAGATCCTCGACGGTGACTTCACCCTGTTTTCCCAGCCAGATTCGTGCGTGCTGCCGGGAAAGCGACTGCTCGCGGATCATCACGTCACAGGTCCGGCTGCGCCCAACGACGTGCCTGCCACAGGTCAGCTCATAGGGCAAGTCGCCTAGTACGTGGTCGATGCCGATTAACCACATTTCGATTCTCCTCGTTCAACACGTGAATCGTGATGCACGATCCTCTACTAAATAAATCGCAATTGGGGCGCAAAACCGGGCAGGAATTCTGAGGAGATTTCTGGTCGGTTCTAAGTCCTTGAGTGCCAAGGCTTTTTGCGTCCTCGTTCCGATGCTCAGAGTCGCGGTGCCAATTGCAAAACCGCCTTGACGGGCTCACCCTGCCCAGGAGATTGCTTCCAGCAGGTGACAACGACCAGTGCGGCGACGAGGGCGACGATAACTAAGATGCGGGTTTGGTTCTGCGCAGCGGTGCTCCAGGTGGGGAAGTGGCGAGAACACCGGCGAACGTATCCGAGGATAGACGGAAAGGATACGCACCCCTACGGAAACCACGTGGCGACCCACAACACAGCGAAAATGAAAAGGGGCAGTTTGCCGACTCCATATATCGTTTTTTGAGCGCGGACCTGCAGCACCGCCCGGCGACCATCTTACTGTTGCAGAATCCTGTCTGGGACGAATTGCTGCCTCACCTAGCCTATTTAGGCTATTTGTTTCCTGGAACACGGTGGCAATAATCAGCCGCGAACATTCTTCGTTCCATTCAGGGACCGAACCATGACCAGCCGTCGTCTCAGCCAGGTCCTTCCTTTCGATCGCATTCCTGGACCGATTGGAAGGCAAGTCGCTTTCGCTTTTGAGAACAACCGCCTCATCGAGCGTTGTAATGGCACAGAACGTCGGCAACGGACGCGTTAATTTTCCTGTTTCTAACCCAGCGAGGACGCCATGAAAAAAATCAAGAAGGCAAAGAGACCGAACACCGTGGTCAAAAAGAAAACTCAGTCCGTCATGCCGAAGATCATCTACGCCAACGCCTCGCCGCGCTCGGTGGGCGGAGTATCGATGTTTGAGGCAGGCGATCGCATCAACGCCGAAACTGCGGGCAATTTCGTTTCGGACGAGGAGGTCATCATGCGCGCCGTGAACCGGCTACGGGACGCGGGCTTCCAGATCCTCCAGGTGACGCCGATGACGATCAACATCGCCGGCTCGCAGGCCACCTATGAGCGGGCTTTCAACACCAAACTCATTGCCGAGGAGCGGCCGGTCATCAAGCCGGGCGGAGTGCATGACACGGGGACATTTATCGACTGCCCGGAGACGGAGATGTCCGGCCTCATCGCAACGGCCGGAAGCACAATGGGCGATCTGATCGAAGGCGTGGCCATCGAGGAACCGAGATACCCGATGGCAACCTCGATGTTCGCCCCACACAAAGCCTACTGGCACCTCGACGTGCCGGCGGGAGTGTCTCTCGGTTGCAACGCGGACAAGGCGCACCGATCGGGCATCACCGGCAAGGGGGTCAAGGTCGCGATGGTGGACAGCGGGTGGTTCAAGCATCCGTTTTTCGTCAACCGCGGCTACCGGGCCGCACCCGTAGTGCTCGGGCCCGCCGCGGCGAATCCGCTGAAGGACGAGAGCGGACACGGCACTGGCGAATCGGCCAACATTTTCTCCTGCGCGCCGGACATCGAGCTGCTGCCCGTGAAGATCAATTTTGTCAACTCGCTGGGCGCGTTCAACGTGGCGGTGGGGCTGAACCCGCACATCATTACGTGCAGTTGGGGCAGCGACACTGGCACCAGCACCGTGCTAAGCGCAGCCAATCAAGCGCTCGCGGCGGCAATCGCCGCGGCGGTCGCGGCGGGGATTACCGTCGTGTTTTCCGCCGGCAACGGCCACGTGGGCTTCCCCGGCCAGCACCCGGATGTGATTTCCGCGGGCGGTGTGTTCATGGATGTAGATGAAAGCCTGCGAGCGTCGGACTACGCCAGTGGCTTCAACAGCGTCATCTACGCAAACCGCCGCGTGCCCGATTTGTCCGGCCTCGTGGGGATGAAGCCGGGGGCGAGTTACATCATGCTGCCTCTCGAGCCGGGGGATCAAATCGACGTGGGCAAGGCCGGCGGCACCCATCCACCTGGGGACGAGACGGCGAACAACGACGGTTGGGCGGCGTTTAGCGGCACGTCCGCCGCCGCGCCACAGCTCGCGGGCGTGGCGGCGCTCATCAAGCAGGCGTGCGCGAAACTCACGCCGAAGCAGATCAAAGCGATCCTGATGAAGACCGCGCGCGACGTGACAACCGGCAATTGCAACGCCACGGCTCTGACTCCCGGGGGGGGGATCGCCTCCGTCGTCGGTCCGGATGCCTCGACGGGCAACGGACTCGTCGATGCGCACAGAGCGGTGCTGTCAGCGAAGGTGCAATGCCTTGGGCCAATCCAGCCCATCACCGTGCAACCGATCCAGCCAATCCAACCAATCAGGCCGATCCAACCAATCAGGCCAATTAGGCCAATTAGGCCAATCCAGCCGATCAGGCCCATAGCGCCCATCGTACTTCCGCCGCCGCTCGCAAGGGCGGAAGAAGCCTCGCCTGAGGAAGGAAAGGCGACTTTGTCGGAGGAAGATGTCGCCGCGTTGCAGGACTTGATCGCCCAATCGGAGTTCGAGCTGGGCTCGTAGCCCGGGGAGATCCGACCGCCAGGAGGGCGGAGATTGAAAACAAAGTGATAAAAAAAATCCTCCTCCTCAGCATGCCCTTCGGGGCCATGGAGCGTCCGGCGCTCGGGTTGAGCCTGCTCAAGGCCCGACTCGAGCGCGACGCTATCGCGTGCGACGTGCGCTACCCGTCGTTCACCTTCGCGGACCTGATCAGCGCAGAGGAATACCAATGGATCTCCTCGGCGCTGCCCTACATTGCCTTCGCGGGCGACTGGTGCTTTGCGGAGGCGCTCCACGGACCGCGGCCGGCGGAGGACGCAGGTTATATCGCAGAAGTGCTGCGCGCCACATGGCACCTTGGCGCGGAGGACATCGCCCGGGTGAAAGCGGTGAGGGCGATGGCGGGGAAGTTCCTCGATCACTGTATGGGGTCCATTCCCTGGAAGGAATACGCGGCCGTAGGGTTTACCTCGACATTCGAACAAAACCTCGCCTCACTCGCACTGGCAAAGCGCCTCAAGGCGGCGCATCCACGCATCGCCACTGTGTTCGGCGGCGCAAATTGGGAAGGCGAGATGGGGGAGGAGCTGCACCGACAGTTCGGCTTTGTGGACTACGTATGCTCCGGCGAGGCGGATGAGAGTTTCCCCTTGCTCGCCAAGCTGCTACTCGCGGGTACCGCAAAGGGCGCGGTGCTCCCGCCGGGGATCGTTTATCGCGATCGCGGGCGTTCACTCTCCACAGGGCATTCGATGCCGGTCCGGGATATGGACGCGCTGCCCGTGCCGGATTTTTCAGATTATTTCCGCGAGTGGTCGGAAAGCGGCGCGGCGCTCGCTACGGTGCCGATGGTGCTCGTCGAGACCTCACGAGGATGCTGGTGGGGCGACAAGTCGCACTGCACCTTCTGCGGATTGAACGGGGCGACGCTCGCATATCGCAGCAAGAGCGGGGCGCGTGCGCTCGAGGAGATGCAGTATTTGTCGGATCGCTGGCAGACGGACCGCATCGAAGTGGTCGATAATATTCTGGACATGCGCTATTTTTCGGACCTGCTACCCGCGCTGGCGAAGGATGGAAGGCCGTGGGAGATTTTTTACGAGGTAAAGGCGAATCTCTCGCGAGCGCAAGTCGCGACCCTGCGAGCCGCCGGCGTGGCCCGCATCCAACCGGGCATTGAAAGCCTGAGCGATCATGTGCTCAAGCTGATGCGGAAGGGAACTTGCGGGTTGCGCAATGTGCAACTGCTCAAGTGGTGCCGGGAGTATGGGATCGGGGTCGATTGGAACATCCTCTACGGCTTCCCCGGCGAGACGCGCGAGGATTACGAGCTGATGCTGGCGATGCTCCCCGCCATCGAGTTCCTTGATCCGCCCGCGGCTTGCGGGCCGATTCGGATGGATCGTTTTAGCCCTTATTTCGAGAAGCCGGCGGAGTTCGGGCTGATCAATGTCCGGCCCATGAAGCCCTACGCGTTTTTGTATCCGTTCCCACGAGAGAGCCTGATGCGCATTGCCTATCATTTTGATTTCGACTACCGTCCCGGCGAGGCCCCCGCCGGATACGCGGACGATGTGATTCAATTCGCCGAGGCGTGGCGACAAGCGGAGGAGCGAGGGCTGCTTTGCTCGGTGCGACGGCCTGATGGCTCGATTCTGCTGCGCGACTCGCGGCCCGGCGCGACGATACGCGAAGTCGAGCTTACCGGCAACGAGGCGGCGGCGTATGAGTTTTGCGATGAGTTACATACGTTCGAGGCAATCGTGCGGCACTTACGCGAGCAGTCGCCGCCCGTGGAAATCAAGGAGGAGGGCGTGCGCGCCTTTCTCGAATCGCTCGCGGCAAACAGGCTCGTGCTCACCGACGGCCGCAACTGGCTGAGCCTTGCCGTATGCATCCGCAACGTCCCGCGCGCCAATCCGCCGGATTGCAGGCAAGCCAGTCCGTGGGTGAAAATGAGGGAAACCATTCCTGTGTGAGGGGTCCGTTTTCAATTCCCTATGAAACCCGACAAAATCATCTCTGCCCAAGTTGTCCTCGCTGCCGCCGGTGGCGCGCTCCCCGGTCCGCAAACGCGCATCACCTCGCAGAACATCCGCGAGTGGGTGCCGTCCGCCGAGACCATTGTGCAGGTCTCAGGCGAGTTGCGCGCCATGGGCTTCGAGGTCGGCGAGTGCGTCGGCAACAGCATTTCGATCACCGGCACCGCGGAGCTTTTCGAGTCGTGCTTCCGCACAAAACTGCGCGAGACCGGCGGGAGCGTGCAGTTTGCGGACAAGGGAAACGAGTTGGCAGCGGAGAAAATCCCGCACGCACTCCGGGCGCAAATCGCCGCCGTCACGTTCACGCCACCGCCCGACTTCGGACCGGGCACCACCTCGAGCTTCGTGTGATTCTCGATGCACGGTACACGCGCCATAACCGTCCAGCCGAGGCCCCTGCCTCTCGCGGTCCGAAACTCCGCGCTGATGAAAGCGGGGGGTTGGGCCATCCTTAATCACTTTCCCGGTGCCAGTGCGTGCATGCGCCTCCTGGCGGAATCCCGCCTTTGCCTTCAGGGCGCAGACGCTATCGCCATCACCACATCCGATGACGAAGAGGTGCGCGGCGGAAACCCCGCGCGGCGTTTCATCAGCGCTGGGGGCGGAAGCGAGCAGGCCGCATTTTATGGTAATCCAGAGACGACGCGCTTCCTCGCCCAAATCTGCAACACGCCCGTGCGCCCGACTGGTGAACGCGGCACCTACACTTACTACGCTCGGGCGGGCGACCATCTCGCACTCCATCGCGACATCGAGACGTGCGACATCGCAGTTGTAACTTGCCTACTCGACCGTCACCGGGACGGCAGCACAGGCGGCCTCATGCGCTTTTACCCCGAGCGCCAGCACGAGCCGCTCTCCCGCATCCGCGCCACTCCTGGCAACGGCGCTGTGAGTGTTCGCCTCCCCGTCAGGAGCACCATGGTGATGTTCGGAGGCCTCGTTCCGCACCTCATCGAGCCGCTTGCTCCCAGTGAGCTTCGCATCGCCTCGATCCTTTGCTTCCGCGTCCGTGCCGACTAAGTCACCCATGAGATCGAGGACGCTCAGATGCGTGTCGCGGTTCATCATCAGCGTGATGGTCGAGTGCCGGTCAGTAGTCCGCTTATTGCTTTGGCCGCGCATGTTTGAAAGTCAAGTCCCCAAAACTTGGGGTGAACTTGCTATGAAGGGCGAATGCAACCGATTTTGGGCGAATAAAACTCGCCGGCGCAAACCGGCGAGTACCTGCTGCAGTTCCTTCCCCCCGAAAGATTTGCGCGCTCCTAAAAAATCGTTTGATTTTCTTGGCCCGGTTTTTGGCGCGAAAAGCGACTTTATAAGTAGAGGCCAGAAGCGCCATCGCCTGTTTTGGCTAGGGAGGCCGATTTGGCGACGCATGAATCAGGCCCTGAAACTGTCCGGTGCCGCAGCCTGCGGCAACGGTCGATCCCTTTCCATCTCAGCCTGGAGCTAGAAAATGTTACGGCCAAAAGTTCTCTCGCTATTATTGTTGGTCAGTACCGGAGTGTCCGCAAACGCCGCCGAACCTGCAGTAGATTTAACGGCCAAGCCGGTGGTCTACCTCAAGCAAGGCTGGTCGGCGGAAGAGCGACAGAGGTTCTACTTCACCACGCAAGGATCGCAACTGATTCCCTACGATTGGTTTCTAGCGCTGGAAAGGGTCGGCAGCAAGGAACGCTTTGCCTCCGCTGCCAACATGGAGCGATTGCGGTTTATCCCTCAGCCCCGCAACAATGACCGAAATCCAGACGGCCTGCCGATCGGATTTGTGAAGGATGACAACCCAGAAACGGTTAAGGATCACTCCATCAAGCGCTCATTCCTGGGATCTGACTTCAACATCCGCAATGGAGCGGTTCTGACCAACGCTTGGCTCGGCCTCACGTGCGCCGCCTGTCATACCGCTCAAATCGAACACGAGAATAAGGCAATCCGCATTGATGGCGCGCCCGCGCTGGCAGATGTTCAGACCTTCCTCGCCGAACTTTCCGACGCTTTGACTGCCACTCACGACCGTGCTGACGTGCTGGACCGGTTCGCCCGAATTGTGCTGAAGGATACTGGCTACAACGCAGCGGAGCGCGATGCCTTGTGCGAACGCCTCAAAGCCTACTCGCCTGCCTTGGCTCGGCTTGTCCGCCGGGGCACGGGCAAGCATCCCTACGGCTTTGGAAGATTGGACGCGTTCGGCGCGATCTTGAATGAGGTTTGCGAAACGTCGCTGGAGATACCCGCCAACCACCAGCCCGCCGACGCTCCCGCCAGCTTTCCTTTCTTGTGGGAGACGCCGCAGCTTGACTGGGTTCAATGGAACGGCAGCGCCGACAATCCCCTGGCGCGGAACTTTGGTGAAGTCATCGGCGTGTTTGGTCAGATGAACCTGAGGCCGACTCCGCCCGAGGAACAATTCAAATCGACTGTCCACTTGCAGAACATCGTTCAATTGGAAGACCAGATTGATGGACTAAGAGCTCCGGTTTGGCCCGCGGAGATCCTCGGCAAACTCGATGAGGCATTGGTGGCAGAAGGTAAACAACTCTTTGCGCAGAACTGCGCCGCCTGCCACGCGCTCCGCGATCCCGTATCAAAAGACTTTCCCAGGACCGCGCCCAATATGTTCGGCAAGCAGTTCATTAAGACGCACATGATCGGTCTGAAGGACATTGGCACCGACCCGGCACTCGTGCTGAACTTTGCGACGCGGAAAGTCGATCCAGGATTTCTGATGCCGGCGGGGACGCCCGCCATACCTCGTCCCGCAATTCTTACGATCGCGGTGGGGGGCACCATTAAACGCAAAATCGCCGAGCAACGGCCCATGCTCGATCAGCCGACAATCCTCAGAATCAATGGCTCTCGGCAGCCGGATGCCAAACCGCCGAATCCGCTAGCTTACAAAGCACGGCCGCTGGAGGGGATTTGGGCGACCGCGCCCTACTTGCACAACGGTTCGGTCCCCAACCTCTACGAACTGCTGCTGCCGTCGAAAGGTCGCAGCAAATCATTCTTCGTGGGCAGTCGCCAGTTCGACAAAAAGCATGTGGGTTTCATCACGGTGAAATCGCCGGGAAGCTGGGAGTTCAAAATTGCCGACGACAAGGGGCCGATTGTCGGCAATTCCAACGCCGGTCACGAGGGACACGGACCTGGCCAAAAGCTCGGATTCACCGAAACCTTTGAGAACGGCGCGTGGCGCGAATTCAAGGATCGGGAACGCTGGGCCCTGATCGAGTACATGAAGGAGCTGGGTCAATCTGCCGGCGGCGGTGATCAGCCGACCGCCAAGATTGAAGAGATTCCGCCGAACGAGCCGGAGCAGATTCAGAACGTGGTGGCGTTGACGTTTAAGCAGCTCAAGAATCGCTATCCCGGCGAAAAGCAGGTCCTGCGTGGCGTGCATGCCAAGGACCATGGGTGCGTGAAAGCCGTGTTTCAGGTCGCCCCCGAGCTCGACAGGAAATTTCGGGTCGGCGTATTCTCAGAACCAGGACGCCGCTACGATGCTTGGGTTCGCTTTTCGAACGCGGCGACCCTCGTCCTGCCGGACGATCCGAAGGATGAAATGGGAAACAGAGTACCGGGCAGCCGGGGGATGGCGGTCAAATTGCTGGGTGTCGCTGGAACGCCTCTCGTCCCGCCTCATGGAGCCCTTACGCAGGATTTCTTGATGGTAAATCATCCGGTCTTTGCGTTCGCGAACGTCGAGGACTACGAAGTCTTGTCGAGCGTGGTCGCCGACCCGGTCAACAAAGAGAGTCCCGCAAAGTTTTTTGGTATCCAGCTTGCCAAAGGAGGCGCAGCCGCGGAGCGGGCCAAGAAAACTCTGCAAATCGTGGGCAGAATTCGAGCGGCCAACGTGGCCGCTGGGGCCTTTCAGCCGCAACCTGCCAGTCCGGTCGACTGCCGTTATTTCAGCGGCGCTCCATTTCTGTTCGGCGACGGCTCTGTGATGAAGTTTTCCGCCGCTCCCTTGGACGCCCCGGCCGAACCCAAGCCGAATGTCGCCGACCCAAACTACTTGCGTAACGCCTTGATCGAGCGCCTGGCGGTACGTGAGGAGGGTAAGCCAGTGGTTTTCAAGTTTCAAGTCCAACGGCGAGACGCGAGCAGCTTGAATGTGGCCGAGGATATAGAGAATGTCTGTAATGAATGGCCTGAGTCCAAGTTTGAGTTTGTGACCGTAGCAACACTCACAATTCTTCCACAGGACTTTGATTCACCCGAACGCCGAACAGAATGTGAGAGCCTATTCTTTACGCCCTGGCATGGCGTGGCAGAACATCGTCCTCTGGGAGGTATCAATCGGATGCGCCGAGCGGTTTACGAGGCGTCCTCGAATTTCCGACATCAGCCAAAGGAGCCGGCCGCCCGTTGAGCGAAATTGCCGCGGGATAATGCCACCGCGCTAACGAGCGTCTGAGGCGCGAGTGATCACTGCCTCTTGTTCGGCCAGACGCTTTGATACATTCATTTGAAATAACCCTTACCGAGTCTCCAGCCATGCCCTGGTCCAGCCCAACTCGCCGTCCTTTACCGCTCATTTTGATTCGCGGCTTTGGTGGACTGGACGTTGAAGAAGAGAGGGCAGTTGCGTACCAAGGCTTCAACGACGGCACCGTCTACCCGCAGAAACGGGGTGAGAATTACATCTACGAAGGGTTCATTCTGCGGTATCTGAAATCCTCTTGGAGTTATCAGGACGCGACCAACGTGATCGGCTACTACGGTAGCCCGCTTGGGGACGAGCCGCTATCAATCCCTCCTGAGCTGGCCAAGCTGGGCAAAGGATACTTCTCCGGGGACAAGGTGGTCGTTGACCCAGCCATGGCCCTACACCTGCTGAAGTCGCCCAACGACCCGCTGCGCACGCTGTGGGTGTTTCGTTACTACGACCTGAACGACCGCAAGTTTGACGTCTATGGGCGCGCTCTCGTGCGGCTGATCGACCTGATCCGGGACCTGGCAGCGCTCAAGGGGATTCCGAAGCCTAAAGTCAACATCATCGCGCACTCCATGGGCGGTCTACTCGTGCGAGAAGCGGTACAAAGGACCTATCCTGGCCAAGGACTTGCGGCCGATGACTACATTAACAAGATCGTGACGCTGGGCACGCCGCACCAAGGCATTTCATTCCAAATTCTGCAGAACTGGATCCGGATTCCCGCCGAAAAGGAACTGGAGCACTTCAATCCGAAATTCCAATCCTCCAAAAAACCCGAGGCCTTCGGGCAATTCAAGGAGAAGTTCCCGCTGGATCGGTTGTTGACCATTGTCGGCACGAATTATCGGACTTACTCGGTCCGTGCGGCAAGTACGCTCAACCGTCTATTTTCCCTAGCGGGCGAGTTCGGATTCAACTACAACCGCAGCGATGGACTGGTGAAACAAACGGCTGCGCAGATACCTGGGGCTCCGCGAACTTTCGTGCATAAGTGCCACGGCGGTCCGGACTCGCTCATTACGTCGCGAGAGTCGTATGAGATCGCCACGCGGTTCTTTTTTGGCAACGTCCGCGCTCGTTTGCTGTTGGTTAAGGCCAAAATCACGCGGGGACAGGATTGGTTCGGCAAGAGCGAGTTTTTCTTCGGAACGTCGATCAAACCTCGCCGAGTAGACTTTGATCTTTTTCACCAAAGCATCGAGGCTGAAAACTGTTACGGTCCGTTTCAAAGCGATGACTTGTCCGACAAGACCCCAGCCTTTTCCTGGGAGGGTGGCGATCCTCGCCGAAGATTGATCTGGGAGGGCTACCTCGATACCAGCTCCATCTTGAACGATGCGAGCATCACGCGCAAGGAGCTTGTCCTTCGCTGTGACTTCTACCTCGGCGAGCGGGACCTGTTCGGCATCGGATTTTCCGACAACCTTATCTTCCGCAAGCAGTACTACGTCCGCGTACTCTTGCAGAAGCCAGTCCAGCTTTTCCGACATGCGGATGAGCGCTTCGCGGATCCGAACTTTGCGAGTCCGCCTGAAGACAAAATGCGCAAGGTGAAGGGCGGCTGGGAATTCGACGTTTCCGGCACTGGATTCGACGGAACCTTTCGGATTGAGGTGGACGCAGTTCCCGAAGATGGAGAACCCGTCCCGCTGGCCGGGTAAGTCGCTTAGATACTCCTTCGCCTGGAATCGGAGTTGAGCATTCGGCCGATTGGTGAAACTCACGATAGCTGGGCCGTAGCTGGCCAGGGGGAAAAAAAGTATGGGAGGAGATCAAAGCGGAATTCGAACCGCCCCCGGTTTGCTGGGCAGGTCGGCCAGCGGCCCTTTCTTCGCCTTGTCTTGGCCGGACGCGGAGCCGGCGACGATCAACGTCGCAACAGCCACCAAGAAGGCCGCGTGGGAAATCCGGAAGTACTTCATCACCAGTCCCTCGGAACACGTGAAAGGGGTAGCCGAGCCGCCCCGGCCAGGCGACTTGCGGATGCGTGTCGCCTGGATGGGGCTGCGTGACGGGTCATTCGCTATTTGAGATACTGCGGGTTGCGGGCCCCGTGGGGAAGCGTGCGCGAAAGTTCTTCGCTCGGATCGGCCAGCATGAAACTGAGCGCGACGGGCACGGTGGTGTCCTCCGGCAGCACCGTCAAAGGGCCTTCGAAGCCGGCCTCGCCGCAATTTTTTCCCAGGCCTTTGATGACCAGATCGAAGCGGGTCACCTTGCCGTCTTTGGCTTCGACGAAACCGAGCGTGTCGGCGCGTTCGCCCGTGTCGGACAGCAAGTCGCCCGACAAGCGTCCTTCCGCCAACTTCATGCCGTCGGTCTTGAGTTTGCCCGGCACGACATAATGCAGGTAGGACGCCATGCGCTTGCGCAGGCTGTCCGGGAAAGCTCCTTTGGCCAACGCTTCGGCTTCGTCTTTCCGCACCCAGAGCCGATCGACGCCGAGCGCATTCGAGTGGTGTTTGTCGTTGTATGAACTCTTGGAGTTGAGCAGCTTTTCCGGTTCGAGGATTTTCCACGTCACATACAAGACCAGTCCGCCTTCGGGTGGTCGTTTCGTTTCATTCACGGCTGCGCGATCCGCGTCCTTCTCGTAGACTGCGGCCGGTTCATCTTTGAACTTGTCGTCGGATTGGAACTTGCTCAGCGCATCCTTGAGCATTTTCAGGTTCGGCTTGACATCGAACCCGCCTCCGCCGGCGAGAAATTGGCCTCCGGCCGTAAACGCACTCATGCCCTGGGTCGAGGCTCTGCCGCCCAGCGGCTTGAGCCATTCTCGTTCTTTCGGTGTGGTGTTCGAGTGGTCGGCGTTGTCGATGGCGAAGCACACGAAATGTTTCTTGAGAATCTCAACGACTTCGGGATCATTCAGGATTGCCTCACGGGCAAGCACGCCGTTGCCTCAGACAAAGCCGAGGCAGTTGCCGGTGTTGACCACCATGAAGATCGGTTTCTTCTCCTTGGCGGCCTGCGCCCGGGCTTCGGGGAGGGTGTTCTTCCAGGGGATGGCCGCCCAGGGCTGGTTCTTGAGGTTCATCAGTTTCTGAAGGCGGTCGAACTCGACGCGGGGCAACCCCGGCTCGTCGCCCCGCACGGAGGTCGTCAGGAAGGCCAGGCCGGCGAGGCCCGCGGCAAGGGCCGAAACGATTCGTTTTCGCGTTAGCATAGTTGCTCCTATTTTGAGGATCTCAGTTCGGTGGACCCCAAGCCGCCGAACGCCACAGCTCAGCTGCCGGGCCGGCCCTGGACATGTGGTGCATCTTGGCCGTCGAGCGTCTTCCGCTCCAGAATCGGCGTCGGGTCGCCGCTTTGGCATGACCTCAGGATCGCACACAGCGTTGTCTTGCCTCGGCCGTTTTCGGCATGCACCAGGTTTAGCTTCCGCAGCTCCGTATCCCCAACCTTTGCGTGGTTTCGGAACGTCCCAACGCTTCTAATTGCAATGATCTTTTTGAGTGTAAACGTCGCTCGAATAGTGCAGCGCGGAACGGGGCCGATGTTCGGTCGAAAAGTGCAGCGCATGTCCTGCTCGCGAGAATTGGTAAGGCAGACTTGAGACTTCTGACCGTC
>JBKJNY010000013.1:0-20113 GCA_046593355.1 Pirellulaceae bacterium | reverse complement strand
CCATCGAAGAGACGCTCGCCAACCTCCCGACGACGCACGCCACCAACCTGACCTCGCTGATGACGCTCAACTTTCAGCGATTTGAAAATGTTTCACTTATGGCCGCGTGAAGTATATGAACACGGGCGAGTATGCAACGAGGTTGCCTTTCGTTTGACTACCTTCATACGAGAGCATGGACTTGGTGAAGTGTTGTCCAATGACGCAGGCGGCATCACGGAGCGGGAACCTGATATGGTGCGCGGCGGGGACGTTGCCTTTTACTCTTTTGCGAGATTCCCCAAGGCAGAACGAAAAGCTCCTTACGCGCCAGTTCCGCCCGATTTGGTATTCGAGGTATTGTCGCCCTGTGAACGGTGGCGGGAAGTCATGGAAAAAGTTGAAGAATATCTGGCGGCTGGGGTGCCGATGGTCTGCGTCATGGAAACCGAGATTCGCGCGATGCAGATTTTTACACCGGATAAGCCCATGCAAACCCTCCGCGGTGAGGATGAGTTTGTAGGCAGCGGAGTGCTTGGGGGATTCCGAATCCCCGTCCGAAAATTCTTCGAGTAGGTTGCTACGGGGCCGAGCAAGTGTCGTCCGACTTACCCCTCCAGCACTCCCATCGCCCTTCTCAGCTCGTTCCGGTCGTGCTCGATCAGGGCGTCGGTGACGGGTTGCAGGTCGCCGCGGATGATCTGGTCGAGCTTGTAGAGGGTCAGGCCGATGCGGTGGTCGGTGAGGCGGTTGTCGGGGAAGTTATAGGTGCGGATCTTGTCGCTCCGGTCCCCGCTGCCGACCATCGTCTTGCGTTCGGCGGAACGCTTGGCCGCTTCGAGCTTTTGGTAATGGTCATACAGCCGCGACTTGAGAATGCGGAGAGCCTTGGCCAGGTTCTTGTGCTGGCTCTTCTCGTCCTGCATCGAGACCGTGATGTTCGTCTCGTGGTGCGTCAAACGGACAGCCGACTCGGTTTTGTTGACGTGCTGTCCGCCGGGGCCGCTGGCGCAGAACTTGTCGAGGCGATAGTCCTCGGGCTTGAGGTTGATTTCCACGTCCTCGGGCTCGGGGAGCACGGCAACCGTGGCGACGGAGGTGTGGATTCGCCCCTTCGATTCCGTTTCGGGCACCCGCTGCACGCGGTGCGTTCCGCCCTCGTAATGCAACTCCCGGTAGACCCCATCGCCGTCAAAGCCGAGCGTGACCTTGGAGAAGCCCCCCATGTCGGTCGAGCTGGCTTCCATGATCTCGCACTTCCAGCCCTTCTTTTCGGCGTGGTACTTGTACATTTGAAACAGGTCGTGGGCGAACAGGGCCCCTTCCTCGCCGCCGACGCCGGCCCGGATTTCCATCACGCAGCGAGTGCGGTTCGCTTCTTCGCCGCCGACGGTCATGTCCAGAATCTCGCTCCAATAAACTTCGCGCCGCTCGCGGGCACCGGGGAGCTCCGCTTCCGCCATCGCTCGCTCATCGGGGTCGGGACTCGTGGCCATTTTCAAGAGTTCGGCAATCTCGTTGACCAGATTCTTGAATTTTCGATATTTAATCGCAAGCTTGCTGAGCGAACCATGCTCGCGGGCGACGGCGGCGATCCTGCTTCCCACGGCCAGCACGTCCGGGTCGGACATCTGACGCTCGAGTTCCTCAAAGCGTTGGAGCTTGCCTTCCAGCATTTCGCGCATGATAGTAACTCACCTTCCGCAAGGAGGCGGGACGGGTGGTTGCGATGGGGCTGGCGGCGAAATCCTCGCGAGCGCGCCGGGCAAGAACCGGTCCCGCAGTGGACCCAATGTACCGAAGAAGAAAAGATTCGCCTAAGCTAAGTCTCGGCCGAAGGGACGGGAACCTTCTTCTTGGTTTTATCCGCCGGCTTTTGCACGCTGTTGTAGGTGCCGGCGGCGAACTTGTTCTGGAATTTCTCGATGCGGCCTGCGGTGTCGATATACTTAAGCTTGCCGGTGAAGAACGGGTGGCAGGCCGAGCAGATATCCACGCGCAGCTCTTTTTTGGTGCTGCGGGTGGTGAACTTATTTCCGCAGCTACACGAGACTTCCGTCACGAAGTAGGTGGGGTGGATGCCGTCTTTCATGGCCCAAATCCTGGAAAGTACCGCGGGAGAAGTTCGTGTGGGAAGGCATTATTTATAGGCCCGCAACGGCAATCCGGCAAGGGGCAGTTATTGCAGCCCCGCGGCTTTCGCCGCCACGATGAAGGCCCGGACTTTGGCGGGATCCTTCTGGCCCGGCGCAGATTCAACGCCGCTGGCAGTATCCACGGCATCGGGCCGCGCCAGGCGGATAGCCTCGGCCACGTTCTGCGGCGTCAAGCCGCCGGCCAGGATGAGAGGAAGCCCTTGGAGCTTGGCCCTTTCTCCACGAAGCCCCTTCCAATCCAAGACCTGTCCCGTGCCGCCGTAAGTGCCGGGAGCATGGGCGTCGAGAAGGACAGCAACGAGGCGAGTCGAATCCGTGCCATGGCCAAGGAAAGCCTGGACGCGGTCCAGAGTAGATCCCTGGCAGCGGAAAGCTTTGATGGCCGGCAGCTTGCCCAGTGCGACCAGCAGTTCCGGTCCTTCATCGCCATGCAACTGGACGGCATCAAGGCCCACCCGATGCACCGTGGCAATAATGCCTGTGGGAAGCGAATTGACAAACACTCCCACTTTCGCGATCCCCGGCGGCAAGGCATCGCAAATCTCTTTGGCCCGCTCCGCCGTCACATACCGGGGGCTCTTGTCGTAGAAATTCAGCCCGATAGCGTCCGCCCCTGCCTCCGCGGCCAGCAAGGCGTCCACCACCGACGTTATGCCGCAGATCTTGATACGAAACACGGAGAGAATTTCAAAAAAATAGGAATGGGCGAATGACGGATTATAACGCCAGCACTTCCGCACGCGGGGCTTCACGACGACTCGAATCTGCTAAGGGAACAGAATCTGCCGCAGAGTCCATCTGATAGATGCACCGTTTCCCTTGCGGAAAAACGACCTGCTGCCAACAGGAAAAACGTCGGAAATGCCGGATTTTTCCCCACTTTCTGCGATTGTCGATTCCCTCGGCTGCCGATGCTTGATTTCCATGCAGTGATTACAATGCATGAACATGACAGCGAAACGTCACGCTCGCAGGGGCAAGAAAATTTGCAAACCGAGAGCCCCTTCCGCTGTCTGTAGTTACGTCACCGAGACCTAACATGACCGTTTGTGAGCCGCCCGTTGCGGCATAAGCCTTGCTTCCAAATGCCGCTCGTCGGCACAGGCTGCCAGAACGTCTGGCAGAAAGCTTTTGGGGAGGAGCCTCAGAAGCTAGAGCAAGTTCAGGGTGCTCGGCGATGAGGTTCGCATGTTCAAGGAAGAATCCATTATGAATGATCAAATACGCAAAGCGATTCGACATCGGGCCAGCCAGGCCCGCACCAAGACCCAGCTGGTGAAGGCTGTCTTTGACTCCTTCCGCAGCTCGCAGATTGATCCGCGCAAGGTCTCGCTGGAAGACATGAAAGCCGCCGTGATGGAGGCCGCCCTGGCGGCCCGCGCGGCCGGGCAGAAGAATCCGGGAAGCATGCCGGCGTAAGAGGCTGCGTTATCGCGCTGATTTCCAGCCACTATCGTCCCACTTCTCTTCGGCAATCGGCGAGGCGGATGGCTGCCCGTTAATATCAGGGAGCTGACGCTCCCCGCTCGCCAATTCGGCGGACGCCGCCTGCACCTTGTAATTCACTTCCTGGGATCTGTCAGGCCAGCGTGCGGGCACGACGCCCCAAGTCGCGGCGCCCAGCGGCTGCATGGTGCGAGCGCGGGCGGTCTTGTCGTTGGGGTTGATCAGCGCGGGGGCCCGGCTGCCCGGCTTCACGCGCTGGCCCGCTTCCGGATCGGGAACGGGACGGAGCGTGCTGGGCGTGTTCGAAATCCGGGGCTGCTTCAGGCCGGGTTCCGTGATGGTCGGGCGGCTGAGCTGGATGTCGCTCTTGGGCTTATCGAAACTCGAGCGGAAATTCGAGCCAAAAGCGGGAGTGCTGCCGCTGGAGCCGGTGCCAAATCCGTCGCTGGAAGGAGTTCCAAAACTATTTGGCCGATTCGGCGGCGGCGTGCTTGGCGTTGTGTTGCGAAACGTCGGCGCGGGGCTGCTGGGGATAGTGCTGCCCCGGTCGATGAATGGCGGGTTATCCGCGGGTACGCCAATCACGCCGGTGCCTGGTGGCGGAATGATCCGCTGCGGCGTGAGGATGTTGTTGAATCCACGCGAAGGCGTTGTGCTTGGAACGGTGGGAATGACGTTGATCGGTGCGGCGCCGGGGACCGCGTTGTAATAGGGAACCGCTCCGCAGGCCGCCGGTGCCGCGCCGCAACTTCCGTAGTTGCAGGTCGTGGCGCTGTTGTTGCCATGCAGCCAACTGAACAGCCGGAACCGCTGGGGCTGGCACTGCGTGGTGGTGCAGGCCCGCTGGCAAGTGGTGGCGACGCCCGTGCCAGGCTGGTACACGACGACAGGCCGATAGTAGGTCACCGGCACCTGCACCATCCGCGTCTGGTAGCGGTAAGTGGGCGGAACGTAGTTGAGCGGCTGCTGCTGGCCGTAGTAAGCAAAAGCTTCGGCTCCCGATGCAGCGCCGCCCGCGGGGCTGATCGCGTAGCCGGGGCTGGAAGGAGCATAGTAGGCGATGGTTGGCGGAGCATAGTAGGCGACTCGCGCGGCCTGAGCGGACGGAGCGACCGCCACGCCACTGGGGTAATACGCCTGCCGCGCTGCATACGCCTGCTGATAGGCGGGGGCATAATACGCCGTCTGCGGAGCCGCATACGCGTAGCTGAGTGCTGCCCCGTAATAGCCGTTGTAGTAGATCGCCTGGCCGGCGGGGAACCCGCGGACGTTTCCTCCTTGCGCGGAAGCCGTGGCGACCATAGCCAGCAGGCCCAGCAGGCCCAACAGGCCCAACAGGGCAAACAAGTTGAGTTTAGTCGAGTTCATATCGCTTCTCCGCGTGCTGGCTGAGGCCATCCTCGTTAGAGCCGATTCCGGCCACTCTTGTCAATCGTTTGTACGATTATCTTGAGCGTTTGCTGAAAAATTACGCCTGTAGCGGCTGTGCGGGATGTGCCGCTCATGCCGCCCCCGCTGCCGCCGGCGCAAACTGTGCCGCGCTGGTAAAAACGGGGGCCAGGAAACCGTAGGTCACGATTGGCCGGAGGCAAGGAAAGTGCTGCATCTCGCTCCGCGAGATGCAGTCCCGCTTGGGGAACGAGGACACTTTGAAGGCGCTTCGGTGCAACGCGTTGTGATGCCTCGTCGGGATTGTTCTTTGTCCAGCAACTCCTGGAGTTGCTGTATCCGCGGCGGTTGTCCTGCTCTCCTGACGGACAAGCTGGCAGCTTGTCCCACGAGGAGAGAGGAGGTTAATGATGTCCGCCCGACTTCGGCTTCGGCTTGGCGGGGGCTTCCTCTTCCTTCGGCCATTGATGGCCCAGCGAGAAGCTGCTGAAAGCGGCATCGCGGACGAGGCGCTTCTGCAAGATGTGATTAATGGTCGTGACCATTTCCCCCTTGAGGTATTCCAGGCTCGGCTCCGCGAGCTGCTCGTGGTCGGTACGGCCGACGAGGGCGATCGCGGCGTCGCGGATTCGCTTTTCATACTTGGGCAGCTCGGCCTCAAAGGTCGCCTTCTGGCTTTCGGGCACAATCGCCACCAGCCGAAAGCCTACCCGCAGTGCCCGTTCTTCCCCCCGCGGCGCCAAGGTCATTCTGAAGCTGCCGATGTCCACTTCCGCATACTCTTCCAAATTCAGCCCCTTCTTCCGCCCGTCGAGCAGATCCAAAAGCTCCGTGGCTTCCAAGGCGGCGGGGTTTGTCGCCTGGGTTCCACACGACGCAAAGGCGAGCGCGGTGAGGGCGATGATGCCCAATTTCCAAGCAGGGTGCGAAAAGAAACTCGGCATGGGAATACTTCCTCGGGAATTCATGCACAAACATATTTCAAACTTACGCCTTTGCGAACGTCCCCGAGCGGCGGGAACCAAAGAAGCTTGAAGGAAAGCAGGGGTGTTTGCGGAATCTTCGGCTGCTGGCGATTGTGTGGATTGTGCGTGCTGGCGTGTTTGCAAGGTCGGTGCGGCACACCACTTGCTTTACCCCAATAATCCAAGGCGGCTTTGGACCCGAGTTCTTTTTGGGGGGATTTATGAGTAGCCGCTACGGCTTTTTGATTGACATGGATGGCGTGATTTATCGGGGGAAGCAACTCATTCCCGGAGCCGAGCGATTCATCGCCAGCCTGCGCGAGCGGGAAATTCCGTTCGGTTTCCTCACGAACAACTCCCAGCGGACGCGGCGGGACGTGGCCACGCGGCTGGCCCGTATGGGCATTCAAGTGGATGAAGAGCACATCTTCACGTGCGCGATGGCGACGGCCCGCTTCCTTGCTGCACAAAAGCCCGGCGGCACCGCGTTTGTGATTGGCGAAGGGGGCTTGCTGCATGCCCTGCATCGCAACGGCTACTCTATCGTGGACGACGACCCCGACTATGTGGTCGTCGGCGAAGGGCGGACCTTCAATATGGAAATTGTCGAAGCCGCCGTGCGGATGATCCTCCGTGGCAGCAAACTCATCGCCACCAACATCGACCCCAACTGCCCGACGAGTCAAGGCTTGCGACCAGGTTGCGGGGCGATTGTGGCCATGCTGGAAACGGCGACGGGGCTCAAGGCGTTCAGCGTCGGCAAGCCGAGCCCGGTGATGATGCGGGCCGCCCGCAAGGAGCTGGGTTTGGCCACTGCGGAGACAATCATGATTGGCGACACCATGGAGACGGACATTTTGGGAGGCGTATCGCTCGGCTACCGCACTTGCCTAGTGCTTTCCGGCGGCACCCAGCGCGAGGATCTGAACCGTTACGCCTACCGCCCCGACCTCGTCGTCGATTCCATCGCCGACCTGTGCGAGATGGATATTCAGGCAGCGCTGCTTAGCTCGGTCACGGCAAGAGCGGAGGAAACCGCGGCCTAGCGATCGTGGCGCTGCGCACCTGCCCTACACCGAGTGATTCGACTGGGCTATTCTCAACATAGTAGCCGGCACACTCCGTGTGCCGGCATGTCTGCTCACGGAGTGAGCAGACTACTCTTTTCCCGCATTCATTCCACACCTCTCCATGCCCACTCTTCGCCTGGGAACTCGCGCCAGCCCGCTGGCCCGTTGGCAGGCGGACTGGGTGGCGGGAGAGTTGCGCAAGCGGGGCGTCGAGGTCGAGTTGGTGTTGATCTCCACGCAAGGGGATGTGAAGACTGGTCCGCTGGGGCAAATCGGCGGGCAAGGGCTGTTCACCAAAGAGATTCAGCGGGCGCTGCTGGATCAGCAGATCGATTTGGCTGTCCACAGCCTCAAGGACTTGCCAACTGCCGAAGTGGAAGGCCTTTCCCTCGCAGCCGTGCCGGAGCGCGAGAGCATTGCGGACGTGCTCGTCTGCAATTCCGCTGGGTCACTCTCCGAACTTCCCAATAATGCTCGCGTGGGCACCGGCAGCCTCCGCCGCCGGGCTCAACTGCTGCATCAGCGGCCCGATTTGCAGATGTTGGAAATCCGCGGCAATGTGGAAACGCGGCTGCGGAAGCTTGACGAGGGAGAGTACGACGCGCTGGTGCTCGCCCAGGCCGGGCTGCATCGGCTGGGGCTCGATGCGCGGATTGCCGGCATCATTCCGCTGGCGGTGATGTTGCCGGCTGTTGGCCAGGGGGCGCTGGGAATTGAATCGCGCGCGGATGATGCTGCCACGCGGCAATTGCTTGCTCCACTCAACCATGAGGCGACTCAGCAAGCGGTCATTGCCGAGCGCTCGCTGCTCGCCACGCTTCGCGGCGGGTGCCTAGCGCCTGTTGGCGCATGGGGTCGCGTGGAAAACGGCACGCTCCTGCTGGATGGCGTGGTCCTGAGCGGCGATGGTCGCCAGCGAGTTGCCGCCTCCTCGAGCGGAGCTGCTGCTTCCGCGGTCGAGGTTGGCCGCGCAGTCGCCGGGCAACTCATTGCTCAAGGAGCCGAAGGGCTGATAGCAGCTTCGCGAGCCTGAACTACGTAGTCTCGCAAGAACTCGAAGGCATCTCGTTCCTGCGCCCCTGCCGTTTTGTCGACGGGAATCGCCAGCCGCTCCAATTCCGCCATGATTTGCTCGCTCGGAAGAATGCCAATCCTGGTCGCCAGGATGGCCGCTTCAAGCACGGCGTGTTTCGCACGGTTGAAGCCGAAGAAAGGGCGCAAGTTGCCACTGCCTACGACGGTGCATGCGATGGTCGTCCGCTCCTGGGAATCGTCGAGGCGCGAAACGCGGAAGGCAAACCAGCGGCAGGCATCGGCCAGCAGGAAGCCGCGGACGTGCGGAGCGGGCAGGAGCGGCGGCTCTGGCGTGAGCTTTCCGACCGCGGCCTTGGCGATGAGCAGCACATCGTCCGTGATGTGAAAGACCCCTTCACCGGTCCGCTTGAGATTTTGGTATGTGGTGGAAGTTTGAAACGGCCGCAGCAGCAACTGCGTGAAGTCGCGATTCACGCGCGGTCCCATCGGGGAGATATTCGCGCTGCCGTCGAGATTGACGGTGGTGACGATGCCTTCAGCAATCAGGTCGTCAGGTTTGTCGGGTTGTGGAGCAGTGGAAGGCATGGCGGGACGATGCGGATACGCTTCAGGATTGCGTTTCAAAAAGTGACTGGCCGGTTAGGAACGATTGCCGCCGTGGGCTCTTCGGCAGGCCATTCCGAGGCGAAGGAAGGAAGGTTGTTCGGAACGGCAAGCCCCGCCAGCCGCAGGAAATTGGCCAGCAGTTCGTATCCGCCGTCGGTCAGAATGGACTCCGGGTGGAACTGCACACCGACTACAGGATACTGCCGGTGGGCGAGCGCCATCACAACTCCATCGTCCGTCCATGCGGTCACGGCAAGCTCCGTCGGCAGCGAGGCGTCTTCCACCACGAGCGAATGATAGCGGCCGACAGTCAGCGGACTCGGCAGTCCGCCGAAAACTCCCTCGCCCCGATGCAACACTTGGCTCGCGCGGCCATGCACGGGCTCGTTGGCTCGCACCACTTTTCCACCAAGCGCGGCAGCAATAGTCTGGTGGCCAAGACAGACGCCAAGAATCGGCACTTCGCTCGCAAGCTGCCTCACCACTTCCAGCGAACAGCCGGCTTCGCTCGGCGTGCAAGGTCCGGGAGAGAGGATAATGGCGTCCGGCTTCATCCGCCGGATGTGAGCCACGCTCAGGGCGTCGTTTCGCACCACGCACGTCTCCTGCCCCAGCCGCTGGAAGTAGCGGGCCAGGTTATGGACGAAGCTGTCGTAGTTATCGATGAGCAGGATCATGCATTCATAGTAGTCCGCTCACTCCGTGAGCGCGGTATTTCAAAAACGCAGGCCGCGCACACGGAGTGTGCGGGCTACTAAACGAGAGCTCGCAGCAGTCCGGTGGCCTTCTGCCACGTCTCCTCATACTCCTGCTTCGGATTCGACTGGGCCACAATGCCGCCGCCGACCGGCAGTTGCCACCAGCCGCCGGCGGCGATGATGGTGCGGATGAGGATGGAGAAGTCTGTCGTGCCATCGAATCCAATGTACCCCAGCGACCCGCAGTACGCGCCGCGGGCGGTCGGCTCGAGCTCGGCAATGATCTCCATCGCCCGCACCTTGGGCGCGCCGGTGATGGAACCGCCGGGGAAGGCCGCTTCCATCGCGTCGAGGGGATTCTTGCCCGGTTGCAGTTCACCGTTGACGACGGAAACCAGGTGCTGCACGAATTGGTAGCTTTCCAAGCCGCAGAGCTTGCTCACCCGCACGCTATCCGGGCGGCAGACTCTCGAGAGGTCGTTGCGGAGCAGGTCTACAATCATGATGTTTTCAGCCCGGTCCTTCTCGCTTTGCAACAACTCGTCCCCGGCAAAGAGGTCCGCTTCGGCCAGCGACGTGCGGCGGCGGGTTCCTTTAATCGGGCGGGCTTCCACCTGCCGGTCCCGGATGCTGAGGAGCCGTTCCGGCGAGGCGCTGACAATCTGCTGCTCCCCCAGGTCAAAGTACGCCCCGAACGTCGCCGCGTTTCGATTCCGCAGTCGCAGATAGAGGTCCAGCGAACTTCCTGCCGCCGGATAGAGCAGCCGCTGCGCGATGTTGACCTGAAAAATGTCGCCGGCGTGGATGTAGGCGATGGCCCGCTGCACGGCCTGGCAGTAGCCTTGCTCCGAGAAGTTGCTGACGAGACCGGGCGGGCCGGGAACCGAATGTAGTCCGCTCACTCCGTGAGCGCCGTGTTTCTGAAAACTCGGGCCGGCACCCGGAGTGTGCCGACTACTATCGGCGGACTCTCGCAGCCAGGCCAGGAATTGGTCGAGTCGCTCCTTGGCGCGTTGCTGGCGGCGGGCGGGGTCCGTTTCGGGAAGTCCCTGCGAAATCACCCAGGCCCGCCGCTGCAAGTGGTCGAAGGCCAGTACGACATCGTAGAGGCCGATGACCAGCGCGGGAATCTGGAATTCATCAAACCGCGGCGGCAAAATTCGTTCCAGGCTGCGCGAGAGGTCATAGCTGAGCAGTCCCGCAGCGCCACCTTGAAAGGGAGGCAGGCCGGGGAGCGTGGTGGATGCAAACTCTTGAAGAATATTCCTCAGCCGATTAAATGGCTCGGGTGTGCCGACCGGCAGCGTCAGCACCTCAAACGGATCCGCTGCCAGGAACGAATACCTGCCGAGCGTCGGCTCGCGGAGGGCGCTATCGAGGAACAGGCAATACGGCTTGGCCGCCAAGCGGACGAGCACCGCTTCCGGGTCGGGGGCGGGTCGCAGCTCTTGCACGAGCGGCTCAAATAGTGGCAGGCTCATGCCGGCGGCTCCTCGTCGACGGCGGGCTTTGTTGGGCGTGGGTCTCCTGACCCCGCCCGCACATCCGCGGCGCTCGACTTTCTCAGCCGGTGGCTGACTTCATCGCGGGTCAGAAACCCCCAGTCCAGCGCCTCGTCCTGCCGGTACTGCTTGCCGAGCGTTAACGCGGTGGCCGCCTTGGCCATTTCGTAACCCAGATAGAAGGCGTGTGCAGCATCCAGATTCTGCGGCGGCTGGTGAGAATCCGCCGCCCCGCCAAAGCCCGGATGCAGCAGCCGCTCGAAGACGAGAAACGGGTCGGCTTCACTCAGATGCAATTGCCGCCCAACCAGATGGACCTGGCCATCTTCCGCGAAGACGCGGTAACTGTTGTCCTTGATTTGCCCCGCCAACAGGTCGAGCTCCTCGTGGCCGAACTTCAGCAGTCTCGAGTCGCGGAGCGTGACTAGACTTGGTGCCAGGTGCTTCGGCGGGACGTGCTGGCGGATGGAATGATAGACCAGGCGGCGGGCAAGGTCACATTCTTTCACGCTCGACCGGGCCCAGTTGATGACCTGCGTCGTCAGTACGCTGCGGATGCCCAGCTCCTGGCAAATCGCCAGCAGCAGCACGTTGATGCCGGCGGAATCCACGTCGGTCAGCTCCGTCAAGTTGCCGATTCCCATGAGCATCTCGGCATCGGGAAACCGGCGGCGAACTTCCATATACCGCGCCAGGCTGGCCGTGAATCCGAAGCCGATGGGCTCCAGCACGGGGTCAATCCGGAGCGGGATCTTGGCCAGCGCCAGCTTCTCCACGGTTTCTTCCAGCCCTCCCAGCGTGGCAAATTCATCGGGGATGACCACCACTTCGCAGCCCCAGTCCGGCGCGGCGTCTCGATTGGTCGCATTGACGGACAGCACAAGCTCCGCACCGGCTTTCACGGCGGGGGCAATTTCATGCGGGTCGAGGCTGTCGATCGAGACCCGGTGGCCGTCGTCTTTCAGCATCTTCAGGCAGTCCGCCACGCCGGTCCATGTGCCGCCCGGTTCGCAGCCGACGTCGATGAGGTCCGCGCCATCGGCCCGTAATCTATTTGCCTCGTCCCGAATCTGCTCCAGAGTCAATCGCGGGGCATGGTTGATCTCCGCCAGGATTTCAATGTCGTAACCACCATAGCCTTCCTTCCGCGCATCCGTTTCGCCGAAGAGCTCCCCGAGCTGACGCAGGTCGCGCGGTCCGCGCTGTACGGGAACCTTCGTGACTTCAGCAATGGGCGTCACGTCCCCTTCGCAATATCCGGGGATGATGACTTTCGTGGCCGGATGCGGCACCTGGATATGCCGCGAAATCCAGGCGGGAGTCATCAACGCGGCGACCGTTATCGGCAGCACGCCGATGGAGGCGTCAAAACCAATCTTGGCCGAGAGCGCCTCCACTTCCTTTCGCAAAGCGTGCTCTGCCAGGCGGCCAGTGACGAAATGGAGGTGTTCACGAGTCATGAAAGATACCGTTAGTGGCAAGCTTAGCCCCCGCGTCCACGCGGGGGATCGCCGCGTGGACGCGGCGGCTAAGCTTTGAGACCATATCGATAGCCGCCATTCACGTTGATAATTTGTCCGGTGATGAACTCCGCCGCGGGAGACGCCAGGAAGCGAGCGGCGCGGGCCACGTCCTCGGGAGTCCCCCAGCGGCCGGCGAGCGATTCCTGCCGGGCGCGCTCTTGCCAGGAGTCGCTCGCTGTCTCTCCCCAGTTCGTCTTGATCCAGCCGGGAGCCAGGCAGTTTACGCGCACATACGGAGCCAACGACTGGGCGAGGCTCTGCGTGAAGCTCATCACCGCGCCTTTGATGCAGCCGAACATCTGGCCGCTGTCTCCCGCCATGCCGTGAGTGGCCTGGTCCCAGCCGATATTCAGAATAACGCCGGCGGGTAACCGGCCGCGCAGCGTTTGCAGGTGCATTTTCTCGCCGATGAGTCGCGACAGATTCACCGTGGCGAGGACGTCCACCTTCCATAGCGCTTCCAGCTTTCGCTCAAAGGTCCAATGTCCCGCTTCGCCAGTGAGGACATCAGCTCCGGCGTTGTTGACCCAAATCTGAACGCCCTTCTGCCAGTCCCAAGCCGTCTGCACGAGCGTCTCGTGGGACGATGGCTCCGCCAGGTCGAGCAGAATCACTTTGGCCCGGCGACCAAGATTTTCCACCTCCGCCGCGACCTCCGCTGCCGCCTCCTGCCGCCGGCCGTGAACGACGACATCCGCCCCCGCGGCCGCAAATTCCAGGGCGATGGCCCGGCCGATGCCCCCACTTGCGCCAGTGACAACGGCTACCATGTTGTGCAGAGTGCCGAAGGAAGGTGGGGGTGACGGAGCCATGCGAAGCATAAAGATAATGGATTTTCCAACTCCCAATCCTGTTGTAGTTCGATAATAGTGGGGGGACAAGGACTGCCCATGAACCGCGATGAGCTCCAAGAGCAACTGCCGCACGCCGCCCTGGCGTTCCGTGGCTACAACGTCACCAACCTCGGCCGCAGTCGCGAGCTGCTGGAGCACGGCCTGTACGGCCCGACCGTGGAGAAGCATTTGCGGGAACTTTCCCCTGTCACCAGCGAGATGCTAAACCGCGAGGTCGACCTGGTCCGCTTCGTGCGAGAAGGGAAAGAACGCTCGCTCGAGACGTACGGCGAAGCTCTCTCCCTGATCGTGGCGATGGAAATGGCCCAGCTTGAATTGCTGAAGACTCATTTCGACATCGACTACTCGGGCGCGAAACTCTCGTTTGGGTACAGTTTGGGGGAGATTGCGGCTCTCGTTGCCGGCCGGATTATGGAAGCGGCCGAAGCCATCAAGATACCGCTCACGCTATGCGAAGACTGTGTGGCGCTCTCTCGGGATGTGACGCTCGGCATCCTCTTCACCCGCAGCGGGGAACTTCCCCAGGATGAAATCCGGCGGCTCTGCTTGCGGATTAATGGCGAGGGTAAGGGAGTCGTTGGCATTTCGTCCCATCTGTCGCCCAATTCCATGCTCCTCATGGGGCAGCAGGACACGCTGGATCGCTTCAAGCAACAGGCGGTTGAGCAGCTTTCGGTGAAGGTGTCGCTCCGCAAGAACAGCGACGTCTGGCCGCCGCTCCATACGCCGATTGTTTGGGACAAGCACATTCCCAATCGGGCGGCCTGGCGGATGCACACGCTGGCGATTCGCCTGGTGGAACCCAAGCCGAGCGTCCTATCCCTCGTCACCGGACGGTTGAGTTACACGGAATTGAGCGCCCGTTCTTTGATTCATCAGTGGGTCGATCACCCGCAGCGATTGTGGGAAGCGGTCTGCGAGGTGTTGTCCCGTGACATCAAAACCATCATCCATATCGGCCCCGAGCCGAACCTGATTCCCGCGACGTTCAAACGGCTCAGCGAGAACATCGCAGCGCAGACCCAAAAGAGCCTCTCGATGCGGGCCCTCAGCGCCGCCGCCCGCCGGCCGTGGCTGCAAGGAATGTTGCCGGAGCGGGCCTCGCTGCTGCGTGCGCCGTTTGTGCAGCATGTCATTTTGGAGGATTGGCTGCTGGAGAATGCGCCAGAGTAAGCCGTCTCTCCGATCCCAGCGCAAAAACCTCTTCCGCGTCCAGCACCAGGTCATTTCGCGTGAAGAGCTTTTCGATGGCGGCACGGTGAATCTTCATTTTGGTTCCGCCTACGCCGATAGCGCCGTAGCAACAGACTCCGGCACGCTCCTTCGCTTTGTCCATCACGTCGATTCCTTCGATCCCCAGCGGCGGGACGGCGTTGAGGTCAATGGCCACTTTAAGGGACGAGACTTGCTTCAAAACCGCCGCGGAAAGGAGCTGGATACCGGCCGCTCCGGCGGCAATGACAATCTGAGCGCCCACCACCGCCGCCGCTGTTTGGTCGGCCGAGGCAGTGGCTACCGGCTGGAGATTGGCCTCCGGCACCCGTTTGCGGATGGCCTGGCAGGCTTCTTCCGCCTTGTGCAGAGTTCGTGAAGCCAGGCGGACGTTCGCTCCCTGCCTGGCCAGCAAGCGAGCCGCACGCTGACCGACCGGACCCGTTCCAGCCAGAATCGTGGCCGTCGCGCCCTTCAGTTCCACATGCATCGCTGCCGCCAGGACGGCCGCAGCAGCGGTGGTATTCGCGCCGTTGGCATCCAGCAGCACGGAAACTCGCAGCGGACCAAAGAAGCACTTGATGACCTGCTTGAGCAGTTCTTCCCCCTTCGTCACATTCGAGCCTCCGATGAAGACTGCGGTCGAGGTGAGATCCTGGGGCGAGCGGGTGAACATGGCCCCATGCACCAGATCCCGCACCTGCTCCGGCTGAACGGAGTGGTATTGAAACAGATGCTCTACGCCAGCATCGACAGCGACGACGGCGTCGAAGACGCTGGCGTGCGGGTCAGGATCGAGTTGGATCAGAATCTTTGGCTTGGGCATCGACCAACCTGGGTGGCACGCTCACGGCTTTGCGTGAGCGTGGTTCTCGCGCGTGCTACAAACGGACACGCCCACGCAAAGCCGTGGGCGTGCCACCCAAAAACTGAAGCCGCAAGAAAAACCGCTTAGAACCCGCGGTACGGGTGAACCGCCTTTTCCTTGCCGGCCAGCATCTCGTCCACGCTCGGCTTGTTGCCCATGGCGTTGGCAATGGCCATCTTGGTGGCTTCGTAGTTGTACTGGTAGATTTTCTTGTCGTCCTGGGCTTCCCAGTGAATGAAAACGCCGCAGACAATGACCAGATCCTCGGCCTTTCCCTTGGGGAGCACGCCGGCTTCGACGGAATCGGCCACGGCCTTGGCGACGGCGGCCTGGGCGGGGCCGAACATCTGCACGGCCTGCTTGGCACCCTTGATCGTAACCTTGGTGATCAGGACGGTAGCCGGCTTAACGGCCAGATTGGGGGTGAGGACGGCCAGAAGATTGGAGTGCCCCTTGCTCTGCCGACACAAGGCATTGGCAAAAGCGATTCCAACCGGGCCATCCTTGTCGCCGATCATCAGATCGATGTGGGCAATCTCGTTTCCGTCGCCGAACAAGGCCTCGCCAATGAACATGGTCATGTTTGCGTCTCCAAAAAGTGCGAAAAGTGCATTAATCCAGGGCTAACGAGAGTACCAAACTGGCTGCCGTTTGCAACCCGGCGAAGAAATTGTGGTAGAAGCTGGCCATCACGGTTTTACCGGCAGATGCCGTTTACCTAATGCCCCTAAACGGCAGACTCCGATAGCAATCTACACGTTTGGCGATGCTGCGCTCGGGGCACTAGGCCGGCGTCTGCAAAATGGCTTTGTGAAAAAAGTCGCAAGGCCACCCCAAGCTGTTCTCTCGGACGACCTCGTGTGATTGGAAGGGAAGTGGGAATGAATCGCTCATTTCACGCATTTGCGGTTCTGCTGGTGTCACTAGCCGGGGGCATGATTGCCGCGACCTGGACTTCAACGCTGCCCAGCCGCCATCCGACCCGTCACGCGACAGCGAATAGCCTGGCTGCGTCCACCCGCCTGCACTGCTCTTGCAATCCCGAGAACCTGGTTCGATTCGAGCAAGGGTGCGCTCGCGATAAAACGACCGGCGAACTCTACGGCTGCGGACTCGGGCTCGGCAAAAACGGTAAGAGCAGCAAATCCGTCATTGGTACAACGGCCAATTACCTGATTGGCTCCGTTGCCAAAACCGCGGTTGCGATTCGCGATGGGATTGAGGGATTGCCGTGGCAGGAATTCGCCGCTCAATCACAGAGGCTGGAAACAGAATTCGCCGCGCTTCATGCGAGGACGCCCAGCCCGGAAATTCAGCCGGAAATCCAGTCGGATCGCACCCATGAGCAGGATTATGCCGCCGCCGAATTAGCTGCGGCCAACTTTGCTCCAGACAAGCCGACTGTCGGCTGGCTGAGTCTCAACGCGCGGCTTGCGCCCCTGCATAGCGCGATTTCGGCGGACGCGATGAGCCGCTCTACCAGGTCGACCGTGGCGCTGCTGCAGAGCGTCAGCCGCCAATGGGACCGGCAGTCGCGTCTGTGGCTGGTCGAGAACGGGCTGCATCGGCGCTGGGATGATGCGGAAGATGCGGTGAGGGGCGAGCAGCAGCTGGCCAGTGCTCGGCTGCTCATTGAAGAGGAAAACTTCGACCGCTGGTTTGAGAACTTTCCGCCCCCGGTTACCCAGCCCAATCGGCTAATCAATCCCATGCAGCCGAAAGAGGATCCGGAAGATTCGCGCCGAATAATTCTCGCAGCCGCTAAAGCCCTCGAAACCATGTCTAGCCTCCTCCATCAGACAGCGGAGAATTTAGCACGCCACGCGGAGCAGGATGTTGCAGAATTGCACAAGCTGAAGAGCGGGATTGAAGAGCGGCGGTGATGGATTTATCACGCCAAGGGAGAAGCAATTCCGGGCGGCGGCCGCCTTTAGCCGTTTCCGCCGGATCATTCTAACATCTTGGTGACAAACATCTTGCGCTGCCCGTTCTTGCATCACCGGGCGGCTGCTCCAGAAATCGCCCCTCAATCGCTCATTCGCAGAGCCGCTTTCTTTCGTGCTCCCAGAGCTGTGGCACTGCACTTGCGTTAACCCTCGTGCTCATCCGTTTTTGCACACGGCTTACTTTCTGACACGGACACTCGGATCAGGCTGGTTGGGCCTCGGCCGAGCGCTCAAAATTCTGCTTTTTCGCTGGCAGAAGTATTCTCTGCCAAATAAGATATAGGCTGGTTGCCGGTACGCGGGAAGAGGCTCCGCGTGCCGTCGGCTACCCATTTTGAACAGGCAAGGCACATGGATTCTTTTTTTGCGCTGGGAGTGAATGTCATGACAAAACGCAGTCAGTTGGCGCTGGCGATTCTGCCGGTGGTGATGCTGGCTCTGGTTGCTTCGTCCGCTGCTTTGTCTGCCCCCGCGGCGGAAAAAGCGCGACTGGCCACGTTTGAGAAGGCACCAGGCGAAAGCTATTTCGCTTTGAGCCTCAGTCCCGACGTGCAAGCGAGCCGGGAGTCCCATGAGATTGTCATTCTGTTCGATACTTCCGCCAGCCAGGTCGGCCTGTTCCGTGACGACAGCCTGGCAGCATTGGCGAGCATGCTCCAGAATCTCGACAAAGGCGACAAGGTGAGCCTCCTGGCGCTCGACCTGCGGGCCGTGCCGATGAGTGAAGGATTCGTGGCTCCCAAGGGCGAAGCTATGCACGCCGCCATCGCAAAATTGCAAGCCCGCGTGCCACTGGGCGCGACCGATTTGGATGCCGGCTTGCGGAGCGCGATGGCGAGCTTCGCCAAGGATTCCACCGCGGCCAGGAGCGTGGTTTACATTGGTGACGGACTAAGCCGGGCCAACCTGTTGATTGGCGAAGACTACACGAATCTGGTGAAAGACCTGGCGGCCAGCAAGGTTGCCGTTTCCAGCTTGGCGGTCGGCCGCGAGCAGAATGTTCAAATCCTGGCGTCGATTGCCAATCTGACCGGCGGCATGGTTCAAGTAGATAACGGAGCCGAGGGAGTGGCCGAAGCTGCCGGTAAGGTGATGGCCAAGATTGCCGAAGGGACGGTGATCTGGCCGAAATCTTCCGAGCTTTCCGCGGGACTTTCCGATGTGCTGCCAAAGTCCGTGCCACCGCTTCGTTTGGACCGGGACACCATTGTGCTCGGCAAGATGAACGGCACGGGAACTCAGGAAATCGCGGTGAAAGCGGATGTGAATGGCAAGGAAATCGAGCTCAAGTGGACGGTCCGTCCCGAAGCTTCCAGCGACGACTTCGCCTTTCTCCCCAAATTGATTGACGATGCCCGCGCCGACGAGGGTCTGTCCTTGCCCACGCTGGGTTCGGCCGGGCTGAGAGAGGCCCGCTATATCACGAACCAGAGCGCCGAAGACTTAATGAAGCTCGGTCATGCCGCACTGGCCTCCGGCGATGTACCCGGCGCGCTGAGCGCTGCCCAGGCCGCCCTGTCCCGCGACCCGAACCATCCTGGTGCGAAGGCTCTCAAAGCCGCTGCCGAGAAGGCCGTCTCTACCAAGAGCACGGATGGCAAGAGCACCTTCGAGAAAAATCGTGCCTTCGAGGAAGATCGGACCCAGAGCCCTGCCGGATCGTATTACGTGAACTTCCAGGCACCTGAAGGAACGGAGAGTTCGGCCCTGATCGATGAAGTCCTGACCCAGTCCGAGGGGATTCTGGACACGACGGAAAATGAGCGGAAGGTTCAGGAAGGACAGATCAAAGCCCTCGTCGAAAAGGAACTGTCCGATGCCCGGGGCCAAATGGGCAACGACCCCGATGGCGCGGTACAGCAACTCAAAGCCACGGGAGAAATCGTCAAGCTGTCGCCCGCCCTGAGCGCGGAAGTTCGCAATCAACTGCGCAGCCAGATTGAGAACGCGGTTCGCGAAGCCAGCCGCCAAAGCGGTGTGGTGAAAGAGAAGATTGCCCGCGAACGGGAATTGGAGGCGCAGGGGCGTGAAACGCAGAAGATTCTGCGCGATCTGGACCTGAACACGCAACGCCTCAAACAGGTGATGGACCGCTTTGACGCCCTGATGGAGGAAGGGAATTTTAATGAGGCTGACGACTTGGTTCGCCCCGAAATTGAAAAAATGGCCCCCGGGTCGATTATCGCCGCTGCGGTGAACGCGTCCGCCCAACTCCAGCGGTACGACGCCGAACTCGTCCAAATCCGGCAGTTGCGGCACCGAAATTTCCTCGCCGCCATGCACCAGGTGGAAGTTGCCCTGGTTCCCTTCCCGGGCGAACCCCCGATTGTGTACCCCTCGGCAGAGTTTTGGGAGGAAATTTCCCGCAGCGCGTTTCGTAATTCCCGCTCCAGCGCCGTGGATATTACCGGCCCCGGGAAGAACAAAGAACAGCGAATTCGGGATGCCCTGGAAACCGACGTGGACTTGGAATATGCCGAAATGCCTCTGAAGGAAGTCATTGCGGATTTGAAGGATCGGTACAGTATTCCGATCGTGCTGGCCACCAAGAAGCTGGACGAAGCGGCCATCAGTCTGGATACGCCTGTCACCGCGAGCTTCAAGCAAATCAGCCTGCGGGCCGGATTGCGGAACATGCTGGGCGAACTCGGCCTGACCTACCTCATCAAGGATGAGGTAATGCTGATTACCACGCCGGAGGACGCCGGCAGCCAACTCATCACCAAGGTCTACCGCGTCGGTGACTTGGTGGTGTCGCCTGAACCGTTTGGTCTTAGCCAGGGTGGCCAGGGGGGCGGCCAGGGCGGGGGTTTCGGCGGCATGGGTGGTGGCGGTGGGATGGGTGGTGGCGGCGGTGGGATGGG
>JBKJNY010000251.1:0-14631 GCA_046593355.1 Pirellulaceae bacterium | reverse complement strand
ATCGTTTGGAATCTCGCGCCTCTAGACCACACACGATAGCAATGACGCGACAGCATTGCTTCATCCGTGACGCTCAAGGAGTTACGCTTATCTTAACGCCATTCAAGCCTAACCCCTTTGATTTTTCCTTCCTCGGCCAACCGGCGCGGACTCAATAATCAAGAGTCTTCCTTCGCCTTTCGCACCACAATCCCCGCAATCGCCGCCCCCCCCACGCACCACTCCAGGATCGTGCAGAGCAGGTCGTCCCGGATGAAGGGCCAGGGGAAGTTGTACCAGATGCCATTGGAGGCCGACAGCGAAACCCAGCCGAAGATGGCCATCAGCACGACCACTTTCCAACGCCAAAGAAACGGCTTATCGGCCGAAATGAGCGAGACGATCCAGGCGGCGATCCACGCGGCAATGACATTGGAGAGGAACTCCAGGCCCAGCATCTTTCCCATATTCAAGTCGCCCGGCGGCGCGACGATGAGGAACCCGCCCGGCCCCGGTTTCCACTCCTTGGTGAAGCGTTCCATCTCCGCCGGGGACTTGTCCTTTGGCATTTGCGGGAAGGCGTACATCCCCGGCGACAGCTCATGCCCCTTCACACTCTCCCGAAATTCCGCATCCTGCTTGATGTCCGAAAACGTCCGCTCGCTCCAGTGCAGCAGCTCGTGCTCGACGAAGCCCATGAAGAACACCAGAATGCCGCCGACGATGCCGGCGACGAGAATGCGGACGGGTAGGGACATGATGTTCTCCAGGTTTGCGTATCTTAATAGCCTTCAATGTCGCCCAATGCCAATTCAAGTCTTTCCTCAACGCCGAGCTGTTTGGCCCAATCGCGCAGGTATTCCAAATTGAGTTGGCCTTGCGTGAATAGCACATCGGCAATATCGCCAACATCCCGAGGACGATAGGCAATGAGCTTGAGTAATATCAGGTCTTCGGCGCTGACAAGCCAGACCTGGTTACCTTCGACAACTTCTCGCCGCCGACGTTCCACAACCGACTTTTGAAACTCCGATTCCGCCAAAAAGACATCGACATCAATGCCATTGCCTTCCACGAACAGACGAAACTTGACCAGTGGCATCTCTCCAACGCTGTCCACCCAGCCTTGGCGGTAAGGCTCGGAAACTGAGTACCCTAGGCTCGTTACCGCTTCATAGACTTGTGGCAGCCGGTCGCGCTCGATGGCCGCTGTAAAGTCCAAATCATAGGTCGGCCTCGGCAGGCCGTACGCTCGCGCTGCCACACCTCCCATCACGACATAGGGAATGCCGAGAAACTCGAACACGCCGGTCATGTCGCGAATTACCTGGTTGAGGTCGCTCATGTCGGCTTCTTGCAGCGCGCAAAGGCTTCCAAGTATCGTTGATTCCGCAAGTCGTTCTCCCGCTGAATCAGCTCGAACCGCCGCTTGACGACTTCCGGTGGTCCCTTGAGGAGATAGGGAAACTGCTCGCGCATCATCTTGAGCGTCACGGCCAGCCTTTCCCCGTTTGTCATCCGCCGATAGTATTCCAGTGTTTCTTTGCTTTGCATGGCAATTCTCCTCCCTCCATTCTACACCAGCGTAAACTCCGGCAGCCGGACGATCTCGCCACCTTGGAGGGCGGACTGATGGGCGAGAATGCCGACGCAGGTCCAGTTGGCGGAGAGGGTGGCGTTGGGCCAGGGGTCGCGGCCGGCGATGAGGGCGGAGATGAATTCGTTGACGAGGTGCGGATGGGAGCCGCCGTGGCCCCCTCCCTGGATAAACGAGAGGTGGTCGGCGTCCTGAATGGTCTTCGTGAACATCCGGATCGGCTCCGGCAGCAGGTGGGCGTAGTCCGGCACCTCCACCTTCGAGGCAATCTCGTGTTCCGGCTTCTTCGCGGTGTGCAGCACGTGCGGCTCCCCTTCGACGAGCGTCCATTCAAAGCTCTTCTTGGTGCCGTAAACGTCGAAGCTTTCGCGGTACTGCCGGGCCACGTCGTACAGGAACCGCCAGATGTGGCAGGAAACGTCGCTGTCCTTGATCTTGATGTGGCACGATTCGACGGCGAACTTATTGCCCGACTTCTTGGCGATGTCCTCCCGCACCGTCCCGCTGCCGAAGCAGCTCACGTAGTCGGCCCGCCCGTTCAAGAGTCCGAGGCAGGGGCTGACCACGTGCGTGGCATAATGCATTGGGATCATTCGCTCCCAGTAATCCGGCCAGCCGTCCATGTCCTGCGGGTGCGACGCCGCCAGGTGCTGGATTTTTCCCAGCTCCCCCTGCTGATACAGCTCCTTGATGAATAGGAACTCGCGGCTGTAGACCACGGTCTCGGCCATCATGTATTTGAGGCCCGTCTGCTTGACCAGCTCGCAGATTTTCTGGCAATCCTCCACGGTCGTGGCCATCGGCACGGTACACATCACGTGCTTGCCGGCTTTTAAGGCCTCCATGCTCATCCAGGCATGGTCGGGAATCGGCGAGTTGATGTGCACAAAGTCGACGCCGGGATCCTTGAGCACCTCCTCGAACTTTGTGTACCGCTTCTCAATCTGGAAGCGGTCGCCAACCGTGTTCATCTTCTCCACGTTCCGCTGGCAGATGGCATGGACATTCGCGCTGGGATGCCGCTGATAAATCGGAATGAACTCCGCCCCGAAGCCGAGCCCGACCATCGCGACGTTGACCTTCTTGCCATTCATTGCACGTAGCTCCCCGAGTGATTACCGGCAACTCTTGAGAAGCCACTATTGAACCCGCGCGGCGCGGGAATTGGTAGCGGGGGGGAGGAAGACGGAGAGACGGAGAGATGGAGAGACGGAGAGATGGAGAGATGGAGAGATGGGGAGATGGGGAGATGGGGAGCAGGAGAGAAACGGGGATCTATTCTCCCCTTCTCTCTATCTCTCCTTCTCTCCGTCTTGCGTTTTCTCCGTAACCGCGGGCGGATTCTGCAACTGGGCGATCCGCTTCAGCGCCGCTTCCTTTACCTTCCCCGCATCCCGCGCGGCCGCCCGCTGGTAATTGAGCTTGGCAAGTCCCAGCTTGCCCGCTGTCCGGTACTCTTCCGCCTTGGTGAAGTAAGCGAGGGCCTCTTCCCGCTGAGCCTGGTCCTGCTGCTCATTCTGGCGTCGAATATCGGCGACGGAGAGGAGCGGCGCATCGCTGCCGGGGCTCCCGCCTCCCCTATCCAAGCTTCCCGCCAATGCCGCCCCTTTCAGCGCCGCAGGGTCGGTCTCCCGCCTCTTTCCAGCCGCTTCCGCCAAAAGTGCATCATCCAGCTTGCGGAAATCATGAATCCACGCCCGCACGCTCATCCCCCCCGCGCTTCGCTCACTCCCAATCCCCCGATTCGCCAGCAGTCCAAGCCCCCGCGTACTGCTCGAATCCCTCCCCCGCAGCAGCCCCCCGAGATACGCCCCGCCGCTATCGGGAACGGAGACGGTGGTGTTGACCGTGAAGAAGCTAAACGTGGGAAGCTGAACCGTGGTGGGAGGCTGGGCGGAGGCGGTATCCGCGAATCCAAAAGAGAAGATGAGACTAAAGCCCGCTAGGGTAAGATTTGTTCGCTTCATGGCACCGCTCCTTCTGCCCGTATTGTATCGCCTGGCCGCTTGGCAATGCAACATTGCCTTCAGGCTGCGGCCACGCAAATCCAATTGCCGCTTTCGCGGTAGGGTCCATTGCCCCTGTTCCGTCCCAGCGATTTGATACAATTGCGGGATTCCAAGGCGAGTACCTCTGAAGTCTTCAACGTGCCCCGCAGCAAGCCTGTCAATCCGTTTTATGCCGTGCTGGTGGCGGCCGGCGTGACCTTCGCGCTCACTGCCACGATGTATGGCGTGATGACCGTCCGCAGCCTCGATGCGCGAGCTGGGGAACCAACGGGAGTTATCGCATTCATGGAGCAGCACGGCGCGACACTGATGATCATTGAGCTGGGGATCCTGGCCACGCTGACGTTCGCGGCCATTGGCACGGATGATTACTGGACGCGAGCAGCGGAGAAGAAGGACGGGAATGAAAAGGCGGGGTAGGTTTCCAGCCTGCACAAACCAACGCTGGACTGGTGGGCAAGAATGAAATCCAAGGCCAACATCGTGATGACGAGCACGGCCAGCCGCATTGTCGAACTGCGGAAGCTGATCCGCATCCACGACCGCAAATACTATGTCGATGCCGCCCCGGTCATCTCGGATCGGGAATACGACCAGTTTATGGCGGAACTGAAGGAGTTGGAGGCCAAGCACCCGGAGCTGATCACGCCGGACAGTCCGACGCAGCGGATTGGCGATGCCCCGGTCGAGGAGCTCACGCAGGTGGCTCATCGCCTGCCGATGCTCTCCATCGAAAACTCCTATAGCCCCGCGGAGCTGAAAGAATTTGCCGCGCGGACGGAGAAAGCGTTGCCCGGCGAGACCATCGAATGGGTCGTCGAGCTCAAGATCGACGGCGTGGCAGTTTCCATCATCTATGAGAATGGCCAGTTGGTCCGAGCGGTGACCCGCGGCAATGGACAAGTGGGGGACGAT
Source organism: Pirellulaceae bacterium (assembly GCA_046593355.1). Taxonomy (GTDB): domain Bacteria; phylum Planctomycetota; class Planctomycetia; order Pirellulales; family Pirellulaceae; genus SXOA01. Next base: position 10,131 of record JBKJNY010000251.1, on the reverse strand, counting down.
ATCACCCACAACATCAAGACCGTGGCGGGGGTGCCGCTCGGCCTGGTCGGTGATGACCTGCCGCCGGTGCTGGAGCTCCGCGGCGAAGTCTATATGACCAATGCCGATTTGGTGCTGCTCAACGAGCGGCAAAAGGCGAGCGGCGGCCCGCTCTATGCGAATACGCGAAACGTGGCCGCCGGCAGCATTCGCCTCCTTGACCCGCGACTGTGCGCGGAACGCAAGCTCCGGCTGTTTGTGCATGGCGTGGGCTACTGCGAGGGAGTGAAAGCGACGACGCACATGGAATTCCTCCAAGAGGTCGATTCCTACGGCCTGCCGCCGACGCCGATGGTGGAGGTCTTTCCGAATTTCGATGCCGCCCTGGAGCACTGCGAGGAGCTGATTGAGAAGCTGCACGCGATTGACTTTGAAGTCGACGGTCTGGTGCTCAAGGTCAACCGCTTTGACCAACGAGAGCGATTGGGGGCGAGGTCGAAGAGCCCTCGGTGGCTGTTGGCGTACAAATTCGAGAAGTATGAAGCCAGCACCAGGGTCAACAAAATCTGGATCAGCATCGGCAAGTCCGGCGCGCTCACACCCATCGCTGAACTGGAGCCGGTCTTAATCGCCGGCACCACCATCAGCCGATCCAGCCTGCACAACGTGGAGGAGATTGAGCGCAAGGACGTACGAGAAGGGGACGTCGTTATCGTGGAAAAGGCAGGCAAGGTCATTCCGCATATCGTCCGGGTGGAGAAGCACGAGCGGAAGTCGGAATTGCCCAAATTCGAGTTTCCCAAAACTTGCCCGGAGTGCGGCACGCCGGCCGTGAAGGATGAAGAAGGGGTTTACATCCGCTGCCCCAACCTCGATTGTCCCGCCCAGGTCCGCGGGCGGATGCGGTTCTTTGCCACGCGGAACGCGATGGATATCGAAGGGCTGGGAGACAAGCTGGTCGATCAGCTCGTGGCCACGAAGCTGGTGGTTCGCTACGGCGACTTGTACCGGCTGACGTTCGACCAGGTGGAAAACCTGGAGCGGATGGGAAAGAAATCGGCGGACAATCTGCTGGACGGAATCCAGGCCAGCAAGAGCCGCGGCCTGGCCCGGCTGCTCAACGCCCTGGCCATCCGCCACGTCGGCCAGCGGGTCGCCCAGATTCTGGCCCAGCACTTCGGCAGCATGGAAGCCCTGGAAGCCGCTTCGCTGGAGGCGCTGTCGGAGGTGGAGGGAGTCGGGCCGATTATTGCGCAGAGCGTGTGTGACTACCTGCACAGCGATTACGGCAGTCAAACCATTGCGGATTTGCGCGGACAAGGAATCGATATGCAATCACCGAGGAAAGCGTCTCCGCCCGGCGGCGGCAAGCTGGCTGGCAAGACCATCGTCGTCACGGGCACTCTCCAAAAGTACTCGCGCGAAGAAATCAAAGAACTTATCGAGAAGCACGGCGGCAAAGCCAGCAGCAGCGTCTCGAAGAAGACGGACTACGTCGTTGCCGGCGAGGAAGCGGGGAGCAAGCTGACCAAGGCCCAGGAGCTCGGCGTGAAGGTGATTGGCGAGGAGGAGTTTGACGGGCTGATCACGTAATAATCAAAAACAACCCGGCCGTGCGGAGCGGCCGGGTTGCTGCAAGAAACGCGAGACTGGGGCTATTTCTTCGCCACACCCAGCTCTTTCAGCTTGGCGGCCACGTCGCTGCCGTGAGTGGCTGGCTTGACGGCTTTATCAACGGCCAGAATCTTGCCGTCTTTGCCGATGTAGAAGGTAACGCGGCCAGTGGCCTTCTTGTCGGCGTTGAAGATGCCCAGCGCCGTGGCGAATTCGCCCTTGGGGTCGCTGAGAATCGGGTAATCGACCTTGAGCGATTCGGCGAATTTCTTGTTCACGTCGGCCTTGTCCGTGCTGGCGGTGAAATACGCCACGTCATATTCGCGGATGGCCTTGCCATTGTCACGGAAGGATTCGCATTCTTTCGTGCAACCGCCTGTGAATGCCTTGGGATACCAGGCGATGACGATCGCCTGTTTGCCTTTGTAGTCCGCCAGCTTATGAGTCTTGCCGTCGCTGCCGACCAACTCGAAGCTGGGCGCATCGTCGCCTACTTTCAGTTCGTCGGTGGCAAGGGATGTGTTAGCCATGGCCCCCAGAACGAGGGCGGCAGAGCAGGCGAATGCGAGGAATGTCTTCATGGAAAGCTCCTTGGAATGGATGACTTAGGAATCAGCGTCCAGACCATTAATTGACCTTTGTGGTGGATGGAATGCAAGCGGCGGACGTTAACCTTCTTTGTCTGCCGGCTCTTCAACCGCCGTCTCGTCCGTAGCGGGCTTACTTTCGCGGAGGAGCTTCTCACGGGCCGTGAGTTTTTGTTGTTGCGACACTTCCACCAGCCCGAGTCCCGCAACCGCCAGCATGATCCAGCCGGCGATGAACAGTACCCCGCCGATGGGTACGATCGCCCCGATGATTTGCACACCCGTCAAACCCAACGCATACAGGCAGCCCGAGAAGATGATGGTTCCCGCGAACATCGCCATGCCGGCGAGGCTCGGCAGCAGGGTCTTTCGCCGGTCGGCGACCCACGCAACCCCGAGCAGCGCCAAGGCATGGTACATCTGGTAGCGCACGCCCGTTTCCCACCACTGCTGCCGCTCAGCCAGCACGGCGCTAGCGCCGGCGGCTTCCAGATACTTGGGCAGATAATGGACGCCAAAGGTGCCCGCCGCCACGCCCAAGGCCCCCAGCGATGCGCCGAGCACTAGCCACGTCTTTGCGTTCAAGGCCCGTCCTCCCGTTTGCTATTCTCGAAGTTCGCTGTCTCGGACAGGAAGGATTATAGTCGACTTCCCTCTCCCTGACCCAACCTTTAGACTCGCCCCATGGCCGAAAGCAATCTGCGTCAGCGAGTCATGGAGCCGGAAGATATTGATGACCCGGCGCTCGAAAAGGAACAGCTTTTCGGCGCTCTGCGAGGACTGACGACGATCAACTTTCTGAGCGCCAGCGCCGGGAGTGTATGGCAGCCGATGGTTCGACTGGCCCGCGAAAAGAAACAAGACCGGCTGCGGATTCTGGACGTGGCGACCGGGGGCGGGGACATTCCGCAAACGCTGTGGCGGAAAGGGAAGCGGGCGGGGCTGCGGCTGGAAATCCTGGGGGTCGATATCAGCGAGCGGGCGCTGGAGTTCGCCGCTCGCCAGTGTGCAAGTTGCGGGAGTGACGTCCGCTTTGAGCAGCGGGATGTTCTGCGGGATGGATTGCCGGAAGGCTTTGACGTTGTCGTCAGCTCGCTGTTTCTGCATCATTTGACTAACGTCCAGGCGGGGCAAATGCTGGCGGCAGCGGCAGCGGCCACTAGGCATCTGGTGCTAATCAATGATTTGCGACGGGGGCGGTATGGCCTGACATTGGCGTATTTTGCCGGGCACATTCTCTCGTCGTCGCCGGTAGTTCGCGTGGATGCAATTCGCAGCGTGCGGGCGGCGTTCACGATGCAGGAAGCCCTGGTAATGGCGGAGGCGGCCGGCATGAAAGGGGCGAACGTGCAGCGGCGGTGGCCGGCGAGGTATTTGTTGCAGTGGCGAAAGGAAGCATCCGTTACATGAAAAGGGCCGCTTCCGCGAACAGGCCCGGCCCGAAACCAAGCGCCAGGCAAGGTCGCGGAGCATTCATCTCCCGCAGCCGGTTGAGAATGAACAGGACGGTCGGCGAGGACATATTGCCATAGGCCGCCAGGATTTCACGCGAGACGCTGGTCGCTTCGACCGGCAGATTCAAGCTCTCGGCAATGGCGGAGAGAATGCGAGGTCCGCCGGGATGAATCGCCCAGGAGGCGATGGAATCCAGCGATTGGCCATGCTGCGGCAGCCATTCTTCCAGCCAGGGGCGGAGATGCTTGTGAATCAAATCCGGCACCTGAGCGTGGAGCGTCATCTCAAAGCCGTGGTCCCCAATCCGCCAGGTCATGGCGTCGGTGGAATCGGGAATGAGGCACGAACCGGTGGCGGCGACGGACCAGGAATGCCTCGTCTCATGCGAAGTCGCAGAGCCCACCACCGCAGCGGCTCCGTCGGCAAAGAGGGCGTTGGCGATGATCCGCTCGGAATCCCAGGCAAAGCGATAGTGCAGGCTGCATAGCTCCGCCGCGCACAGCAGCACCTTGGCGCTGGGGTCCGCGCCGGCAATGGCCTGCGCCGCACGCAGTCCGTTGATCGCGCCGTGGCAGCCCATGAAGCCGACTTGAATCCGCTGCGTCGTCGCCTTCAGCCCCAGTCCGCGGATGAGAGCCGTATCGACGCCGGGTGCATCGAAGCCGGTGCAGGAGACGGTGACGAGGTGTGTGATCGCGCACGGGGCAATCGCCGCCTGGTCCAGCGCCTGCTGCGACGCCCGCAAGGCAATAGGAGGCGCGTGCTCGGCAAAGAATTGCATCCGCTCGGCTGTCGTGGGTCCGAGCGTGGGAGGTCTTTCAGTCTCGCTGCCAATTTCAGAAGCCGCCGGCATCCACTGCTCCGCAATCCGATGCGGCAGGGCCGTGTAGCGATTCTCGACTCCCGCTTTGCGATACAGAACGGAAATCAGCCGCTGCTGCTGCTCGGTGCGGCAGACGACCTGGTGCGCGAGCTCAGTCGCTTCCTGCTGGCTCATCGTGTGCGGCGGGACGGCAGTGCCCAGGCCAAGGATGCTGAAGTTCATTGGAGGTAGTCAGGTGGGTTGGACGACGAGTTTCGATTTGCCGCTGAGCCACGCGCCAAAGGTGAGGAGCTTGGGCCAGGTTTGCAGGAGTGGCAGCGTGGCACTGACGAGTCGCGGCTGCATGGCCCAGTGCGCGATGGCGGCGGCGGCGCGAATTCGCGGCGCAAAGCTGCTCCGCCAGGCTTGGGTATATCCGACGGCCACGGTTCGCTCGTCACTCTCCGCGATGAGCCTATCCGTCAGCAGCCAGGCCGATTGCATCGCCATACTGATTCCTTCCGCGACCACGGGATGAGCTTCTCCCGCCGCGTTGCCGACGACAAACACTCCGTCAGCATAGCAGCGGCGAATGCCGGGACGGATGGGTCCGGCGGAAAGCCACGGCTGGGAGAGCGTTGCTTCCTCGAGCACCGGCCGTAGTACCGGGCACGATTCCAGGATGTGGTCCAGGACGGCATCGCCGGCCGATTGTCCTTCTTGTCGAGTCAGCATTTCCAACCGCCCACGGCGGATGCAGCACGACAGGCTGACTCTGCCTCCATCGCAGTGCGTCATTCCGCCGTAGCCATCCGCAAAGCTGAGCAGCGGCATCAGGCCCGGCAGCAGTGCGGCATTCTGGAAATGGGCCTTGAACGCCAACAAGTCGCCGGGTCGAGGCACCGCCGGCTGCCGCTCGGTCGGCAAGTCCCCTAAATCCCAAGAGCCGTGTGCGGCAATCACCACGCTGGCAGAAACCTCTTCGGACTCGTGCCCCGGCAGCGATTCAATGCGGCAGTGGAAGCTATCGGCCGCTCGCTCCACATGGACGCACTTCGCCGGCTGACGAACTTGAACGCCCAGCCGCACGGCTTGCTCGATGAGTAGCGAATCGAGATGCTCGCGCGCGAGTGCTCTTCCCCACAAGCCGTCGCTTTGCCGAAGGCGAGGCAGGGGTGCGCGGGCGATCTTGTCACCAACGAAGATGGCTGTCTCACGCACCGGCGGTCCGGCCAGATCGGCAAAGGCTTCGGCAATCCCCAGCGACCGTAGCAGCGGCCAGTTCGTCGCCGACAGATACTCGCCACAGACCTTGCGGCGGGGAAACGCCTTCCGCTCCACGATGGTCACCCGCCAGCCCGCCTTGGCCAGCAGGATAGCCGCCGCGCCGCCGGCCGGTCCGCCGCCGATGATGAGTGCGTCGCTGGGTTTCACGAATAGGGACTATTTCTTCTTGAGTTCCACCGGCAGCTTGTCGATTTTAGCCGCCAGGATAAAATCGTTCTCGCTCAGTCCGCCAATGGCGTGCGTCCAGATTTCAATCGCCACATTCCGGTAGCCGGCCAGGTGCAAATCGGGATGGTGTCCTTCGGCTTCGGCAAGCTTGGCCACGTCGCCAAAAAAGGTGATTCCCGCCATGAAGTTCTTCACGACCCACTCGCGGCGAATTCGCTGGCCGTCCGCGGTGAGCTTCCAGCCGGGAAGTGTTTCGACTTGTTTTCTAGCCTCTTCCGGGGAATAGGCCGGCACGCCTCCTTCGCAGGGCGCGCACTTTTTGGTAGTCAGTTGGTCCGGGGTTTGAACGTCGTTCATGTTTTTCTCCTTAAGTGGGGCAGGCTGGAAGCCTGCCCAGGCGCGGATTCTGGGCAGGCTGGAAGCCTACCCCACCCTAAACCTCGCTAGTTTCATGCCAGCCCCAGTTGCGGGGCAATTCCCTGCATGGCCGCGACACAGAAATTGATGTGCTCATCCAGGCCCACTCCCAGGTCGGCCGCTCCGCGGGTAATGTCGTCCCGATTCACCGCCGCCGCAAAGCCCTTGGACTTGAGCTTTTTCTTCACGCTCGGCGCTGCCAAGCCTGCCAGCTTCTCCGGCCGGACCATGGCGCAGGCGGTGATGAAGCCGCACAATTCGTCGCAGGCATACAGCGTTTTGTCGAGCCGCGAGAGGCGCGGGCAATCGGTCAAATAATCTGCGTGGCTCTTGATGGCGTAGATGACGTCGTCGGGATAGCCGTGCTCCGCCAGGATTTTGGCTCCTTGCAGCGGATGGTTCGGCGCGTCGGACCACCGCTCATAATCGAAGTCATGCAGCAGGCCGACGATTCCCCACTTCTCCTCATCCTCGCCAAAATTTCGGGCATATGCCCGCACGGCTGCTTCCACCGCTAGCATGTGCCGGCGGAGGGACTCGCTTTGCGTGTATTCGCAGACCAGGGCGTAGGCGTCGGAGCGGTTCATGGCGGAAGGGGCATTGTAGCCGGCACACTCCGTGTGCCGGCATGTCCGCTCACGGAGTGAGCGAACTACCTTAGTTCTCCAATTTCTCTAGGCGCGGGGAACGGCTTGCGGTACTCTTCGTCCAGTTTGGGCCGCCCATTTGCGCGGCAGGAAACAAGACATGGGCGCAGGAGGCGTATCCGATGAAGATCCCGCAGATCCTTTCGTGCATTGTACTGGCAGCAGGAACGCAAATGGCGGCAATGGCCCTGGCTCTGGATTTTCGGGTGGAAACGGATGTCTTCATCGGGACAGAGAAAGACCCGTTCGTCGAGAATCTCACCCTCTTCTCGGGCGGACAGGTCTACGATTTTCTTCTCAGCGGCTCGCGGGAGATCACGATCTATGATCCGCTCCGCGGGCAGTTCAAGTTGCTCGATACCGAGCGGAAATTGCGAAGCAACATCAGCACGCAGCAATTGCTGGAGAAAGTGGACACGCTGGAGGCGGCCATCGCCAAGGGGGATGACCCGTTCCTGCGGGCCATCATCAAGCCGAAGTTCGAGACCAAGTTGGAGGAATTCGAGGAAAGCGGTGAGACGCGGGTCCGTATCACCATGACCAGCAAGGAAATCACGTACAAGGTCGTCGGTCGCCGTCCCGAACATGCGGAGGCGGTCCATGCCTATCGCCAGTTCGGCGACTTCTTCGCCCGCTTCAACGCGGCCCGCCCCGGCAGCCTGCCGCCGGGATCGCGGCTGGCCCTCAATCAAGTGCTGGCCGAGCGGGGCCTGGTCCCCATCGAAATCGAGCGGACCGTCGTCAGTCCCGGCCAGAAACTGGAAGTCCGCAGCCGCCATCTGATCAACTGGATTCTCTCCAAGCAAGACTTGCAGCGGATCACGACGGCTGGTAACCATCTGACCGAGTTTCAGGTCGTGGACTGTGAAGAGCATCTCCTGATGCCACCCGCGAAGACCGCGGCCAAACCGGCGGCCATCAAGCGGTAGGGTGCTGGGGGTGGCTGCCGGTGGAACGCGTGTCCGTCTTCCGTTATGATGCGGCGGAAACGCGAGTTCCCACTCTCTTGGAGCCCACCCATGCGCCGCACCCTCTCGGCATTCGCCGGCCTTGTCGTTCTTGCTCACTGCCTTGCTGGTCGTCAAATATCTGCCGCGGACGTCCAGGTGGAAAAGACGGACGCCGGCGTCGTCGTCAAGTTGGGCGGCCAGCCGTTCACCACGTATCTTTTCAAGTCCGGCGCTAAGCCAATTCTTTGGCCGGTGATCGGGCCGACGGGGAAGGAGATGACGCGGGCCTACCCAATGCGGGAGGGAAACAAGGAAGAGAAAACTGACCACATCCATCAACGCTCGTTCTGGTTCACGCACGGTGACGTCAACGGCCTCGATTTCTGGGCCGAAACCGGCGAGCCGGCAAAGCTGGGGCGGATCGAGCACAATGAGTTGGTCAAGGCGGAAGCGGGCCCGGTCGGCACCATCGTCACGAAGAACACCTGGCTCGGCCCCGACGGCGCGAAGATCTGCGGCGACGAGCGGACACTCCGTTTTGGCGGCGATGCCGACGCCCGCTGGATTGACTTCGACGTCACGGTGACCGCCCTCGCCGACAGAGTCACCTTCGGGGACACCAAGGAAGGCTCCTTTGGCCTGCGCGTGGATGAAACGCTGAAAGTGGAGGCCAAGAAAGGGGGCAAGATTGTCAACGCCGAAGGGATCACCAACGAGGAAGCCTGGGGAAAGGCCTCTCCCTGGGTCGATTACCACGGCCCGGCTCAGGGGGATCATGTGGGGATCGCCATTCTCAATCATCCCTCCAGCTTTCGCTTTCCCTCGTATTGGCATGTCCGCCCCTACGGCCTGTTTGCGGCCAATCCCTTTGGCGTGCATGACTTCGTGAAGGGCTCCAAGGAGGGGGCAGGCGCTCACGAAATGAGCCAGGGAGAGAAGTTCACGCTCCGCTACCGCGTGATTTTTCATAAGGGAGACGAAAAAGAAGGCAAAATCGCCGAGGCGTTCCAGAAGTACTCCGGCAAATAGAAGGCAATTCTCACACAACCCACGCGACCGTCCATGAGCGCGGCCGTTTCCTTCGCTTGCGCTTCAGGCTTGTGTCCACAGTGAGACGGATTCTCAATAGAGGGTGCCGAGCAAATATTTTAACGCCGTTCGATGCCGCAATGGTTGAACACAATTATTCTCATCCCTACAATCCAGCCGGAACGATTCAATGCCGGATTCAAAAAGGTCCCAGCGATTCCATGATAGCCCGCAAGCCGATTTTTCCAGGCGTGATTGAACTGAACTTTCAGGCGGGAGAGCTGCTGGGATGCAACGTCTACCTCGTGTTTGATCAAAACGAGTGGCTGCTCATCGACATTGGCTTTGACGAGACGGTGGAGGAAATCATCGAGCTGGTGCGGCAGATGGACTTTCCGCTGGGCAAGTGCAAGATGCTTATCGGCACCCATGCGGACGTGGACCATGTGCAGGGGCTGGCGAAAGCAAAGCACCTCCTTAAGGCTCCGGTCTACACGCATCGCCTGGCAGTGCAGCCGTTGGAAGCGGGCGACAAGCTCCGCACGTTCGCGGAAATCGAGGCTCAGAACATCCACATGGAAATGCCACCCGTCAAAATCGACCATACGTTGGAAGACGGCGACAAAATCAAAGTCGGCTCGCGCGAGCTGGAAGTCTGGCTGACCCCCGGCCATACCGACAGCCAGCTTAGCTTTCGGATGGGGGAAATCCTGTTCAGCGGCGACAATATCTACCGCGACGGCTGCGTGGGCGCGATCGACGCCCATCATGGCAGCGATATTCCCGCTTTCATTAAGTCACTGGAACGGATTCGCGCCAGCGATGTGACATGGCTCTGCCCCAGCCACGGACCTGTCTTCCGCAAGGACAATGGCCTGCTCGATAAGACCATCGCCCGCTTGAACGGCTATTTGCACATGGCCGATTGGGGTACGTGCGCCACGGACTGGCCGCTGATGGACGAGTGGGAGGATGAGATTGCCAGCGGCAAGCTGCCGACACAAGCCTGACGCGCAAGCGAAGGAAACGGCCGCGCTCTTGAACGGCCGCATTAATACCAATCCCCCCGCCTCTCGCGGTTTCCTTCGCTTGCGCTTCAGATGCTATGGAGAAAGAGGCCGCGGGGTTAAGTTTCGGGAATTGTCTTGATTTCCGAACCCTTGACGAAAGGAACTTAACCATGTCCGCGGGCCTCC
>JBKJNY010000231.1:0-32995 GCA_046593355.1 Pirellulaceae bacterium | reverse complement strand
CCGAAAATCCGTCCTCGGCATCCTCTGGCGGACCCTAAAAATCGCCGCCGGCCCGTCGGATGCCAGCCCGGCTGCCCCCCGCGATAAATCAACCGGCGTGGTGAGAAATGCGGGCTAGGGTTCGTGAAATTCGTACCCCAGCAGCCTACCCCCCGCGCCAAGACTGGCGGTGATGCGCGCTTACCTGTTTGTTGGTCCGCCAGTCGTTGTGAATGTGCGGGGCGATCTTTGGAGTGTGAGAGCGGAACAGCAGGTCGCGATTGGCAATCTCCACGAGCGCCGCGTAGTCGGCGTGCATTTCCATCAAATCCCGCGGAGGCAGCGACGAGCGGCGGATGGCTTTGACTCTCCCCTCCTGGCTCATCAAGGCCTCGATCTTCTCCAGCGAACGGGCGCCATGCTTATAGCGATTCAGTTCCAACATCGCGGACAGAATTCCGCTGTCGATGTCCAGTCTTTCGTCGTCCTCCAGCTTGAGCAGGCTGCGGATCAATAGCGCGCGGCGGACTGGGAAGCAAATGTCGGTTTCATCGTCGATCCATTCTTCCGGCGGCAATTGGGAGTCCGTACCTGCCTTGGGTCTCGGGTTGGGGCCGAGAACATCGAGATAGCCGCTCAGGCGGCTCTTGAAGTCAGGCCCCTTCTTCAGCTTGAAATCGACGATGCCGGCCTCGTCGTATTTGGGACCGAAATTGGCGAAGTTATAGCTCGTTCCCCCGGCGAAAACGAAAATGCACTTACCAATTGGATGGGTAACCTGCCCTTCGTTGAACGTGCCGTCCTGCATCGGCGCCAGCAGGAACTGCAGCCAACGGAATTCCTTGGAATCAAACTCGTCCCAGAACACGAGCGGCGTACGCCCTTCCAGCACCTTATCACGGACTGCGTGGAAAGCGCCGATCAGCTGCTTGGGACCGATGAACTGGGACAGGTTAAACCCGATGAACGGCGCCTTCTGGTCGTATTCGCGCTGATAAATCGCGTCGGCCAGTTGCTTGACCCCGAACGACTTTCCCGATCCGGGAGGCCCAAACACCGCCAGTGACAAGGGCCGCTCCTCGTGGCTCGAATGCAGATAGCCCACCATCAGGCGCTCGATCGCCCGTAGACTCTCGATTTCTGCGCGATCGACTGTAAACAGCCTGCCAAACCGGGCGAATGGCACGCCGCCAAACTGTCCCAGGCCGTGGCGGGCAACTCGTGCCGCGAGGCCATGGAGCGGCCGGGGCTTGGTCATCCCCTCCAAATGGGTGCTGGTGACAATGCTCCAGCGAGCACGCTGTTCGAGTGTCATCGCTGCGACGCCCGGAATACTCACCGACTGAAACCGGAATGTCGGTTCGAGGATTTCTTTCGCAACCTCGCCAAACGGAAAGCCCGGCTCGGCAGCTTTGTCGACAGATCCATGTCCAGCCAGAAGCAAGCGGCGCATCCCCGCCAACCCAGCCCGTATGCCGCGTTCGATGTTGGGGGGCGAGTTGCCTTCCGCCACCGCACACTCGCGGACAATGGCCGCCGTCAAGCAGGACATGAAGCCTACGGCCGTTCCGGGCAGGCCGGCTGCCGACTCACCCTCCAGAAACCGGGGGTCGTAGATCAGGCGAAAGCAGGTCTGTCCTGCGGCGTCTTGGCTGGCGTAAAACGCTCCTTCGGAATCTAGCGCCACAATCAGGTGGCGGGAAGCGAGCAAATCCCGGACGGACGGATTTCGCTCCAGTTCGTGGGCCAGGTCGAGGGCCGTACTTTCCCACGAGGATCCCTTGCCGACGAGCACCTGTTCCCGCCGGAGGTCACGAATTGAGACGACGGTGACCAGCCGCTGGGCGTGATTCTTCTTCAGCGTTCGCCACAAATCCCCCTGGGCAAGCGGGGCCGCCATTTTGAGCACAATCCAGCGGGGCGGCGAATGACTGTTTTCCGTCAATTGTTTTGGCCAGGCCGCCTGGCTGCGCTGATAGCGAAAGCCCAAGTCCCCGTCGTCCAGCACCAGCACGTCCGCGGGCGGACAATGGTCGCGAACCGGAGCGGTGGTCGCGCCCGCTTCGGGTCCAGTGCCATATCCGAGGTTCGAGTCCAGTCGCCAGACCGACTTCTTGGAACGAGCCTCGCAGGGGCAGGCCCGCCAGATGGCATAGCTGTGGACGTTGATCTGCTGGGGCGTCAGGGCTGCCTCGTCATAGGCTGCCTCGGCCCGCAACGGGGCCGTCTGGCTTGCCGTACTGTCAGGCCGCTCCGCTTTCTGCTCTGCAACCTGCCGCACAAAACGCAGCAAGAGACCTGCGCCGCCGATCAGGCTGGATTGCCGCATGGGCTCACCCGAGGAATCGGGCGTCGGGCGTTCTCCGGCATACCAGTGGTGATCGACAACGCAATCGCCAGTGACGAGTGCGAGCTTCGGTTCGTCAGACATGAAGGGTTCCCCGGCAGTTTGCGCGGTTGTCAAGCGCTGCGAAAAGATCGATCCAGATGAGAGGGCGTGTCTTGGCTGCAATCTATCCTGGCGACTCAATGCCTTCCAGTCGTAGGATGCGGCGATGACAACTGTCTGCCGAGTGGAGCACGCTGCCAAATTCGATGCTTGCCCGCACCCGGTCGTCCAACGTCGAAGACGAAACGACTGACCTGACTGGTCCCATCGCCGTAATCTTTTCCGCGACACAACCGCAGTATCTTTGGGGACTTTCAACAACCCGGCGCCACCAAATTCGGCCGCCCGGCACCATTTTGATCCGCCCTCAACTCCATTAACCTGATTTTGCCGCAAGAGGTTGAGGGCGGCGTCCCACGGGAGCCGATTTCTCGGACGGTCAAGTCTCGCAACGGAGCCGTCAACTTCGCTGCGAGACTCTTAATTACGCCATCTTCACAGCCCTCTTCCAGCTGCCACTTTGCCTCCCTTTCGGAGCCACCAACGCCACTCACGCCTGGCGGCCACGGCTCCCCGACGCAACGATTTCATCAAGCCGGAACGGGTTGCGGCGGGTTCGGGTATTGCCGCTGGCGGCTGCGGGGTGTTAAATTGCGGCCATGAGCAGTATCGCTGAGATTGAAGCCGCCATAGAAAACCTGCCCGCGCCGCAAGTGGATGAACTGGCTAGCTGGCTGGAAATGCTTCGCATGAAGCGGACCACGCCCCCTCCGGTTGAAAGCTGGCTGATACGCGCGCGCGGCGCAGCTCTTCCCGGCGAGACGACGGCGAACGTGATGGCCCTCACCCGTGGTGAGGAATGAATCTTTTCGACACGAATGTCCTGCTGGACATCGCCACGGCGGATTCTACATGGCTTGCTTGGTCTGAAATGCAGTTTCGCATGGCTGCAGCCCAAGGGCCGATTCTCATCAACCCGATCATCTACGCCGAACTGGCCCCGGCTTTTGCGAGTGCCGCCGACCTGGACCGATGGCTCGACCCGACAGTTTTTCAACGACTGCCTTTGCCTTACGCCGCCGGGTGGATTGCGGCGCAGGCTTTTGTGAAATACCGGCGCGGCGGGGGTTCAAAGACCTCGCCGTTACCGGATTTTTTCATCGGAGCACACGCCGAAATCGAGAAGTGGACGCTCGTGACGCGAGACGCTGCCCGCTATCGCACCTATTTTCCAAACGTTCCGCTCGTCGTGCCGACTTGATCCTGCATCGGCGGGGTTGCGAATCCAGGTTCGCGAGCCATGCCGGCTGCAAAGTTCGGCGCCGGCTGAGACAGCCGGTTCCACTACCCGCTTAACTTCCCTACTACCTTACGGAGTTCTTCACCTACCCAGCGCTACCATTTTCGCCCGCCCTGGGAATCAGGCCATCGTTCTTGCCAAACAGGACTCGCCCATTGGGGCAACATTTCACGGCAAGGTAATGTCCCAAACTTTCGTTCGGCGCGCTTTGCCTTCCGGACCCTCCACGCGGAGCGTCACGATGAATTCACCGGCCTTTTCATAACGATGCGTGGGATGACGCTCCGTCGAGGAAGTACCGTCGCCGAAATCCCAGCCCCAGGAGGTAATCTTGCCGTACGAACGATCGCGGAATGCCACGACACGATCCTCCTGGCGGACCACTTGGAAGGACCAATCGGCCTCGACCGGCTTGCGGAGGCTCTTCTCAATCGGCATCAAGCGAAACGCCACCAGATCCGACGCGTCGCCATACATCGTCGTCTTGTGGGAGAGGTTCCAGAACCCCCCGTAGCGCTCGGCCTTCTCGTCGTCGTAGTCCAGAATCGCCCAGGACATGCCGATTACCTTGTCCTCTTCGAGTTTCGACTGCACCGCGCGCGAACGGTCGGGCGGCGCGTAGTCGAACGGCGTGACGAAGAACTCCAGCGCGAGCTTGCCACTTTCGCCAGGCTTGAAGTTGTATTTGTAGGCCGCGTTCGCGTAGGGTAAATCCTTGATCCAAGGCTGCGAGCCCCACACCATCGCCCAGTCTTTCCCTTTGGCGGGAGTGAAGATGTGGTAGTTCTGCGCGTGGACACCGTGAAACAGCAAGTGAGTATCCAGTTTGTCGCGCAGCTTCTTGTTCGGGTGCAGCTGACGAATCAAGGGTCCGCCCGAGAGATCGCTGTCGATGACGACCTCGAAGATATCGTTGTGCAAATCCTCGCGAGCAAAGTCCCAATAGTTGTCGCTGGCCTCGTAGAGAAAGTAGAGATGGTTCTGCCCTTTCACCCAGCCGACTTTCACCTGCACGTCAAGATTTGCCGGGTCGCGCTTGTCGCCGATCCCGATCACCGTCTCGCGCAGTTGATCCATGCCGATCGCGTAAGAATCCGGAACGAGAGACCAGTCGTCCGCGCTGCCATCAATCCGGGGAATCTTGTCGGCGGGAAACTGAAAGACCTTGAATTCGACACCGGGGCGCTCGAGACCGAGCCCGCCGCGGGATCCGACGTTCGTCGGTACCAGGTCGCGCAGGACTTCCAGCGGCGGTTCGTAAGCCTGTTCGCCCCCTTCTCGCGACGTGAAGAAGTTAAACAAGTAAACGCCATCGGCTCCCCCTCTAAGGAGGTTGGTCGCCGCGAGGCGATATTCGTCGGCGGAGAGATTCTTCTGGCCGTCGCCTTTCGTGCATTCGATGCCGCCGTAGACGGGGACGGTTGTGATGGCCTGCTGCCACATGCCGATGGGGAGATCGCCGCGTTCGAACAAGAACTCGGAGACCGCGACAAAATCGATCCAGCCGTGCTTCGCCCAAGCGGGCACGTCGCAGCCGAGTTGACGTGCTGTCTCGGGCGTCGGTGGCGTGCGGCCGTAGTTCGACGGCACGCGCACGGCGAGCACCAGGCGGCGACCACGTTCGCGTCCAACGTCGTCGAGCATCTTGCGCACCCGCTCCACCAGCGAGTTCATCTTCGCGACACGCTCCTCGGTTGAACCGTCCTTGAAAAACGTCGGGAAGCGGTTGAAGTCGAGTTCGATGCCGTCGCATTCGTAGCGCCGCACGGCTTCCTCGACCAGGCGAAACGTGTAGTCGCAGACCTCGTCGCGTCCGAAGTCCATCGCTCCTTTGCCGCGATACGGCTCGGTCCCCAGCCGCCAGTCGGGATGGTCCGCCAGGAACTGCGTCCGGAGAAAGTCGTTGCCGTGGTCATCGTTCATGCGATACGTGAGCAGCGCCTCGCGACCCCGCCGTTTCGCTTCGGCCAGCATGACCGCGTACGGATCGACTCCGGCCTCAAAGAACGCCTGCAGGTTCTGGAACCGCTGCTTCTCCGACGCTGGCCATTTCGCTCGCTCATCGGGAGTCGACAGCGTACCGCGCAGCGTGCCGACCTTCGTCGGGTAGTACATGACTTGCGCATTGATGCAGACCAATACCGTATCGACGCTGCTCCCGTCGTAAGCGACCTCTTCGACCAGCCGCTTCACGTCGTCCACATTCACCGCCGCCGGCCCCTTGCCGCCCGCCTTTGTCGACAGACACGAATCGCCATCGAAGTTGTAGAGCACCCGGCGCTGGCGTTGCGGCTGGTCCGCTCCCGCAACCAACGCCGTCGCCGACGCGGCGAACAACAACGTGATCAAGAACCAGATCGCACTGCGATGACAGGTACTCACGTGGAGCATGCTGCAAATCCTCACATGAAATGACGGGCCTGGAAGACTGGGGTCGAGACTCGGTAGATGACTCACCGTGGCCGCGGGCTGCCGACGTTGATGCCGGTGGGTTGAAGCATGTCTGGCGTAATGATCCTCCAGGATTCGCCACTTTCCCGCCTCGCGCAAAAGTCGCGGGCCTGGTAGGAGCGGTCCAAAATGCGGCGAGCATGGCGCTCGCATGGTGATCATGGAAAATCGACATTGCTTCCGAACGGGTGAACCAGCCCAGGCTGAATGCCACTTAGTCCCCAAGCTTTATACCGCTCAGCCGCGATGAAAGCTAAAGAAATGCCCTTTTTGTGGCATATTATAGTGAGGGCTCCGCTTAGCTGTGATGACGAGCAGGCGTCCAGCTTGCCGGTGATCCATGTGGATCCAGGAGTGTCGCGGACACCGCTTGTCCTCGCCGGCATTTCGGTACTGGCCCTGTACAGCCACGACATTCCGGCGGCGCTGTCGCCGGCATCATTGGTTTCGTTTCCTCGCCCACTTTGGGCGGTCATTTCACCATGACCGCCCTGGCATGGGGCGGTCTCATCCCCAGGAGATCG
The DNA here is from genome assembly GCA_046593355.1 of Pirellulaceae bacterium. Classification (GTDB taxonomy): domain Bacteria; phylum Planctomycetota; class Planctomycetia; order Pirellulales; family Pirellulaceae; genus SXOA01. The sequence continues at coordinate 26,352 of JBKJNY010000231.1, read as the reverse complement.
CCACATGGCTCAATACAAAAAGAAGCAGTCGCCGCTTTGGCAGGACCGGTTCGCGGCCCTGCTCCCGGTGGTCCTCAAGTACGTTGCACCAGCTTTCCATAAGCTCAGGCCCGAGGCGAAGGCCGAGGCCGTGCAGGAGGCGGTCGCCAACGCCTGCGTGGCGTATGCGCGGCTGGTCGAGCGGGGCAAAGAAAGCTTGGCTTTCGCCACAGTGCTGGCCAGGTACGCCGTGGCCCAGGTCCGGGCCGGCCGGCAGGTCGGTGGACGGCTCAACATCCGGGACGTCTCTTCCGACTACGCCCAGTACCGAAAGCAATTCAGGCTGGAGAGGCTGGACCGGTATGACCCCAAGGAAGGGTGCTGGCAGGAGGCGGTCATCGAGGACTACCGGACGCCCGTGGCGGACCAGGTCTCGTTCCGGATCGATTTCCCGGATTGGCTGAACTCGCTGACGCGTCGCGACCGCAAGATTGCCCAAAGCCTAGCTTCAGGGCAATCCACCAGCGAAGTCGCTCGCCGATTCGGGCTTTCCCTGGGGCGGGTCTCTCAGCTCCGCCGGGAGTTCGAAAGATCCTGGTTGGCGTTCCACGGCGAAGAGGCCGAGTGTGCGAGGATGGAGCTGCTGGTAGCGTAGCGATGGGGAGGCCGCTATCCAGTTTGCGGCAGCAGTGACTTGTCCTTTACTTGGTACGGACAAATCAAAGGCCCAAGAACCAAGAACCTCTGGAGGTGCCCTACTTGAGGCGGCGTTTCGGATCGTCTGCCGCGATGCTCACTCCCAGGCGGTCTTGTTTGGCCGTCGTCTTGCATACTCTCCAGGCATCCCCTCCCAGCCCGTCGAAGGACGCGCGGTTAGGAAGCGCCCTCCTAATCGCCAACATTTCGTGAACCGGCAGCTGCCCATCGATGGCGAAATTGTTTTGGAGTCAACATACCTAGCCTGACAGTTGCCGAGAGTCTGGTTGAGTAGCGACGTGTTTTTACGACTCACAATGTTTTTTCTGGGCCACTTGGTTTCACCGCCAAGTGGCCCTTTTTTTGTTTCTTGCCCTTCTTTCCCCTCTTTGGAGAGCTGACATGACCCAGACAGAACTCGACCGTGAAGTGAGCCGCGCGACCGGTGAGTCCAGGGACACGATCCGCCGTCAAGGCTTTTCCATCCTGCCGCTGCCGGACGATTTTGTCGACGACGAGCCAGATGTTTCCACAATTCGGATGATTGATTGGGACGAGCAGGACGCCATACATCGCCGGGCGGCCTGACCGGGCTGGCCTGAGGGGAGGTGACAGGGATGTTGCCTCCAGCGGGCGGGCCAGGCCCTGCCAAACCCGAGAATCGGCCGCGGTCTGACAGCGGCCGCCAATCCTAACAAACGCTGTCCCACAGTTGGCCCGGCAGGGCGGATTGGGGCGGGTGCGTGAGATCTTTCCCGCTCAGGTTCCTGCGGCAGCCAAGAGCCCCCACTGGCCGCTGCAATTCCTCATACTCGTTTCGTTTTCGTACTTCTTTAGAGGAGAAATTTGGCGTAGGCCTCTCAAAGTCAACATTGGGCTCTCCAAGAAGCTGGGTCTACCCAACTACGGGAGCGCGGGTGCTTCCTGCAGCGTGGAGTTTGAACTCGATTCTGGACAGCTCGTTCAGGATCTCAATGGGTTTCATCGCCACATCCGTAACGCCTATGTTGCCTGCCGCCAGGCCATTCAGGACGAGCTCAGCCGCCAGCTGAACCCCGAACCGCAGGCAGCCGAGAAGGGGGATGATGAGTCGACAGCCCCAGTATCCCCCGACGGTGCTCCAAGCGGTTCCGCCACCACTCCGACCACGTTGGGACTGGTCCAAGCCAGTCCACGCGCCTCCCAGCGGCAGCTGAATTACGTCCACCATTTGGCCCACGGTCTTTCGGGAATGACCCCCCGCCGCCTGGAGATTCTTTCGGCCACCGTGTGTGGCAAGCGACTCGCGCATCTGACGTCGGCCGATGCTTCCCACCTGATTGAGACGCTCAAGGAAATTCAAAGTGGCGAAAAAGATCTGAGCGGTGTGCCGCAGGAGGCGTCCGCATGAATTCGAGCATTCTTGCCCGCAGAGAACTGGAGGGGCGGCAAGGGGAAATCTGGGACTATGCACCTCCCAGCCGGATCAATCTCCGGCTCAAGTGCCCCTTGTACGGCAATTCCTGTCGAAGTGCTGCCATGAGGTCCGGATACAACGGAAAACGAACCCAGACACACTCCTGGGAGTGCAGAGTATAATAACAACACAAAGGGAAATCGTGACTTATGCCGCTACGAGATCATTTCCGCCCCCCGATTTAGAATCACAACTCGTGGGAGGGTTTTCACGGGATGTGGCCCGCGAGCATGGTCGTGCAACTATCCAAGATCTTGCCGGACGAATTCACGGACGAACCGCGGGTCCATCTCGGCACCTATTTCGAGATCGACGTCTGTGCTTACGAAGGCGACGAGCCGGACATGCCGAGAATGACGCACGGCGGCAATGGCGGCAGCGTGGCGACGGCGACTTGGGCACCCCCCCAGCCGACGTTGGACGTGGACACCGATCTTACGGAACAATACGAATACGAAGTTCTGGTGTTCGATCAGAGCAGGGGACGGCAATTGGTTGCCGCTGTGGAAATCGTCAGCCCGGCCAACAAGGACCGTCCGGAGAATCGCCAGGCCTTCGTCGCTAAATGCGCCGCACTCTTGCAAAAACGCGTCTGCGTGTCGATCGTCGATCTGGTGACCACGCGGTACTTCAACCTCTATACGGAACTGCTGGACTTGATCCACCGGTCCGATCCGGCGTTCGGGCCGCCGCCCCCGCCGACGTACGCAGTCACCTGTCGCGGACACAAGGTCGGTGTTCAGCCGCGTTTTCAAACCTGGGCCTATCCCCTGGTCGTTGGCCACAAGCTCCCGACGCTGCCGATCTGGCTCACCGACGATCTGGCAGTTTCGCTTGATTTGGAAACTAGCTACGAAGAAACCTGCCAAGTGCTGCGGATTCGGTGAGCGTTTCCATCTCTTCCGGAAGCAGCTTCGAACGTCGTGGTTAACTGGCAAGCATCTTCGGAAGCCTTCATGCCTCGAACCGAGTGGTTCGAGGCCTGCAACGCCCGCTATCCGGTTCGCGGCGGTAATTACTCGTCCTCTCCTTGGTACGGACAAATAATAGGCCCGAGAACCTCTGGAGAGTGCTCTGCTTGAAGCGACGTTTCGGATCGTCGGCCGCGTGCACACTCCATGCGGTCTTGTTTGGATGTCGCCTTACGTACTCTCCAGGCATCCGCCTCCCAGCCCTTCGAAGGAGCCGTGGTGGCATGGATGGCGAGATTGTTCGGAGTCAACATACCTAGCCTGACCGCCGCCGAGAGTCTGACTGAGAGCTAGATACCTGTTTTTACGACTCACAATGCTTTCTGGGCCGCCTGGCTTTACCGCCAGGCGGCCCTCTTTTTTGCTTCTTGGTTTTCTTTCCTCTTATTTGGAGAGCTGTTATGACCCAAGCTGAGCTGGACCGTGAAGTGAGCCGCGCCACCGGTGAGTCCAGGGACACGATCCGCCGCCAAGGCTTTTCCATCCTGCCGCTGCCCGACGATGTCACTGAGGACGATTCGGACGTTGCCACGATTCGGATGATCGACCGGGACGAGCAAGACGCCATTCACCGCCGGGCGGCATGACCGGACTGTCAAGTCGGGAGGTGACACGGATGTCACCCCCTGTCGGCGGGCCAGGCCAAGCGAGTCTCGAGAACCGGCCACGCTCGGACTTTTTCCGCCCGTCCTATCAAAACGCTGCCCCCTCGCGATGGCCGCTGTCCATATTTCTCCGGCAGCGGACAACCGTCACTGACTACCTCAGTTCCTCATCCTCGTTTTGATTTCATCCTACTCTTGCCAAAGGAGAACCTTGCCTATGCCTCTCAAAGTCAACATCGGGCTCTCGAAAAAGATGGGCCTACCTAACTACGGGAGCGCGGGTGCTTCCTGCAACGTGGAATTTGAGCTGGATTCCGGACAGATCGTGCATGACCTCGACGGATTTCACAGAAACATCCGCAACGCGTATGTCGCCTGCCGCCAGGCCGTGCAAGATGAACTCCGCCTCCAGCTGAACCCAGAACTGCAGGAAGCGGAGTCCCAGGAAGCCGAACCGCAGGAAGACGAGGCGGGGGAAAAGTACCCGTCAGTCGCAGAGTCCTCAAACGGCACTCCGGCTGGTTCCACGACCACTCCAGCCACACTGGGACTGGTCCAAGCCAGTCCACTCGCCTCCCAGCGGCAGCTGAACTACGTCCATCACCTGGCCCACGGTCTTCCCGGGATGACTCCCCGCCGTTTGGAGATTCTTTCGGCCACCGTGTGTGGCAAGCGGCTCGCGCATCTGACGTCGTCTGACGCCTCGCATCTAATTGACACCCTCAAGCAGATTCAGGCTGGCGAAAAAAATCTGAGCGGTGTGCCGCAGGAGGCTTCCGCATGAATTCGAGCATTCTTGCCCGCGGAGAACTGGAGGGGCGGCGGGGGGGAATCTGGGACTATGTTTCTCCCAGCCGGATCAACCTCTGGCTCAAATGCCCGCTGGCCTTCCGCCTGCGGTATATCGAAGGAATCCGGACCCCGCCCTCCGCAAGTCAGTTTGTGGGAAAGACGGTCCACCGGGGTCTCGAGATTTACTACCGTCATCGCCAGCAAAACGTCCGCTTGCCGGCAGCAGAAGTTATGGAGCGGCTGTTGGCTCAGTGGGATGAATCGGTTGCCGCGGACGGCGTCCGGTTTACGACACCTGCCGCCCAAGCCGCAGCCAGGCAGCAGTCTCTCGATCTGGTGCAGGTCTACCTGACGCAATTGCCCGCCGACGAGCCCCGGCCGCTGGCGATCGAAACGGCGCTCGATGCTCCGCTGATCGATCCGGTCACCAAAGGGAGCTTGGGGATCCCGCTGGTGGGAGTGATTGACCTGGTACTTCCTGGAGCAGATGGTGCAATCATCACGGACTTCAAGACGACGAGTCGTGGCGGCGAACTTCCGGAGCTCACGCACGAGCTCCAGCTCTCCTGCTATAGCTACCTCTTCCGTCAGACTTCTCCCTTACCGGAAGAGGCGCTCGAAATTCGCAACCTGGTGAAGACCAAAGTGCCACGGGTCGAGAATCACAGGTATGGTCCCCGCAGCCAGGCTCATTATCTGCGGCTGTTCGCCATAATTCGCGCCTATCTCGACGCGCTCGATACGGGGAATTACTTCATCCGTCCCAGCCTGCTATGCGCAGCCTGCGAGTTTCGCAGTTCGCACTGCGCGCAGTGGACTGGCTGAACTGATGCTGAGCTGGCGCTGCTACGTGATTTTTAGAAGAAGAATTGCGGCGGAGCATTCCTCTACTTCTTCCGCGCATGAATCGTGACCGAGTTTTGCCGATAGTCGCTTGTGAGCCCCTGCCTCAGTCGAGTATTACCGGGCTAGTAGCTCCGCTGATCTCCCGACAGTGAGAGGAGAGTCTGAGTAGCGGGCGGCCTGAAGGCCGCTCGCTACTCTTTTTTTTAGCATTGGCCAGCCCATCGCCTCCAGCGTTCAACTGCCGGCGATTGCGGGACGGACCCCATCGGCAGCAGGCAACCGATCGTCGTCTTGCGGGATGGCAAACTCGCGGGATTGTCGCTGACGGTGCGCGAGCAGCCCGCGAACTTCGCGGTCCACACGGTTGGCGAAGAGATTGCTGACGAGCCTCATCCGAACGCTACAGCGAAGAGGTCGGCAAGCTCGGGCGGGAAGTCGCTCCGCTTTCCGCGGAAGTGGAGTAGGAAGCTACGGTCCGCCAGAACCAGTTTCCAGTCTCCAGCAACCGAAGTTTTCCGCTGTACCGAAGCCTCGTTTGTTGACTGAAGTAGAGTTTTTGCTGATCGAGTGGCGGTCCGAGCTAAAGAGCGTGCTGTCGCGGCGAAATGTTCCAAATGTCCGACGCCCAGCGTGCCCACAATCTCAATAAGGTAAACGTGTCGACCTGCTTAACTGCTACCGCCTCTCGTGTCATCTTCCGCTAAGCATTGGGGTGTTCAACAATGAGATCATTGCTCAACCCTCGCGCGAGAGGCGGGAGAGAACGGCAGTTCGGCTAAGCCGCTGGAGCCTCAGCATGGCAGAGAAAATAAAATCTGAATTTGGTCAGGTTGATCTTGCCGATGGGTATGACCTTGGGGAGTATCGGTTCGCTGTCGCCAAAGTCGCGCGATGTCTAATCCGCGCGCGGCTGATATGCGATCCAAAGTTCAGCCGCATTCTTGATCGCAGCACCTGGTCGATACCGTCTGCTGAGCCACAAGACCCGACCATGAGCAAGGCGGAAATCGCGGAGGGTCAATTGAAGCAGGCGAAGGCCGCAAACGAACACCTATGGAGAAATTTCATTGGACCAAACGGCTCCGGCGGCGTATCTCTGCGCGACAGGCTGCAGTCGCTCAAAGCCATGGTCAACTATTTTGTAAAGGAGTTCGAACTGGACAAAGCTATTACGCAACTCCGGAATGGAAAAAAGGTGGAATGGGAAAAACTTGCGACATGGGACAAGCTTACGAGAATTCGCGGTTGGCTTGACCGGCTCCCCGCCCCAAAGGATCCAGGAGACTGCCCAGTAGTCATAGTTGATGCCACGACTCGCAGGCGTTTAGTGAATGGCAAAGAAGAGATTCTGACTCAGAGCCGTTTCAATGTGATTCAGTGTCTGCTGAAGGATTATCCGCGCACACTTACCAAGGACGCGTTGGTAAAAATGAGTGGCCATCCCGGTGCAGTGGGGATTGTGAAACGCCTTCGCAATAAAAATGGGCGCAACCGGTCCTCCGCTGGGGTGCTAGCGGCCCATTACTAAAGGAACCTCCAAGGTCAGACTGGAAGTAACGAGCTTTCAGGTCCGACACAAGGAGGTTTGGCATGATGATCCCACAGGAAATGGTTGTCGCCAAGGCGGAGGTTGAATCAACGGTCGCAGAGTTGTGGCAATTCATCGAAGGCGCGGCGCGGCAGGCAACGGCGGCGCACGTCGTCGAGGAAGAGTTGTTCCGCAAGCTGCTGGCGCTGGGCCGGCAACTCTACGCGCGGTTTCTCGCGCTGCAAGGAACTGGCGACGTGGGCGAGCGTTTCACTTTGCCGGACGGTCGCCCGCTGCAGCGGCTGGAGAAAACTCACCAGCGCTTGCTGCAAACCATCTTCGGCGAGTTCTCGCTCGACCGCGCGGTCTATGGCACGCGCGAGGGGCAGGCCATCGAAGCTGTGCCGCTCGACGCCCGGCTGCAATTGCCCGAAAGCAAGTTCAGCCACTTGCTGCAAAACTGGGATCAACTCCTGGCGACCGAGCAGCCCTACGGCCAGGTCTCGAAGGTCATGGAGATGATCCTCGGCCTGTCGCAGCACGTGGACAGCCTGGAGCGGATGAGCCGCGGCATGTCGGCGATTGCGGAGGAGTTCTGCTGGTCGATTGCCTGCGAGAGTTTTTTCCCTGCCTCCGCTTCGCCATGGGAGACGAGGTTTTCGGCGACTTCGCCCTGGCCTACTTGCAAAAGCATCCTTCGCAAAGCTACACGCTGCATCACCTGGCGGACCAGTTTGCGAATTTCCTGGCTGAGACACGGCCTGTTGAACCAGCCGGCTGGGAAGACTTCTTCGTGGACCTGGCCCGGCTGGAGCACGCCATCGAAATCGTCTTCGACGCGGAGGGGCCGGAAGAACCCTCTCCCCTTGGGAGAGGGCAGGGTGAGGGTCTTACACTCGCGCCCCTAACTCCGTCGTCCACCCTCCCCTTCGTCCCCGGCTTTCAACTCCTGGCCTTTCGCTATCCCGTCAGCAGTTACTACACCGCCTGGAAGCACGGCGAACAGCCGCCGCTCCCCGGCCCGCAAGCCCAATTCATCGCCCTCTTCCGCCGCGACTACATCGTCCGCCGCCATGAACTGACTCCTTTTCAGTACACGCTTCTGGCCGCCCTTCAGGCCGGCGAAACCTTGGAGCAAGGTCTGGCCCGCATCGCCCCCCAAGCCTTAGCCGCCGGTCAAACCGCCGACACCCTGGCCGGCGATTTGCGGGAATGGTTTGAGGGCTGGACGAGAGCAGGGTTCTTCCTTCGGCCTAAATGATCGGCGCAGGGAATTGTACTCACCAGCGCGGCGTGTCGAGATCCATGTCGTATCCCTCCCACTGGGTCACCTCGTGCTGCTTCTGGCCAAAGTTCCCCCCGTTATCAACGCCGTCGCCCCCCACGCTGTAAAGGACAAAGGTCCGTACCGTGGGACGGTAGACGAATGGGTTGCCGCAAAACGGATCCAGCGGAACTTCGGCAAGATAGCGAGGCGGCAGCGATTCCAACTTGAGCGGATAATTCCCGTGATCGGCCTGGTAGGCACGCAGAGCCAGGTCGATCCTTAAAAGGCGCTGCAGGCAACTGCTGCGATTGCAGGTCACGCCATACTGGAAATAAACTGACTCGGAGCTCCGTTCGGTTCCTGCATTAAGAATCTGACCCAAGCGAAAGGCCCAGCGGTCATTCAGGCTATACCAAAGTTGGTCTCGGGCAATGTGGTCATGGTCGCGCGATTTTTCAATCGTCTCCAATTCCGCCATGATTTCACGCCTCTTGCGCGTAGAAATCTGCCGCTTGAGCCGAACGAGATGCTCCACTCCGATGCTTTCATTGACCATCCCCACCAAGGCGTGAATCAGCAGCCCCTCGTGCTGCTCCATGTTCCCCATGCGAATAATTGCCATGAGGTGTTCGGCCGCCAAGTCGGGATTCGCCTTTTCAAGGGCGGTCGCCTGGGCATCCAAGCCGCGGCTGATGCTGCGAGCGGTCTGGCCTTCAACCGACCAATAGTTCTCGTAGTTCCGCCGCCCGACATAGTCCGCGTCCCAGGGAATGCGTGCGAAGCCGGGCTCCTTGGAGAGCTTGATGAGCTCGGCGGCAAGCGTTCGCGCCTGGGCTCCCGCAAACGATTCCAACGGCTGTCCTCGCTCCAGAATGAGCGGCAATGAGTTGGGCCGGTCGCCAACTTTCTCCAGAGGCAACGGAAAGGACAAGAGCTGCAAGTACAGCCATGTGGTGGGTAAGAGCCACGCCACGCAAGGAGCGGCTCCGAGGACTTGCCACAGCCGGCGCCGCGCTGGCTTCCCTTCTTTAGGTTGGATAGCGCGCGCTGCGCCGAAGAACACAGCGAGAAACAGACCGAACAGCAGAAATAGAATGAGAAGTTGCAGCGACGGTGCGGAGCTGACGCCGCTCCAAAACAGTTGATCCCCCAGGTTTCCGCCGACGATGCATCGGACCGCCGGTGCGCCCATGCGGTTGAGCCAGTGAAAATAGCCTACGGACGCCCCCACAACGAAAAGCAGCGCCGCACCGGAAACAACGCGACGCGGCCCGCGCAGCAGGCCAATCGTCGCCAGCGTGATGGAGACCGCGACCACCGCTGAAATGAGCGTTCCGATCCAGGGCATCAGCACTTGTTCGCGCAAAAGAATGCGGGTCATCCAAGCCGCTACTCCGATGACGGCCGTCAGACCGAGCAGGTCGTGGAGGCGAAACTGAAAGCGAGGCTTGGAGGATGCCACGTCGGTTGAATTGGTCTCCGAACTCCTTTTCCGACGTTTTTGGAGCCAAGAGAGCAGCAACCTCTGACAACCAGCCGCCGCCACGAAGAACAGCGAAGTGAACGCGAAGAAAACAAGCGGCTCGTAAGCCCGAATGGGAACCAACAGCGCCAGCGCGGCACAAACGGTTCCTGCTCGCCACATCCACGATTGCTTGCCGAATGCCAGCCAATAGCCGAGCAGGCAGTAGACGGCCGCCACGGAGGCGAGCGTAACATGAAGGATGTAAGCCGAAAACAGTTCCATCGTGGTGGCACCAATTCCCCCAGCTTACACTCAAGAGATCCGCGGCATTTCGCCAATCTAGGGAGCGAGGTGGAGAGGGTAAACTATTTTCACAAATTTGTTCCCGAACTCTTGACTGTGCCAACCCCGGCTGCGTATAAAGAGGTAGTCACATTTGTATAGGTTCATTCGCTTGCGAGAAATCCGTCCGAGAATGGCCTGTGCGCCGATCGCGGCTCCTTTGCACGGTTGAAGATTGGGAGCCGACGGCAATTATGAATGCGAAAGAGGACTAATAAATACCCTCGAACAATAAGCGACCTTGGATGTATGAAAAATCGCTGCCGTGAATAAGCACAGCGAAAGTTTGACGATGGCGGAAGCGGTTATCTTACAAAAGGTTACGACGATGGCCGTTGACGTAAGTCCAAGAGCGGTGCCAGAAAACAGAGCGTGAAAACATGAATAAAATCAATCCTTTCGGGGGGGTGAAGACGGCGAGCCCTCCCCTTATCAACCCGGATGGCCGGGCCAATTTCCCTGGCTGGCCCGTCGGGATCGTGTTGGCTCTGTTGCTGGCGGGTTGCAGCGGCAACAGCCCTGTGCCCCCGACCGTCAAGCAAGCGGCGGCGGTGGACGCGGGGCCGTTTTTTGAGGAGATCACGGCTCGCTCCGGGGTCAACTTTCAGCATTGGTGCGGCGATGGCCCCGGCGCGCCGGGGTACTTCTTTCCCGAGGTGATGGGGAGTGGCATCGCGCTTTTGGACTACGACCGGGACGACGACCTGGACATTTTCGTCGTCCAAGGAATGCCCCCTTCGGTCGTCCCCAGCCGCTCGCCCCCTGGCTTCACGCCCTCCCGCTCCAGCCGCCTCTACCAGCAAGTCTCCAGCGGGCATTTCGAGGACGTGACCGATGCCGCGACGCTGAACGATTTGGAGCCTTATGGCATGGGGGTCGCCGTCGGGGACGTGAACAACGACGGCTGGCCGGACATCTACGTTTCCAAGTTCGGCAAGGACCGGCTCTGGTTGAACCGCGAAGGGAAATTCCAAGACGTGACGGAAGCCGCCGGAATCGCGAACCCCCGGTGGGGAACCTCCTGCTGCTTCGTCGACTACGACCGGGACGGCTGGCTGGACCTGTTCGTGGTGAACTATGTCGATTACTTCCCGTCGCAGCATTGCGTTCAGGCGAACGGGACGGAGGACTATTGCCATCCGAATGTCTTTGGCGACTCGCCGGCCAGGCTGTTTCGGAACGTAACCGGCGAAGACAAAAGCGATGCGAAATTCAAAGAGCCCCGCTTCGAGGACGCGAGCTTCGCGACCGGCATCGACGGCAAGCTCGGCCCCGGCCTGGGGGTGCTCGCTGCCGACTTCACCGGCGACGGCTGGATCGATCTTTACGCGGCGAATGACGCTAAGGCTAACTTCCTGTGGGTGAACAAAGAGGGGAAGACGTTTCAGGACGAAGCCATCGCCGCGGGCGCTGCCTATGATGCCGCCGGTAAGCCGCAGTCGAGCATGGGCGTGACGAGTGGCGACGTGGACGGCGACGGCCGCCGCGATTTATTCATGACCCATCTCGACGGCGAGTACAGCACGCTCTACTTGCAGGTCTCAGCCGGCAACTTTGAAGACCAGACCGCTGCCGCCGGACTGGCAACGCCGACGATTCCAATGACCGGCTTTGGCACGGCGCTCCTGGATCTCGATCTCGACGGCGACCTGGACCTGGTCATTGGCAACGGCCGCGTGCGCCGGCGCGATGGCACGGCCCCCGGCAAGGGAGCCGACTTCTGGAAGGCCTATACCGAGCGGAACCAGATTTTCCTGAATGACGGCACGGGGGTCTTTGCCGAAGTCGCCGCGGGGACAGACGGCTTTCTGGCGGAAGCGCGGGTGACGCGCGGGCTGGCGGTGGGAGATCTCGATAACGACGGCGACCTCGACGTCGTGACCTCCGAAGTGAATGGGCCGGCCCGCATCTTTTTGAATGCGTCCAAGTGGCAGGGAAGCTGGTTGAGCGTGCGGGCCATCGACCCCAAGTATGGCGAGCGCGACGCCTACGGCGCGGTCATTACTGTCACGGCGGGGGACAAACGCTGGCAGCGCGACATCAACCCCGGCACGGGCTATCTTTCCAGCTCCGATCCGCGAGCTCATTTCGGAATTGGCAAAGCCGAAAAAGTCGAAAAAATCGAAGTGCTGTGGCCGGACGGCCTGAACGAGACGTTTAAGGGAAGCGTGGCCACCGCCCGATTGATTCTCCGCCGCGGGGAAGGAGCAAAGCCATGAGCCGCAAGCAGCGAGAGCGGCGGGACACAGCCGCGTCGCACAAGGCGAGTTCGTCCAAACTGGTCCGGCGGCTGGTGCCGGTGCTGCTGGGTTTGGCGGCGCTGGCACTGGGCGTCAATGTTTATTGGTGGCTTCACCGGCCGCAGCTCGAGCCGCTACCCATCGTGGAGAGCGAAAGCCTTGAGCCACAGGTTAAAGCCCTGATTCAAGGGGCGATTGCCGAGGTGATCGCGAACGACTTCTCCGCCAGCGCTTGGGGAAACCTCGGTGCTGTGCTGCGCGCCCACGATCTGGCCGCTCCCGCCGAGATCTGTTACCGCAACGCGGAGCGGCTGGATAGCAGCGATTATCGCTGGCCGTATCTGCTGGGGGTCAGCCTGGCCCCGACCGACGCCGAGCAAGCGCTGGACTGCTTCCGCCGGGCCGCGGAGCGATGTGGAGACAGTCCGCACGTGCAATTGCGCCTGGCCGAGATGCTGATCGAGCGGCGGCTGATGGAGGAGGCGGCTGGGCTGGTTGAGAAAGTGCTGACGTATGCGCCGTCGAACCCGCGCGGGCAACTCGCCAAGGCGCGGCTCTTGTTTGCGGAGGGGAAAATGGAGGAGGCCAAATCGTGGGCGGAGAAGAGTGCGGCCGGAGCGCAGGACCGGCGAGCGCCCCATCTGCTGCTGGCGCAGCTCTGCCGGCGGACGGGGGACAAAGAGGGTGAAGCTCGCGAGCTGGCGCTCCTGGAGAAGATCCCCGACGGCATCACGTTGTGGGAGGATCCGGATGTTGCGGCAATCCTGGCCCTGCGGCAGGACCAGGTGGCTCGCCTGGCAAAAGCGGAATCGGCCGCTCAAATTCTCGCCGCAGCTCCTGACGCCCAGGACGGCTCCGCTGCGCTGCGGTTCGCGCGGGCGTATTACCAGAACAAGGAATACGCCGCCGCCGAAGCCGTCCTCCGCGCCATGCTGAAGAAATTCCCGAGCGACGAGCGACTGCACTTTGAAATTGGCCGCGCTTGTTTCCAGCAGCAGAAGTTTCCAGACGCGGCGAAAGAATTCAGCCGCACCATTGAGCTCAAAGGCGACCACGTGGATGCCCACTACAACCTGGGGCACGCGCAGCTCAAACTCGGAAAAAAAGTGGAGGCCCGTGAGTCGTTTGCCGCCGCCGTCCGCCTTCAGCCTAGCCATGCCTTCGCCCGCATCAACCTGGCGGACCTGTTGCTGCAAGCGGGAGCAACAGCCGCGGCTCGCGAGCAGTTGGAAATCGCCGTCAAGCTGGCGCCGCAGGACCGGCGAGTGCGCGAGTTGTTGGAAAAGGCGAGGCGTCCCACCAAACCGTGACAACTAATTCTATTCCTTCTTCTTCTCCTCTTTTTTCGCGTCCTCCGCCCTTTCAATGGTGCCAAACAAATGTCCCCCGACCTTGTCATGCTGCCAGGTGCCGGCGTAACGGCCTTCATAAATGACGACGCGCGAGCTAAAGGTTCCCAGGCCGGGGATGGAGAGGTTGGTCAGCGTGATGACAGGCGTGTCCCCCGCCCATTTGATTTCCAGCGGGATGGGAAACGTCTTGTCGGTGTTGCCATACTTGATGTTGGCCTTGATCAACCACAAGTCCCCTTCGGGAATTTTTTGAGCGAGGGTGATGGTGTATTCCTCCTTGGCCGGCGGCTTGTCGTCTTTGCCGGTAACGGTGAACTGGCCCGTCATTTTCGCACCGGTCAGCGTCTTTTCCAGGTCCTTGATGAGTTGCTCTTGGGTCGGCTTGTCCGATTTCTCTCCTTCCTTCGTCGTGTCTTCCGCGCCCCGCGCGGCAGCGGCGAAGCAGCAGGCAAGCGAGAGCATGAAAATGCAGAGGTTCTTACTCATGGCAAATCTCCGACAGCGGAAGTGGGATATAAAGAAACAGGCGGCGCGACCCATCCATTATATCCGGCAATCGCTCAGGGAGTATTCATCATGGACACGAACGACCGTCTCACTCGCCTCGAACGGGATTCTCGCCGCTGGCGAACCATAGCTGTGCTGCTCGGAATTGGTTTGGGGCTCTGTCTGTTTCTGGGACAAGCGAAACCGGAGCCAACCGAAGTGAAGGCCGCTAAGTTTGTGCTGGTCGATGAGCAGGGGGCTCCGCGGGGAACGCTGGCGATGGAAAACGGCGGCCCGGCTTTCGTGCTGACCGACAGCAAGGGGAAGGGGGTCATCCGCTTGCAAGTGCCGAAGGTGCCGGACAAGGCGGCCCTCTATCTCAGTGACCCTACGGAATCGACGGACGCCGAACTGGCGATGACGCAGACCGGCCCGGTGCTGCACTTCAACGACCGCGTGGGGAACCGCATCCGCCTGGCAACCAACGAATTGAACGCACCGCTGGCGGCCGTATACGACGCGGAAGGAAAGAAAGTGTTTGAAGTGACGGGGAAGAAGTAGAAACCAGGAGACAGGGGTCAGGCGACAGGAGACAGAAAAGCGGGCCAGAGGGCGTCGCTAACGAGGAGGCCGCGGCGGGTGAGGAGGAGGTTCTTGTCGGTCCGCTCGAAGAGTCCTTGGGCGACGAACTTTCCAAGCGGCACGCCGACGAGTTGCTCCACGGCGTATCCCGTTTCGTTCTCAAATTCCCCCAACGAGATTCCTTCCAGCCGGCGCAGCGCGAAGACGAGGCGCTCGCGGGCGCGGTCTTCGGGAGCCAGCTCTTCGATCTCGGCGATTGGCGACTGGCCGGAGAGCACGCGCTGGATGTACGTGGTGGTGCTGCGGTGGTTCATCTCTCGGCGGCCGGCAATGTAGCGGGCGGCTCCGGGGCCGGCGGCGAAGTAAGGCCGACCGGTCCAGTAGGCCTCGTTATGCCGGCAGCGATGGCCGGGGCGGGCGAAGTTGGAAACCTCATAGTGCTCATAGCCGGCGGTGGTGAGCAGGTCGATGGCCAACTCGTACATTTGGCCTTCGGTCTCTTCTTCCGCCCGCGAGAGCTCGCCGCGAATGAGGCGGCCCCAGAAACTGGTGCCGCGCTCGAAGGTTAGGCCGTAGGTCGAAACATGGTCCGGCAGGAGAGCGAGCGCTGCTTCGAGATCGTACCGCCACTGTGCGAGCGTTTCGCCCGGCGTGGCGAAGATGAGGTCGAGGGAAACGGACTGCGCGAACTTGCGAGCGTTCTCATACGCCGCGAGGATCTCCGGATGGCGATGATCCCTTTCCAGGGCTTGTAGCTTTTCGGCGCGGAAGGACTGCACGCCGAGGCTGATGCGCGTGACGCCGGCTTCCTTCAGTACCCGGCAGCGGGCTTCGTTCAGATCGATCGGGTTGGCTTCCACGCTGCATTCGTAGCCGGAAGCCAATGGGAACCAGCGCTTTGCCAAATCAAGAAGCTCCGTTAGCTCCGCGGGTTGCAGATGCGTGGGCGTACCGCCGCCGAAGAAGAGCGTGTCTACCTCGTGCGGCTCTTGCAGCCAGGAAATCTCTTTGGCCAGCGCTTCCAGGTAGGCGGCAATCAGGTCGTCCCTGCCCGCCACGAGCGTGAAGTTGCAATAGCCGCAGTGATGGCGGCAGAAGGGGACGTGGATGTAGGCGGAGCGAGGAGCAGCCGGACCTAACATGGATTGCCCCGCACCACGTCCCAATCCACGTCGATACCCAGTCCCGGCCGGTCGGTGATTTCGGTCTCTGGCCCGTCCACGCGGAGCGGGTTTTTGGCGATGCCGAATTCATAATACGCCGGGCCGTGGATGTCGCCGGGATATTCCTCAACCAGCAGATTGGGCGTGGCGACAATCAGGTGCCCCATCGCGGCCGTGGCGATGTCCCATTCCAGGTTGGACCCGACCGTGCAGCCGATGTCGTGACGGGCGGCGAACTCGACAATCTCGCGCGACTTGCGGATGCCGCCGTTCTTGCCGGGATAGACGCTGATCAAATCGCAGCCCTGATGACTGAGCAACTCGCGGGCATGCACCAGGTTGAAGCACATGTCGTCGGCCATCACCTTCACGCCGGTCTCCCTCCGCACGCGGGCGATCGCTTCGTAATCTCCGTCGGGCGTCGGCTGCTCCATGATCAGAATGTGGCAATCCCGCAGCTCGTGGAGCGCATGAATGGCCGTGTCCGCCGTCCAGCCGCAGTTGGCGTCAATGACGAGCTTTCTCTCCGGGCCGATTTCCTTCCGGACGGCACGAACGCGGGCGATGTCTTGCTGTACCTCGCCGCCGACTTTCACTTTGACGGTATCAAAGCCCTGAGCGACGAGCTCGCGAGCCCTGCGGCGAGCAGTATCGAGGTCATACGCCCCCATCGAGAACCGGCTGGGGATGACGAGCGGCCGGCAAGCGCCGCCGAGCAAGTCGTAAACGGGTTTGCCCGCCTGTTTGCCGAGCAGATCCCAGCAGGCCATTTCGAGCGCCGATTTGGCGAACCAGTTATGGATGGCGAGAGCGTCCATCCGGGCATCGATAGCTTTGATACTGGTGAAAGGATCGTCGCTTTTGAGGTCCATGCCGATAAGCGCCGGTGCCAGCACCCGGTCAATCATCGCCTTTACTCCCCACACCGTTTCGCCGCTCCAGCGGGGCGTAGCCGTCGCTTCCCCGGCTCCCTCCAGGCCATTGTCCGCCAGCACCCGCACTACGACGAACTGCGACTCATCATGCCGCCCCAGTGCCGAGATCATCCGGTGATCGGCTTTGAGCGGGATACGAACGGGATAGGATTCGATAGCGGCAATGCGCATGGTCAATTCCTTCAGCTACGCCAACCGCCAATCCTCGACTACCAGGCCATGGATCCAGTTGAAGTGTGGTGTATTGCTTGTCGCCAAAGCCAGCCCAGTTTCCAAAGCTGTGGCGGCAATTATCAAATCCGCGTCCTGGACAGACCTTCCGAGCTGCCATCCTTCGGCCCAAAGTTGGGCGGCGCGATCAAGGACACCTTGGGTCAAGGGAAGGATCTGCGAGTTGTGGCAAAATGCATTGAAGGTCACAAGTTGCATTTGAGCGTTTCGAAGAATCAATCCGCGCAACACTTCATATCGCGTTAGGGATGAAAAGGTGAAGTGCCCTTCTGCCTGAAGGTAGGCAGCCGCTCGTGGTGTGACGCGAGGATTTCGCTGCCTAAGAACATCGATCAGTGTATCGGAGTCGAGGAGTACATTCATGGGCTACTTAAAGGCCGAGCCATGGTCGCCCTCGTCAGAGCAATCTTTTCAATCTCGTCGATCTCTTCCTCAGAAAGCCCGGCAAACACATTGCACCATTCTGGAAGCCCAGCAGCCGTTTGGGGTTGCTTTCCTGCCTCTTGCCCTACGACTTGAATGACGAGTCGCTCATTGTCATTGAGCGGATGTCCGAGGAAATCTTCGATCGCCTGCCGCGTAGGAGAAGAGATGTCCTTGACGTCTCGTGTGATGGTTTCCATGTATCTATCTTACGCTAAGAACGAGGCAAGCGGCAATTCACGAGTGTTTGAAACCGCCAGTTGCCCGCATCCAGCGGCGATATCGATTCCGCGGCGCTGGCGGATGGTGCTGGGAATGCGGTGCTCTGCCAGGATGGTCTGGAATCGTTTGGCGGATGCGTTGGAAGTGGGATTTCCGTCGAAGTTGGCAATCGGGTTGAGCGGGATCAGGTTCACATGCGACGGCAGGCCGTGGAGAAGCAATCCCAAGGCGGTAGCTTGCTCCCTGGAGTCATTCTGGCCGTCGATGAGCGCCCATTCAAAGAAGATGCGGCGCTTCATTTCGTCGGCGTAGTAGCGGCAAGCGGCGAGCAGCTCGTCGAGTGGCCAGGCCCGCGCAGGTGGGACGAGCTTCGCCCGTTCTTCCTGCGTGGCGGCGTGCAGTGATACGGCCAGGTTCACTGGCTGGCGCTCGTCGGCCAGGCGGATGATGCCGGGAATGACGCCGACGGTGCTGAGAGTGATGTGCCGCGGAGCGATGGCGAGGCCGGCGGGCTCGCAGAGAATGTTGGTGGCTTTCATCACCGCATCGTAGTTATGCAGCGGCTCCCCCATTCCCATCAGCACGACGTTCCGCAGCAGCGGCGCACCTTGCTCCACCAAAACGCGGTTCGCATGGACCACCTGCTGCACAATCTCTCCCGCCGTCAACTGCCGCACGAGCCCCATCTGAGCCGTCGCGCAGAACACGCACCCCATCGCGCAGCCCACTTGTGAGCTGACGCAGGCCGTCGCCCTGCCCCGAAAGTGCATCAGCACCGTCTCCACGCGGCAGCCGTCCGCCAGGCCGAGCAGGTACTTCCGCGTGAAGCCGTCGGATGACTGAATCTCGCTGCACGTTGTCAACTCATCGATCGCAATCGCTTCCTCAAAGCGACCGCGCAGCGCCGCCGGCAGCTCGCGCATTTCTCGGGGCGAGCAGATTCCTTCGCGATAGACATACTTCAGCAGTCGCGCGGCATGAACGGGCGAATGACCCCAGGAGCTTAGGATTTGCTCAAGGTCGTAGCGGGTGAGCGCGAATATTGAGCGGCGCGGAATCACGGGACGGACTGAACGTCTTGGGGATGGACAGCGGAGATTGCCGGTCCAACGGTTCCGAGCCGGGCGAAATGAGAAGTGTTGAATGTAAGAACCTTGGAAACAGCGCGAACGCGGCAAACGGCGACAAGGCGGGCATCATGTACCTGCTTGCCAATGACACCCAGCGTCGAAACCAATGCCTTCCATGCCGGATGGATGTCTTCCGTCTCGGCGAGCAGGGGAAAGGTTGCCTCGAATTGCAACAACTGTTTATGGGCATCGACGGGAGACAACCCCAAGCCGTTATTGACAAGGGGCCGTGTGGCTACATTGAGAAACTCCACCAGGTTCTGCGAAGTAATGTGGAGTACCTCTCCCCGACGATGCAACTCAATGACGGCTCCCCAAGCGATGCCGTACGATGCATCTTGCTGATTCGCCAGCCGCACCAAAACGCTCGTATCGACGAGGTAGGGCACTAATCGTAAATTCCTTCGCTGCTTACTGCCACATCGGATACGGAAGTCCCGCAGTTAATAGCGATTGCGCGGAGACGACGCTCCCATTCATCCCGGGGCGCTGGAATTGATGTGGGAGAGGGTGCAACCGGTTCGTTTCGGCGAGGAGCCTTTACTACCTGAAGAATGACACGCTCATCGTCGGACAGGCTCTGTCCCAAGACTTGTTCAAGCGCCTGCCGGTCGGAGTTGCCAAGGTCGGTTACATTACGGGTAATTGATTCCATGTTTCTATTCTAGCCCAACAAACCTTCCGCGAGCAAATCTGCGGCAAGTTCGTTGTCTCACCCGCTGCTCAAAAACCTTCGCACCACATTCCCCGTAATCCGGCTCACCGCGTCATCGACCAGAATCGAGGCGGGCCAGGTGATGCTGCCGGCGGAGAAGACGGAGCCGCGGCTGGGGGTGTCGAAGAGGACCATTTCGCCGCCGCCGTTGTCTTTGTTGGTCCCTTTGGCGAGGAGGTGCGTGCCGGGGGGTGAGCTTTTGGAGCGTTTGTCGGTTTCGTGGCCGGATGCGCCGCCGGGGATGCGCTCGTGAAGGGAGGCGTGGCCGAAAGTGTCGCCGTTTTTCAGTCCAGTCCCTTGAAAAACCCAGTGCGGAGCGTCGATCACCTTGTAAGGCGCGGCGGTCATGATCGCCCGGTCGTCGTAGACGACGCCGAGGAGCGAGGCTTCTGATTCCTGCCGCAGATGGAAGCGGCTTTCGTAGGGGGAAGGAGTAAGACCCTCACCCTGCCCTCTCCCAGGGGGAGAGGGTCGAAGTTTCCGCTCGTTGTCGTTGCGGTAGATGCAGGTCTGCTCGTCGAGAAACTCCACGTCGGCATTCAGGCCGTTGCCGCCGAGGTACAGCAGCTTGCCGCCGCGCTCGAAGACCCACTTCTTAACCTTGAAGTACATCTCGCTCGACCAGTACTCGGGATGCGTGGTGATGATCAGGATTTTGTAGGCATCCAAATCGAGCTGCCCGAAGTGAAGCTGCGTTTCGGCGTAGTAGTCGTAGGCGATCTTCTCGCGCTCCAGCCAGCCGAGGAACCGCCATTCCGCCGGGGCCAGGTGGCAGGCGGCCCGTCCGGCGATGGGGTCGGTGACTTGCACGTTTTCGGGGATAAAGCAGACCGGCTCGGGGCGGTCAAAGGACAGCGGGGCGTATTCCGTCGTATCGTAATTGACGTGGTCGGGGTCGGTGTATCGCTTCAGCTCCAGCCGGGCGTTGGCGGTGGGGACGGGCGGCAGTTTGTCGGGATGAACGTAGTTGCTCCGCCCGCCGAAATTGTTGTAGGCGTTCCAGGTGATGTTTGAGGCGAGCACGGCAATTGGCGCTGTCGGCTGGGAGGGGGCGACAATCCAGGGGAACGAGAAGAACGCCCCGTTTTCGTTCTTGGCGTGGAAGTAGTAGAGGCCGCTTCTTTCCGGCGCTGTCACCCATTGCTTATGGTGCGGGCTGGTGTAGCCGAACTTGTTCCACATCACGCCGGTTTGCGTGTAGTCGCCGTCTGGAACGATTTGCACCGTCGCCCGCGGGCCGTGTTCATCAAACCAGCCGATGGGGCGGACCAGCTCCTTCTTCCAGCCGTACCGCCACAGTTCCAGCTTATAGGCAGCGTCGCTATGCACGCGAAACTCCGCCGCCTCGCCGTTCTTCACCCACTTCGGCCAGGCGTAGCCGAGCAGGCCATCCGCGAGCAGTCGGAATTGGTGCGGCTCCGGCGTGGGCAGCGAAAGGTGGACCCTCTTGCTTCCATAGCCGTCTTTGGCCAGGACGATTTCGTACTCTCCCGGCGGCACATCGGCATGAACCGCTCCGCTGGCGCGGGAGCGGACAGCAATCGAGACGAAGTCCTTGTGCAAGACTTCCACTTCCACGCCGGAGAGGGCGATGTAACGATGGTCGCTGACGTAGCCGATGAGCATGGGAAGGTGTAAGCGTCAGAGGGAGAGGTAGGCAGTAGCCAGCAGGCAGCTTCAATCACTATGATGAGCGCCGTTGCGAGAATTAAAATAGGGCCTAAGCGTTACGATGTCCAATCCCTACCAGTCGCCATCGTTCGATCCGAAGCAGTTCCAGGATTATGCCAGCCCCTTCCCTCCTCCTCAGAACACGGGCTTTGGCTGGGTACAACAGGTTCGCGTCGTAGCGATTCTGAACTGCGTGCAGGGTGGGCTGGAATGCCTGATGGGGACTTTCTTGGCAGGCATGGGCATCTTCTTTTTCATTATGATCCAGACGGAAAGAAACAAGCCAGGCTTTGGTGCCAATGGACCGCCGGGAATGGCGGGAATGGAGTGGGTGCTGGGAGGCGGGTATCTGGTGGTTGGAGTTGTCGTGCTGCTGGCGGGAATTTTTCGTTTCTACGCCGGCCTCCAGAATTTCCGCTACCGCAAACGAGTGCTGGGAATCGTCTCGCTGGTCTGCGGATTGGCTTCCATGTTTGGCTGCTACTGCGCTCCCACGAGCATCGCACTGCTCATTTACGGCCTGATTGTCTATCTCAATCCTGCCGTGCAGGCGGCTTTTGAGATGGGAGACAAAGGAACGCCGGCCGATGCCATCCTCAGCGCGTTCCTGCCTTACCCGCAGCAGAACTACGGTCAGTCGCCTTTCCAGCCGCCGCCATCGGACAGGATGAACTGAGCCGGCTGTCGACTTTGAGATTGGGCGGAAGGCTTTGGGGACGCCTACGGACTGGTACGCAACCAGGCAGGCAGCCAGGAGGAACGAGGATTCGTGGCGGGTGTCGCTGCCGGAGCCGGCCTGAAACCACCGGCGCTCTGTCGGACCGTTGCGCCCACGTTTTCGGTCTCTGGGCCTTCCGTCCCTGCTTCGCCAACGCCGCGATCATAGTTGCGCTGGGCGCTGTCTTGCATGCGGTCGGCAGTGTCAAGCAACCGTTCGTTCCCATTTCGGGCGGAGATTTCCCGCAGATGGTCGGCCTGCTGAAGGCGCTTGTCGCGGATGCGGGTCGCATTGGACGTTTGCGCCCCCAGGGCCTGGCTGTGGCTGATGCCGCTTGACGCCCGATTGAGTCCGTTGGCCGAACGTCCCAGATTAGCGCCGCCTCGGGACAATCCATTCTGGCTCCGTGCCGCACTTTGGCCAGCCCGCGCCAGCCCTGAATTCGAGGAGCCACGAGCCGCAGCCGCCAGTGCCCGGTTCAGCCCCTGCCCACGCCCTTCCGCTAAGGCGGTGCTTCCCACGACGAGCAGCGAAAGTGCTACGGACGTCCACAACGAACTTCGCAAGTGCATACAAAATTCCTTCCCTGGAACAGAGGGCACTGGGCCATTATCTCTATCGAACCTGCCGAGGCGCGGACTGTACTGAGAGTCCTCGTTAACTCCTAGTCCATTGGGCGCTGCTAGCACGGGGCCATCTCTTCCGGCCGACAATCGCAGTTGACCCTCCTGCATCGACCTCCTAAAAACTCTCGGCCCGCCGCCACGATTGGCCTGTTTCCTTCAGCAGGGATGTTCCTTGTCCACGTACTGGCTTTGCACGACCCTGCTTTTTTGCCAACTTGAAAGTGGCGAGGAAACCTGGCGACTCCCCGCTGCCGACGGTATTTCCGCTGCCGCTGCCGACTCGTCGTCACTTGCCCCTCTTGGGCAGCCCATTCCAGTAGCTGACGAAGATTTCGGCAGCTTCAGAGGAATCGCTCCGTTCGCGCCGCCGAACCGGTTTGCCACGACCTGGCTGGCCGCAGGAGGTGCGAATGGGTTTGGGACATTCGACCTCGATTACAGTCGAACCTGGTATCTCCCGGCGGGCGACAACCGCCCTCCGGTGGCGATCGCGCCGGGACTCGGAATGCACTTCTGGTCGGGGCCTCGGGACCTCGATCTGCCGTCGCGTGTCTACGATCTTTACCTGGATGTCTCCTGGCGTCCTATCGACCACGAAAACGGCGGGTTCGCGTTGGGAGTGACTCCGGGCATCTATGGCGACTTCACTCGCCTGGACGGCAACGCCTTTCAGCTCACCGGTTGGGGCCTGGCAAATTACCGCTTTGGCCCGCATTGGAATGTCGTCGGCGGAGTCGCGGTGGTCCGTCAGCTCAAATCCAAGCTGCTCCCGATAGGGGGCGTCATTTGGACCCCCAATGAAGACACACGTCTGGAATTGATGATCCCCAGACCCAGAATCGCGCACCGGGTCTGGCAACAAGAGTCGGGAGAAGTGTGGTGCTACCTGGCCGGACAGTTTGGCGGTGGAGCCTGGTCTGTTGCCGACACCCCGACCGAGAATGTCCTGGTTTCGTATAGCGATCTGCGGCTCATTCTGGGAATGGAGACATTCAATACTCAAGGGTATGAACTGACGCTTGAGCTGGGATATGTCTTCGCGCGCGATATCAGCGTGAACCGCGCGACGGTGTTCAGCCCCGATTCAACCCTTCTCCTGCAAGCTACGATCGCCTTTTGAAAGTATTTCCAGCAGGCTCCATTACACCTCCAGTGCCTCTTTCGCCTTCGCCACCACGTCCCGCAAGCAACCGGCATGGAAGGGAGAGACGAGCCCCGCTCCTTTGGCGAGCTGTTGGAAGGGGGCCTGGCCGCCGCGGGTGCAGAGGGCGTTGTAGGCGGCGAGCGTGCCGGCTGGGTCTCTCTGCGAGCGAACCCAGAGTTGCAAGGCGCAGGTTTGAGCCAACGTGTAGTCGATGTAATAGAACGGGCTGAGATAGATGTGCCGCTGGAACTGCCAGAAGCCGCCGCCCGCCACGTGCGGCAGGTCACCATAATCCCGCCAGGGAAGATACATTCGTTCCATCTCCTGCCACATCGCGTGCCGCTCCGCGGGGGTCGCCTCGGGACGGGCGTAGACGAGGTGCTGGAAGTGATCGACCGCCACGCCGTAGGGAATGAAGAGCAGCCCCTGGGCGAGATGGATGCGGCGGAACCGCTCGGCGTCCGCTTCAAAGAACTTCTCCATGTGCGGCCAAGTGAGGAACTCCAGGCCCATCGAATGGATCTCGCACGATTCGTACGTCGGCCAGAGATAATCCAGCAGAGGCTGATGGCGGCTGCGGTAGGCTTGGTAGGCGTGCCCCATTTCGTGGGTGAAGACCTCCACGTCATGCTTGGTGCCGTTGAAGTTGGCGAAAATGAACGGCATCCCATAGACGGGGAACGACGTGCAGAAGCCGCCGGGGGATTTGCGCTCCCGGTTCTTCAGATCGGTGAGCTTGGCGTCGACCATCAGGCGGAAGAAATCTCCCAGATCTTTACCCATCGCGTCGAACATCTCCTTGGCCCGCTCCACCATCCAGTCGTGGTCGCCGTGCGGGGCGGGGTTGCCCAGCGGGTCGTGAATGGCGTCGTCCCAGAACATCAACTTGTCCACACCCAAGGTAGTCCCCTGCTTCTGCCGCAATTCGGCGGCCAGCGGCACCAGGTGTTCGCGGACCTCCGCCCGGAATTGCTCGACGTCCCGCTCCGTGTAATCAACCCGCTTCATCCGCTTGTAGCCCAGGCTGATGTAGTTCTCAAAGCCAAGCGTCTGAGCCATTCCATGCCGCAACTGGACGAGGTCGTCGTAAATGCGGTCCAGAGCCGGCCGGTTGTCAGCGAACCACTGCCAGCGGGCATTCTCTGACCCGTGGCGAACCGTGCGGTCGGCGTCTTCGCGATACTTCACGATGCTGGATAGATTGTGCTTCTCGCCCCGGAACTCCACCTGGGCTTTGGCCGTCAGCTCGCAGTACTCGGCCTGCAGCTTGGATTCGGCGACGAGCGGCTCTTCGATGGCGGGGTCGAAGGCCATCACGTCGGCTTCCCAGAGGGCGAAGGCCTGCGTGCCAAATTTCTTTTCCAGCTCCACGCGGTAGGTCGCTTGCAGCAGCTTTCGTTTGAACGTCACCTCCAGGTCGGTGAACTTGGGGGCGATTTCGTCCCGGAACTCGCGGGCTTTTTTGAACTCCTCGTTCCCGGTGTCCTGATTGAACCGCAGATCCACCAGCGAATTCCAGGTCTCCAGTCGGCGGCGGAGGTCGTCCCACGATTTGACTGCCGCCAGGCGTTCGCCCGGTGTAGCTGCCTTGTCGAGGGCCTTGTGAATGACGGCATACTCCTGGGTGACGCCGTCGATGGTGGGGGTGGGGACGTGGAAATCGTCGATGGTCTGAGGCATGGCTGGGTTACACGATGAGACGGGGGGGTTGGATGAATATGAGTCTATCGCAGACACCCGCACGAAGTAATCGGAACTGATGGGACACGGAAAACACGGAGGACACGGCCGAGGGGAGGAAAGGGCAGCGGGGTTGAAGTTGAGACTGAAAGCCGCCAGACTACACCCTCCTCTCCGCGAGGCATTCATGCTCAAGTCGTTCTCTGTTTGCTTTGCGATTGCTGCTTTACTGTGCCTCCTCGTCGGCTGTGGCGGGCAGGCCGCCAGCGGCAAATCGGCGAAGAAGACGAGCAAGAAGGCGGTTCCAAAAAAGCCGGCGGAAACCTTCATTCCGCCCCCTCCGCCGCCGAAGGTGGACCAGGATGCCTACGCAAACGTCGATGCGGCAATGGCCGCGGTGGAAGAGCTGGTGAAGAACCAGGACGAGAAAACCGGGCAGGAACTGCTCAAAGTGGAAACCTGGCTACAGATGCAAGGGGACAAAATCGCCCCCGAGCTCGCGGCCAGACTCCAGGACACCTCCGGCCCACTGCCGACACGAATCACCGCCTGCCGCATCGTAATGAAGCTTGGCCCCGCCTCGGCCACGCCCATCCTGATGGAAGCCACCGCCAGCGAGCCGCGCGAGCTGCGGGTGAAGGCCATCGAATGCCTCGGCCGACTCAAGCCGACGAGCAAGGAGATTGTGGAGAAGATCATCAGCCTGATCGACGACCCGGAGTACGAGCAGCGGAAGGCCGCACTTGGCGCTCTGGCTAGCATCGGCAAGCCCGCCGGTCAGGCGAAGGACCGCCTGCAAGCCATTCTCCATGATACGAAAGAAGACGAAACCATCCGTAGCCTGGCCAAGAAAGCCCTCCAGGCAGTCGACCCGCGGAAGGGGCTGATGAACGCGTATTAACCGAGCGATCGTTCGACACCAGCCTGTCGCGCCAGCGAAGGAAAGCGCGGCCCCACCGGAGAGCGATGCTGTCCTTCGCTTGCGCTTCAGATGCTATGGAGAAAGAGGCCGCGGGGTTAAGTTTCGGGAATTGTCTTGATTTCCGAACCCTTGACGAAAGGAACTTAACCATGTCCGCGGGCCTCC
>JBKJNY010000207.1:0-19822 GCA_046593355.1 Pirellulaceae bacterium | reverse complement strand
CCCGCTTCGCCAGATCCGGCACTCGACTCATCGCCCACCTCACCGCTAGGGTTCGTGAAATTCGTACCCCAGCAGCCTACCCCCCACGCCAAGACTGGCGGTGATGCGCGCTTACGAATCGGGGTCGGGAATCTTTGGCGGCTCAAGGACGTGAAGGACGCAACCAGCCCGGCGCAAGGCGGGGTCTTCCGGCATGGGGAATCAACTGGCCTGCTACCCCAGGGGGACGGGAGTCTTTGGCGGCCATGTTTGTACCAAATGGAAAACCGGTGCCGCCAAAGACTCCCGACCCCGAACGCTACTCGATCGTTGCTGTGGCCAAGATCGTTTTTCCCTTCGTGGGTTTTCCCTTCGTGGGTTTTCCCTTGGCGACCTTCACCACGATTCTCCCCCCCGCCGCGGTAAAAGCCTTCACGAGTTGATCCAGCGAAACGTCCGTGGCGGCACGCTCGATCTTGGCGATGCGCGGTTGGCTGGTGTTGATTCTGACCCCCAATTCCTTTTGGGTCAGGTTACGGGCTTCTCGCTGCCTGCGAACTGCCAGAGCGAGCTCCACCCGCGCGTCGAGCAACTGCCGTTCGGCGCCAGTCATCTCCAAAAAATCAGCCGCGTCGCCGAACTTCCAACCGGCTGCTTGCAGGGCCTTACGTTTTGCCGCGTCCATCGTTCGCTCCTTATTTCCCGTGGTCTGTTTTCTTGCTCGCTTGGGCGGCCGCGTCGTACTGCTTCAGCCGCTGTTTGCACCGTTGCATAACTTCGCGCGGTATCTGCCGCGTCCGCTTGGCATACACTTCCAAAACGATCACGGCATCGGCGTCAATCCGGTACATGATCCGCCAGTTGTGCCCGGCATCCCGTACCCGCAAGGCCCCACAGCGCGGACCAAGAGTGGGCAGCGGCTCCGCTTGAGGCATCCCAAGCTGCTCGCCTTCCTGGAGCAGCCGCAACAGCATTCCCGTCTCTTGTCTTCCCTCAGGCGTGAAAGGAGGCGTTTTCACTTCGCCGTGCAGCCACAACAACGACTTGGGCGCTCGCTGCTCACCTCGTTGCGTCTTCGCCATGTCTCGCGGACTCCTTGATGACGCTTGAAGTATATATCGGATACGTTATACTGTCAAGTGAGGGTTTTTCCCAGCGAGCCAGTGCGCGGCGAAGCATGGAACGCATGACGCGGCGACGGCGAAATGCTCCGGGCGGGTTTTGTTGCTCCCGTTCTGAGCCACCGGAATCCGCGGCAGCAGCGAATCGGGGCCCTAGAGTCTTTGGCGTCCCACGGCCTTCACCCTCTAAAATTGTTGCCGCCAAAGACTCCCGTCCCCCTGACGTTTGCGCACGAGTTCGGCCAGCTACTCCAAGCCGACCCGATCGCCCGCGCCGTGGTCCAAGGACGTGAAAGACGCGAGCCGGCCCAGCGCCAAGCGGGGTCTTCTAGCACGGGGGGATCAACCGGGTTGCCACCCCAGGGGGTCAGGAGTCTTTGGCGGCCGTGATTGTACCAAGTGGAAAACCAGGGACGCCAAAGACTCCCGACCCCGACTAGCGGTTTACCATAACAGGGGGCAAGAATTTCCGGAAATCTGGCAGCCGAGGGCTTGACTGTGCCAACTGGACATATGTATAATTTAACGGTCGTGGTCTGAAGGTGTTCGCGCGTCATATTTTAGGAGAAGTGCGATGATACCGGGAAAACAAATGTCGCCTTTCGCGGAGCGAAAGGCGACGATGGGGGTGTTGGTAAACCCTGGGGGTTTACCAACAGAGTTTGCTACCCGCGGGCCGGGGGGGCTGTTGGTTTACCAGGGGAGTTTGCCAACAATGTCACCGCTACGAACGCTTGGTGTTAGAATGGGAGTCACGAGGTTGGCCGCCGCTGGGCTTGCCCCAGCGGAAGCCCGTTTGGAAACCAGAAACGAAGGCATAGCCGCCGTTCCCTTTTTCCCCGATTGGGTTGGGGGCATGTTCTGGTTGGCAAACATCGTTCCACCGGGGCGAGCCCGGTGGTGACGAAGTGATACGGACAAGTTGGAAAATAGCGCCGGTACACGTGAATAAAAAATCAGGAGTGTGAATCGACTTACGGCGACATGAATCAACGCAACATCGTTAGAGACAATAGGTTGCCGTGATGTGAATCGTCCTAAGTCCGCGAAAAACAGGCTCGAAAACATGAATAAAAACAGTGCTATCGGGGGGGTGCGAAGGTTGCTGAAGTCTCTTTCAAGGGCGGTCTTGTTTGGGCTGCTGCTATCCAGCGGCACCGCCGTCGCCCAATCCTCCTACCCCATGCTCATGAGCGTCCGCCCGGTCGCCGTGCAGGTGGCAGCGGAGTCGAAGGTGACGTTTCACTCCCGCTATACGATGCTCCGCTCTTACCAGGTGCTGGTCACCGGGGACGGCGTGACCGCGGAAGTACAGCCTCCGATGCTCAAACCGGAGGAGGAGGCGAAGAAGCCGGAGTTGACGAAGATGGAGGTGAAGTTTACGGTGGCGGCGGACGCGCTGCCGGGGGTGCGGGATGTGCGGATCGTCACGCCGACGGGGGTGAGCACGGTGGGGCAGGTGGTGATTGTGCGCGACCCCGTCATCGCAGAGACACCTATAAACGACAAGCCGGAGCAGGCCCAGGTGGTGCAGTTTCCGGCCACGCTTTGCGGGGCGATTGAGAAGGCGGAGGACATTGACTATTTCAAGTTCCACGTCGAGGCGGGGCAGTCCCTGGCGTTCCACGTCCGCTGCGGGCGGCTGGAGGACCGGATTCACGATTTGCAGAACCACGGCGACCCGATTCTGACGATTCGCAATGCGGCCGGCGGTGTGATTGCCACCAGCGACAACTATTTCTTCGCCGACCCGTTCCTCAGCCAGAAATTCGAGCAGGCCGGCGACTACCTGCTGGAAATCCGGGACGTCCGCTACGAAGGGAACCAGGACTGGCAATACTGCGTGGAAGTACACAGCCGGCCGTTCGTGGAAAGCATTTTTCCGCTCGCCGTCCGCCGCGGCGAGCCACAGCCGCTGATCCTTGTGGGCGCGCAGCTTGGAGACTTAACCACGGCAACGGTCACGCTTCCCGCCGATAGACCCCTCGGCAACAGTCAGATTCGCCTGCCGCTGGGGCCGGAGCTTTCCAATCCGGTTCCCGCCTTCGTCACCGATTTGCCCGTCATCATCGAAGCGAGCACAGAGAACAACGCCTTCGAGAAAGCCCAGCCGGTCAGCATTCCCGCCGCGATTTGCGGTCGGATGGAATCGGAAGCCGACGCAGATTGTTACGCCTTCGATGCCAAGGCCGGCGAGACGTACTCGTTTGAAGTCGTTGCCCGCCGCTTGCAATCGGGGCTCGATTCCTACCTTCGCCTCCTCGACGCCAAAGGACAGCAACTGGCGGTCAACGACGACCTCCGCCGCGGCATTCGGGGTTCGGCGGATTCGTTCATCGAGCACTGGGCCGCCCCGGCGGACGGCAAGTACATTCTGGAAATCCGGGACATCCATCTCCGCGGCGGGCCGCAGTTTCCTTACGTCCTGGAAGCCACCCGCAGCCAGCCCCGTTTCGACCTCTTCATCGACACCGACAAGACCCAGATCATGCCCGGCGGAGCCGCGGCCCTGTTCGTGCGGGCCATTCGCAAGAACGGATTTGCGGGGGAAGTGCAGTTAGAGATTGAAGATTTGCCAGCCGGGGTCACGGCTACCTGCGGCAAAATCCCGGCCAGCATCCAGGATGGCTGCATCATTCTGGAAGCCCCCGCCGACGCCCGCCCCACGGCAGGCAACATCGTGGTGCGAGGGAAGGCGTCTCATGCGCTTCCAAATAACCAATCGCTTCCCATCAGCGAAACCGCCATCCCTTACCAGGAAATCTACAACCCCGGCGGTGGCCGCAACCAGTTCTTCGTCGATACCCACGCCGTCTGCGTGCTCGGCAGTGGCGACATCAAAGCGGTCACGCTCAGCGACTATGACATTACCTTGAAGCCCGGGGAGTCCAAAAAAATTGCCGTCACCATCGAGCGGACCCCCGGTTACGACAAGAACGTCACCCTGGACATGCTCTACCAGCATCTTGGCCAGGTCTATGGCAATTCGCTTCCCAAGGGAGTCACTCTCGACGACAAGGACGTTAAGTCACTCCTCTCGGGCAGCGATTCACAGGGGCACCTCACGCTTAAGTGCGCAGCCGATGCCCCTCCATGCGAACCGCAAGTTACCTGCGTGATGGCCAACGTCAGCCTCAACTTCGTGATGAAGGCGACGTACTCCAGCAAGCCGGTGCGAATCACGGTGGCGAAGCCGTAATGGGCTGATTTGTTACCCCTTTTCCTTACAACCGGCCCCTCCCGCGCCTTGGCCGTAACCTACAATTCCAGGTGGCAACTTAGCGGCAAAGGGTGCGGCATGGCTCCGTGGATGCTTGGCGACATCACAGAATTCAGTTCGGGGGCGGCCTTGGGGGGCCTGCTCCTTTGCGGGGGCATCGTGCTGGGCCTCCTGCTCGGCCGCTGGCTGGCGAAAGCTAGTTCCCCTGGACTCTCCAGCGACGACGTGCTGAAGATCGTCACGCAGTTTCGGAATGTGACCCACGGCGTGGCGGAGGACATGTCGCAGTACCGCGAGGTCATGGACCTGGCCCAGCGGCGCATCCGCGACCTCAAGCAGAATCCGGCGACTGGGGATGATTCCGCCCTGCAACTGCTCGTTCAGATGACGCAGGCCAATGAGCTGCTCCAGCAGCGGATTGCCGAGGCGGAAACGACCCTCACCCAGCAGTCCGAGCAGATGGCGGCGGCGATGAGCGAGGCCCGCACCGATACCCTCACGCGGCTGGCCAACCGCCGGGCCTTCGAGGACGAGTTTCAGCGCCGGAGCGCCGAGTTTCGCCGCCACGGCACCCGCTTTCTCTTCATGCTGATCGACATCGACCGCTTCAAGCTGCTGAACGATACGTACGGCCATCCCGCGGGGGACGCGGTGCTCGCGCAGCTGGCCGGCATCTTGCAGAAGACGGTGCGGGACACCGACCTCGTCGCCCGTTACGGCGGCGAGGAATTCGTGCTGCTCCTGCCGGCCGGCGAGATGGCCCATGTGACAGATAGCATGGAACGGATTCGCCGCGCGGTGGAAGCGGCCGAATTCCGCCTGGAAGAATGGACCACCCGCGTCACTATCAGTTGCGGAGCCGCCGAGCCGCTGGAGCGCGAAGCCGCCGCCGAACTCGTCAAACGGGCGGACGCCGCCCTTTATTCCGCCAAGGCAGCCGGCCGCAACCGCTGCTTCTTTCATAACGGCTCGGAATGTATTCAACTCACGCCGCTGGACGGCGCTCCGAGTGGAATTTCCGCCGCAGCCGTTGCTCCAGCCGCCCCGCGGGAAGAAGACTTCCGCCAGGTCTGCGCCGACCTCCGTCAGCGGCTGGAAGAAGTCACGCGGCGCTAAGATTCCGGGTAGGATATTCTTTCTAGCTGCCACTCCCACCAGGATCTCCTCCCATGACCTGCCGACTCTTCCCTTTCCTCGCCGCGCTTCTCCTTCCCGCCGCACTTCTCTCCGCCGCCGACTGGTCCGGATTTCGCGGCCCCACCGGGCAAGGTATCAGCGAAGAAAATGGACTGCCGCTGAAGTGGTCGAGCACGGAGAATATTGCGTGGAAGGTGGACCTCCCCGGCCCCGGCGCATCGAGCCCGATTACGGTCGGCGAGAAAGTCTTCGTTACCTGCTACTCCGGCTACGGCCTCAAGGCCAACGAAGGGGACCAGAAAGACCTCCGCCGGCACCTCCTCTGCTACAACCGCAAGAACGGCGAGAAGCTGTGGGACAAGACCTTCGAGCCCAAGCTCCCCGAGCACAACTATTCCGGCGAAGGGGCCTATCAAGGATACGCCGGCAACACCCCCGCCAGCGACGGCGAGCGGCTGTACGTCTTCTTCGGCAAATCGGGGGTTTATTGCTTTGACCTCGATGGCAACGAGCAATGGCACGTCAGCGTCGGCGAAGGAACGAGCGGCTGGGGCTCGGGAACTTCGCCGGTGGTGCTGGGAAATCTGCTCATTGTGAACGCCAGCGTGGAAAGCGGTTCGCTGGTCGCCCTCGACAAGAAGACCGGCAAAGAAGTCTGGAAGGCGAAGGGGATCGGCTCGTCCTGGAACACACCGCAGATCGCCAATACGAAGGCAGGCCCGGAGCTAGTCGTCAGCATTCAGGACTGGGTTGTCGGCCTGCGGCCCGATAGCGGCGAGGAACTGTGGCGGGCGGAAGGGGTACATCGCTACGTTTGCCCCAGCGTGGTGACGCATGAGGACGTGGTCTACGCCATCGGCGGCGGCCACACCTCGCTGGCCGTGCGGGCCGGCGGCCGCGGCGACGTGTCCAAGACCCACGTCCTCTGGCGGGAAGCCAAGGGCTCCAACGTCGGCTCACCGCTCTACGATGGTGGCAACCTCTACTGGGCCGAGGACGGCGGCGGCACCATGCAATGCCAGAACGCCGCCACCGGCGAGAAAGTCTATCAGGAGCGCTTCAAGCCCGGCTCCGGCCTCATCTGGTCCTCCCCCATTCTGGCCGACGGCAAGATTTACATCGTCTCCCAGAACGCCGGCACCTTCGTCCTCGCCGCCGGCCCCAAATTCGAACAGCTCAGCCATAACGTCTTCGACGACGACACCAGCCGCACCAACGCCAGCCCGGCCGTGGCGGACGGGAAGATCTATCTGCGGACGGACAAGCGGTTGTATTGCATTGGGGGGAAGTGAAAACGCACATTTCCCGCCCGCGAGGTAAGATTTCAGAATGGACGCCAGGCACAAACGCCGCTGGTTGCAGTTCAAACTGCGGACGCTGCTCATCGTCGTGACGTTTGCGGCGCTGTCGCTGGGCTGGTGGCGGCATCGGCATTATTGTCTGGCACGGGCGGAGGCTCATTGGTGGGAAGAAGCATTCTGTCTAGATCGAGAAGCCAACCATTTTAAGCGCCGCGGTCTCGTGCCCCGACCTGGTACGATTCTTGTAAAGACCGAAGAACAATTGCGACTCACCAGAATTGCCAAACAGCATCATGAGACGAGCAAGGCTTTTCGGTTCGCCGTCTGGCTTCCCTGGCTGCGATGGTCGATCAATGAACCGCCATGCG
This sequence comes from Pirellulaceae bacterium, assembly GCA_046593355.1. Taxonomy (GTDB): domain Bacteria; phylum Planctomycetota; class Planctomycetia; order Pirellulales; family Pirellulaceae; genus SXOA01. The sequence goes on along the minus strand of JBKJNY010000207.1, from coordinate 12,696 downwards.
AGATAGTATGGGAGTCCCGTCCAAGCCAATGATTCCCATTCTGCGGCCACCGCGCCTCTGCGTGATGCTCTCTTCTGGGCCTCTCCGACTCCCAGCCTCCTACGGGTTGCGTATGATGGTTGTATGGAGCCATCCACTTACGAGCAGCGTCAGAGCATCCGCCAGTTGCCAAGTGAAGAGCTGCGCGGCAGACAGCTCGTTAAGCTCAACGAGTTGCTGGCGAAGATTCTGCCGCACAATCGTTTCTATGCCGAAAAATTGGCGGCGGCAAACCTGCCGCTGAGATCCTGGGAAGACCTCTGCCGGCTGCCGTATACGTTCAAGGAGGAACTCAAGGGTTCGCCGCTGGGGGGCGAGTTTGCCGCGAACTTGACTTGGCCGGTGGAGCGGTATGTCCGCTTCCATCAGACCAGCGGAACGCAGGGCCGCCCGATGCCCGTGCTGGACACGGCCGAAGATTGGGAGTGGTGGCTTTCCACGTGGCAGTACGTCCTGGATGCCGCGGAAATCACGCCCCAGGACCGCGTACTGTTTCCGTTTTCCTTTGGCCCGTTCATCGGGTTCTGGAGCGCCTTCGAGGCCTGTCTCGCCCGCGGTTGCCTGGCGATTCCCTCCGGCGGGATGAAGACTCTGGCCCGGCTGGAACTGATTCGCACCACCCGAGCGACCGTCTTTTTCTGCACTCCCAGCTACACCATGCGGATGGCGGAAGTCGCTGCCGACAATCAAATCGACCCGTCCGCATTGCAGGTGCGACGAATCATCGTTTCCGGGGAACCGGGGGGCTCGCTGCCGGATGTGCAAAAACGGATTGGGGCGGTTTGGAACGCCCGGGTCATCGACCATGCGGGGGCATCCGAAGTCGGCCCTTGGGGCTTTGCCGACCGCGAGGGTCGCGGCCTGTTCATCAATGAAGCGGAATTCCTGCCGGAGTTTTTGTCGCTCGCCACGGGTGGGCCGGCTGAAGAAGGAGAACTCTCCGAGCTCGTGCTCACCAGCTTGGGCCGCGCAGGCAGCCCGGTCCTTCGTTACCGCACCGGCGACCTCGTGCGCCCCTCCTGGAAATCGTCTCAAAATGACGACTGCCGGTTTGTGCTGCTGGAGGGGGGGGTGCTCGGCCGGGCGGACGACATGCTGGTAGTCCGCGGCGTCAATATTTTCCCCAGTTCCATCGACCAGATCGTGCGGGCCTTTCCCGAGGTCATCGAATACCGGGCCACGGTCGTCCGCCACGGCGAGATGGACGCCCTGCAAGTCCAAATCGAAGATCGGCTCTCCGACCCGTCCCGAGTCGCCCGCGACCTGCACCTCCGCCTGGGCCTGAAGGTGGACGTCCAATGCGTTCCCGCCGGCACGCTGCCGCGGTTTGAGGGGAAGGGGAAGCGGTTTATTGATGGGAGGAAAGGTACTACGTAGCCACAGGCGGCTCGCCTGTGAGCTTTTTTGCGAGAGCGTCTGGCACAAGAAACCCCAACGACTAACTTTGAGCCAACGGCCATTCTGCCCAAAACCCTACGGCATCCAATACGTGCTAGCGGCGGCGGTCGTCCCGCCAGCTTTCCCTCTGGGGAATTTCTTCCGTAGGCGGTAAAGTCTGCGCAAGTATCAAGATTGATACAGACGGAACCGATAACAGAGGGGCGGCATGGGCCGCGCACGCTGCGCTGATGGTGTTGGCGCACCGTGCGAGGGTTGGAGAGAAATGGGCAGGCTGGAAGCCTACCCCACATTACGGGAAGGACCCCGCATGACGACCACTTTGCAAACGGATCCCCGCCGCACCGCGCGGGACGCCTTTCGCAAGCCGGGCCGGCCGCCGCTGGAAATGCCGGTCCTGTTCCAGTTGGCTGACATGAGCGTGCCTCACGTCAAGCCAGCGCCGCCGAGCCCGCCGCAAGCTGTGGTGCCGATTGCCGAGCCGGTCATTGCTGCTCCCCCTGCGCCGATTGTGGAGTTGGCTCTGGCGAAAGTGCCGCACGAGGTTGAGACGCTGAGGGAAGAAATTCCCACGATTGCGGCGCCAGCGCCTGAAATGCCGGTTTTGGAAATTCCGATTGCCCAGCCGCAGCCGCAGCCGGAGCTGGATATTCCGCAGGCGGTCATGGAAGCAGCCAAGACCGTTGCCTCGGTGGACGTTGAACCGCAAGCGGACGCTCCAGCTACAAAGGCGGATAAGCCGTCGGCCGAGATCGCCGCGGCCCCGACCGCCGAGCGCGAAATGAGCGTGACGGACGTTACTCCCCCCGCGGCAGCGACCGCGCCTTCTCCGCGCGACCGAGCGGAGCAGCGGACCAAGAACCGCCAACCGACTCCCGCGCGCAGCGACTGGATGCGGACGCACGGCAAGTACATCGCGGTCGTCTTTGTGTTCGCCCTGATCGCGACGATCTATCTGGCCCAGAACGGCGATGAGCCCTCGCCGGCCAACCCTGATGCTGCCCAAAGCACCAGCGCCGAGACAGAGGCCAAGGTGCCGAGCGAGAACGAAGCCAAAATCACCGACGCACATGCGGCCAAGGAATCCGTTCCCGTTGCCCTTCACAATCATTCGCCTTCGCTCCTGGATGAATCCAGCCCCGCGGTAGGAAACCCCGCCGCGGAAGCTCATGCCGAGCTGCACGCTCCGCAGGGGGGCAACACGATCAAGGAACCGACACAGCCAACGGAAGTTGCCGATTCCAAATCACTCTTCCCCTGGAAAGAAGCGGGAGAGACGCGGATCGCCTCGAAACCGGAAGGACCACGCGCGAAACCGCAAGCGGAGTCAAAGTTGAACGAGCCCAACGCGGACGTCCGGGAGGAAGCTCCCGGGGGCGAGTCGCCGGTCGAGGAAGCCCCGAGCATTTATGGTCCGCCCGGTCGCCAGATAGAACCCTCCAACGAACAATCGCATGGCGAGGGATCGCAATTGAATGGCCCGTCCGGTTACCCAACTACCAACCCGAATCGCTTCCGCGAATTCGAGCCGCCGACAAGCCGGACAGCACCGGTCCAGCCGCCGGTCACTTCGCCGCGAACGACCCCTGCTTCGTACCAGCCGGACTCCCAGAACGTCGCCCCCCCATCCCGAACCAGCGGACCCCGATATGAGCGCACTGGATCAGGCCTTTATTAAGGCATACGCCAAAGAGCCGGTAGCGAAGAATGCGGCCCCGAGTGGCGGCAGTTCCGAGGCCGCGCGTGCGCCCACCGTGGCGGAGCGGACCCCCCGTGCCCCGCTGAAGCACATGGCGAGCACGCAGATTGAAAACATCTACGCCGCCGGCACGTTGTACCGGATTGAGATGCCGCGAGCCGCCGAGGCCGCGCCTGTGCCGCCACCCCATTTTGGCATGCGCGCTTCTCGCCGGCTGCCGCTACGGTATCGGCTGGCTCAGATCGAAAGCGAAGAGACCGCGGCACTGCCGGCAAAGCGAATGCCACAGCCGGTCGTTCAACCCGCCGCGCCCGCGCCGCAACCGGCTCGGCGCATGAAGGCGCAGATTCCAACACCGCCTCCCTTGCCGCCAGTTGCCGCCATTGAAATTGACGAGCCGCCCGAGGTCGTGGTGGTGAATGCGCCGCCCGTGGTGGAAGTAGAGGCTCCGCCGGTGGAAGTTCCCGTTCCCCTCCTGCCTCTGGCCAATGCGATGGAGGTCTGCGAATCTTGGGACGAGCTGCTGGGCGACTCTCCCGTGGTTGCGAATTCGGCACTTGCGGTCTGGCCGAGGGAGGAAGACCTGGCGGCCGCGCAAGCGAGCTCCCTGATCGCCCTCGACCTGGAAACGATGCCGCAGCCCCCGGCTCCGGTGACTGTGTTCGTTCCTGAGCCGGCCATTGAAACCGGCGCTCCCGAGGCGTCGACCGCCAAGACCTACCGCCTCGACGCCGCTCACGCGCCTGTCCCCGCGCCCCATCAGCCGCCCCAGCCGACGCTCGAAGACCTCCTCAAGCCGGCGGCCGAAGAACTGCCGGTCAACACACCAGAGTCGAAGCTTCAAGACCGACCCTTGGCGGTCTCGGAAGAAGAGGCGGCTGAACTTGTCGGAGCTGCAATTCATCCTCCGAGAGTGGAAGCTGCTCCCGCAAAGCCAATCACTCCTGCTCCGCATCATTTCCAGCCGCTCATCCCCGCGTGGGAAGTGGATCGTTTCCTTTGGCCGGCCCTCTGCGAGAAGCTGCTCCATGATGAACAGTCCTATTTCGCGCAAGCCGGCAGCAAGATCGCCTCCGCGGTTCGGGACGGCCTCAAGTCGCTCGCCATCACCGGCAGCCGGCGGGGCGAAGGGCGGACGACGCTGGCTTTATGTCTCGCGCGGAGTGCCGCCCAGGCAGGCTTGAAGGTAGCCCTGGTCGATGCCGACTTCGCCCGCCCGCAGCTCGCGGCCGCTCTCGGCCTGGAGATCGCCGCCAGTTGGCACGAGGCCGCTCTGGGAAAGACTTCCCTTGCGGAAGCCGCCATCAAGTCCATCGAAGATAATCTCACCGTCCTGCCGCTGGATGTCTCCACCGCAGCCACACCGCTGTCGCTGGCGGACCCGCGGCTGACGCAGACGCTTCGGGAGGCAGCGAATAGCTTCGACCTGCTCGTGCTGGATTTGGGTCCGACCTCGGCGGGGAGCGATTCGCTGTTTCCCGCAGACGAACCCCCGCCGGCGGATGCGGCGATTGTGGTGCGGGATCTCCGTTACAGCACTTCCGCGGAAAGCCAGTCCATCGGCGAGCGGCTGAGCCTCAGCGGCATCGAGGCGGTGGGCATCGCGGAGAACTTCGTCCCCCAAGAAAAGCTTGTAGCATAGGACATCGGCTTGAAGCTTGTGTGAACTGTCGGCACTAATATCAGGGGGCTGACGCCCCCCGCTCGCCCATGTACGAATCCCACTGGCAACTCGCGGCCCGCCCGTTCGACCACTCGGCCGACGCACGGTTCTATTATCCGGGCGAGTCCCAGCAAGGGGCGCTCCTCAAGCTCCGCTACGCGCTGGAGAATCGCCGCGGCGCCGCGTTGCTGACAGGTGCCGCGGGGTTGGGCAAAACTCTGCTGGCTCAAACGCTCACGCGGCAGCTTGGCGAGAGCTTGTCGCCCAAGGTGCATCTGGTCTTTCCGCAAATGCCGGCCGGCCAATTGCTGGCGTACCTGGCGGACCAGCTCGGCGCCGGCGGCGGGCCGACGCTGACCATCGAACAAAGCCTGCGGCGGATTGAAACGCGGCTGCGGGAGAATGCCAAGGCGGGGAAGCACGCCGTTATCGTCATCGACGAGGCCCACCTGCTGGACGACTCCCAGGCCCTGGAAACCGTGCGGCTGCTGCTTAACTTGGAACAGGATGCCCGGCCGCTGGCGTCGTTCCTGCTGACGGGGCAAACTTCGCTGCTTCTGGCCATCGAACGCCGGCCCGATTTGGAAGAACGGCTGGCGGTGAAGTGCCTGCTGCGACGGTTCAAGCCGGAAGAGACGATGGGATACATCCAGCATCGCCTGACCGCGGCAGGGGCGAAGCGATCCATCTTCACCGATGGGGCTCTGGAAGCCATCCATCAGGAGACGCTCGGCATTCCGCGGCGGATCAACCGCCTCTGCGATCTGGCCCTGCTCGTCGGCTTCGCGGAAGAGCTCACTTCCATCGGCCCCGACCAGATCGCCGCCATCTCGGAAGAACTGGCCGTAGCGGCAGCCGAGTAGCGTATGATGCGGGAAATGTCCCGCACTTCTTCATTGCCAAGCTTGCTGATCCTCGCCGGCATTACGGCCCTGGCCGCAATGCTGCGCCTCTGGCAAATCAACGAGAGCCTGTGGGTCGATGAGCTGCACACTTCGTGGTGCGTGCAAGGCGGCTTGTCGCAAGTTGCCGAGCGTGCGACGGCCGGGAACCAGTCGCCGCTGTACTTCTACCTGGTGTGGGGCGTGACCCGACTGCTCGGCGAAAGCGAGTTCACCCTGCGGCTGCCGAGCTTGCTGGCGGGAATTGCATTGCCGGGGATGACGTGGCTGCTGGTGCGAAGGCTGTGGCTCCGAGAGGAAGATGACCCCAACGGAAATGACGCGGCCCGGAATTGTTCTGCGCCTTTGGCAGCGTTTTTGGTCGCCATCGATCACGCGTCCATCTTCTATTCCACGGAAGCACGCCCCTACGCTTGTGTGCAGCTCCTGTCAGTAGCTGTTCTGGTCGCGGCCTTGAACCTCCACCCTCGGCCATCCGCGGCAGCACCACTCTGGTTCATACTGGCATGTGCGGCGCTCTTTTACTTCCATTACACCAGCGCGATCTTTCTCTCCGCCGTCTTCGGGGCGTTGCTGATTCTCTCCGTGTTTCGTCCCAGCAAAGAATACAACTGGCAATCCTGGCTCGTGGACCTCGGCGGAATCGCCATGTTGTGTGCTCCGGCCCTGGTGCAGCTCTACGAGATCGCCTCGCGGCGGAAGAATTGGGGCTCATTCATTGACCAGCCCAGCATCGCTGACTTGTGCGTGAGCTTCCCGTGGACCGCCGTGCCAGTCTGCCTGCTGCCGTTGTATTTCTGGAAATCTGCCCGCCATTTGCCACGCGGACTGACGCTCGTTTGCGTAGCCGCGGCCGTTCCTGTTGTGCTGGCGTGGACCCTCTCCTATCTGAAGATCGCGATGCTCTTTCATCCGCGGTACGTGGTCTCGACTCTTCCCGCGCTATGGGCGACGGTCGCCATTGCTTCGCAGATTCCAACGGGCCGGCCGCTCCGCGTGACTGCCCTGATCGCCGTTACCGTGGCCGCCTTTTGGTGGTCCGGGATCGTGCGGAATTATGTCGCCGAAGGTCGCATCCTCATCGACCGGCGAGAAGTCTGGCGTTCCGCTATTGTTGCGGCGGAGCAAGAGCACCGGCAGCACCCCGGCTGGAAGATTCTGGTTCACTCCGGCCTGATTGAAACCGATGCCCTCCGCCAGCCGCATGATGACAAGTTGCGGGAGTATGGGCTCTTACCGGTGAAGGCGATTTATCCGCTGAACGCCGAGGACAAGGACTTGATTCCACTGCCGATGAGCGAACCGGGAAAACTCACCGCGGAGATTCGTAATGATGTGCTCCGTGCTGGTGGGGCCATCATCATTCTGCGCCTCTCTGCGGTTAAGGCAGTAGCCGTGAAGGAGGACTTAGTTCAATCCTTCGCGGAGAAAACGGCCGCGATCACGGTCACCGGCCGGCAAGCATTCGGCGACGTGCAGGTGATTACGGTCCAAGTGAGCGGCCCATAGCACCGTTCGTTGGGCGGCTACGTTTGGATTTGCAGCGGCAACAGTTGTCTTTCCTGCCCCTGCGGCACGCCCCGCGGGCCATCGAGGACGCTGTCGATGAGGTAGTAGAGAAGGCGGCGGAGCTCTTCGGGCTGGAGCTTGTCGGCGATGGCTTCGGCGCGCTCCTGATGCTTGTCGATGAGGCGGGCGGCTTTCTCGAAGACGCCCGCCTGTTCGTAGAGCTGGCGGACGCGGGCGATTCGCTCGCCGGCCATGCGGTGGTCGCCGCTCACGAGCGAAAGCAGTTCCTCCTGCCCAGCAGTGGAAAGTCCTTCGAGCGCGAGAGCCCAAAGGACGGTCGGGCGGCCGCCGAGGATGTCGCCGCCGGCGGAGAGCTTGTTGTGCTCGTCCCCCTGCCAGTCGTTGAGGTCGTTGAGAATCTGGAAGGCCACACCCAGGTTGCGGGCGAACTGCCGCACCGGCTCTTTGTACTCTTCCGCCGGGCCGGCCAGCCGAATGCCGCTGAACACAGCGGCTTCGAAGGCGGGGGACGTTTTGAGGGCGTAAATCTTGAGGGCGTCGATGGGCTTCAGGCGTTTGTCGCGGGCATCGCGCCACAGCAACTCGGCCCCTTGCCCCTCGGAGAGCCTCAGGTGGGCGTCTGCCAGGTTATCGAGGATGTCGGCCACCACGTCCGGCCCCAGCGTCTTCGACTCGCGGCTGACGAGCCGATAGCCGAGGCCGATGAGGTAATCGCCGATGTTGATGGCGGTCGGGATGCCGTAGCGTTTGTGGATGGTCTCTTCGCCGTAGCGGAAGGAGTCGTTGTCCTGGATGTCGTCGTGGACGAGCGAAGCCTTGTGGAAGGTCTCGATGGACATCGCCGCCCGGCGGACGGAATCGCTGATGCCCGCCAGGTGCTGCTCACCGCCGGCCAGCGTCCCTTTGCCGCCGGTCATCGCGTCGTAGACGGCCAGCGTGATGAAGGGGCGGGAGTACTTGCCCCCCTTGCCGAGGAAGTCGTAGGCGATGGCCTCGGTGGCGGCGATGGGGTCGATCGCGGCGATCCCCTGGCCGTTCACTTCCGAGAGTTTCGGCCCGCCCCGCAGCCGCGGGGAAATGCGGTCCAGCTCTTCGGGCTTGAACAGGCTGCTGGCGGAGCGGAGCAGGTGGACGTAGCTGGCGGTTTGCTGCGTCGCCTGGCCGGGCTGGGTCTTGATGATGTCCAGCACCCAGTCCTCGTCCACGCTGGTGTTGCGGCAGTCGCTGGAGAGGAGCGGCACGGCCATGCACGGGATGCCGGCGAGCAGGATTTTGTCGATGGCTTTTTCGAGCACGTTCAGGCAGGCGACGCCGACGATGGCATCCACATAGCCGCTGACGATGATTTTCAGGACGATGGGAGAACCTTCGGCGACGAGGACCTTGTACCCCATCTCATCCGCCAGGCCGCGGAAATCGGCGATGGCACACGCCCCGCACTTTTTGCACTCCAGGCCGAACTCGTCATAGTCAGCGGGGCAACCTTCCGCGTGTTTCAGGCAGTGCGGCAGCAGGAAGAGTCGGCGGGACGGCGGCACTGCAGCGACCTGGTCACGCCAGAACTCGCTTGCCAGGACCACCATCATCCAGCCGACGTACCCTTCGGCGAGGTTCAGCTCCGCGAGGGTATCGCGAACGACCTTTTCCATCTCCTCCTTGCCGAGCGGGTGGGCCTTATCGAGCGTGGCCGCCACGTCGCGGCACTTGGCATGGAGCTTGTCCCTGAGCTCCCGCGTTTCCGGCACCAGCTTCAGATGAGCCGTCTGCCGGCGTTTGCTCCGCTTGGGGGCCTCGCCGGAAAACTCGGGGGGCGAGTCTTCCTCGTAGGGCAAGCTGGCGGCTGGCCCATCGTGGGGTAGGCTTCCAGCCTGCCCAGAATCGGAAGTGGTGGGTGCGTAGTCCAAGGTGCGAATCCTAGTGGCGGGCTCGTCAGGCGGGGCTCAACGTCCGCACGGCTCGGCCCAGGGCCGAGACGGTGAACGCCAGCGGATAGAGCTTCTCATAATACCACAACTTGGCGAAGTAAAAACCTATCGGAGCCGCATTCCGGTGTTCCCCCCGCTCCACCCGCTGGACGAGCCAAGTCAAGCCTTTTTCGATGGCGGGCATGAATTCCAGCTCGCTCGCTGCGGCGAGGAGAGCTTCGACGGCGAGGGCAGTTTCTTCGACGGAGGAAGTGAGGGGGCAATTGGGTGTGGTTTCGATGGAGCTGCTTGTTACAGCCGCGTTTGGGTCGGCACTGGGTACTGGGTACTGAGTACTGAGTACTCCGTCTTTCCCCCACACGCCGCTCCCCCAGCCGCCGTCGGGGTTCTGATTGTCTCGAAGCCACGCGAGACCGCGAACACGTCGGTCTTCGGTGACTATGCCGGCATCTCTAAAAACGAGCAGGGCTTTCGCTGTTCCGTAAACGGGATTGTCTTCACGGTCATGCTGTTGATTTCCGAACCAAAGCGGCAACCAACTGCCATCGGTCTGCTGGTGGGTCAAGAGATAATCGCAACCAAGCCGACGCACATTTTCGGCCTCCATTGAAGGACCACCATCCAATTGTCCGCACGCCAGGAAAGCGCGCACGACATGGGCGGTCAAATCTGTGCCGCTTCGGTCAAATGGAAGCCGTCCCCAGCCACGACAAAAGGTGGGCCATCCTCGGTCGCTGTTCTGTAAATCAATCAGCCAATCTATGCCAACGGTGATGGCGCTCCGGATGCGGTCACGTTCGGTCTTCGTGCAAGCTGGCGACGAGTGCCAATGCACAAGCGCCAGCAGTGCCCCCGGCGTATCATCCGCATCGGGCACCGCGCCGCTGAGGTCGCTCCATCCCCAGCCCCCGGGGTCGGCGCCGGTGAAGGGGTGGCGGGTGAGGTGCTGGCAGGAGAGGAGCCAGTCGAGGCACTGGGGGCCGAGGAGGGCGGCGACGTCTTCGCCGCCGCTGGCGAGGGCGTTGATGGAGAGGGTGGTGACCCAGGTGGCCAGGTTGGTGTCGATGGGCCAACTGCCGTCCGGTCGGACGGAATTGACGAGGAACTTGATTCCCTCGCGGGTCACGGCGTGGTCCTGGCGGCCGGTGGAGGCGAGGCTCATCACCACGAAGCTCGTCAGCGGCACTGCTTCCAGATAGCCGCCGCTTTCCGGCTGCATCTGGCGGAGAACCTTCAGGCTGCGGCTGATGGAGAGGCTTCTCACCAGCCGCGAAATGGGGTTCCACGGCTTTTGGTGGAAGTAGCGGCACTGGCCGATGGCGACGAGGGCGGGGATGGCGTAGCTGACCACCGGCATCCGCATGAAGCGGTACCACGACTGCGGCACGCAGGCCAACTCAAACGGCAGCGGCGAGACCTCCTTCCACTCCACCAGCCCCGCCAGAGCCAGGTTCGTCATGATGGGGACGACAAACGTCTTATCCACTCCATACCGCTCCCGCAGTCCCTTCAGCCGCCCTTTGGCGTCGATATATTTCTCCGCTCGCTCCAGCAGCCCCTTGTGTTCCGCCTGGTTTCCCGCCAAATGAATCGCCGCGACAACGAGCATTGTCGTGGCGATGTTGGAGTAGCTTTTGTCGGTATCGCCGAAGCCGCCGTCTTCGTTTTGATGAGCGGTGAGCCAGGCAATGCCGCCAGCGATGAGAGAATCAAATTCTGTACTTCCGTGTTTTTGCGTAATCGCCAAAGCACTCACCGCCGTCGCGGTCGATAGCGCGCTAGTCGAAAGCTCCCCCACCCAGTGTCCATCCGGCGTCCGCTCGGCCAACAGGTCGGCTTTGGCAATTTCGTAGGCGGCTTTGAGACGCTGGTGGTCGATCATGCGGACAGCAGAGTCTTCTCCTGACCGTCTCGGAGAGACGGCCTACCTTAGTGGCTGCAGGAACCTGCGTTCGAGGGGCGGACCAAGCTCCACGAGATAGTAGTCCCAGGTGACGTCTTTGGCGAGCGCGTCGAAGTCGTCGAAGAGGATGGTGGCGGGGAGCGGACAAACATAGATTCCAACTGCCGCGGCGGAGTGTGCGGCGGCGAGGCGGTCTTTTTCAGCGGGGATGAGAGCGAAGTCGGCGGTTTCGGAAGTGTCACCCTGGACAGAGAGTCCGACGCGGAAGTCGTCGGGAACCTGGGCGATGGCGCTTTCCAGTTGCCGCGGCAGGTTATCGGGTAGCTGGTTTTCCTTGTGCTGGAAGACGAGGTCAGCCTGCACCTGTTGCCAGGCGAAGTCGATGACTCGCAAGGCGCGGAAGGTTTTTTCAAACGGGCCGCTGCCGATGAGGCGGATCTGGCAGAGGTCGGCGTCGTACTCGGTCTTCTGGAGCAGCAAGCCGGAGAACATCCGTGACAAATACATCAGCGGCCACAACAGGATCTTCACGAACATGTACAACGCGCGGAGCGGCCAGAGCAGCTTTCCCAGCCACGAGCGGCGGCTGGTGGTAGCGGCATACACGGCCTCGTCCCAGGCATCACGCTCCTTCACCGCGCGGAAGAAGAAGCTGCTGATGTCGCGAACGAAGCCGGCCGTCCCAGCCGCGGTCCCTTGGACGTGGCGTCCGCATTCATGGGCAATCATCCCCGCGAGCTGTTGTACCGTGACGCCGGCAACCAGCGGCAGGCCGATGAGCAGGCGCGAGGCTGAGCCATGCAGAGCCGTGTTGCCATCGACGGCGATTTGCTGGGGAGCTTCTGCGCCGATGGTGGCGGCGACCTTATCGACAAGCTCGTAAAGCAGCGGCGCTTTGTCCCGCGGCAGGGATTTGGTTTTCCCTTTCGTGGGCCGGGGAGCCACCAGCGGCTTGAGGAGCGAGATGGCAATGAGTAGCCCCATCGCAATCGGGCCATAGAGCAGCATAGCGCCCCCAAAGCCCGACGTGCTCGCCAAGAGCTGGGGCGCGTACAGATGCCAGGCAATCGCGCCGCCGCCGAACAGCAGGATGAATGCAACGTAAAGCACGGGCAACAAGCAAATCGCCATTGCCGCCAGCGTCATCCTGAACCGAAAGGAAACCGACGATTGCAGCTTTTCAATGTTTCCCGAGAGGGGATCCAGGACCTTCGCTCGCCGCTGTTCAGCCGACGCGGGAACAGACACCTTCGCCGTCACCACTGCGGTCGGTTTCGCGGCGGCCTGCTCTCCAGCGGGTATCTGCACGGTCGCCTGGCACTTGGGGCATTTGCCGCGCTTCCCAGCCAGCTCATCCTTGACCTTGAGCGTGGTGCTGCACTGGGGACAAGTGACGGAAATGGGCAAGACAAACTCCCCGTGGATCGAAAGAAGTGGAGCACCGGTTTGCCAGTATAGTCGGTTTCACACCAGCCTGAAGCGCCAGCGAAGGACAGCATCGCTCTCCGGTGGGGCCACGCTTTCCTTCGCTGGCGCTTCAGATGCTATGGAGAAAGAGGCCGCGGGGTTAAGTTTCGGGAATTGTCTTGATTTCCGAACCCTTGACGAAAGGAACTTAACCATGTCCGCGGGCCTCC
>JBKJNY010000137.1:0-25997 GCA_046593355.1 Pirellulaceae bacterium | reverse complement strand
CTCACACTCACACGCTCGAACCACAACCGCATCCATGCGTTCAACCCTCCCCTCAGGTAGAACGCTTGATACACCAATATCGGAATCTCGGATATAGAATCTGCACAGCCCCTTAGTAGCCGGCACACTCCGTGTGCCGGCCTGCATTCCTGAAATGCCGTGCTCACGGAGTGAGCGGATTACATTACGTCAGGTCCAGCTCGACCAGAAACTTGTTGAGCGCGTCCCGGTCGGCGGTCTCATCCGCGATGGCCGTCTTGATCTGCTCGCGGAGCTGATCGATCTTGTCTTCCTGCTCGTTGAACTTGGTGACGTAGCGGCGGAAGAGGTCGCTGTCCTTGGGAAGCTGGACCATATTCTGGCGGATGCGGTTCTGCTCGTCGAAGATGATCTGCACCTGCCGCTCCAGCTCGCCCCGCTTGGCGATGAGCTTCCCGTGGGCGGCCTTCCGCTTGATGACCTCCGCCAGGGCGGCTTTCACCTTGTCGCTGACGACCTTGGCGCTGATGTAGAACTGAATGGTGCCGTCGTCGAGGTTCGAGAGGCCGAGTTGTTCGTTGGCTGTCCGCTGCTCTTTGATGGTCAGCGTGGCGGGTTTGCCGGGCTCGGCGGTGACGGCCAGGCGATACAGATCCCGCGTTTTCTCCGTCGGCTCTTTGGGCTCCAGCAGGGTCCATTGGTTGTCGAGTGGATACTCAATCAAGACCTTTTTGGTCTTCTTGCCGGAGTTCTTGATGATGTAGGTCTGTACTCGGCCAAATTTCCTGGTCAGGTGCAGATTCCCTCGATAAAGCTTGACCGCCAAAAGTTGCTCGGGCTCGCCGGTCATGGTCGGGGCGACTTCCGTATCCAAATCCATTGCATAGCTCACCAGCCGTTCGCTTTTCGGCGGCAAATCCTGAATCTGGGCATCGCCGGCATAAGCGCCGTCGTCGAAGACCGTAATCGGCCCCTGCATCAAATGCAGGTTGGTGGTGTTCGTCAGTTTCAGGCCGTTCAGCGGGTGCTTGGCGTGGACTGCTGGGTTGTAAATCGAAACCTTCTCCCCTTCGACCGAATCATTGACAATCGGCAGCATCGCGCTCTTCTGCCGGCCGAGCTTCACCGGCGTGGCGATGCGATACTGGAACAGCTCGCCGACGTCAGCAGCCTGAGCGACGGATTCCACCGCCCCTGGATCGAAGCGTGCCTTGGCCTCGCCTTCCAGGTAACGCCCACTCGCGGCCTTTTCATCAGCAGCCCGATTCCGCTGCAATCCTGACTCGCGCTTCGCAAGTTGCTCCACGGGTCTTTTGGCACCAGGCATTCCGCCAGCCCCTGCCGCGGGCTTGCCCGCAATCGCGGCTTTGCGGAATTCATTTTCTGACTCCGCCAGGTCCTGGTCATATGTCCGCGGCCGCAAGGAGGCATACAGCTCCTGCTGCACGACGGGACGGTCGATATACATCGGCTGATAGAGGTCCATCACGAAGGAAATCGGCCGGCCGCTGACGAGCGTCAGGTTCACGTTGTCCCAATCCTCCTCGGTCGTGTTCTCGACGATAGCCCAGCCCTGCAACAACGGCTTCTCATCGCTCAGGACCAGGCGGTAGCTCGTTTTCCAAATCGGCGATTCCTGGATATAGCCGACCTTCACCGGCCGCTTTCCCGCGCCAGTGAAGCTCAACGTGACGCTCTTCTTATCCACGGACTTCCCCAGCGCCAGCACCAGCAGCGCCTGCCGCAATTCGGCGTCGAGCTTGGGGTTCGCCAGCTTGATTTTGCCAACACCATCCAGCGGCACACTCCGCAATCCATCGTCGGTAAGCAGATTGAGATACTCGACTTCGACCGTCTCATTCATCCCGGCCGGCTTCTTTCGCTTCTCAATGCCAATGATGATGCCGCTCATTTTAGGCGAATCAAGCTCCACCTTCTCCCCCCGAATCTGCCCCAGCAAGTCCGCCAGTGTCGGGCTGTGGGTCAGGTCAATGGTGAAGGTGCGAAGCGTCCGCGTGATGGGATCCTTGGAGCCGTAGGAGACGGTGGAAATCTTGCCGCCTCCCTCGTCCTGCAAAACCATGCTCTTGAGCAGGTCGTTGATGTCCCGCGTGTTGAACCGCAGGTCCACCGTCGCATTCCCCTCCACGTCCCCGCTCCGCTCGTAGAATGCCACGCCGGAGTTGAACATCACCACCCGCTTGAGCGGAATGTTCGTCCCCGGCTCCTCGGCAATCGCAAAACCGGCAAGGTTGAAAATAAGAGCCAATGCAAACAAATTAGAGAACGAGATTCGAGTTACCATAACGAGCACCCTTTCATTGTCGCCTTTCGCTCCGCGAAAGTACGTTTCTTTCGCGGAGCGAAAGACGACGTACTTCGCAAGTCTAGCCCTTAAGACGGACCAGTCCCCGCCAAAGTTTCGCATTCCGCCGACCTTTCCGATACCAGCCGGCCCCATTCCGGCGCGATAAGCTCCGATAACCGGCTTTGCCTCAAAACCTCATCTCGGGTACAGAACCTGGTAGCTGGCATCCGCTGCTACCGCAACAGATTGGGCATGCATGTGGGTTTTGAGGCAAAGCCCCTCCCGACCACCCAAGAGCGTCACCGCGGGAGCTTGCGGAGGGCGGGGCCGGTGTAGATGGCTCGGGGGCGCATGATGCGGTTGTTGTCGAGCTGCTCGATGACGTGCGCGCTCCAGCCGACGACGCGGGCGATGACAAAGAGGGGAGTGAAGAGATCCATCGGCAGACCGAAGTAGTGGTAGAGCCGGGCGCAGGGCCAGTCGACGTTGGGGGCGAGCTTCTTCAGGTTCCAGGCGGTCTGCTCGATGACCTCGGCGGTCTGCTCCAGGTTTTGGTTGCCGGTCTCCGCCGCGACGGCTGCCGTGAGCCGCTTGAGGATGACGGCCCGCGGGTCGCCGTGCTTGTAGACGCGGTGGCCGAAGCCCATCAGCAGCTCCTTGCGGGCGAAGGCCCCTTGGACCCAGGCCTGAGCTTTCTCCGGCGAACCGACGGAGAGGAGGACTTCCAGCGCCCGCTCGTTGGCCCCGCCGTGGAGCGGACCCTTGAGCGTGCCGATGGCCCCGGTAATGGCAGAGTGCAGGTCGCTGAGCGTGGAGCAGATGCAACGGGCCGCGAACGTGGAGGCGTTGAACTCGTGCTCGGCATAGAGGATGAGCGAAACGTCGAGGGCCTTCACCTGCCGCTCGCTCGGCTGCTCGCCGCGGAGCATCCAGAGGAAGTTGGCGGGGAGCGTCAGCTTGGGGTCCCGGCGCGCCGGGACCGGCTCCTGGCCCGATTTGAGCCGCTGACGGGCGGCGACGATGACGGGGAACTTGGCGAGCAGCCGTTCCGTTTTGCGGACGCTCGCGTCGTGGCTGTTGTCGGCAGTCTCGGGATCCCAGTGGGCGAGCAGACTGGCGGCGGAGCGGAGGACGTCCATCGTCGATGCGGTAGCGGGAATGTGACGGAGGGTCTCGATAATTTCCGACGGCACATTCGCTTCTGCCCCGAGCCGCGAGCGGAATTCCGCAGCCTGACCGGGCGTCGGCAATTCGCCGTAGAGGACGAGGTACGCGACCTCTTCATAGGTAGACTGCTCGGCGAGCTCCTCAATGGCATAGCCCCGGTAGGTGAGGCCGGTCTCGACCGTGCTGATCGCCGTTTCTCCGGCAATGACGCCTGCCAGACCGGGGGAGTAGGTTTCGCTCATGGGGATTGGAGGTTTATGGAAACCAAGTGGTTAGTATCAGGGGGCTGACGCCCCCCGCTCGCCTTGAGCCAGGGCTTTGTCTCGCTCCTCGTAGACAGCGTAGTCCAGCAGGTCGTAGAGTTCTTCGCGGGTTTGCATCAAGTCGAGAATGCTCTCCTGCGACCCTTCGGCGGCGATGACGGCGAGGGAGGCTTCGATGGCCTTCATGGCGACCCGTTGCAGCGTGACTGGATAGAGCACTACCGCGTAGCCGAGTTCCGAGAGCTCGTCGAGGGTGAGGAGCGGGCTCTTGCCGAACTCGGTCATGTTGGCGACGAGCGGGGCTTTCACCTCGCGGGCGAAACGCTCGAATTCGTCCTTGCTGGCGAGAGCTTCCGGGAAAATCCAGTCGGCACCGGCATCGAGATAATGCTTGGCTCGGTCGATGGCGTCGTCCAGGTTCGTCACGCCGCGGGCATCGGTCCGGCCGATGAGGACCAAGTCGGGATTGATCCTGGCGGTGACGGCGGCACGGAGCTTGGCACAAAAGGCGACAGGCTCGACCAGCGATTTGCCCGAAAGATGCCCGCACCGCTTGGGAAGCTGCTGGTCCTCGAGCTGGATGGCGGCGACGCCGGCGGCTTCGAGCTCAATGACCGTCCGCTCGACGTTCAGAGCCTCGCCAAAGCCGGTATCGGCATCGACGATGAGGGGCAAAATGCTGCTGCGGGTCAGGTAGGTCGCTTGCTGCACCAACTCCGTGAGAGTGAACAAGCCGACGTCCGGCAGGGCCATGATATTGGCGGAAAGCGACGCACCTGAGAGGTACATCGCCCCATAACCGTACTGCTCGATGAGGCGGGCCACAAGCGCGCTGGTCGCGCCGGGAACCTGGATGGTCCCTTCCGCGATCGTGTCCCGCAGCAGGCGGCCGGGCGATGAGGTCATGCTCCTTCAATCATAGCGCGGCGCAGCGGCTAGTGGCAAGTAGAGCCGAAGATAGTAGCCTGCACACTCCGTGTGCAGGCATGTCCGGTCACGGAGTGAGCGGACTACATTAGTAATCATGAAGACGGTGGAATCTCAAGTGGACAATAAGTTGAGCCAAGACTGGCGGTGGCAAGCGCTCGAGGTCGCCTTTCTTTTTCTGTTGCTGTTCCTGTTCGTCGGCTCTCCTCCACCCGATGCCGGCGAGTCGCACTATCTGGTCAAGGCGAAGCACTACTGGGACCGCGACTTCTGCCGCGGCGACTTGTTTCTGGAATCGCCGGAGGCGCACCTGGTCTTCTGCTGGGTCTTCGGCTGGCTGACAAAGTTCTGCTCGCTCGACGCCACCGCCTGGATTCTCCGCGTCATTGCCTGGCTCGGCTTCGCGTTCGCCTGGCAGCGGTTGAGCTGGGCAGTTGCTCCGCAGCGATTCTGGTCGATCCTGTCCGCCGGACTGATGTTCGCGCTGCTCCGCGGTTGCCACATGTCCCGCGAGTTGATTCTGGTGGGAGGCGTGGAGGCCAAGGTCTTCGCCTACGTGCTCGTGCTGCTCGCCATGGGAGAGTTGGTCCACGGCCGCTGGAACTGGGCGTGGGCGTTCATGGGAGCGGCCAGCGCCATGCACGTTATCGTCGGCGGCTGGTCGGGAATAGCGCTGGGCGCTGCCTGGCTCGTGGTTCCGCAAGACAGGCCGCCGCTCACCAAGATGTTGCCGGGGCTGGCATGTGCATTCGTGCTGGCGCTTGAGGGTCTCATTCCCGGTCTATTACTCACCTGGGGACAGGACAAGACCACGGTCAACGCCGCGCATCAGATTTACGTCTTCGAGCGGCTGCCGCACCATCTGGTTTTTCATCGGTTTGGCAATTGGTACATCGCGCGTCATCTGGCGCTCGCCGCATTTTGGGGCGTGCTGGCTTGGTGGAATTGGTCGAAATCCTCGCGGGTGCAAGGGATGGTGCTGGGGGCGGTTCTCATCGCAGCGGTCGGGATTGCCGTTGACCAGGGGCTCGTGGCGTGGGCGATGGCCAGCGGAGCATCGCAAGATGATTACCAGTCGCTCGCCGCGCCCATGCTGCGGTACTACTTTTTTCGGCTGTCGGATGCGCTGGTGCCGATGGGAGTTTCGCTTTCCGTCTTTGCTCTGCTGTTCCAGTGGCGAGACTCGCGCCCCGCGCTGGCTTCCTGGGGCCTGATTGCGGCGCTCGCCATTGGCTCCTTCAACATCGTGGAAATCTGTGTCGACCGTTCCATGCGGCCGCTGCCGGGAGCTTGGATCCAGCCGCATCCCACGCCTGACGGCCGCTGGCGGGCCTGGCAACTGCGCGGGGAGGAAGGGCGGGAGCAACTGGCCGAGTCGCGGCGGCGATTTGCGGAGTGGAAGAATCTCTGCCGCTGGATTCGTGACAATACACCCGAACAAGCCAAATTCATCACGCCTCGCAATCAGCAGACCTTCAAGTGGTACGCACAGCGGGCGGAGGTGGTGACCTGGAAAGACATTCCGCAGGATGCCGCCGGCCTGGTGGAGTGGCGGAAGACGCTGAGCGAAGTCTTTCCCCCGGAGGGACTCGGCAGTGACCCGACGGCAAACACCGATGCCGAAATCCTGGCCATCGCCCAGAGACATGGCGCGAGGTACCTCGTCATCGACCGGACTCGCACCAGCCGCATCATTGGTCTGCCACGGCTGCGTCCCGACGACGAGCCGCTGAACCCGACGTACGCCATTTATCTCATTTCGCCGCAGGCACCACCTTGAGGCAAGGGGTCGGGAAGGGTTTTCGTAGTGCAAACTTATCACAACCAAGAAACCTGGCCGCGAAAACTTTTCCCGACCCCGTTGGCGTAGAGGACGAGCTCGCTCAATTTCCCGGTGGGTCCGCTCCAGATTCCGGGCGTCGCGGCTGGCAACGAGAACGGGGTCAGGAGGAGTTTCGCGGCAGAGTCTTCCGCGGTTTCAAGTTTGTATGACGCGAAACACCTCCCGACCCCCTACTTGACCACCTTGAGCGGGAACAGCGGCGTGCAGGGGGCGAAGCCCCCTGCACGCGATATTTTTTTGAACGCACCGACCACTCCGCTGTTTGTCAAGACACACGATTTTCTGCTGTGGCTGATCCGCCACTCGCAGCGATTCCCCAAGAATCTGCGGCACAGTTACACGCTCAAACTGAAAATCGTCGCCCTGGAGTTTCAGGAAGCCATTTTAATGGGAAACAGTGTCCGCGGGGTGGCGCGCAGCCAGTGGCTCGCACAGGCCGATGGAAAATTGGTCTGCTTGCGGGCGCTGTTGCGGCTCGCGTATGATCTGCAATTACTGGCAGGCACTCAGGTCCAACACACGGCCGGGCTCGTTGATGAGCTTGGTCGGCTGTTGGGTGCCTGGCGGAAGGGGGAAGATCGCCTCATAATCCGCCGCCGGGTCAAATCCCAACAGCGAAAGCCGAAAGCCTCCTCGTCCCTGAAACGAGCCGTGGCAAGATCCCGCGTTGCAGCCAGCTTTTGTCAGGATCGGCACCACGTCCTGAATGAAATGAGGTTCCCGCTGGCGTTCAACGGCGCTGGCATCCGCCCAGAACGCCGCACAAATGCTGAGAGGTATCGCCCAACCGGCTGTGGCCTGCCAGCGTGTCATTACAGTACTCGGAGGGTTCTTTCCTCAAAATCGGCTTATGTTTATTGCAAGCTGGACTGATGGTAAAATCAAGGCAAAATGCCGGAGGCCCATGCGGTTGACGAACCTTTCCTCGTCCCGCAGACTCTAATCAACAGAGCGACAGCCGCGGCCCACGCGAGAGTGGCGGAATTGGCAGACGCGCTGGACTTAGGATCCAGTGGGGAAACCCGTGCAGGTTCAAGTCCTGTCTCTCGCATTTGGTGGCTTTTTCCCGAGGCTTCCTATGATTCTTTAGGAAGCCGCAACGCTCCCTGTAGGGCAAGGAATCGTGCGAACGGTAACAGAATGGTAACGGCGTTGCGGTGACATCGGAGTCACATTGCAATGGCTGGCATTCAATACCGGAACGGTAGCTACCGGATTCTGTTTCGCTACCAAGAAAAGCAGCACGCTTTCACACTCGGCGAAGTGTCCAAGAGCGAAGCCGAAACAAAAGCTGCCCAGGTCGATTATCTTCTCCTGCGGCTGAAGCAACGCCTGGCGAACATCCCGCCTAGCATGGGCATCGTCGATTACGTCCAGTTCGACGGCAAACAGTCCGAGTCAAATCCGACCAATCTCAACCTGGCTCAGTTCCGCGACCGATATCTCTCGATCAACAAGGTCTCGCTGGAAAGTAACACGCTCTCCTCAATCCGTACGCACTTCCTTCATTTGACGAATTGCCTTGGCGAATCATTCCCCATCGCCCAGCTCTCTCTGGCAGACCTCCAGCAATACGTCGATCACCGAACCAAGGCGACCGGAACCAAAGGCCGCAAACTCTCGGCCGTTACCATTCGGAAGGAAATTGTTACCCTGCGCACAGCGTGGAACTGGGGCATCCGCATGAAGCTCGTGACAGGCCCTTATCCCTATGCCGGACTCCGTTATCCAAAAACCACCGAGAAGCCGCCCTTCCAGACGCTCGCCGAGATCGAGCGACAGGTCAAAGCCGGGGGACTGACCGAGGCCGAGCTCGGTGACCTCTACGATTCCCTCTACCTCCAGCTCCATGAAACCACTGACCTTCTGGCACACGTCAAAGCAACGGCAACTCACGGTTTCATTTACCCGATGTTTTGCCTGGCAGCCCACACCGGAGCCCGACGTTCAGAGATCATCCGCATGAAGATCGCCGACGTGGACCTCACGGGGAAGATCGTCACGATCCGCGAAAAGAAGAGAGTCAAGGGGCAGGCGACAACGCGACGGGTGCCCATGTCCGCTTTCCTCATCGGCGTCGTCACCAACTGGCTAACCGACCATCCAGGCGGACCGTGGCTGTTCTGCCACGAACAGACCGTCATTCGGAGCCGCAAGCGAAGTGCATTGACTGGTCACCTGAATCAGAAACTTAGGCCAAAGAGCGGGAAGGAACGCAAAGCTCGGCTCCGGGAACGGGATTCCGTGGTTGCCGCGGCGTTGACCAAGGACGAGGCCAACCATCATCTCCGCCAGACTCTGAAAAACAGCAAATGGGATGTCTTGCGAGGTTGGCACACTCTCCGTCACAGTTTCATCAGCGCCTGTGCTAGCCGAGGCGTCGATCAGCGGCTGGTTGAATGTTGGGCCGGGCACATGTCGTCGGAAATGTCGCGGCGGTACGCCCACCTTTACCCGAGCACCCAGCAAGAGGCCCTTTCGGGGGTTTTCGATGCTGCTTAACGGCGAAGAGGAAGCAGCCCGTCCCGCTGGTAGCGAAGCAACTCCGCATGGCTAAAGACCCATGCGGCATGGGCACCGCGGCCAGATCCCCGTTTTTGTCCATTGATCCTGCCGAGCCGAGCCCATTCCCGGACAGTAAAACACGCTTTCCGAGCCAGTCGAGCAAATTCCTCGACCTCGTAGAACTCTTTAATAGTTTGTTGTGCGACAAGAATAGCCAGCATGGATTCGATCTTGTCCAGCCGTTCATCCAGGGACATGACTTGGCTCCTGAGCTGCTGTTCGCAAGTTGGCTGCGGAAGTACCCGCGGAACTCCGTCCCTGTAGACCACTTGCCCCTAATTGGGCAAATGGTATTGTGCCTACTTAGGGGCAAGTGTCAAGGACTCGCTACGCCAGAAGTCGTTTTCGCACTAACGAGACGTTCAACGAAATAACCGCGACGGGTAAAAAATCCGGGGCTGGTCTTAGTCGTCCATCAAAGCTTAGCCATCCGGAATCCGTCTTGCCCACTCGACAACGGTAATGAGAACCGTCCGCATATTCGATGAGGGCCTCGGCTTGGCTGAAAAACGCCTCGGCGATTAGCGGAAGGTTGAGGGGGTTCCGACCCGGTTTCATTAACCGACCTACCTGCTGCATGAGCGACTTTACGGCATCTCGCCTAACGCCTGACTCCAGTAATCTTGCTGCACAGACCAAATACACCGCCGCAATCGAGTCAAAGCGTCGAGGTCGACCTGCCTCATGCTCAGCAAGAAACCACGTCCTCTCGGGGACGAGCTCATGGTCCACACAGTATCGCAGTTTTCGCAGTTCAACGCCGGAGCGCTGGCTTATCGTTGAAAGTTCGAACTCTTCAGCCATAGCACCTACCTTTAGCCCAGTTGGAGGCAGAAAAACCATTCTGCACCATGTCTGAGCCTTCGACAAGTCAACCAAAAGTGGCATCCTTGAAATCGGCCGGAGAAACAAGAGCGGGCAGAATCACATCTTTCCCAGCCGATAAACTCAACCGCGTCTCCAAGAGCGGGTGGCGAGAATCCAGTCTCCTCGTCTTCCGCCTTTAGACGAGGGGCTTTTTTTGCAACAGCCCGCCAGCAGGCTAAGAAAGCGCACTGCTCGACGCTAGCGACATCTTCATTCGGACCAAAAACGCAATCGAGATGACACGATACTCCAACGTCTTAGCCTGCTGGCGGGCTGTTGTTTTTTGTCGATAGGTCCCATCTCGCCAGTCAGCAGGCGAGATGCCCATTAGCCCCCTTTCTTACAACCTGGGAAAGCAGGGCTTTTTCGTGCGCACACCGGCGATTTTCAAGCTCGGCTAATCGGGCTACCGCAGAGCGAGCCGGGCCAAGTCTTCCGCCATGCCCCGTCCGCTTCGCCGTCGGAATCATCGTCTCAGCCTGCGCGAGTCGCTCCATTTGGGCATCCCAGGGTTAAGAGTTGCAGAGTGAGTGCGCTTACAATTGTTCGAATTGGTCTCAGAGCGCCGCACCTTCGCAACGAATCGCGGCGTTCATTCCGCTTGAAAAAAGGGAGTCCGCATGCCTGCCAAAAACCGCAAGATTCTCCTTGCCTCACGCCCAAGCGGTGAGCCCACTCCAGACAACTTCAAATTGGTGGAGGCAGAAACCGCGACCCCCGGTGCGGGGCAGATGCTGTTGCGAAACATCTACCTCTCACTAGACCCCTACATGCGGGTTCGCATGAATGCCGGACAATCGTACGCGCGTCCAGTCGACGTGGGGGAAGTGATGGAGGGGCGCGCTGTCGGCGAGGTCCTGGAGTCGAAACTCCCCGGCTATGAGGTCGGCGACATTGTCTTTGCGCCGATCGGCTGGCAGGAGTACGCAGTGTCCGATGGCACGGGAGCTCGGAAGATTGACCCGTCTCTTGGCCCCCTCTCCTACGCGCTCGGGAATCTCGGCATGCCTGGTCTCACCGCATATGCCGGACTGCTCAAAATCGGTCAGCCGCAGGCCGGCGAGACGCTCGTCGTGGCCGCGGCATCCGGTGCGGTCGGTTCGGTGGTCGGTCAAATCGGCCGGATGAAGGGGTGTCGTGTTATTGGC
Organism: Pirellulaceae bacterium; assembly: GCA_046593355.1. Classification (GTDB taxonomy): domain Bacteria; phylum Planctomycetota; class Planctomycetia; order Pirellulales; family Pirellulaceae; genus SXOA01. The sequence continues at coordinate 14,930 of JBKJNY010000137.1, read as the reverse complement.
ATTGCCGGCGGCGAAGAGAAATGTCGCTTCGTAAAAGAAGATTTGGGATTCGACGAGTGCCTCGACCATCGCCAGCCCGAACTGGCGGAACGGCTTAAAGCCGCGTGCCCGTCAGGGATCGACGTTTACTTCGAGAATGTCAGCGGTCCAGTCTTCGATGCCGTGTTACCGCTATTCAACAACTTCGCCCGCATCCCGGTCTGCGGCCTGATCGCGCATTACAACGCGACTGAGCTGCCACCGGGGCCGGACCGCCTACCATTGTTGATGCAGAATATCCTGATCAAACGGCTTACGTTTCGAGGATTCATCGTCAGTGACTTCGTTTCGCAATTCCCGGAGTTTCTTGCAGATATGGCCCAGTGGATGAAAGAGGGCAAGGTCAAATACAAGGAGGACGTTTCTGATGGATTGGAGAACGCGCCACAGGAGCTCATTGGGCTCCTGCGAGGCAAGAACTTCGGCAAGAAGATCATTCGGGTCGGCAGCGAGCCGACCCGTTCGTGAGCCATCAACATGCCGTCGATGGTTGCTCTTCGCGACAGCGGGTGCTTGTCTGTCCGACGTAGCGTTGCCTTGTCCGCCAGAACCCGTGCGCACCCGACCCCAATCTCCCCACGGCGGCCGCTTTGTGTGTCGATGGCGGCTGAGCAGTAGGCCGCCATCGACCGAGGAACATCAGGCGGAAGCAGCTCGGTCACTTTTTCAGCGGTGTTGTCCACAGATAGACGCTATGCTTTGCTCCCGTCTCCTGGCTCTCAACAGTGAGCTTGGTTTCGGCCGGGAAGTCAGGAATCTCGAATTGATGCGATACGATCCGTGTACCGGGCTTGAGCTTCTCGAATTGTGGCAAGAGTCTCTTGAGTAGACCGGGATACAAGTAAACCGTGACCACTGTTGCCTCGCTGAAGTCGGTGTCAAACAGATCGGCCTCCTTAATCGTCACGAGTTTCTCCAGCTTGGCTTCGGTAACCCGCTCCCGGGACAGCGTCACCAGATCCCGGTCCAATTCCAGCCCTACGGCCCGGCACTGAGACTTTTTTGCGGCCTCGATCACGATCCGTCCGTCGCCGCTTCCGAGGTCGTACACGATGTCGTCTTTGCCGACTCTGGCGGCGGCGAGCATTTTCTCCACCACATCTTGTGGAGTGGGAACAAAGATGGCATTGGGAACTCGCTCCCCCGGCGGGCGTGGTTTGGCGTCGACCTCCTTCGGTGGTGTCAACTCCACTAGCCGCGGCTTCGGCAGAACAGTGGCAGGTGGATGCTGACGGACGTCAAAGCTGTACAAGCGGTCGTTGTCCCGCACATATAGGCGACCTCCGACGACCACTGGAAACGTGGCCCCCACGGAATTGCGTGGCTCGGGCAGCGTAAAGCGGCCTTTTTCCAGGTACTCCGCAGTGGAAGTGTCGAGCAGGGCCAGCACCCCATTGCTCCAGCGGGCGTAAAGGCATCCGTCCGCATAAGTCGCTGCCGCCTTGCCAGAACCAGCTCCACGCACCACCTTTCCTCGGCGAGTTCCATCGTTTGCATCAAGGCACAGAAATGTGGAGTTGTAACCGAACGCATACAGGCGGTCGTCGACGAGCACAGTGCTGTCCTCAAAGGGATCTAGACTCTCCTTTTGGAAGTACTTCTGCTCGGCGACCACGTCGTTTCCCCGCCTGGCGAGCTTCAGCCGGCCAATTCCACTGCCGTACCCGTTAGGACAGAGCAACCCATCGGCGACGACCAGCGGAGTATAGGAATTGGCACGCATGTCGGATGTGGCGTCATAGCGCCACAGAAAACGGCCGTCGGCGGCAGCGAATGAGGCCAGCCCCTTATCCAGCGAAACGACGTACTGCTTGAGCCCATCCGTCTCCACGAGTAGCGGCGCACCGTAGCTCGCGGCTTCACGGCTCTCCAATAGTTTGCTCCATACTACCTTGCCCGTGCGTTTGTCGAGCGCGGCGACCGTGGCTTTTGAGCCGCCGGGAGTGCAGATGACGTAATCGCCATCGACGAGAGGGCGGTCGCAGAACCCCCATTTACCACGAGGCGTGCCAAACTCATGCGGATAACTTACTCGCCAATGTTCGTAACCAGCCGTGGCGTCCAAACAAACCAGCCAGCCGGTGTTCGAGTAGACCAAGACCCGGTCTCCATCCACGGTTGGCGTGCGTTGGCTAAGCCAGCGCATCAACGTACTTTCCTGGACCGCCGATCCCACTCGCGTTGCCCATAGACGTTCGCCCGTGGCCTCATCGAGTGCCACGGCAAACTCACTGGTGCCATACGTAGTGGTTGTAAAGATGCGGCCGTCCACGACGGCGAGCGACGCGATCCCGTCTCCTAACCCGTCGACGCGCCACGCCAACGGCGGCCCTTCCGCCGGCCAGGACGAGAGCAGTTCTTTGTCGTCGGAGCGGTTATCTCGCCGCGAACCACGCCACTGGGGCCAACGGGCGAGCTGTTCTTGCCAACGGCGGGCTTCCGCGGCATCGACGGCAACCAGCGTATTCCGCGTGAGCACATAAAGAATGCCGTCCGCAAAGGCGGGACTACCATGGATGGCGCTCGGATGCCCAATGGTGGCTATTGGTTCGGAATACTTGGGATCGGGACTAAGCTGGAAGACAGCCATATCGCCGTCTTCGTCTCCCACAAACACCTTGTCGTCGACAATCAGTGGCGAGGCCCAATTTGACGCGAGCGTATCGTAACACCAGTGTCGCTTGCCGGTTTGAGCGTCAAAACAATGCACGAGGCCGGCAAAGTCAGCCGCGATGACGAGCCCCTTTGAAATGGCCACCGAACCCAGCATCCGATGCATTTGGTCGGGAAACTCTTCTCCGCTCCTGACAAACTCCCAGATTAGCGCCGAATTTGGATTGGGGATCGCCTTTTCACCGGCTTTGGTATCGACGGCTTGCAAGCGCCGCCGCGGCAGAGGCTTGCCCTCGGCATTGACTGCCAATTCCGAGCTGACATCGCCGCGCTTGGTCGGGTCAACACAAACCAGTCGGCCCACTCCTTCCCCCTGCTCCGCATCGCGTCCAGAGGCAACATAAACTCTGTCTTCATAGACAACCGCATTGGCGAAAAGATCATTGCGGTCCCCCTGACCAGAGATGGTGTAGGACGCCGTCTTGGGATTGACGTCGAATTCCCACAGCATCGCGCCAGTTTCCGGATTAAACGCGCGCAGCCAGCCATCGCTCTGCGGAACAATCACTTGAACGGAACCAGCGATCTCGGCGATAGTCGGGCTGGCGAACTGGCTCATCAGGATGTTCGCCCCGGGGGAGTTGTCTTTCCAATAGACCTCGCCCGTGTCTTTGTTGAGGCAGACGAGGCTGGGGGCATCCGGTCTGGGAATCGTAAACTGATCGTCGCTGACACCATTGTTGATCGTTACGAAGATTCGGCCCTTCCAGGAGGGACCGATTGAGCACGGGCGCGGCGGCCCCATGAGCGCTACCCGCGGATTCGTATCGAACTTCTTGACGAGGTCCAGCTTCCACACTTCGCGGGGAGCTCCCTCGCCACGGACCAGCGGACCAATATCTAAACACAGCACTTCGCTGCGATTGGTGGTGATCCAGAGCCGGTCCCCTTCGATCAAAGGGGAACTTCCTAGTCCCGACCAGCCGGCGTCCTGTTGCCAGTTGTTGCTAAGCATTGGTGAGACATACTCGTACACCTGCTTACCGTCCGCGACGCTGAAGCACTTCAATAAACTAACGAATCCTTCTTCGCCGTCTTTGCCGCGAGGTCGCGAGTCGCCACCGCCGATCCACACCAGCCCCCCGGATACGACGGGCGAAGCGAATGAAATGGACCCCGGCCGGGCAGACCAGCGAATGCCGTGCGGTTCGCGAAGAACATGGTCATCTTTGCGACGGCGTTGCTCGGGGCACCACAGAGTAGGCGCACCTGTTTCCGCGCTGACCGAGTTGCGCGTGCCGTCCCGTCCCAGCATCGGCCAATCGGCGGCCAGAGTAGAGTTTTCCCCTAGTACCAGGGCAATGACAACCGATGCCACAAAGGGGATGACGTGCTTTGGCCAGGCTGGATTCATGGGAAGCTCGATTGCTTCTAGGAGTTGCCTTACTGATACTCACACTCGACTGTTGTATGGTAACAGCGGTTTCAAATGGTGGGGTTTTTTTGCTCGGCTGGACGCTTAGTTTCTCTGCGATGTCTCGAGCGCACGGTTTTCAGCAAAATCCGACGTCAACGGCTTTCTCACTTGCTCTCTATAACGAGCCTCAGCACTTCTTCCGCATCCTTTACCGGATCGACGTTTTCACGGCGGGCGAAGATCTTGCCGTCACTGCTCACGATATAGGTCCAGCGGGCCAGCGTTAAGGGACGCGCGACAATAATTGACTTGCCGCGCTCATCCATCAGGGGCTTGCCGTCGGGGCCGCGCGTGCGGACCTTCTGCCCGGCTGAAATCGGAACGCCCAAGGCCGCAGCAAGCTTCCCTTCCGGATCCGCCAGCAGCGTCTGCGGCAGCTTGAAGGTCTCCTTGAAGAGGCGGTGGGTAGCGACCTCATCGCCGCTTACGCCGACGACCTCCGCCCCCGCTTCCCGGAACGTCTCCACCAACTCCTGGAACTTCTGAGCCTGCTTGATGCAGCCGCCGGTGAAGTCGCCAGGATAGAAATAGATGACCAGCGGTCCCTTGCCGGCCCGGTCCGCCGATTTCCAGGCATTCCCCTGCTCATCCAGCGCTTCCAGCTCCGGCAGCGCCTCGCCGACGGCTGGCCCCGTGGGTTTGGCCTCCTCCTTCGCCGCCGTTTCGTCGGCGCGAGAGATTCTGCTCATTCCACACGTCAAACCGACTGCCAACAGTGTTAGTCCTAGCAATAAACTCCACGGACGCAGATAGGGGCGCAGCACAACAGTTCCCTCCCGAAAACGAGGATTAGTGGGAAGCAGAAGAGCTTCCTCGGGAAGAAGAGACGCCGGGAAGTGGGGAAGAGAGCGCGGGGTGAAGCACTATTTTCGGGATTGCGGCAGGTTTTACTCGCCTGAGGGCGGCATGTCCGCCGGCCTGGCAAAGTATTCAATTCGATATCCAGCTCGGACTATTATTTCTGCCAGTCGCGGGCGAGTTCGAGGGCACGTTGTCGGGCAGGTTCGGAGATGGTGGCGTCCGCGGCGATGGCGTCGAAAAGCGCGGGCTTGGCAAGTGGCTTGGCTCTTAGGAAGCGGATCAGGCACAGCGCTTGCTGCTCGGCTCTCAATTCCGGTGTCCACGGCCGCGCGTCCCACACGTCCACCCTTCGTCCTTGGCCGGCAGATGCCAGACGTTTCCCATCCGGGCTAAACGCCAGGCTCGTGACCCCGCCGTTATGCGCTCTCAACGTGAGCGCCTCCTGCCCGCTCGTCGCGTCCCACACCTTCACCGTCCGATCTCGGCTGGCCGACGCCAACCGTTTGCCATCCGGGCTGAACGCCACACACATGACTTCGTCAGTGTGGCCTTTCAACGTGAGCGTCCCCTGACGGCTGGAAATGTCCCACAGCTTCACCAGGTAATCCCGGCTGACCGACGCCAACCGCTTTCCATCCGGGCTAAACGCCACGCACATGACTTCGTCGGTGTGGCCCTTCAACGTGAGAGTCTCGTGCCCGTTCGTCGCGTTCCACAGCTTTACCGTCCGATCTCGGCTGGCCGACGCCAGCCGTGTCCCGTCCGGGCTAAAAGCCACGCTTGTGACATAATCGGTGTGGCCCTTCAGGGCAAGAGTCTGTTGACCGCTTGTGGCGTTCCACACCTTCGCGGAATGATCATCGCCCCCCGAATGATCGTCGCTGGCCGATGCCAGCCGTTTCCCGTCGGCGCTAAACGCCACGCTACTGACGATGCCGGTGTGACCGTTCAGCGTGAGAGTTTCTTGGCCGGTAGTGGTGTCCCACACTTTGACCGTCTGATCGAAGCTGGCCGAAGCCAACCGCTTCCCATCCGGGCTGAACGCCACGCACATGACTTCGTCGGTGTGGCCCTTCAGTGTGCGTATCTCTTGGCCGTTCGCCGCGTCCCATAGCTTTACCGTCTGATCTCTACTGGCAGACGCCAGTTTTTTGCCATCCACGCTAAACGCCACACTCGTAATTGCGCTGAGATGTCCATGCAACGAGAGCTTCTGCTCACCTCCCGTGGAATCCCACACCTTCACTGTGCCATCCAGGCTGGCCGATGTGAGCCGTTCCCCGTCCGGACTAAATGAGACGCTGTTGACTGGCCCGGAGTGCCCTCTCAACGTGAGCGTCTTCTGGCCGCTCACGGCGTCCCACACCGTCAGGGTGTCATCGTCACTTGCGGACGCGAGCCGTTTCCCGTCTGGGCTAAACGCTACGCTGTTGATCGGGCTCGTGAGGCCTTTCAATATGAATGTCGGCTGGGCACTCGCCGCGTCCCACACGATCAGCTCTCCCGGCTGCCCAATATCGCCACTGCCCGACGCCAGCCGGCTTCCGGCCGGGCTAAACACCACGCTGTTGACCGGGCTGGTGTGCCCTTTCAGCTCAAGCGTCGCCTGACCATTTGTGGCATCCCATATTTTCAGCTCCCCCAATTGCCCAATACTGCCACTGGCTGATGCGAGCCGCTTCCCATCCGGACTAAATGAGACGCTGTTGACTCTGCTCGTGTGGCCTCTCAGCGTGAGCACTTGTTGACCACTCGTGGCGTCCCATACTTTCACCGTCTGGTCATCGCTGGCCGACGCCAACCGCTTTCCGTCTTTGCTAAACACCACGCCCAGGACATAGCCTGTGTGCCCTTGTAGACTCATCTGGTAAGAATGCGCCAGACGGTTCCAAAAATGCCACTCGAAGCCGCGCAGGTCATCGAGACTACCTGCGTTGCCACTCACAGGCCGGTATAGTTCGAGTAGGCGGATGGTTTCACCGACTCGCGCATCTTCCCACGCAACTTGGGCAAGATTCATATGGGCAATGTTCAAGTGCCGACGAGCAAGCTTGAAGTTGTCATCCGCTCGGCTCCGTTCTTGGCGTTCCTTGATGGCGGTGGTGTTGGCCTTGCTCTCGTTAGTTTCGGCAATCTGCCGTTGTTGGAACTCGCGCATCATGCCCCAGCTCGTGCCGATAATGCCGGCAATCAGAGTCGATAGCACCAGCGAGGCAGCCAGCACCGGGCCTTTGTGGCGGTGCAAGAATTTGCTGAGGCGATAGCCGACAGACGGCGGACGGGCCTCGACCGGTTCGTCGGCGAGGTAGTGTTGGATGTCGCGGGCTAAACCGTTCGCCGTTTCGTAGCGGCGATCGCGGGATTTTTCGAGGCACTTCATCACGACCCAGTCGAGTTCGCCGCGCAGCAGGGCCGTCAGACGCTTCGGCTCGATCTGTCGCAGCGCGGCTAGTGACGGTAGAGAAGCGTCCGAGGACAACCGCGTGGAGGGCTTCGAGGGCTCATCCTCTTGGATGATGCGGATCATTTCCGTCAGCGCAGCCTTGCGGAGTCGCAGGCCGTCCATCGGACGCAGGCCGGTTAGCAGTTCGTACAGAATCACGCCCAGCGAATAAATGTCAGCTCGCGTGTCGACGTCCTGGCCGTTGAAGCCGGTTTGTTCGGGGGACATGTATTCCAGAGTACCGACGACCGCGCCGAATTGCGTGAACATTGACTCGTCGGTCAGCTTGCCGCCGGTCGCCTTGGCCACGCCGAAATCAATCACCTTCGGCACCGGCTGGCCGTCGTAGATCGTCACCAAAATGTTCGATGGCTTGAGATCTCGATGCACGATCCCCTTTTGATGCGCGTGCTGCACGGCCTGGCAAATTGGCACAAACAACTGCATCCGCTCGCGTGGTGTCAGCCGGGCTTCGTCGCAATATCTTGTCAGCGGCAGGCCGTTGACCAGTTCCATGACAAAGTACGGCTGGCCGCTGAGCGTAGCTCCGCCATCGAACACCTTGGCGATGTTGGGATGATCCATCATCGCCAGAGCCTGGCGCTCGTGCTCAAACCGCGCCAGCACCTCTTTCGAGTGTGAACCGTGCCTGATCAGCTTGAGGGCTACCTTGCGTTTGACCGGCACGGACTGTTTCGCGACCCAGACCTCACCCATGCCCCCTTCGCCCAGCTTTTGCACGAGCGTGTACGGCCCGATGCAGAGCCCGACTTGAGCGGTCTCCGAGCGAAGGATCGTCGACTGCTCGTGTGGCGGCACCGACTCGATGAGCGGCGCGGCGAGTCGTTGCATTTGGTCGTGGTTCGCAAAAAACTCCCGCAGGTCGTCCGCCAAATCCGGGTGGGCATCGAGCAGGGCTTGCTGGTCGACATCCCCCGTTTGCTCCATCTTGCGCAAATACTCCGCCAGCACCTGTTCGAGGCGCTCTTCTCGCGATAGTTCTGGGGGCAACTGAGCTTGTGTTTCGTCGGCCATGGTTTCTTTTAGGAGTCTCGCTTTCACCCGCGGCTGGGCTCGTCCAGGAGTTTTCGCAGTTGCTTTAGTCCGCGGTGCAGCAAGCCGGCGACGGCGGCTTCCGTGCGCTGGAGCTGAGCGGCGACTTCCGCCAAGCTGGCCCCTTGCAGGTGGTGGAGGACGACCGCCTCCCGCTGGGCATCGGGCAATTTCGCCAGCGCGTCCGCCATGCCGACCAGCTCTTCCTCCCGCGAAACCCGCTGGCTGGGGCTAGTCTGGGCAGCGGCTAGCCAGACCTGGGCCCGCGAGAACGAGCCATCCACCTCCGCCTCCAGCGGCACGTCCCGGCGGACATCCCGCTTGAGCCGCTGCCGCTGACGATATGCATCGATCACCTCCCTCCGCAGGATCTGCTTCAGCCAGGCCGCCAGCTCCGCGGGCGATTGCCCACGAAACTCAGCCCGCTGGGCATGGGCCGCCAGCATGGTCTTTTGCACCAGGTCCGAAGCTTCTTCGCCTCCCGTCTTGTCATGCGAACGGGCCAGTAGCAGCAAGTAGGTCCTGTATCGCTGCAAGTGGAGCGATGATGAGGGGGATGGCGTTTCCATGACGGCTGGCCTGGCCTGGAGTTCTGCAATCATTGCAGTCGCCTCATTATGAAGCTTCACCTAGCCACTTTGCCAGAAAAATCGCGACGCGAGAAAGTAGCCTCCAGTGCCGGCGGATCTATAGAGGTCCCACGCTCCGCGGGTCGCCCAAAGGATCTGGTCGTTTTGGCGGACCGGGACGGGAAAACCTTCCTCTTCGGACCCGAGAAACTCCGGTGACGCCATGCTGTTGTGATTCGACAAGTCTGTCTGGTCGCTGAAGAACGGCAATTCTCCCAGAACTTCCGGAAATTTGGCGGAAACGGCAAGGAATGCTGCGCCCATGCTTTTTCTCCTCTTGAATGACTCGGCTCGACCCGGCTGAAATCCGGCCCTATAGAACAGGACGATGTGAGCGGGAGTAGAGAGCGCTCGATTTTCAAGATTTGTGAGCCACCAGCGCCTTCTCCGCCGTCGGCAATGCCACGGCTTCATCGGAGATCGTTATTTCCGCAATCGCCTCCAGCTTGGAAAGATAGGCATAGAAAAGGATAAACGACCCGGCCACGACGAATGCGGCGAAGGTTAGCTGGATTCCCGCGAGCCAATCGTAGACGCCGTGAAGTGTGGCGGCGACGCTTAAGCCAACAAAGAAAAGAGGGCTCTTGGGCAGAATCTGTGGGTGGAATTAGGCGTAACGGCGATGCCACGGTTGGATTTTCCAAGGCATGGCTTGGGCGTTCAATGCAGGGGAAGAGCAAGGCGGCCCTGGCGAGTCGAGATCGCCAGGGCAGCGGGTGCTTGACGCGCCCTTCGGCCCGGTTATCCCTTGCCGGGTTGCGTCCCCGCATCCCGGCGCGCTGGGACGTTTCACCGAGCAGGAGACAGTTTAGCAGAATACGGTGGATGAGGAAAAAGTGCATCCCGCGAGATTTCCGGTTATGGATGGAAGTGCAAACAGCCCATCCGCCAATCGGGAGTCAGCACGGGATGCAACTAAAAACTATCCTCAATCGAGTCGAGCATTGCAAGTCGTTCGTGTACAGCAGCGACCGTCTGGTGGAGGACGCCAGCGGCCGGCTCACGATTGAAGTGACGGTCGAGCCACGGTCCAACGGTCGGCCGATCTGCTCGGGCTGCCAACGGGTGCGGCCGGGTTACGACCGTTTAGCGCCCCGGCGATTCGAGTTTGTCCCGTTGTGGGCCATCCCGGTCTTCTTCGTGTACGCGATGCGGCGTGTGGACTGTCCGGACTGCGGAGTCACGGTGGAAGAAGTTCCCTGGGGCGACGGCAAATGCACGCTCACGAAGAGCCATCGCTGGTTCCTGGCGGGGTGGGCCAAACGGTTGTCTTGGAAGGAGACCGCCGAGGTGTTCGGGACGACCTGGGAGAAGGTGTTTCGAGCGGTCAAACACGCGGTTTTATGGGGCCTGGTGCATCGCGAGATCCAGGGGCTCAAGGCGATCGGCGTGGACGAGATCCAGTGGCGGCGGGGCCACAAGTATCTGACACTGGTGTATCAGATCGATCAGGGGATGAAGCGTCTGTTGTGGGTGGCCAAGGATCGCACGGAGCAGAGCCTCAGGGAGTTCTTCGAAATCCTGGGAAAGCCGAAGTCGGCCTATCTCAAGTTCACCTGCAGCGACATGTGGCAGCCGTACCTGAACGTGTTGCGGGAGCAGGCCCGCAAGGCGGTCTGGGTGTCCCGGCGCGCCGGGATTCCACGTGATGGTCAAGTTCAACAAGGCCCTCGACGAGGTGCGGGCCGGCGAGGCCCGGCGGCTGGAGCGGGACGGCTACGAGCCGGTCCTCAAACATTCCCGCTGGTGCCTGCTCAAGCGGCGGGAAAACCTGACCGACCAGCAGACGGTCAAGCTGTCGGAACTTCTCAAGTACAACTTGCAGTCGGTGCGCGGCTACCTGCTGCGCGAGGACTTTCAGCGATTCTGGGAATACCGCTCGGTGGCCTGGGCCAAAAAGTTCCTGGACGAGTGGTGCCGCCGGGCGATGCGTTCCCAGATCACGCCGCTGAAGAAGTTGGCCCGTACGTTGCGAAGACACGAAGACTTGCTACTCAATTGGTTTCGCGCCGAGGGGACCATATCATCGGGCGTTGTGGAGGGCTTTAACAACAAAGCCAAACTGACCATGAGAAAGTCCTATGGCTTTCGCACCGAACAAGGCATCGAAATCGTCCTGTTTCACACCCTTGGCAAACTTCCCGAGCCGAAACTCACCCACAGATTCTGCTAGGGAGGCAGAAAGAGCGACTCGCTTCTTACCGGTCAGATTGCCTACGGCCAGGAAATACGCCACGATTCCTGTCCACAGACCGTGGCAAAAGACCAAGGACAGGGAACGCAGCAAAATCTTCAGCATCGCCAGCCGCACCCCGGCTTCCAAGCCTTCCGCGCCGTACTGCTGGGTTAATGCCAGCGACGTGTCCACGAAAGCGTACCCGTAGCCCATGTTTTCAATCGCCGCAAAACCAAGCCCAGAAAACACTCCGATCAGTACCGTCGTTCGAGGGGCAGCTTTCTTCTTCATCCAGACCAAGTAAATGATGACGGGAATTACCTTGCTGGTCTCCTCGCAGACGCCAACTTGGAACACGTACGCCAAGAGCCGGACGACCGCGAATTGGCTGTCTACCAGCGATAGGACGAACTTGGGAAACAAGGTTGCATAGACCAGGAGCAATAGAATGGTCACGACTACGCCCGCAAACATGGCCGCAATGCAAACTATCCAGTTTCCAGATTTGCGAACGACGAAGTATTTGAACACCGTGCCCCAGAGAAAGGCAAAGAACAGAGCGAATGCGGTCAGTTGATGTTGCTGGTCGTTCAAGGTCGCAATGAAGAGGGGAACCACACCCAAGATGCCGACCCCTCAAAAAGCGCTGTTTCCCAAGAGTTTCGTGAGATTCGTCGCGTCAATCGGAACTACTTCTTCGCGGAAATTCACCGAGCGAATGTCCGCGATGAAGTCGAAGCGGTTGTGGTCGGCCAACGAGCTTGCTGAGATGAGAACGCCTGCCCCCGACGCTGGCGTCTTACTCCTGGAACCCATTTCGTGGGGCAGCGCGGGAAGCACCCTGGTCTGAATTGCTTCCTTCTTGGGCTGCTCGAATAGTCCCCGCACTTTGTACGCAGGGAACCAAGTTGGATAAGACTCCTGCCACACGAGGGTTTCGGGCGTAACCAAGCCCCTCACCGCCAGTGCTTTCAGCTCTTCCCCCGAGCAAGGCCCTCGCTTCTGACCGCTGTCCGTCCAGTACCAGGCTGTCATGCGGCTGCCTCCGTGAAATCGGCTATTTGTTTCTGCTTCCACCATCAAGCGGCGGAGCATCGGGGCGGGAAATCAGGCTCAACGAGCGAATACTTTCCTTCGCCGACCAGCCTGTAATGCCGATGGTCGGTCTCTCGTCGGTCGCGATTTTCGGAGCGTCTTTCAAGGCTATACCTACCCATTCGCTGGCATAGGTCCGGGAGAGGATGAGTTTGCCATCCTTGAGGGGCGCATAGATAATCTGCAGGCCCAAAACTCTGGTGTTGGCGTTCACGCGGATGGCGGCGACAGCAAACCCCGGCTTTGCAATGAGCCGCAGACTACTCCTGCCGGGGGTGCCGAATACTGGCCCCAGTTCCTTCTTGTTGCCCGTGGCATAGATCGGCTGGAGGGAGCCGATCGAGGTGTTCGCATAGTTCCTGCCGAATTTCCCAAAGGTGACCGCAAAGCCAACTACAACAGCGCCGTCAGGAGCAATCGCCCGAAATTGTGTTCCCTGCCCGCTAACCCCAACCGATTCCGTGACGGTCAGCTCCACTTCCGTGACATTTGTTGCCTTTGCCGTCGCGGGCGTCGCTTCGGGGACCGAGCCCTTGTCGGTGCTAATTTCGGGCGTAGTTTTGGGTCCAGACGTTGGCGGCGAGACGACCGTTGCGTCTTCGGGCAAAGGCGGCGGTTTATTTGCCATCGGCTCGGTTTGGGGCCTTTCGGTCGTTGGCAGGTGCTCTCTAACGGGGGAGTTTCCAAGAATGGCCCTGTCGGCCTTTTCTCTGCCTGCCGTCGTACTTGGTCTTGGAGAAGACGGTGGCGGAATCTCGCTGCGGCCGTTCTTGTTGGCTTCGGATGTCTTGATTTCCTCGGGCTCTTTCTTTGCAACCGAGGACGTTCGGAAGAACCCTCTAACATCGACACCTGCAACTACTTTCAGCAACACGGCAGCAATGGCCATTCCTACCAGCCCACCGGCAAGCAATTTTGCGGTTTCGCGGAAAGGGTTCTTTTGCTTTGTGCGATTTTTGGAAACGGTGGGAGACTTCTCGATATTCAGACCGTTCGATTCATTTCCCAATTTCTGCAGCGTGCGCAGACCTTCGTCGTATTTCGACTTCTGGGCGGAGTCGAGCAGGCAGCACCTTGCCGCAGCAACTTCGTTGAGAAGCTGTTGTGAAAGGTGGCCATGCCGGCCAATTTGGAATGACCGCAAGTGGGCCATCTGGCGGTCGCCGGCATGGTCGATGACGTCCTGGGCGCTTTCGAAGAGCTGCAGGCCCAGCAGACGATAGTGATTGGGCGGCTGATCGACCGGTGGAATCCCGAGCCATACGTGATAGGGATCGAAGTTATTGCTCATGCTGATTCCCCGTCGTCGTTCACACGGCTGTGATTATTTCGCCAAGTGCGCAAACAAAAAGAGCGCTGAACCAAGCGTGCTCCACGGACCCCCGCCAAGGGGCACATCAGAACAGCACCTGGCCAGCGCCCCTTGCGGGGCGCGGCTCAAGATGCTGCTTCTGATGTTCAAGAGCCTTGCGGCTCAAGTTGGCGGTTTCCGTGAAAGCAGAAAATTGACGCTCACGCGTCGTCTGATTGTCAGCTGCTGGCTTTCGGCTCGCAGGCTGGAAGTTGATTATCTACCGATCGGTGTCTCCTTGAGGGTCATACCTGTCGTAGCTCACCCAGTCAGTCTATCCGGCCAGGTGGCCATTTTCCAGACGCTCCTTTAGGTCACGACCGTCATCTGACTTCCACGGCCTGTAATTGTCTTAGAGCCTATCCGAAAAGTTTGCTGGTGATTTCCGCGGGTTACGCGGCGGTGCGGTAGTTGAACGACGGACGAGCGGTCGGGGCGAGTCGGCGGAGCATGACGTGGATGTTGCTGAGCTGGATCATGGCTTCGCTGGATTCCACGCGCCTCTCGTAGTCTTTGGCGTTGCGTCGACAGCGAACGGTCCAGGCATTGGTGCGTTCGATCACCCAGCGCTTTCGCACGGGCTCGAACTTGGGGGTGCCCTCGGGACGCGACTGAATTTCAACTTTCCAGCCAGGCCGTTCCTCTGCCAGCCAGGCGTTTAATGCGTGGTTGTGATATTTATTGTCACCGAAGATCGTTTGCAAACGTGGGTACTGCTCCGCCGTGATGCGACCCAGCAGTTGTGGCGCGGCAGTGCCGTCGTCCAGGTTGGCCCCCGTGACCATCACCGCCACGAGCAAGCCCAGCGTATCGACCAACAAATGTCGCTTGCGCCCCTTGATTTTCTTGCCGCCGTCCTAGCCCCGCTGCTCACCGCCCACGTCCGTCGTCTTCGCCGATTGGCTGTCGATGCAGACCGCACTCGGCGTGTCTTCGCGGCCTGCAGCCTGACGCACCTTCGTCCGCAAGGCATCCACGATCTTGATCAACGTGCCGTCGTCACGCCACTGCGAGAAGTACTCGTAGGCGGTGCTCTTGGGTTGCAGATCGTGCGGCAGCATGTCCCACTGGCAGCCAGTGCGATTGAGATAAAGGACCGTATTCACCACCTCTCGCATGTTCACGGACCGCGGACGCCCACCGTGCTTGGCGGGTGGCAGCAGCGGAGCCGCAATCTCCCATTGAGCGTCTGTCAGATCCGTGGAATAGGACTCTCGCGACGTGGCTTCCATGCTAGCACTCCTAAACAAGGG
>JBKJNY010000124.1:0-10892 GCA_046593355.1 Pirellulaceae bacterium | reverse complement strand
AGCCGCTTCGTCGCGGACGCTCTGAATCGCAAGGCACCCGGCTTTCCCGACCCGAATCCCGATTGTATGGAGTACCTTGCCACCCGCGGCGTGATGACCCTGGGAACGGACAGCGCCAGCATGGGCCCGCTGCCGGATCTGGCCGAGCCAACCCACTATGCCGGGCTCAAGCACGGCATGATCTGGACGGAAGGAGCAACGAATCTCGGGGCGTTGCCGCCGACGGGGGCCTTCTATTGCATGCTCGGTCCCAAGCACCAAGGGGGGCCTTATAGCGAATGCCGCGCGTTCTCGATCGTCGGCGAAGACGTGGCCAAGCGGCTGATTGAGAGCGCGAAGAACAAGAGGGCCATCGACCTTTCGCCCACGCTGGCTCCCAACTTGCCTGTTACCTCGCCGGGGATTGGCACCGGGCAGCATCGTCAGGTCTATCTCAAGATTGACTTTCTTTACTCCGAATACCTGGACCTTTGGCACCATACGCACCTGATGGACTCGATGGCCGGGACGCATCTTGTGCCGCCGTCTTTTGCTTTGCCGCCAGCAGGAGCGAAGCCCGAATACTCGCCTGAGGTCCGTGGCTGGCTGATGGAGTACGAGAAGCTGTTTGGTCCGCGGGGCACGAGCTCGATGACGACCGAGAAGGTTCCACTGGCATGGACGTGTGGTCCGGCGCGGGTCGTTGACGTGAGGTCTCTCGTCGGCAGCACGCCGGCCAAGTCCTGGCCTGCATCGCCGGTGATCAAGCCTGCACATGTGGAGGCGTTTGAGAAGGAACATGGTACGTTGAGAACCGGCGACATTGTCCTCTTTCGCACGGGTCATCTCGACAAACATTTCCAGCCGCAGCCCCATGACGGGGGCGTTTGGTCCTCGCCGCTGGCGGGCAAGAGCGAAGGCTGGCCCGCGGTGGGGGCGGACACCGTCGTCTACCTGAAGGAGAAGGGGATTCGCTGTATTGCCACCGATGCGCCCGATCTGGGAGGCGTCGATCCCCAGCAGGCCCTCATGACCTACTGGGCGCTCGGCAGCCGGGAAATGGTGGGGGTCGAGTTCCTGCACAACGTCGGCCAGGTTCCAGCCGGCGGATACTTTCTCTTCGCACCCCTCAAGATTCGCGACTGCCACGGCGGGCCTGGGCGGGCAATCGTGCTGCACTAGCAGTACCAAACCGTCCACCCATTCCATTGCGACCGCTACTCCCAGCAACTTCGCCAAGACCGAGATTGCCGCTTTGGTGCCTCGTGCCGGGCGGGCTGCTACGTCGGAGCCAAAACAACGGCGCCAGGCCGCGACCGCAAGCGATGAGGTGGTAGTCGATCATCCGCGACTGTCAGTAATCCCGGCGGTTGTCCGCCTTCACTTTCGAGGGGGGTGCCACGCCGGCGGACTGCATGATCTTTTCCACGGCGGCAATCGTTTCGGGTGCCGGTCGGAAGTTGCCGGGACGGTGCCCCTGAGCAATCATCAGCGGCGTCCAGTCGCATTTGTTTTTCCGGTTCCAGACCTTGATGTCCGCGCGGCGGTCGGCCAATAGTTGCACTACGCCGGAGCGACTCTGGTAGGCTGCTCCGTGCATGGCAGTCTCGCCGTTTTTGTCCACGGCATTGATGTCGGCACCGAGGTCCAGCAGCAGCCGCACCGCTTCCACCGCCTCTTCTTCGGTTCCCGCCGCTTCTTCTCCATCGTCCAGCGCCCCGACACCGGCCGCCGCCAACAGCGGCGTGCAGTCGTCGGCGCTGGGCAGCCCGGCATCGGCCTTGAGCTCCAGCAAGAGTTGCATCAGCGGGATGTCGGCAGCCCGCGACGCCAGCAGGAACGGTGTCGAACCGGTGGAAGTAAATCGACCGCGCCCGGATCTTCCCTTCTTCAGGCGCACGTTGATGTCGGCTCCGTGCTTCACCAGCTGCCGCGCGATTTCCAGGCTGCTGAGGTCTCCCGATCCGATCGGCGGCGGATCGCCGTCACCGCGGATGGGCTTGCGGACCCAGGTGAGGGCGTGGAGTGCCGCGTAGCCCGCTGGTTGATCGTTCGGGTCCGCGCCGGCCTTCAGCAAGGCCGCGGCGAGCTCAAAATGCCCATTCTCGATTGCCAGAATCAGCGGGCTGGCGGCCTTCCCGTTTCGCTCCGGCCGCATGATATCGTTCACTTTGTTTCCGGCCTCCAGCAGCCGGAACACCACCTTGGAGCGTCCTTCGCGGATCGCGAAAAAAAGCGGCGTAAAGCCGGAGGGGAGCGGAGTGCGGAAGTCGGCCCCGGCTTTGAGGAGTGCATCGACGACTTCGGCGTGGCCTTCCGCAGCCGCCCACATTAGCGCGGTCTGTCCTTTGTGTTCCTTTGCGTTGACGTCGGCTCCGCGCGCGAGGAGCGCCTGGACCGGACCCAAACGGCCCGTGCGAGACGCAGTCATCAGCGCCGTCTCTCCGCCAGGGAGCTTTGTATTCGCGCCCGCTCCTGCATCAAGGAGCAACTCCACAACGTCCGCGTTGCCGTTGGTGCAGGCCAGCGAGAGAGGCGTCACGCCATATCGGTTCGCCGCCTTGGCGTCGGCACCCGCCGTGAGCAGAAGCTTTACGATATCCAAGTCGTCGTGATAGGTCGCCCAATGAAGTGCCGTCATGCCGTCGGCCTGCGGCGCGTTCACTTTGGCGTGCTGTTCGAGAAGCTTACGAACCGCCGCCGAACTGTTGCTCTCCGCGGCATCCGCTAAAGGAGCCTCCGCGGCAATGCATGGAGCGGCGAGGAGCAACCATGTAGTCGACAGGGCGGCCAATCGTATTGTGTTCATAGCGAGTCGTTTCCACGGGCTCACATCGAGAGTGGCTTGAAAAGCTCGTCCACCTTACCGTCGCTGTCGGCGAACGAGTCCAGCCGCACGCCGACCTTGTCGAGCAGCGTGAGGTGCAGATTCGCCAGCGGAGTCGCTTCCTGGTGCCGGATATGGCGGCCCCCCTGCATGTTCCCGGCCGCGCCGCCGGCGACGATAATCGGCAAATTGACGTGGTCGTGTACGTTCGGATTCCCCATTCCACTGCCGTACAGGTACAGCACGTGGTCCAGCAACGAACCGTTGCCTTCCCGAGTGGCCTCCAGCTTCGTGAGGAATTCCGCAAACAGCGAGACGTGAAACCTGTTGATCTTGGCCACTTGCGCGATCTTGTCGGGATCGTTGCCGTGGTGAGTCAGCGGGTGATGCGGCTCCGAAACGCCGATCTCCGTATAGGTCCGCGTGCTGGTTTCGCGGGCTAGTTGAAAAGTAATCACGCGGGTGATGTCCCCTTGCAGGGCCAGCAGTTGCAGGTCGAACATCAATCGGGCGTGGTCCGCGTAGGCCGCCGGAACACCGGTGGGCCGATCGCGGTCCGGCAGCGGATTCTCCCCCGCGGCCGCTTCGGCCTTTTGGATTCGCCGTTCGACGTCCCGAACAGATTCCAAATACTGGCTGACCCGATTGCGATCTCCCGGCCCCAGCGTCTTCTGGAGTCGGACCAGCTCGTCGGTTACGGAATCGAGAAGACTCGCTCGTTTCTTAAGGGCTGCGCGGCGGTCCCCCGCGCCCCCTTCCTCCCCAAAGAGGGTCTCAAACACGATTCGTGGATGAGCTTCCGAGGGAAGCGGCGTGGTCGGAGAAGACCAGGAGAGGTTGTTCTGATAGACACAGGCATAGCCGTTGTCGCATTGACCGACGACGGAGAGCAAGTCCATCGAGAGTTCCAGCGAAGGGAGCTGAGTGTCACGGCCAATCTGCTGGGCCGCGATTTGATCGACCGTCGTGCCGAGATGGTAATCCGTGCTTTCCGTCCGCTTGGCTTTCGCGGCGCTTAGGAATGCCGCATTCGATGTCGCATGAGTTCCCGGATACGCATTACGCAGTTCCAGGTTGGAGATCACCGCGATCTTCTGCTTGACGGGCGCGAGCGGGCTCAGCGTTGGCGACAACTCATCAAGCGTGTCCCCTCCGGGTGGAGTCCAGCGGGTCAAATCGCATCCCATGGGCATATAGACAAAGCCCAAGCGACGCAACCGCGCCGGATCGGCGGGAGTGTCCGCCTGAGCCGTGAACGGAGGAATCATGGCGTCCAGCAGCGGGAGCGCGAGAGCCGTTCCCGCCCCCCGCAGAAACGTCCGTCGGGGCAAAGCCTTTTTCGTCACGATCATGGAGATTTCCTCATCTGAAAGGGGGTGCTCTTGACGATGCCGATAATCAGCCGCGAGAAACGGTAGTTGTCGGCCCGGGCGTCCTGCACTATCTGCCGCACTGCCGGCGCATCGTAATACTCGACGCCGCGCCCCAGCCCAAAGGTCAGCAGTTTCTCGGTCAATGTTCGCACAAATAACTCTGGCCGCTTGAGCAAGGCCTGCTCCAGCCCCGACACTCCGCTGAACTCGCTGCCATCCACCAGACCGCCGGCGGCGTCGATCACAGTGCCGGCGTCGGTCTTGCGCCAGCGGCCGACTGCGTCAAAATTCTCTAGCGAAAAGCCGACGGGGTCCATCTGCCGATGGCAACTGGCACAGGCGGCGTTGGTGCGATGCTGCTTCAGCCGCTCGCGCATCGAAAGCAGACTGGAAACCGTGTTGTCCTTGAGAGCCGGCACGTCGGGCGGAGGTGGCGGAGGGGGCGTACCGACCAGGTTCTGCAGCACCCAGTGGCCACGAATCACCGGCGAGGTGCGGGTTGCATAGGAAGTGACGGTCAGAATGCTCCCCTGGCGGAGCAATCCACCACGATGGCTCTCCTCGTCTACGCTAACGCGGCGAAACCTGCTGCCATGCACATGGGAAATTCCGTAGTGCCGGGCGAGGCGTTCATTGAGATAAGTATGGTCGGCCTTGATCAGATCGAGCACGCTACGATCCTCGCGGAGGACGCTGGCGAAGAGCAGTTCCGTTTCCCGACGCAGCGCTTGCCGCAGATTGTCGTCGAAATCCGGGAACAGGCGCATATCGGGAGTCATCGCCTCCAGATTGCGTAGATAGAGCCACTGCGAAGCAAAGTTACTGACCAGCGACTGCGAACGGTCGTCCGCCAGCATCCGCCGCACTTGCTTCTCGAGCACGTCGGGCCGGCTGAGCTCGCCCCGGACGGCCAGATCGAGCAGCTCCTCGTCCGGAGCACTGCTCCACAGAAAGAACGACAGGCGCGAGGCCAACTCCACTCCGTCGATGCGATAAGCGGTCGCTCGCGGCACGCCTGGCGGATCGCGCTGGATGCGAAACAGGAACTGAGGGTTCACGAGCAGCGAGCTGAGCGCCGTTTCGATCCCAGCTTCAAAGCCGCCTTCCGCGCGGCCTTGCCGGTAAAACTCCAGGAGCGATTTCAAATCGTCATCCTCGACGGGTCGCCGATACGCCTGGCGCGCGAGGCTCGCAAGGATGCGCTTGGCGCAGTCTTCTTCATCCCCCTCGCCTGTCGGCCGGCTGATGAAAATTCGGCGTCGGCTCGGAGTGTCGCCAGAACCGCTGGCCGCAAACGGGCCAACGATGGATACCTCGTAAACCGCCGGTCCGATGCGGGGATGGCGGTAAAAATTAAAATGCACATTCAGCGGCTGCCGCGAGGTTTCCAGCAATGACGAAGGCTTCTTCAGAAAAGTTACGCCCAATTTGTGCGGGCCGGCCGTCACTTTGAAGCGCGACTTCAGATTCGCATCGATGGTTTGATCGCTATCTCCCTTGGCCGGCGGCCGCACGGTAAATAACGCAGCCCGCTCCCGATCCATCAGCACTTCCAGTTCGTGAGGCTCGCTGAGCCCCTCGATCCCTTCGTTGCGATCCCGCATCAAGTGGACTTGAATCTCATACTCGCCGTCCACGGGAAAGTTGTGGGAGATCAAAGCACCCCCCCGCGTGCCGATCGGCAGACCCTCAGCGTGGGAGTCCTGGGTAACGTCGGGACGAATCCGGACCGTGTCTCCGCGAGGCGATTGGGGCGCGACGCCGACTGCCAGACGGCTGATTTTCTGCGCTGCCGAGATGTAGCGATTGAGCAGAGTCGGCGAGAGGTCGGCAACCGTCACGTTGTCAAAGCCGTGACTGGATTCATCCGCCGGCAGCAGCGAGGCAACGTCCACCTCTAGTCCCAGCAGGTCGCGGATGACGTTCCGATACTCCGTGCGGTTAAGCCGCCGGAATGTCTCGCCGCGACCCGGATTCGGAGACTTGGCGGCGGCAGCGTCAAGCGACGACTCCAGCCACGCAACGGCCGCATCGTACTCGCGCTCCTGAGGCCGCGGCGCTTCCTGGGGAGGCATCTGCCGCGCGGTGAGCTTGCGGACGACCTTTTCCCAAGCTTCCGCATTGGGGCCGATGTCCTTTGCGAGCAAGTCGTCGAGAGCCAGCCCTGCCTTGTGAGTGGCCTTGTCGTGGCAGTCGAGGCAGTTCGACTCCATGAACTTCTTGAAAACAGCCGGATCAGACGAAGTGGCCGATTGCTCGTCGGCAGCACAAGTTACGGCCAGAATAGCCGCGAGGAGCAATACCGAAATCCACTGGTGAATCATAGGAGCACGTTCCACGCCAAGGCAGTTCGCAGACGCCTGAGTATGAGTATGAGTATGAGTATGGATTTAAGCCACCGGAAATGCAACGTCGCCGTCGCACGAGCTCAGCTATTCCTTTTCCCAACCCGTGGCGCGAGCTGACGGCAAAGCACTTCCGGCCGGTGTCCGTAGGAAGGTCGATGGAACAACCTGCTCGTCGGTCCGATCCACGCACTCTCTCCACTTGGAAGGGTATCCCATCGGTCGGGCGGCAACACAACGATGGTAGTCCCGGATTGACGTTTCGTTCGCAATGGAGGAAAACTACCCCGCTCCATGCATGCGTTTTCGCCAGCCCCTTCTTGCTGACTCCCGTAACCTGACTCCTCTTCTCCATGGACGTTGCCGCTGCCTCCACCGATTCACCGCAACTGACGGCGGGACGCGGGCTGCTGTCACCCGGTTTCTTGGGGCTGTTGGTCACGCAGTTTCTGACGGCAGTCAATGACAACATCTTCCGCTGGCTGGTGATTGGGATTGGGAAGGACCATGTAGAGGCCGCGCTCAAAAGCGGGGATGCCCCGGCCTGGCTCACTGCCAGCAACGTCCTCATGGCGGGGACCGCCTGCTTTGTGCTGCCGTATCTGGTGCTGGCCGCTCCGGCGGGGTATCTGGCGGATCGCTTCCGCAAGAAGCACGTCATCGTGGCCTGCAAAGTCGGCGAAATCGTCATCATGGCCTTTGGCTACCTTGCCATCCTGCAAGGGAACCTGCCGCCGGTCGCCGCGCTGTCGATATTGTTCGCCGTGCTGACGCTCATGGGGGCCCAGAGCGCGCTGTTCGCGCCGTCCCGCTCCGGCAGCATTCCAGAAACGCTCCGCCCGGAGAAACTGTCGCTCGCCAACGGTCTGTTCGGCCTGATGACCGTGATGGCGACGGTCGTCGGCATGGTCGTCGGCTCGTGGCTGGCGGACAAGACGGGAAACAAGGGAATGGACACCCCGTGGATGAGCGGCGCGGTAATCATCGGTGTGGCAATAGCCGGCACGCTCACGAGCCTGCTCATCCTTTCGCTGCCGGCGGGAAATCCCAGCCGCAAGTTCCCCTGGGATTTTCCAATTCAAACCTGGCGAGACCTGCGAACGCTCGCGTCGGACCGGGCGATGCTTCGCGTGGCACTCGGCATCCTCTTCTTCTATTCCGTCGGCTCGCTGGCGCAACTCAACATCGATCAGCTCGCGCAGGACGCTCACGGCCAGCTTACGCAGGGGAACGAAACGGACAAGATTCCCCTGCTAGTTTCGCTGATTCTGGGGGTCTGCGTCGGCAGCGTACTGGCGGGGCTCTGCTCGGGCGATCACGTGGAACTCGGCCTGGTGCCCCTCGGGGCGCTCGGCATCGCCATCGCCGCCGGGCTTCTGTTCACCGTGCCTGCGACGCTCTTTGACCCGGCGGTCAAGGAAACCAGCGGCCTGGTCTGGGCCTGTATTTTACTGATCATGCTCGGCATCAGTGCCGGCCTGTTCAGCGTTCCCTTGGAAGCCGCCATGCAGCACTGGAGCCCGCGCGAATCCCGCGGCAGCATCCTGGCGGCCAACAACTTCATGACCTTCAGCGGCATTCTGCTTTCCTCGCTGCTGTATGCGGGGCTGAGGATGCCCGTGTTCCAGGATGCCGCGGGCAATCCCGCCCCACTGCTCAACGCCCAGCAGATTTTTCTGCTGGCGGGCCTAGCCACGATTCCGGTCTTCATTTACATCGTGCTGATTATCCCGCAGGCCACCATCCGCTTCCTGGTTATCCTGCTCAGCCTCAGCTTCTATCGGATTCGCGTCTACGGGAAAGAGAACCTGCCGGCCGCTGGCGGAGCCTTGCTCATTCCCAACCATATCACCTGGATCGATGCCCTGCTGCTGCTGCGGGCTAGCTCTCGTCCTATCCGAATGGTCGCTCTGTCCTCCAACCTCGAAAACCGCTGGGTCAAATGGCTCTGCAACTTGTTCGGCACGATTCTCATCAATCCCGCCAAGCCGAAGATGGTCATCCTGGCCTTCCGTGAAGCGCGGGACGCCCTGAACAACGGCGAGCTGGTTTGCATCTTTCCCGAAGGGGGCATGACCCGCAGCGGGCAGGTGCAAGCGTTCAAGCCCGGCATGATGAAAATCCTGGATGGCGCCCACGCTCCCGTGGTGCCGGTCTATCTGGATGGCCTGTGGGGTAGCATCTTCAGCTTTGAGAGGGGAAAATTCTTCTGGAAATGGCCCAAGCGTTTCCCGTATCCTATGACCATCCACTTCGGCCCGCCAATTAAGAATCCCAGCGACATCCATCAACTTCGCCAGGCCGTCCTCGAACAAGGGGCGGCTGCCGTCCACAAAAGCGCCCACGAGAACATGGAACTCCTCACCCGCCTTTTCATCCGCCAGTGCAAGTCCCGCAAACGGCTGCCGAAAATCGCCGACTCCACGGGCTCTGAATTGACCGGCGGCGACGTGCTGCTCCGTTCCCTGATTCTTCGCCGTCTGCTGCGGAGGCATACGCTGGCGAAGGACGAGCAGTATGTCGGCGTGCTAGTGCCACCGTCCGCGCCGGGGTTCCTCGTCAACATGGCCCTGGCCCTCGACAAGCGGATTTCCGTCAACCTGAACTACACGGTCTCCTCCGACGTGATGAACGCCTGCATTGAGATGGCCGGCATCAAGCACGTCATCACCAGTCGCAAGTTCATGGAGAAGATGGACTTCAAGCTGAATGCGGACGTCGTTTACCTCGAGGACTTCAAGGACAAGCCGACGGCGATGGACAAGTTGGTGGGCTACACACAGGCCCACTTCTGGCCGGCCCGCCTGCTGGAGGCGTCGCTCGGCCTGGGTAGCGTGAAACCGGGCGATGTGCTGACGATTATCTTCACGTCGGGTTCCACCGGCACGCCGAAAGGTGTGATGCTCACCTACGCCAATATCGGCAGCAACGTGGAAGCGATCAACCAGGTGCTTCATCTGCGGCCAACGGACTGCCTCGTCGGCATCCTGCCCTTCTTCCATTCATTCGGCTACACGGTCGCTCTGTGGGGGGTCGGCACGCTCGATATCCGCGGGGCCTATCACTACAGCCCGCTCGACGCCCGGCAAATCGCCAAGCTCATTGCCAAGTACAAAGGGACGCTCTTCCTTTCCACGCCGACTTTCCTCCGCAGCTATCTGCGGCGGTGCGACAAGGAAGACCTGGCATCGCTGGAGGTCGTGGTCTGCGGGGCCGAAAAACTGCCGATGGACCTGGCGAAGACGTTCGAGGAAAAATTCGGCGTGCGGCCGGTGGAAGGGTACGGAACCACGGAACTCTCGCCGGTCGCGTCGGTCAACGTCCCGCCCTCCCGCAGCATCGACAACTTTCAGAAGGACAGCCTGGATGGGAGCGTCGGCCGCCCGCTGCCGGGGATCATCGCCAAGACGACCCACCTGGAGACCGGGGCCGAGTGCAAGGTGAAAGAGTCCGGCATGTTGTGGATCAAAGGCCCCAATGTGATGAAGGGTTATCTAAATCAGCCCGAGTTGACCGCGGAAGTGATCAAGGACGGCTGGTACAAAACGGGCGACGTCGCCTTTATCGACGCGGACGGCTTCATCCACATCACCGGCCGCGAAAGCCGCTTCAGCAAGATCGGCGGCGAGATGGTGCCGCACATCAAGGTGGAAGAGGAGCTGAGCAAGCTCGCCGGCTGCGGCGAGGAAGGGGGCCCGCAACTCGCCGTCACTTCCGTCGCCGACGAGAAAAAAGGGGAGCGGCTCATCGTCATCCACACCAAAATGACCAAGACGCCAGACGAGCTCCGCAAAGGCCTGTCCGAAGCCGGGCTGCCGAACCTCTTCATCCCCGGCTCCGACAGCTTCCTGGAAGTCCCCTCGCTGCCGGTGCTCGGCACGGGAAAGGTCGATTTACGCGGCCTCAAAGAAATGGCGAAGGAATTAAAGTAGTCTGCTCACTCCGTGAGCGGACAGAATTGCTCTCGGCGAGCGAGGGGCGTCAGCCCCTGATACCCTCTTGCCGCCAGGGTGATGCAAAAGTCGGCCTGTTGACTTTCGCAAGTTCAAGAGCCACATTCACTTGCGACTTACCGGATGGGGACTTTTGCATCACCCCCTTCCTCACAAGAGGGGGGGCCGTCGCTCGTCCCATCAATCAGAGGTTTCTAACGCCTTTTCCTCTCCTTTTCCTCTCCGCTCGCCACCGTTCCAAGTACCAGTGATGTGCCCGGTCAACTGGTTACGTCGCTGGCCAGTCCCAACCCAGGGCTACTCAGTGTTTCAACCTGCATCGTGTTCGACGAAACTAACCCGAAGCGTAAGCGAGGAAGAGCCCATGGCTAACGTCGTTTTTCCTCGCTAACGCTTCGGGTTAGTGTCGGGCACA
>JBKJNY010000099.1:0-9699 GCA_046593355.1 Pirellulaceae bacterium | reverse complement strand
CCGCCAGCAGGCTAAGAAAGCGCACTGCTCGACGCTAGCGACATCTTCATTCGGGCCAAAAACGCAATCGGGATGACACGATACTCCAACGTCTTAGCCTGCTGGCGGGCTGTTGTTATTAAAATCGCAAAACAGGGTCAAAACCGGGCCGGAAAAATGCGAAAGATTTTTTGGAGGGCAAGGCGAACGCCATAACCTCTTGCCCAGGCTTGCATTATGACTACCGCGCCGCCAAATCGCGGGGAACCGACTGGATGGTGAGCAGGCGGTCGACATAATCCTGCCGCTTGAAGGAACTCTCTTCCGACATGAAGTCGCGAAGCTGCGCGACCGTCGGGATCCGCCCTTGCAGATCCAGGTAAACACGGCGGAGAAACGTCGCGTCATCAACAACCTCACCGGGCTTCGTCCCGGCCTTCTGATATTCCACTTCGAAGCGCTTGTCGATCCAGTCCGCCAGCTCCTGCGCCGTCATCTTCACGGCGGACTTCTCCGCCGGCTGCTTTTCGTCGGCCGTGGAAAAGCCAGCACTGGCGACGCCCAACAGCAGCGCCGCGAGGAGCGATAGAAGGTTTTGCGCCATGGCATTGACCTCCGGAATAAGCCTTCGTCCATCAACAAGGACGAGATTAAGACAAAATGTCTTGATTGTCAATAGACCCGCCATGAACTTCGTCGCTGGAGTTGATTTCGGGCTTGTTAGGAGTCCGGGAGGAGTCGCATGATTTCGCAACGCCGGATCCCAAATTGAAGGGACGCAATTTGAAACCGCGACCCTACGGTCATGACGGGGCCAACCACGCTGGGCGGCTGCCGTCACAGCGGGCTTCGATCCGGCTCACCGAAAGCATCGCATGGAGCTTTTCAGGACTTGGGTCGGGCCGGCCGACGCGCTAGAGTTTGGATCACTCGGCCACTCGCTCCGAGAACTCGGTCCTTGGAGGAGATTCTAATCCAACGATTCAAATTCCCGGTCTGCACGAAACCCAACCTGGAGCTGACGCGAGAGATGCGTGGCACCAGAACGCGGCGAGGCCCAGAGTCGGGGACGATCACCATAACCCGAAATCGGCGGGGCGGGTGTAGAAAGGAACATGCCGTGGGGGTATGCTGTCGGCATTCTGGGGACAGCTCCCTAGCAACCAGGCGGTTAGGCCATCCACTCGATCAGGAGAGCAGCTATGCCAACGAAGGTCACGAAACTTCCTCGGCGTCAGTTTTTGAGCACAGCGCTGGGGGCTGCCGGAGCCGTAGTAATGGCGCCCACGATCATCCCCAGCTCGGCACTGGGCCGGGACGGCGCTGTCGCTCCTAGCGAACGGATCGTCGTGGGGGGAATTGGCATTGGGAACCGGGGAATGTATGACCTCGGCTGCTTTTTGGAGGAAAAAGACGTTCAGTTCGCGGCGGTCTGCGACATCAAGGAAGCCCGCCGTTTGGCCGTCAAGAAGCGCGTGGACGAATTGTATGGCAACCAGAGCTGTCTGATGTTTCGCGACTTTCGCGAGCTGCTGGACCGCCCCGATATTGATGCCGTGCTGATAGCCACGGGACCGAACTGGCATGCCACGATGGCCATGCACGCCGCCAAGGCCGGCAAGGACATGTACTGCGAAAAGCCTTGCACCAAGAACATCGCCCAAAGCCTGATTCTGCGAGAAACGATGCGCCGCACCGCGCGGGTATTCCAAGTCGGCACGCAGCGGCGCAACCTGCCCCACTTCGCGTTTGCCTGCGAACTGGCTCGCACTGGCAAGCTCGGCAAGCTCAAAAAGGTGTTCGCGCATCCCGCGGGGATGCTGGCTCTCACCAGCGGCTGGTATCCGCCCGAACCCGAGCCGGACAAGAAGATCGTGGACTGGGACATTTACCTCGGTCCCGCGGCATGGCGGCCCTACAACGCGAAGCTGATGGACGGCTTCAATTTTGAGAAAGGCGGGGGGATGGTTGGCGGTTTTGAGAAAGGGGAAGGGGGGACAAGGATCGGCGGGGGCGTACTCGAATGGGGCTCGCACTGCGTCGATCTCTGCCAATGGGCCGTCGACGATTGCCCGCCTCCCGTGGAATACAACGCGCCCGCCAACGGGCGATTAGTGGCGCGGTATGAGAATGGCGTCGAGCTGATCTTTCGCGAAAACGACTGGATTCCCCTCGGCTCGTGCCCCGTCCGGTTCGAAGGGGAGACGGGCTGGGTCGAAGCGGGGGACAGCGGCAAGATGGTCCTCAGCTCGCCGGACCTGCAGGCCGGCAGAAAGGTCGCGGAAGTCGGCAACTACCCCGCCACCTTCCATGTCCGCGACTTTCTCGATTGCGTCAAGACGCGCGGCGTGCCGAAAGGAAATGCCGATGCGGCTTGCAACGCCCACATCGCGTGCCATGCAGCAAACGTCGCGGTCTATTTGAACCGCCAGGTGAAATACGACATCGTCAAAAATGAATTCATCGGCGACGAGCAGGCCAATCGTCTGCGATCCGAGGCGCTGCGGGAACCGTGGCGGGTGTAAAGTACGATTTGGCGATTCGCACGAAAATCCTCTCCAATCAAGTAACGGGTACGGTAACATGCGTCACACTTTGCAATCTCCAAACATCTTCTTGTTGTTCACAACTTTGGCCGCGGTGACCATCGCCTTGACCAGCGACGGTGCCTGCCAATCTCCATCACCAAAAAACGAAAAGGAACTGATCGCAATCCTGCGTTCGAATGCCCCCAAGGCGGAGAAGGCGCTCGCCTGCAAGAACCTGTCCGTCTATGGTTCGAGCGAAGCCGTGGCGGACCTGGCCAAACTGCTGGGGGATGCACAGCTCGCCTCGTGGTCGCGGATTGCCCTGGAAGTGATTCCCGGAGAGGCGGCTGACGAAGCGCTACGCAAGGCGACCGAGTCCCTCGAAGGGAGACT
This sequence comes from Pirellulaceae bacterium, assembly GCA_046593355.1. GTDB lineage: Bacteria > Planctomycetota > Planctomycetia > Pirellulales > Pirellulaceae > SXOA01. The sequence goes on along the minus strand of JBKJNY010000099.1, from coordinate 6,799 downwards.
GCTGGTCGGCACGCTCAATTCGATCGGCGTCCGCCGCGATGCCGGCGCTGTCGAGCTGTTGTCCGGGCGCTTGGAGGACAAAGATGCCGATGTCGCGTCGGCGGCTGCCGTGGCACTGGGGAGGATCGGCAATGAAGCGGCGGCTAAATCTTTGCAGCCGAAGCTGGCCGGCGGTCCCCCCACGGTCCGTTCCGCGGTTGCCGAAGGCTGTGTGCTGTGCGCCGAGCGGTTTCTGGAGGGAGGCAACGCGGCTGACGCGACGCAGCTTTACGACGAAGTCCGCAAAGCCGAGGTTCCCGAGCAGAGAATTGTGGAGGCGACTCGTGGAGCGATTCTCGCCCGTGGGCAGGAGGGCATTCCGCTGCTGGTGGAGCAGCTCCGTTCGTCTAACAAAAAACTTTTCCAAATGGCCCTCAGCACCGCCCGCGAGTTTCCGGGAGGGGACGTGGACCAGGCTCTGGCGGCGGAACTAGATAGCGCCCCTCCCGAGCGAGCCTCGCTCGTCATCTTGGCGATGGCCGACCGCCAGGAGACCGTCAAGCTGGCTGCGATTCTGAAAGCCGCCGGAAGCGGCAATGCGCAGGTCCGCATCGCGGCCATCGTCGCTCTGGGACGGGTGGGAAACGCGACTTGCCTCCCCTCGCTCTTGGAAATTGCGCTCGAATCCGACGCGGAACTATCTTCGGCAGCCAAGGAGGCATTGGTGATCCTCCCAGGCGAGAGCGTGGATAAAGACATTGCCGCCCGGCTTGGCAAAGCGGAAGGAAAAATGTACCCCCTGCTGATCGAGCTCGTTGGGCAGAGGCACATCGAAGCCAGTGAGGCTCTGCTCAAGGCGTTGAAACATTCCGACCCGGCGGTTCGCACCGCCGCTTTGACATCGCTGGGAAATACTGCCTCCCAAAAGTACCTTTCGGTGCTGGTCACTCACGTCGTGAAACCCGCCTCCCCGGACGATGCCCCGGCAGCGCAAGCAGCCCTGAAGGCGGCTGCCATTCGCATGGCGGATCGCGAGGCATGCGCGGCCGAATTGACCGCCCCCCTGGACCGCGCGCCGCTCCCCACCAAAACTGTCCTGCTGGAAATCCTCCAGGCCGTGGGAGGGACGAAGGCGCTCGCGGCCGTCGGCGCCGCGGCAAAAAGCCCCGATCCCGCGCTCCAGGACACCGGCAGCCGTTTGCTTGGCGACTGGACTTCCAGCGACGCAGCGCCGGTCCTGCTCGGTTTGGCCAAGGGTGGTGGCAAGTACCAGACCCGCGCGCTCCGCGGTTACATCGGCATGGCCCAGAAGTTTCCGATGCCCGAAGAGCAGCGAGCCCAGATGTGCCAGAGCGCGCTGGATGCCGCCCGTCAGCCCGCGGAACAGAAGCTGGTGCTGGAAGTGCTGAAGCGCTATCCGAATTTGGAGATGCTGAAGGCAGCCGTCAAAGCCATGGAGATTCCCGATCTGAAGAAGGATGCCTCCGAGGCTGCCCTGGCCATCTCGCAAAAGATCCCGAAGACGGAGGAAGTGAAGGCGGTCTTGTCCAAGGCCGGCCTGGATAAGTAGGTTTGTCGACGGTCCACCTAATTCCGGGCGGGGCAGGGACAGCAATGGTAGTGGGCGAGTGCCGGGGGCGCGCGAACCGGCGGCGTTTTGCTTCCACCCGGGAGTGGACTCGCTTTGCACTTAGCGGCCAGGAGAGTAAGCATGGAAAACCGTGGGGACAGCGGTGCAGTCGCCGTGGTGATCGGTGTGATCTTGGTTCTGCTGTTGATGCTGGTGGGATGCGGCGGAATCTATTACGCCGTTGCGCGCCAGCACATGGCATTGGCAATGCAAGCCGATCGCGCTCGTATGGCCGAAGCAGAAGCCCGGATGCAGGCGGAACTCGCCCGCGACCAGGCAACAGTCGCGGCTGCCTCGCGCACAACCGCTATCGAAGGCGCATTAGCAACCGTTCAAGGCGACTCGATGCGTCCCGCGGTCGAGTCCATCCTCAGCGCTCAGGAGGACGCTTGGAATCGGGGCGACCTGGACGCCTTCATGGAGCACTATTGGAAGTCCGACGAGTTGACGTTTAGCTCGGGCGGCAAGACAACTCGGGGATGGACCGAAACTTTGATTCGCTACCGGGAGCGGTATCCGACCCCGGAAAAGATGGGCCGCCTCAAATTGCGCGGACTTGAGATCACGCCGCTGGGCGACTCCGCGGCGCTGGTTCTCGGGCAATGGAATGTCCAGCGCGAAAGCGAACCACTTACCGGTAATTTTTCACTCGTCGTTCGCAAATTCGATGACCACTGGCGAATCGTCCACGATCACACTTCGCAAATGACGGATTAAAAGGCGGAATTCCTGGTTCGGCGATCGTACTTGGCCGGCGGAAAAGTTGTGGAGAGTTGGATTTTCGGGGTTCACATCTGCCCGCCGTGTCGAACGGTTTCCGGTCGCAACCAAACAAATCGGTACTCGTAAGTACCAGAAATACGGACAGAAAAAAGCAGGGTGGCTGAGGGGACTTGAACCCCCAACCCTCAGATCCACAATCTGATGCTCTAACCGATTGAGCTACAGCCACCGCGAGGAAGGCACCACTGGGAGTTTTCCCTAAGTGACACCTGAATTTAGTCCGGGTTCGGGGGGTGGTCAACGGCAAGGCGGGCGGGAGATTCTCCAAGTCAGCCGTTCCTTGTCGTAGTCTGAATCGCTCCGATCTTGACGTCTCCAGGGCGATTCGCGGCAATTAGGGCGATTTACGCAAACTCTGCCGACTTGGCAGAGATTCCGGTAGGTGCGGGTTATGCGGGGGCGATAAATGGCAGGTGCGCTGCCGCGCGCCTCTTGCTGGCACCCATCGTCCACCTTTCCATGACAGGCTACTGCCGCCCTTGCATTGTTCTACTGGCCGCTTTCGGCCTAGGGGCCGGTTGCGCGCGGCGGGAGCTTCAGCCCGATGCGCCGGGACTCTTGCCGCCGGCGCTACTGGTCGCGCCGGTGGTGCTGGACGAGGGGAAAGATGCAGCGCATCTTCCGGACGTTTCTGCGCTCGGCACATTGGAGGAGCTGCAACAGCGTCTGCCGTCGCACCCGCTCGAAGTGGCCACGCGGGAACTCTCGGCTGAAGACACGCAGGCGCTGGCGGTGGCGAATTCCCAACTCGGCAACCTGATGGAGCTGGAGCGCCAGGCGGTTGCCCAGGCCGCGGGCAGTTTCAAGAAAGCGGCCAGACTGGCCTCGCTTCAGCAGCAGTTGTTGTGTTTGCGGGCGGTTCACGAACGGAACCAGTCGGCGTCCCAAGCCTTGCAGGCCCTTTACAAGCTCGTCGAAGTCCGCGGCAATGGACCGACTCTGGAACGAAACCTCGCACAACTTGGCCGAATGCAAGACGACCTTCGCAAGGTGAAAGAGCAAGGGCTGAAAGTGACTGCCGACCGCACCGCGCTCACCCGGCAGCAATGGGAATTGCAAGACCAGCAGCAGCAGCTCGACCTCGGGGACGCTCAGCTCAGTGAGCAGCTCCGTGGGCTCATCGGCTTGAATCCCGGCGAGCCGACCCGCCTGCTGCCGCTCGCGAACTTGACGCTGGCCGCGGAAACCATCGACGTGGATGATGCCGTCTCCCTCGGACTGCAAACCCGCGCGGACCTGGCGGCTCTGCAGCTGCTTCTCTCGGAGCTCGACACACAGACGCTTCCTGCCGCCCGCCGCGGCCTGTCTCAAAGCGATCCGGCCCTCGGCGTCCCCGCGCCGGCTTTGGGAGCGCTGCGCAAATTCTTGCAGGGGGACACCGCCGCCTGCGAGCTGGAATTCCGCCGCGCTCAGCTCACCGAGCTGCTGGACACCCGCGAGCAGCAGGTCGCTAGCGAAATCCGCCTGGCGGTGCGGGAGATTGAAACGCGACTGAGACAATCCGCCATCGCCGCGGAAACGCTGGCAAGTTGGCAACAGCGAATCAGCGATTTGAAGGCCCTTCGAGAAGTCGGCTCCGCGACGCCGCTGGAAATCCAGCAGGCCCAGCTTGAGCTTGCGGCTGCCGAGTCCGTCCTCCTCAAGCAGGTCATCGCGGTGCGGCTGGCGGAGGTGAAGCTCAAGGAAGCTCAGGGGCTGCTCGCCGCCGAAAGCGGCTACGACATTGGCACTTGCCTGGCGGGGCTGTGCTGTCCATAAAGAGATGATAACCGCTCAATCAGTTTCAGGTGCTCGCGCCCCATCTTCTCCAGCGAGTACTTTGCCTGCACCTCCTGGCGAGCCCGGCTGCCGAGGGCGACTCGCAGCGCGGGCTGTTCCAGCAAGCGGGCGATCGCCAACGACAGGCCGCGGACGTCGCGCGGGGGGACGAGGAGCCCGCTTTGCTCGTGCGCGACAAGCGCGCGGTTGCCGGCGATGTCGCTGGCGATGACGGGAATGCCGGCTGCCATCGCTTCGAGAAGTGAGAGAGACATTCCTTCGCTATACGATGGGAGGATGAACATGTCGGCGGCTTCCAGCACTTGCTCCGTGTCGTCGAAAGCGCCGGGCAGGCAGATGCGGTACTTCAAATCGAGATCGCTGACGCGGTGGAAAAGCTCTTCCCGCTGCGGACCTTCTCCCACCAGCCACATCCGCGCCGTCGGCCAGCGCTCGGTGATTGGCCGCCAGGCGTTCACCAGATCCAGCAGCCCCTTATCCGGATGCAGCCGCCCGGTGTACACGGCCAGTGGAGCATTGGGCTCCAGGCGCAGGTCGGAATTCGCGTCACCCAGCGCGGCGCGGGCGGCATCGCGCGTGGCGGGGGATTGCGGCGGCGGAATGGCCACTCCGTTGTCGATCCGCGCGATCCGCTCGGCAGCGTAACCCGCTTCGCGAAGCTCCAGTGCGATGGCATCGCTGGGTGCGATGAAGGCGCTCGCCCCCTGGCAACGCTTGCGAATGCGCAAGCCGAAACGGGCGGTCTGCTGCCAAACGCAGTCGCCGCCTAGGCCCGCCCCTTCGCCGCGGAGAATGACGGGCACGCCGCTCTTCTGTAAAGCTCCCACCGCACAGTAAGCATCGTGTTTGAGCATGGAGACCAGCACCGCATCGAGGTTGTATTTCTCGCGGTGCAGCCAGGCTGACAGGGCATACATATACCGCAGCGTTCCCCAGCCTCGGGTGCGGGGATGCGGCAGTCGCGTGACCGGGACTTCGCGGTGGACCATTTCCAGCGGCCAATGTTTTTCCCAGCGGCTGGTGACAATGCGGACAGAGTGCCCCTGGCGGCGGAATTCCGCGGCCAGGTTGGCCATCGCCATTTCCGCCCCGCCCACCAGCGGCCAGAAGCGGCGAGTCACCAGTGCCAGCCGCAGGCTCATGAGGTTGGTCCGGCGAGGTCGGACGGCTCCAAAACACCAAGATACGGAAGATTGCGGTATTGGTCGTTGTAATCGAGCCCGTAGCCGACAACGAATTCGTCGGGAATCTCAAAGCCGACGTAGTCGGGCCGGAGGTCCACCTCTTGCCGGCCGCGCTTGAGCAGCAGCACCGCGGAGCGGAGCGAGCGCGGGCGGAAGTCGGCGAGACTGGCGATGACTTCCTGCAGCGTGCGGCCCGTGTCGAAGATGTCGTCCACCAAGAGCACGTCCTTATCGGTAATATCCGGCATCATGCCGGCATTGATGGTGAGCGGCCCGCGAGCCGTTCCCCGATAACTGCTGGTCTGGACCACGCCGACCCGCAGCGGCATCTCCAGCTTGCGAATCAGGTCCGCCAAAAAGACGATGCTGCCGGTCATGATCGCAATCACCGTCAGCGGCCGGTTCCCCTCCCGCTCGCGGATTTGCGCCGCCAGGCTCTCGACGGAGGCCTGGATCTCTGCGGCGGAAACCAGAATCTTCACGGCGGCGTTCCCTGCGAGCGAGAAGTCGTATCGTGATGATTGTAAACCGAGACGACGCTGCGTCGACCCCGGCAAGTCGCACGCCTCATGATGCCCCGCGGCTTCGCGGCCGAATTCGCTGGCCGGGACGCGGGCCAGGGCGACGAGGTGCCGCCATCGCAGGTTCTGGGAAGTGAGGGCGAAGTTGCCGCTGGCCACCCCCCCGAAAGCTGTATCTGTAGAGTCGAGAACTGGCGCGGGGTTTAGGTTGCTGTTTGTGTTCACTGTTGCTCGCCCTTTCGTTTGCGAGTGCCACAATATCGCTACCATGCTACGGTTCCACTTCCCGCTCATCGAACCGGACGGGCGGATTTCCCGCATCCGGCTCTCGGACAAGATTCCGGCGTTCGCGTGCGAGAGTTGCGACGAAGTTGAGTCAGGTTGAGCAGCCCCAAGTCGTTAAACAAGTGCTGGTCGGGGTATTCTGTGTAGCCCCGACCTCGAACCTGATGCTTCCGTCGCAACCACTGTCGGACCCGACTACAAGCGTGGCGTTGCACCGCGTTGTAAGCCGGGCTGAGGGTTCCGTGACTGAAGTATGCCGCCCATCCCCGTAGAACCTGGTTCAGTTGGAAGATGAGGGCCTCTTCGCGGGCGTAGTAAGGCGTTTTCTTCGCTACCTCGTTGAGACGGTCGCGAACCTTCTGGATGCTCTTCCGCGAAGGCTGAGTGCCCATGTAAGCACCCCCGGTTCGCGGGGAGACCATCCGCCCGAACGTATACCCCAGGAAGTTGAACGAAGCGTCCGCCATCCGGCAGACATGCGTCTTGGTCTCGTTCACTGTCAACTTCAGTTTCTCTGACTCTAACGTTTTCTATGTGCTGGAAATCGCGAGCAAAGCTAGCACGCATTTTCGCCCAGAAAATGCCTGTCTGCTTGAGTCGAGTACTTCTATGGCTCATTCAAACGCGACTGATGCTAG
>JBKJNY010000189.1:0-9675 GCA_046593355.1 Pirellulaceae bacterium | reverse complement strand
TAATTCATGTGGCTTTCAGCCCCGACGGGGCCCAGGTCGCAACGGCGAGTGGGGACAAGACGGCCCGGATTTGGAACGCGCACACGGGCGCGCCCGTTGGGGAGCCGCTGCGCCATGATGGGCCTGTAATTCATGTGGCTTTCAGCCCCGACGGGGCCCAGGTCGCAACGGCGAGTGGGGACAAGACGGCCCGGATTTGGAACGCTCGGACAGGCGCGCCCGTGGGGGAGCCGCTGCGCCATGATCGTTGGGTAAGTCATGTGGCTTTCAGCCCCGACGGGAGCAGGGTGGCCGCGGCTGGCAGTGATAACACAATGAGGATCTGGTTCGTCCAGCAAGAGCTCAAACTGAGCACCGGCGAATTAGAAACCTGGTGCGTGGCCATGACTGGCCAGCGGATGGACGAAAATGGCGATTTGAAAGACCTGACTCAAGAGGAGTGGTTGGTGGAGCGTAAGAAGCTCGAGGGAATCAAACAGTGGCAGGATTATTTGGCGGAGGAAGTGCGGAGGCACCAACGCGACCATTGGATTGAGGCGGAGGCTGCGGAGTTTAATAAGCAGTGGTTCGCGGCGGCGTTTCATCTCCGCTGGGCGCTGAAGAAGGAACCGGGGAATGAGGAATTGAAGAAGCGGCTGGCGGCGGCGGAGCATAAGCTCAAGGAGGAGCAGGAAGCGGCCAAGAGGGCGGGGGAAAGGTAGGCCGTCTTTCCAAGACGTGCCAGGATTAACCGTGGCACCTCGTGCAACGCATTTTCGCGAAACAGCCGTTTACCAGCCGCGATGTTTGGTCCCGACCGTCTTGGAAAGACGGCCTACTCTGCCGTGCCAGGAGCCAACATCGCCCCGTGCGAAAAGAATTTTCGCGAAAGGGCCGTAAGCAGTTGCGACGACTGCTCCCGACCGTCTTGGAAAGACGGCCTACCTTGCTCCCCGCTCGGGGACTTGCCGGACAGTTAGTATTCGTGTACAATTGTTACATAACGGGCCGGCGAGCCATGGGGCACCCCTTCGTCGGCGTAGGGCAATCGTCGAATGACGTAATTCCAGGGAGGCTACGGTTCTTTCGCCGCTGCCGCGGCTGGGAAACGGCAAATCAGCGAGGGTAGCTCGTAAAGCCCCAACCACAGCGGGTAGAGACCGCCCCCTGGACTCCGGAGGGGTGAATTTGTCGCCCTGGGCTTGACGGAGTTAAAACAAATGTATAGTATTCGAGGGAACCCGGGCCTCCGATTTGGCCACCACCGAGCTGGTCTCGGTGGAGCCATGATTTTGCACTAGCGCTCGTGGGACTTCCCATTCGTCCCCACCGGCCTTGTGCCGGTGGAACGCATGATTCCCACGCCTGGAATCATCTGCTCCACCGGCACGAGGCCGGTGAGGGGCAGGAATGTTCCTTCGCATCTTCTAGTGCAAAATCATTTCACCCACCGAGGCAAGCTCGGTGGGGTCAGGAGTGTGTAAAAACAGGTTATAATCGGAGCATATTGTTGTGAATAAAAAAACATCAAATATGACGCAAATGAATCAGACTTACGTCACGGCGCGTCGTGCGAACTGGCAGCCGCTTATCGACTTGCGGTGATTCATGTCGCCGTAAGTCTGGCCCGCAGGTACACTGGAAAACATGAATGAAACACCCGTCCAAGGGGGGGTTATCAGCGGTTATGAATGAATCAAGAATAACTACCCCAAGACCCGCCCTTATGAAACGCGCCGCCGCCCTCATCTTGCTTCTCATCTCAGCGCACTCCGCTCGCGCTCAGCTTGCGCCCGAGATCGGCTACATGCATCCCGCGGGTGGTCAGGCGGGGCAGACGGTGGAGGTGAAGCTGGGGGGATATGACTGGACGCCGGACATGCAGATTTTCGTGCATGACCCGCGGATCAAGCTGGAAATCATCGGTCCGCCGTCCCCCGTCATCGTTCCCGAGCCCCCTTACTGGTTCGAAGCCAAAGGCCGCGGCTATGCCTGGTCGCTGCCGCGGGAGTTTCCGGCCAGGCTGACGATTCCCGCCGATGTGCCGCTGGGCCTCGTCCGCTGGCAGGTCGCCAATGCCAACGGCGCTTCGCCGCCCGGCTTCATTCACGTCGGCTCAGCGCCGGAGATTGCCGAAGATGCCAGCCGCAAAGCGCCGCAGGTGCTCGCCTCGCTGCCGATCACAGTCAATGGCCAGATTCGCAAGATTGAAGAAATCGACCGCTATGAATTCACGACGCCGCAAGCCGGCCCGGTGACGATCGAGCTGTTTGCCCACCAGCTTGTTGCTTTGCAAACCATGCAGTTGCACGGCATGCTGCAAGTCCGCGACGCCGCTGGCAAGGTGATCGTGGACCTCGCCGACACGCAAGGCCGGGATCTCGTCACGACCTTCGCGGCGACAGCAGGCGGAAAGTACACCATCAGTTTGCATGACCTCGACTTCGCTGGCGACCGCTCCTATGTCTATCGACTGGCCATCACGCGCGGGCCGCGAGTGCTGGCGGCTTATCCGGCGGCAGGGAAGCGAGGCCAGACGCAGAAGATTGACTTCGTCGGCATCGGAATCGCCACCGGCGTAGCACAAGTGGAAACGTTGAGCAAAGACGTTACTTTCCCTGCCGATGCCGCGGCTGCATCCTTCCAGTACAAGCTGGAGACGCCACACGGCATCGCTCCACCCATCACGCTCCTCCTTAGCGACCTGGCTGAACAAGTAAAACCCAACGGCGCGAGCGAAATGCCGCTGGCTGCATTACCCGCTGCTGTTACCGGCGCAATGGAAGCTCGCTTTGGCTCAGACACCTATCTCATCAACCTCAAGAAAGACGAGAAGTGGAAGATAACAGCGGAATCAAGCAGCATCGGCTCGCCGCTGGATTTGGAACTGAGCATCCTCGGTCCCGATGGCAAGCAGCTTGCCACGGCGGACGACCTGCCCACCTCCACCGATCCGCTACTCCTCTTCGCGGCCCCCGCTGACGGCACCTACAAGATCATCGTCAGCGACAAAAGCGGCCAGAGCGGCAGCCGCGAGGCGAATTATCGGCTCGTCATCGAGCCGCAGCGGGAAGATTTTACGCTGACGCTGCCGACACAGCTCAGTTTGCCGCTGGGTGCGCCGCTCAAACTGCCCATACCCATCGCGCGGCTGTCGGGACTCAAGGAGCCGGTGACGATTGCGATCACTGGTCTTCCCGCGGGAGTGACCGCGCCGCCGAGCCTCGTCATTGCCGCCGACCAGAGCGCGCTTCCGGTCGATGTCACCGTCGTAGCGGACGCTCCGGCCAGTGCTTCGCTCGCCACCGTGACACTCACGGCGAATGTTGGTGGGCGAGTCATCACTCGGGATGCAAAAATCCTGCTGGCCGTCACCATGAAGCCCCGCGTGAAGATCACCCCCGAAGGGCTCGACGATGTCCGCAAGGTCCATCGCGGCAGCACGTTCCTCGCCCCGCTCTTCATCGAGCGGCTGGAAGGCTATCAGGGAGAAGTTGTCCTGGAGATGACCGCCAAGCAGCAAAGGCATCGGCAGGGACTCGGCAGCGACGAGTTCACCGTGCCGCCGTCCGCGACCAAAGTCGAATACCCCATCTTCGTCCCCGAATGGCTGGAAACCACGAAGAGCAGCCGCATGATCTTGAACGGCCGGGTGCAGGTGGCTGATCCCAAGGGAAACCTGCGGACACTGCTGCAGAAGATGGAGCTGCGGATCGGCATCCTGCCCGAAGGGGCGTTTATGAAACTGGCGCATGCTCCCGGCGAATACTCAGCCGCCGTCGGCAGCGAAATCACTATCCCACTGCAGCTTTCACGGGCGGCGGAATTGCGAGAGGAAGTGAAGCTGGAATTGATGCGGGGCGATCTTCCCGCCGGCCTGGCGACCGCTGAGCCGATGACGCTCGCAACGAATCAAACCGCGGGCACGTTTCGCATCCGCCTGGCGAATGACCCGCGACTGACCGGCGAACAGTCGTTCAAGATCCGCGCCATCGCCCTGAAAGACGGCCGCTGGCCGGTGATTTCGGAAACGACCGTGACGGTGGTTGTGAAGTGACGGCTGGCGTGGACCTAATGCCCCGGCGGACGGGCCAGCGGCTTCTCGGAAAGGCCAGCCTCGCGGTGCTGCAAGAGCTCTTCGGCAGCCTGGTAGCGCGAGGCGATTCCGGGGTTTGGATAGAGGCCGCCGATGAGAACCAGGGCCGTCAGCGCCAGGACTGCCAGTCGCTCGCGGAGGCCGATCTGCAGGGATACGGAGGACGCGTAGCGCGTGCCCGTGAAGAGGATGAAATACGCCTGCACCATGGCGATGCCGTTCAGGGCCGATGCGACGACGACGGCAACTCCGATATAGGGATAGGTTTCCACCACCCCGTCCACGAGCAGCTCGGTGCCGACAAAGCCGAGCGTCCCTGGAAAGCCGACGCTTGCCAGACCCGTGAGAATAAAGCAGATGGCCAGCGCCGGGGTATGCTCGTAGAGGCCCTGGAACTCGGCGAGTGACAGCCGTCCGCGGCGGGCTTCCAGCGCTCGGAGCGTCAGACCAAACCCCACCAGCGACAGGCCGATGGACAGCCACAAATATAAGGCGCCGGTGAGCCCGGTCGGCGTGACCATCTCCAGCCCAGCCAGCACCAGCGCGGAGTGGCTGATGAACAAGTAGCTGAAGAAGCGGCGGGCGTCTTTTTGAATGAGGGACATCCCGGCGGCATAGACGGCTGTGACAATGGACACCAGGCCGATGCTCCGCAGCACCCAGTCCGGGCAGATCGGGATGACCAGGCGAATCATGGCGTACGCGCCGGCGATGGGCGCGACAAACAGCAGCGCGCTTCCGAAGGATCCCTTTTCGAATAAATCGGTCACCCAGCAATGAAACGGAGCCATGCCGCTGCGGATCAGGACTGCTCCGAGCAGCGGAAGGAGAGCCCAGAGGGAATGCACGCGATCTTTGCCGTCATACTCGACGAGCGCCCACCCCACGACCAGGAGCAGCACGAACAGTCCCATGTGCAGGACGTAGAGCCGCGTCGATTTTTGCCGGGCGCGGAGTTCCAGATAGGGCAGCACCGTTCCGACGGACAGCAGCGCGACGACTCCCCAAGGCTCCTTGCAACTGAAGGTGGCCAGGGTCAGGGCTTGGGATACCAGGCATCCCAGAAAGGAAAAACGCTGGATCTTGGTTCGGAGCGTGGCCAGGATCGTGAGAAAGTAGAGCAGCGACACCAACGGCAGCAGCGGAGCGCTGAGGTGGTCGATCTTGAAGAGCTCAAAGCCGAGAATGCGAGTGGCAAAGTGCCAGTGGTCAATCGCCTCGAAAACATGCGCGGGGGAATCGTGCATCTGGGTGAAGTCCAGCCAGGCTCCCAAGGCAGCGGCCAGGGACAGGCCCGAGAACAGCAGGCTCCAGTTGCTGGCCGCCCGCGAGATCTGCACTCGAGCCACCCAGGCCGACCCTATTAACGGAATCAGGATGGCAATTTCCAGCCAGGGAAGATGGAACTCACTCATAATGAATCCTCGCCTGGCGGGATGGGCGAATCGGAACGCGGCGCTGCCGGCGGTTCATCGCCGGAAAGCAGCCGCGTCCAGCGCTGCTCCAGCGAATCGCACAGCCGCAGGATCCTGAGAAACGGCTGGAGGAGGAGGTCTTCTAGCCAGGAGTCGAGATACCCGCGCTCGAGGGCAAATCGGTAGAGCCAGATTCGCAGCCCCTGGGGCAGATTCCTTTCCCACAAACTGGCGAGCTTGGGAAGGCGCGCGCCCATCGCGTTCTCAAGCAGCCTATAGTCCTGGAGCAGCGTGGGGGCGCGGACGAATTGCAGCGTTCGCAGGCAGGCGTGGCCGAGAATGTGGATCAGGGCGAAGTACCGCAGGAAAGCCTGCCACGGCGGCGCGAGAAAGCTCGCCAGGCCAATTTCCGCGACGATGATGCCGACTTGGGTCAGGGAGGCGAACGATAGTGCGGATTTAATGTCGGTCTGCGCCCGTCCCACGAGGGCGGCATAAACTGCGGTGAGGAGCCCCAGTCCGATCACCGCTCCTCCCAGCCAGGGAGACAGGTCCAGCGCGGGACTCACCCGCAGCAGCAGGTAGGCTCCGAGGTGTACCGACAGCGCACCATAAAAAACGGCACTGGACGGGGTCGGCCCTTCCATGGCCCGCGGCAGCCAGGACGAAAACGGGACGAGGGCCGATTTGCCCGCGGCCGCGATCAGCAGCAATAGGCCGATGATCAGCGCCTCGTGCGACTCGACGCTGGCATGGACGTCGGGCCATCCTGGATGACTCCCCATCAGTTTGTCGAAGTCGCCGTGCCCCGTGAGATGGTGCAGGAGCAGGGCCGCGATGAGCAGGGCCGCATCGGCGACGCGATACACCGCCCAGATCCGCAGTCCGTTCCTCACCGGCGCTGGGCGCTCCTGAAAATAAGCGACGAGCAAAGCCGAGGAGAGCCCCACGAGCTCCCAACCGGCGAAGAGGGTCTCGATAGTCCCGGCCAGCGACGCGGCGACCATCCCCAGCAGGAACAGCGAGTAGAGGACAAAAAACCGGTTGAATCCCGGCTCGCGATGCATGTAGTTTTTGGCGAACGCGGCGATGGTGCCGCAGAGCGCGAACGTCAGGATTACGAAGGGGACCGAGAGGCGGTCAAAGACAATCTTGAGCGAGAAGTGATAGTTGGGAATCTCGACCCAGTTGCCAAGCTCCACGGCGACGTGCCGCGTGCCGTGCAGCAGCATCATCGCCAGAATTGCCACGCAGGCGACCAGGCCGATGCTGATCGCGGCTTGCACGCACAGGATGGTCGCCCGCTCGCTGAGCCGCCGGTCCACGAGGGAGGTCAACCCCAGCAGGCACATCAAGAGCGCGGGAGCGCCGATGACGAGCATGCCGCAAACTTGCATCCAGAATAAGAGGTCCATTATTTGCCGTTTTTCGCGCGGACGTTTTTCGCTGAGGAAGCGCCGGCGGCCGCGGGCTCGATCTGGGCGAATTCCAGATGGTCGCGCCAACCGCGATACCAGTCGACCGATGTCTTGACCTTCTTTAACTCCTGGACCTCCGGCTCGTACGGCACGAACTCCCCCTGGCGAAAAACCTGGATCTGATTGGAGTGGGGATCGAGCACCGCCAGTTGCACCCAACCGTTTCGACAGAGAAGGCCGATCCCGGCGTTCTGCTGCATGATTTGTAGCATCCGCTGCGGCGTGGTTTCGATGACGAACAGCAGCCGCAACGGCTCATGGATTTCCACCATTTGCCAGGGAAGGCCGGTGCGCAGGTCGCTGGCCGCTCCGTCCATCACGCCGAGTAGCGCAGTCACATTGTGGGGCAGCTTGGTCCCGCAACCCCAACCGGTTGAATCCACGTAGGAGAAGTAGTATTCCAAGTTGATCCCTGAACAGACCGGGAACACCGCCCCCAGAATGCGGGCCAGGATGGTCCCCTGCTCGTCATCCTGCAAAGGATCGTAGGAAACCAGGAAAGCCCGCCGATCCAGAAACAGCCCTTGGGTGCGGCTGCGGCGGCCGACGAGGCAGATGGCGTTGGAGGCGTGGCCGCACTCTGGCCGGGCCTGCGACAAGTCCTCGGACCGCTCTTCGACGTGCCGGCGGGCGGCGGGATAAGAGAGTGCCAGCGAAGCGGACTGGAAGCGGCGGCACCGTTCGTGGGCGTTGCGATCGCAAGTCTCCTCGATTAACTGTTGGGCCGCCGCCAACTCGTCCCAATGGGAGGTTGGGACGAAGTCCACGTCCAGCAGCGTCACGACGTCATTGCAGGTGTTATGGAAGCCCCCCACGAAAACCGTTGTCTCGGGGATTTGCAGGCCTCGCTCCACCAGGACTTTGCGAATCCTGGGGTCGTTGAGAATTTGCGCGAGGGCCCTGGCATTGGGGCCGCCGTTGTTTCCGCCGCACGCGCCGCACTCATACGCCGATTTGTGTGGATTATTTAGGCTGTTGGAGCCGTGCCCCAAGATGACAACCAGCCGGGCAAACCCGCCGATCAATCCCACGTCGCGCAGCAGCCGTTCGCCGATATTAACCATTTCCTCCACGCTGTAGCCGATGTGCCCCTTCTCGGGACTGGGCGACGCGTCGCTTCTTTCCAACAGCAACTGGGTCAGTTCAGGGGGCCGCACCCAGCGCCCTAAATTCCGGCGGATGCGGGCGGCGAAGCGGGGAAACAGGATCCGCGCCACGAGCGGCACGGAAGCCAGCACGCCAAAGCCGGCCGTCAACACCGCGCCCCCGTACAGGCTGCGGCTGCCGACGTGCAATTGATGGGTCGCGGCTCCGAGCGCGCGGCGAGCGATGGCGCGGCGGCGATGGACTTCTTCCATGCTGAAGACCACGTTTTCGGCGACCCAGTGCCGAGGCTGAATGACAATCGGACACAAGGGCGTGAAATGCGCGTCAGCAGCGCCGCGGTAATACATGGGTACGCTGTAGAATCCCGCGGCACCGAAAGTTTCGACGTCGGGAGCGAGCTCCTCCAGATGCCGACGAAAAGACTCCTCCCGCTCGTCCAGACAGCACATCACCTGGAACCGCGGGTTCTTAATCCGCTCCGTGCTACGAGCGGAATGAATGCTGAGGGCGTCGAGTGTCTGAATGGTGAAGCGGCGCTCGTACGCGCGGTGGAACAGCCGCCGCCGTTCCAGGTCCGAAAACGATTCGATCTCCTGGAGGAGCGTTGCCCACTGCTCACGATTCAGGCTGAACAATTCTTCGGGCAGCCAACCGAGCAATTGTGCCAATCGGAAGACGAGGAAGGTTCTCTGCGTGGCGCTGGGGCCGCTGGCCAGCGGTGCTCGGTGACCCAATACGCCGCGCAATTGATCCAAGGGTACGTCAAGTCCCGAGATCCTGGCGACATGTGCAGTCGCCAGCCGATCCAGCAGCAAGCGGACCGCCAGGAATTCCAACAGGCTGCCGGGGGGCGCAGGGTGGGCCACGCGGTCGCCGCGGATTTCAATTTGCTGGATCATTCCGCCCCAGCCGCGAAGGGCCAGGAGCGTGGCAGCAAGGAACTCTTCCCATTCCCCTTCTGGCACGCCCAGCGCCGTCAACGATTCGAGCACGGAACTCAGAGGGCTGACGCCCGTTTTCACGAGACGATTTAGCTCAGCGGCCAGTCCGCGCTGCCAAAAATCCGCAGGCCCGCCCAAAGTTCCATAGACCTGGGCAAATGCACGCAAGAAACCCTGCTCCCGGTCCGGCAATGGCCAGCGGGCAAAACCCTGGTCCAAGTAGGCGGCGCAGAACCGGATCAGCACCTCATTCACGAGCAGATCGGCATCTTCGCCCGTGGCTTGCCGCAGCAAGTCCCGA
Organism: Pirellulaceae bacterium; assembly: GCA_046593355.1. Taxonomy (GTDB): domain Bacteria; phylum Planctomycetota; class Planctomycetia; order Pirellulales; family Pirellulaceae; genus SXOA01. Next base: position 358 of record JBKJNY010000189.1, on the reverse strand, counting down.
TGGCGGAGCAGCGGAGCCGGCGAAGGATCCCCAGGGGGAATTCCCCTCACGCCATCGATGCAGATTTGCCAGAGAGTTCCCAGCGAAAACGCTTCCCAAGTGGCATCGTTCCAGCTTTCGATTTGGGCCTCGCCGGTTTGCCGCAGTAGACTTCGCAGGGAGTCTTGAAGCTTCGACCGTTGATCCTCCGTCAGTGAGGAGTCTCCATTTTTTGCCCGGACATCTCGCATGATCCAGTGCCGCGTGCGAGAGATTAAACGCTCCCGGAGTTCCGGCGTCGCCTCGGGCGGAACCTTGCTGAGCGCGTCCGTCTCGGCAATAAACCACTTCAGCTCGGCATCCGGCGCTTCGCGCAGCG
>JBKJNY010000159.1:0-18788 GCA_046593355.1 Pirellulaceae bacterium | reverse complement strand
GCGCACGGCCCAAAGTGACACAATCGATTCGGGCGATTGTCCAACGTAAGCCTATACTGGATAACCAGATGCGGATGAACCACGGAATGTGTCATTTTGGGCCGTGCGTAGTATAGTAGCCGGCACACTCCGTGTGCCGAAATGTCCGCTCACGGAGTGAGCGGACTACTATGCCGCCTTCCGCCGCAAAGGCCGCAGCACTTCGCGGACTTGCTTCTCATAGCTCTTGAGCTGGCGGCGAATCGGCGTGACATGGAATTTCCAGAGTTTCCGCAGGTAATCCTCCGGCACCGCCGGTTTCCAATCCCGCCAGGCGGTCTGTTTCAAATACTTGCGGAAGACGCGGGTGCTGGGATGTTCACAGAAGTAGTGCCACGGCTTGGCGGGGGAGCAAAAATGCACAATCCAGGGATCGTCCCGCAGCCGCTGGAAGATTTCGCGCTCGAGTGGGCTGTGCTGCCAGGTCGGGTAGACGTGGATGTGGGCGTTCTGGTTCCAGCGCAGGTCGATTTCTTTCCAGCGTCCGGCGAGGACGACGTTGAGAGCGTACTGATCCCACCACAGGACGTGGTCCTTGTGGTCGCGCAGAACGTGCAGCATTTTGTCGGCCAGGTTCTCTCGCCGCCACAGTTCCAAATCCACCACCAGCACGCCGCCGTTGAAGTACTTGCCATCCTCGGGCAGGCCGAACTCGCGGTAATTCATGATTGGCGTATGAGCCGCCAGATGGTTTTTACAGCGGTCAAATGTAGCGAGAGATATCGCCGCGTTGATGCACGGCGCGGCGATGTCCTGCGTCGCCAGGCATGGCGAGCCGGCTTGATCGAGATCCCACATCTCCCCCAGATCCCGAATGACCGCCAGATCGGCATCGAGATAAATGGCTCGCCGCACATGCGTCGGCAGGACATGCGGCATGAGTAGCCGCAGGTAGGTGACGATGTTGACATGCTCGCTAACCATCAGCCCCTGCACGAGCGACATATCGGGCTTCACGAACTGCACGGTGAGGCGCGAATCCTTCCAGGATTCCAGCAGCCGGCGCTTGTTCGTTTCATCAATCCCGCCGTCCAGCACATAGAGCTGCATCCGGCGGTCCGGGGCAAGGTTGGCAAGCGCGGAGCGGATGGTCACGGCCAGCGGCATCGCGTAGCCGTTGTCGCTGGCGCTGACGACGATGACATCTTCCTTCTTGGTGCTTGAAGTCTGCATGGTCGGCTCCATTCGATGCGTGAATCTATTGCGGCTGAGTTAGGAGGCGGCCTTGAGCACGGGGGTCGAAGCAGCCGCTGCCGGGGTTGATCGATTCTGTCCGAGCAGGCCAAACAGGCGCAGCAGGGTCGCTCGCAGCAGATGGTCGACACGCTTGGGCCGCAGCTTCCAGGCCTTCATCAGAAGTGCGGGAGTCTTCGCGGGATTGGCGGAAGGATCCTTCTGGCGGTCGCCGCGGTAATGCCCCACGGCAGCGCTGGCCCAAGCCTTGGAGGCCAGGTTGCGGCAGGTTCTCTGACGCGTGCCAGGCAGGTTCGGATACCTCTCCACCACGCCGGCAAAAGCCTCTTGCAACGCGCAACGATTGCGAGTGGCGGCCTCCGGCCGATTTTGGCAGTAGAGCACATGGCAACCGCCGACATAGCCAAACTTCTTGCCCTGGGCCAGGCACCGCAGCCAATAGTCCAAATCCTCGCAGAGGCGGAGGTTCGTGGCCCACAAGCCGACGTCGGCAATCACCGACCGCCGCAACACCGTGGCGGAGGGGGTGATGAAGTTCCGCTTGAAGAGCCCATGCGGAAAGTCGTCCACGTCATCCTGCTGGGGACCCCACAGGCCGAGCAGAAAGTCGGTGCCATCCTCAATCATGACCACCGACGAGTAGGCCAGATCGACCTGCTGCTCGCGCAGCACCTGGACGGTCGCGGCCAGATGCGTCTGAAACCAGCGATCATCGGCGTCCAGCAAGGCGATGAACTCCCCGCGGGCTTCTTGAAAGGCGACGTTGCGGGTATGGCTAGGTCCGCGGTTCTTCTCGTTGCGGAAATAGGCGACGCGGTGCTGCGGATGCTCTTTGGCAAAATCCTGGACGATGGCCTGCGTCGTTCCCTGCGAAGCATCCTCCACCACGATGACTTCCCAGTTGGAATACGTCTGCCCGGCAATGGCGGCCAAAGCCTCGCCCAGGCAATCATCCGCCCGATAGGCCGGGATCACGACGGTCACGAGCCCGGGCGTTGCTTCCTGCGAATAAATCACGGCAGTCATGGTGATGGTCCCTACAGCACCCAAACGGAGGCGGAACGCTCGCGCGGCCCGCCGCATTCATCCACGATTTGCTTCACGCCGGGGAAGGCGTCGCTGTAATCGTGCCCGGCAATGATTTTCGCGCCCACCCGCCGGGCCCACTCGATATCGAGCTTGGTCTCTTCGTACGTATGAATCGCGTCCAGAAACACCAGTGACGGGGCGGGGCCCTGGTAGGTCCGAATGAATTCATTCTTGTCCTGGCAAATCTGCTCCACCTGGCCGGTCCTGATCAGGTAATGCAGCACGGTCGCGGTGAGAGCCCGATGGTTCTCCGGCGGCAGGCCCCAGGGATTCCAGCAGTAGAGGTCGACCGTGATGATCTTCTGCTCGGGGGCCTTGGCCAGCGCCATGGTCGTGGTGGTGATACCCAGCAGCGTGCCGATTTCGATGATCGGGCCGGGAAATTGCCGCGACTCGCGCACGAGCTTTTGAATGAAGGGGATGGCCTCTTCTTCCACCGTCGCCTGCTGGGGATGAAAGCCTTCAAACTGGATTCCGCTCCCGGTCAGGCCCTCGGGTATCACTCGCGGCGTGGGTGAGGGGCTGATTCGCGCGGCCAATTTGCGGAAGGGGCGGGCTGTTTCCCGCCAAACCCTGCCCAGAAGCGAAGGACGCTGGTAGCCCGCGGGCTTGGTGAAGGTGGCTGGCATGGTCAGACGGCGTAGGAATGGAGGTCTGGAAGGTGGTGGTTTAGCACGGGGGAAAGAAGAGGGTCAAGGTCAATCAAAAAGTAGCCTGCACACTCCGTGTGCAGGCATGGCTGCTCACGGAGTGAGAAGCCTACTATTCTTGTCCGCTCACGGAGTGAGCGGACTACTATGCCGCCTTTCCCTGCGTCACCGGCAATGGCGTGAGCTCCCCGTGCTGAATCTGGACAATTTTGGTCGCCAGGGAGAGCGTGCTTTCGCGGTGGGTGATCATGATCATGGTCCGCTCTTTGCCAAGCTCGGCCAGGGCGTCGTGAATGAGCTGCTCGCTTTCGCGGTCGATCTGGCTGGTAGCTTCGTCCAGAATCAGGATTTCGGCGTTGCGGAGGATCGCCCGGGCCAGGGCAATCCGCTGCCGCTGTCCGCCGCTGAGCCGCTGGCCGTTGGGGCCGACAATCGTCTGGTATCCCTCTCGAAAGCCGCTGATGAAGTCGTGGGCCTTGGCCCGCCGGGCCGCCTCAAAAATCTCTTCCTCGGTCGCGTCCCACCGCCCGTAGCGGATGTTGTGCAAGATGCTCTCGTTGAACAGCTCCGTCTGCTGTGTCACCAGCGAGATGCGGCTGCGGAGGTCCTTCAGCGGCACGTCGCGGAGGGAGATGCCGTCGATGAGCACTTCCCCCTGCTGCGGGTCGAAGAACCGGCAGAGGAGGTTCATCAGCGTGCTCTTGCCGCCGCCGTTGGGCCCGACAATCGCCAAGTGCTCGCCAAACGGCACCTTCAAATTCACATCCTTGAGCACATAGTGCTCGCCGTCATAGCTAAAGCCGATATTGCGGAACTCGATGCACTGATGGCGATTGGGCAACTGCTTGGGTTTCGCTGGTTCCAGCACTTTGGGCTGCATGTCGAGGATGGGGTACAGAATTCCGCTGGCCGCCATGCCGTTGTTGACCCCGGCAATGACCGCCGACAGCTTGCGAAGCGGATCGGCCGCCCCGATGAACAACCCGACGAAGACCATGATCGTGGCAATCGTCGGCGGCTCGTCGGCCAGCGGGATCCCAAAGATGTGGGTCTCCTTGTTGATGACCAGGTAGGCGGATGCGGCCAGGGCCGTGCAAAGCATGGCGACGCCGAAGACTTCGGTGAGCGGATTGGTGAGGGCGTTGTAAAAGTGGGCCAGCAGAGAGGCGCGTTGCAGATCCTTCGTCGATTTGCGAAACCGCTCCCGTTCAAAGTCCTCCATCGTGTAGGCTTGCACGGTGACGATGGCGTGAAAGACCTCCAGCATCACGTGGTGAAAGCCCAGCGACCGCTGCAAAGTACGGGTGGAAAGAGCCCGGATCCGTCGGTTGAGGCCGAGCATCAGAAAGGCGATGAGGGGAGCGAAGATGAGCGAGACCAGCGTCAGACGCCAGGAGATGTAAAACGCCCCGGCCAGGCAGGCCAGAATGCGGCAGGGCTCGCTGAACGCCCCGTGATAAAAAGCGGTGATGCCCGTGGCCAGCATATCCGTGGTATGCGTGATGTTCGCCGCAAAGCCGCTGGTTCCGAGCTGGTTGAAGCCGGGGCGGTCGAGCGAGAGAGCCTTGTCGAAAATCCGCAGACGGACGCTGCGGGCGATGCTCTGTGAGACGTAGCTGACCATCATGTGGCTGCTGACACCGAGCGTCTGCTTGAGAGCCGTGGCCGCCGCGATGACACAGACAATCAGGAGGACGGTGGGAAAGGGCTTAGCCGGCAGGTACTGGTCGAGGTAGGGCTGGAGATCCTTGGCGAACTGCGCGGTTCGCTCTGTGGTCCAAATTTTGGCCTTGAGGTTGTCAATTTCCCGCCGTTTTTGTTTGCGCGGTTCGGGCGGAATCTGGGGGAGTTCCCGCTGGAGCTGGGCGATTTGGGATTGGAGCTCCGAGATCCGCTTTTCGGCATCCATCACCCGTTGCCGGTTCGCTTCGGGAATGGACTTTCCATGGAGCGTGGTCTCGATAATCGGGAACATCGCGGCAATGTTCGCCCCCCACAGGGCCGCGGCGAATATCGAGAAGACCAGCGCCGCCGCGAGCACGAACCAATGACGCCACGCTTCCTTGAGTGCCCTGAGAAAATGGTTCATCGCAGCCGCTGAGCCTCCCTGCCGTCATGCTCGTAGAACGGCCTTCCAGTGCCGTCCGCGCCTTTTCCAACCGCGCGGGGAGTAGCTTAACCGGAGTGACCGCTTGGTGACAAGCGCGAACCAGACCGGAGGAAGCGGATTTCGACCGCCAAAAAAACTTTGGAAAATCTTGTCAGGAAGTCTTTACGGTGACAACCCAGCCGGGATAGAAATAGGTTAGTTACAGATGTTCACTAATTGAACGGGGCCGGGAGCGACCGAAAACCCGCGAACGCACCCCGCCGGATTTCAACAAAACGACTTGTCAAAACGTGATGGCACCCCCTGGATGGGGAAGTATCAATAATCGCGTTGATTCACCGGGGTGTTGTTTATAACTGCTAGGAACAAAATGAGTTACGGCGATCGCGGAAGGAAAAAATGAGGCGTGAATTTGTGAATCAGAGACGACTTGTCGGGGCTTATCAACCCTGCGACGAGCGAGGCAGTTTGGTGTACGCAAGGTTCCCGAAAAATAACCCGAAGCGTAAGCGAGGGAAGGCAACGGCCTTCCCTCGCTTACGCTTCGGGTTAGTGTCCGCGCGCTTGCCGTCGCTGGGGGAGGCGACTACCATGAATATACCGTTCCATTCCTTCGTCCCACCAAGGCAGGTGTCCCCATGCCCCTGGAAACTCTCGTCCTCCCCTCCTCCCCCAGCGATTCCGCAGCTCCGCTTGCGGCTCCCGTGCCTGTCACGGTTGAGGATGTGCTCTCGGCGATTGTCGTCGATGCCGCCTCGGCTGCCGGCGAATACTTGCGCGATACGGAAGTTCCCCACGGTGGCGAATAAGTCCCGCCACGAGCACCGCGCTGGCTCCCTCATTTTTCAGCGGCTGATCGGGCTGGAAACCGAATACGCCTTGCACATTCCCGGCCACGCCCGCCAGGAATCCGGCTCGCGTTACGGGCTTTATCTGCGACTGCGGGACGCCTTCAAGCGGTTGATTCCGGCGGTCGAGGCCCGGCACATGAAAGAGGGAGTCTTTCACGCCGGCGGCGGCGCGGTCTGGTTCGAGACCGAGCGTCCGGCAGACGGAGGGGGCCTCATCGAAGGGGCCACGGCCGAGTGTCGCGGCCTGCGGCAACTTCTCGCCCAGCAGCGGGCGCAAGATTCGCTGCTAGCAGAAGCGGCCATGCGGGCCTTTGGCAAAGACAAAATCCGCCTGCTCAAGAACGACCGCGACGCCAAGGGGAACATCTACGGCTCGCAGGAAAACTACTCGGCGGAATATGCCAGCTCCTGGCGGCTCTGGCTGTGGCGGGCCGCGCTGGTCGCCATGCTGCCGCTGATGATGGTCACCTGGGCCCTGCTGTGGTTGCTCACGCTGGGCATCATCGTGTACACGCTAACGGCCACGATCTTCTATCTGGGCTGCGAGCGGCTCTTCCGGCGGCCGGAGAGTGTTGCTCGCTTCCTCTTCGGCTGCACGATGGACGAGTTGGGGCGAGCGGCTCCCACCGGCCCGCGCTGGTTGGAGGGATTCCTGAGTTTCATCACCCGCGTGCTCACCGCGCCGCTGGCGGGAGTTCTGTTTGCCGCCATCTGGCTCACCGGCTTCGTACGCATTCGGCGGCAAATGCTGCCGTTTTTGCTCAGCCGGGCCGTGACCTCCGGGACGGGGATGCTCGACGACTGCGGCCGCTTCCACCTGGCGGATAAAGGGCCCGCGATGAACTGTCTGACAGGCATCGGCGGGCTCCTGGCGGACCGCCCCATTTTCACATTCGGCCATCTCTTCAAAACGGTCTACGCCGAAAGCTGGCTGCCGCAGGATTACTTCACGCTGTTCTCCGCCCAGCAGCGGCTGCAGATTGCCCTGGGGGATTCGAACATGGCCCAGTTCGCGGAGTACCTCCGCGTGGGGACAACTCTGCTGGTGCTGGACTGCATCGAGGCCGGGGCCATGCCGCCGGTCCCGCGAGTCCGCCGGCCGCTCAAAGCACTGCGGACGATTTGTGCTGACCCCACGCTCCACGCCACCGTGCCGCTGGCCGACGGGGGATGCTGCACGGCCCTGCAACTGCAAAGGTTCTATCTGGAAGCCTGCCGCCGGTTCCTGGATGAGCAAGAACATCCTGCGGTGGAAGCCCGCGAGGTTGTCGAGCACTGGGAAGAGACGCTCGACTCCCTCGAGGAAGATCCGCAGTCGCTGGTCGGCTCGCTGGACTGGGTGACGAAACGCTGGGTGCTGGAGAAGGCAGGGCGCGGCGCATCCTGGCAGACCCGCAAGAAGATCGATCTGAAATACCACGAGCTTTCTCCCGACGGCTACTTCGAGCGGTTGCGTTCGACTGGCGTCGCCCAGGACATGCTGACCACGGAGGAAGTGGAATTTGCCCGCCGCAACCCGCCGCTGGGAACGCCCGCCACGGTCCGCGGCCGCTACATCCGCGAGTTCGCCGACGGCACGGAAGCAGTTTCCGCCAACTGGAAAGCGGTCTACATCGGTCAGGGACGGCGAACCAAAGTCATCCGCCTCGCCAGCTATCGCCACTGCCTGCCGCCGGATGGACCGAGCAAGGATGAGCGGGTGGAGCAGATTTAGTAGCCTGCACACTCCGTGTGCAGGCATGGCTGCTCACGGAGTGAGCTGCCTACCTTTCCACGCATGGAGCGCCCATGAATCCCCCGCTGCCACGCCGTTTGCTGCGAAGCCTGGCGGCGCTCGCCACCGAGGTGGCGGTACGGCTCGAGGGTTCTCTAGCGGCCGGCTGCACTCGATTGGAAACCGCACGCTCTTCTTTGCAAGCTGCTCTGGGCCGCGAGATTTCCGCGGCGGAATGCGCGGACATGCTGAGCCAGGCGATGGTCGCTTCCATCCCGGTGGTGCTGGCCCGGAGAGAGGTGTTTGAAGTCGCGGCACGCTGGCTGCTTGAAAAAGCAAAGCCGTGGGAGCGACTGGTGTTGGAAGAAGTGTTGGGGGTGAGCGGCATCTCGGGGGACGAAGATAATTTCACGTGGCTGACGCGCGCTGCGATTAAGCAAGTACTAAGTACTGAGTACTCAGTACTTAGTACTCCGCACCTCTTCGAACACTTCCTCGCCGAACACCGCCGGCTGCACCGCAAGCGAGGCGGTGTTTTCTACACGCCCCCGGAACTCGTTCAGTTCACCTGCCGCCGCGTCCACCAGCAGTTGCAGGAAGAATTCGGCCTGCAACGCGGTTTGGCGGCAGCAACGATTCTCGATCCCGCCGCCGGCACCGGAACGTTCTTGCTGGGGGCCCTCGACGTCATCCAGGCAGAATTCAATCCGGCGAACGACTGGAACGACTACGTCGCTCAGCACCTGTTGCCCCATCTGCTCGGCATCGAAATCATCCCCGCCGCCTGCCTCGCCGCTCAGCTCAATATCGCGGCCAAGCTGGCGGACACCGGCTTTGACTTTCAGCAGCCGGGGAGAATTCGCGTGGAGGTGGGAAACACGCTGGCGGACGGAGCCGATTTGAGATTGGAGATTTCAGATTTGAGACCATCTCAAATTTCAAATCTCAAATCTCAAATTCCATCTCGGACTCTGGTCCTCTTAGGAAATCCTCCCTTCTCCAGCCTCTCCGACAATCGCGGCAAGTGGATCACCGCGCTGGTCCGCGGCTGCCCAGAACGCCCCGGCTACCTCGTCACCGCGGACGAGCGACTGAGAGAGAAAAAGACCTGGCTCCACGACGACTATGTGAAGTTCATCCGCTTCGCCCAGTGGCTGATTGAAGAAGCTGGCAGTGGCATCGTCGGCTTCGTCACCAACCACGGATTTCTCGACAACGTCACCTTCCGCCTCATGCGCCGCGAGCTGCTGCGCGTCTTCAGCCGGATTGATGTGGTCGATTTGCACGGCAATCGGAGGGGTCGGGAAGAGTTTTCGCCGCGAAAACCCCTCCCGACCCCGCTGGGCCAGCGTGACGAAAACGTCTTCGGTCTCGACCAGGGAATCGCCATCGGATTCTTTCGCCGGCTGCCGCAACAAGGGGATGAATCCGCGTGCGAACTTTGTCACGGCGATCTCTGGGGCACGCGCGAAGAAAAGCTCCGCCGACTATCGGCTCCACAAGACGCAATCGCATCAACAATCATCAAACCCGCGGCCCCCCACTTTCTCTTCACGCCTCCCCCTCCGCCGATGCCCCCGGAATACGCTGCCGCCTGGCGGCTGCCGGATGCGATGCCGGTAAACACGACGGCTCCGGTAACGGCTCGGGATCACTTCGTCATCGCGCACACGCGGGAGGATCTCTGCCGCCGCCTTGCCGAGTTCCGCGATCTCACCATCCCCGATGACGAAATCCGCCGCCGCTACTTCACCCGCACCCGCAGCGCCAAGTATCCTCCCGGCGACACCCGAAGTTGGAAGCTGACCGCCGCCCGCCGCACCATCGCCGCCGAGGACAACTGGCAATCTTTCATCCGCCGCTGCCTCTATCGCCCGTATGACTGGCGCTACGTCTTCTGGCATAAGGCAATGATTGACTGGCCGCGGGAAGCAGTCACGGGCCAACTTCATGATGATGAAGACGGATTTGAGATTTCAGATTTGAGATTTGAGACGGAAGAAGTGCAGTCACAATTCTCCAATTCAAAATCTCAAATCTCAAATCTCAAATCTCAAATTCCTCTCCGTTCTGAAACCCTCATTCTTCTCTCCCGCCGCCAAATGCTCCCCACCCAGCCGTGCAGCTTTTTCTGGATGGCCGATACGCTGCCGCTGGACGGCGTGATCCGCAGCGACAACCGGGGAAGCGAGTCGCTGTTCCCGCTGTATCTGAACAAATCGAAAGATGAAGCATCGGCTCCGCATGCGAATTTCGCGGCTGACTTCATCGTTTTTGCCTCTCGACGTGTTCAGCTCGCCTGGCTTCCCGTCGGCCGCGGAAACCTGGGCAGCACCTTCGGACCGGAAGACCTGCTGCACTACATCTACGCACTCTTCCATTCCCCCACCTACCGCGAACGCTACGCCGCCGAGCTGCGGACCGACTTCCCTCGCATCCTTTTGCCAGCAAACAAGAAACTGTTCCAAGATCTCGTCCCTCAGGGAGAGAAACTTTCCCTGTGGCACACGCGCCGGTCCCCCGCGCCCGCCATGAACGGCGTCACGGCCGACCAGCTTCAGCAGTTTCGCGCCGGCGGTCATCAACTCCTGCGTGCATCGCGCAAAGGCCCAGTCATCGCGCACGACCATCCGCTCGCTCCTTACATCGCCGCCACGATCCAGGAAATGTCCGCCATCGACGAGGCCATCCGATCCGCCGGCGGCTTCCCGGCGGCCTTCGCCTGATGACCATCACTGCGATGCGTTGGCTCGCTGTCGCTCCCTCCGTCCTGCTCCTCGGCGCATAAGGTACGCTTCCCCAGCCAGCGCGGCAAAGCATTCCGGCGCCGGGGGAAATGTCCGCTACAATGCAGATAAACCACAAAGACCTAACCTCCACGAGCGAGTAGCATGGCAGAGGCAAAACGGATCGGGATTCTCACCGCCGGCGGAGATTGCCCGGGGCTCAACGCAGTCATCCGCGGCGTGGTGAAGAGCGCTAACACGCATGGGTATGAGGTCGTCGGCTTTCTGAAGGGCTACGAAGGGCTCGTCGATCCCGTCAGCTACATCCCGCTCAACAACAAGAATACGACCGGCATTCTCGGCCAGGGGGGAACCATCCTGGGCTCGACCAACAAGGGCCGCTTCTGCGCCACGGTCGGCGTCAACGACCGGCAGGAACTCGACGCCGAGTTGGTCGCGGGCGTGAAGACCACGGTCGAGCAGCTCAACCTCAACGGCCTGATATGCGTCGGGGGTGACGGTTCCCTCGCCGTGGCCCAGCAGTTCCATGAAAACGGCATCCCGGTGGTCGGCGTCCCCAAGACCATCGATAACGATCTCTCGTCCACCGCCTTCACGTTCGGCTTCTTCAGCGCCGTGTTCTGCGCCACCGATGCCCTCGACCGCCTGCACACCACCGCCGCCAGCCACGAGCGGGTGATGGTGCTGGAAGTGATGGGCCGCCACGCGGGGTGGATCGCCCTGTACGCGGGGATCGCCGGCGGCGGGGACGTGATCCTCATTCCCGAAATCGACTGGTCGTTCGAATACGTCTGCCAGGCCATCCTGGCCCGCGAACAGAAGGGGAAGAAATTCACGCTGGTCGTCGTCGCCGAAGGTGCCAAACTTCCCGGCGGCGATTTGGTCCTGCAAGAGCGCCGCAAGGACGACCAGCAGGTGCGCCTCGGGGGCGTCGGCAGCATCATTGCCCATGAAATCGAGCAGCGCACCGGCAAGGAAACCCGCACTGTCGTCCTCGGCCACTTGCAGCGCGGCGGAGCGCCCACCACCTTCGATCGCGTCGTCGCCACCCAGTTCGGGGCGCACGCGGTGCGGCTGATCATCGAGCGGAAATTCGGCCACATGATCTGTTACCAGCCGCCGCTGATGGGGAGCGTGCCGATCATCGACGCCATCCAGCTCAGCACGGTCGATACCGACGGCACTGCCGTCCAGGCCGCGCGAGCTCTGGGCATCAGCTTTGGCAACGACTTTCGCGACGTTCCGTTCAAGTACCAGCCGGAAGCGACAGCCGCCGCGGCAGTGGACAAACAGCTCGAAGAAGCGGTCTCGCGGCGGAAGGCCAAGACGGCCAAGGCGTAACCGCCAGCGAAAAGGGGGTCGGAAGTCTTTGGCGTCCTAGACTATTCCATAAAGAACAATCATTGACGCCAAAGACTCCCGACCCCCTGTGCTCTCGATGGATTACACTGATGTTTTCCGCCCGAATTCGCTGCTTCACCGAGGACCGCGCTCATGAGCGCCTTTGCCGCCGCCACTCGCAAAGTGGACGACCTGGTTCTGACCGCGATTCCCGAAGACGAACGGCTCTGGGTGCCGCAGGCGGAAGGGGTCTGGTTCCGCCCGCTGTTTCTCAATACGGTGGCCGGAGAATGGGTGAACCTGCTCCGCGTCCGCCGATCCGGTGTCCTCAGCCGCCATCGCCACCCGGCACCCGTGCATGGCTACGTCATCAAGGGCTCGTGGCGGTATCTGGAGCACGACTGGATCGCCCGAGAAGGGATGTACGTCTTCGAGCCACCGGGAGAAGTCCACACGCTTGTCGTCGATGACGACGTGGACGAGATGATCACCCTGTTCCACGTCTGCGGCGCGCTGATCTATTACGATGCCGCCGGCAACCCCTGCGGCCATGACGACGTCCACACCAAGATCGAGCTCTGTCGAAATCACTACGCCAATGTCGGCCTCGGCGAGGACTATGTGGATCAGTTCATTCGGTGAGCACGGACAAGAGTAAGCAAAGAGCTTGAACAGAAGGAAACGAAGGAAACAAAGAAAAGCAAGCCAGACGATGCTTTCAATTCATCCGACCTCCGCGCTCCTCCGCGAACTCCGCGGTCCATCTCCCTTCCTTTGCCTTTCCTTCGTTACCTTCGTTTCCTTCTGTTCAATCTCTTTGCTTCCCGCTTCTGCTCCTCTAGGTGCCGCCGAGATCGATTTTGAGAAGCACGTCGCGCCGATCTTGGTGCAGAACTGTATCAAGTGTCATAACAGCACGAAGGCCCGTGCCGGGCTGGACCTTTCCAACAGCGAGACGGCTTTGAAAGGAGGTGAAGCGGGCGAAGTGCTGGTCCCCGGCCGGCCGCAAAAGAGCCTGCTGATCCAGCGGGCTACGGACGGCTCGATGCCCCCGGAAACGGATGGGCGCAGGTTGACCGCGGAGGAAGTGGCCGTGCTTACCGCTTGGGTGAAAGAGGGAGCTATGTGGCCGGAGGGGCGCGTGCTTAGCGCTGCCCCCATGAACCGCGTACCGCGGAGTGCCAAGCGCTCCTTAGTTGGCCGGGTATTGCAGCACTTCCGCGCCCGGCGGAATCTGACCGCCGCCGAATAGCGTGGCCCGCGGGCCGTTCGCGCACGGATCGACGGGGGCGCAATTTCCGCCCCGGTTAAACAGGTTGGCAAACGGCCGGCTGCAGCCGCAGCCCGACAGGCTGAGGGCAACCAGCGACAGGGCGGCGATGGCAAGGATCTTTCTCATGGCAATTCTCCGTTGGTCCAAGCGAGGGTGGCGGGTAGACCGCTCTTGGCTGTGCTGCGAAACTCTACACCACACCCAGTGATGTGCAAACGCAACGGTCGCTTTTTTGCCACCGCTGTGGGATTTTCTCCGGCGCAAGTTGTGGAAGTCGTGCTACATTATTTTGACGCCAGCAAACGCGGAGCTTTGCTTACCCCTACCAGACGCACAACCCTCCCCACCGCCCCTCTCCCACCATGCCCGCCGGCACATTCTGTCCACGGTTCGCAGCTTTCATCGTCACGCTCTGCTGCGCGATGGCCTGCCTGCCGCTCGCCGTCGGGGCCGACGTTGAAAAGCCTTTTGAGCCGCGGTCGAGCGATCAGATCTGGCTCGTCAATACGCGCGGCGTTTGCGACGTGAGCGGCGGCTCGGGATGGAGCACTGCCCGCTATGACGCCGGCTATTGGAAGGGGGCGGATGACAACGCCTTCCTGGCCTCGGACGACCGGGAGACCGTGACCGTCATCTATGTCCACGGCAACCGAATGGATTCCGCTGGAGCCGAAGCGCGGGGCCTGGCCATTTATCGCGAGCTATTCAGCAGCCACGAGGGTGGCAAGGTCCGCTTCGTGATCTGGTCCTGGCCTAGCACGCAGATTCACGGCCTGGCGCGGGATGTCCGCGCGAAAGCGGCCCGCAGCGATGACGAAGCCTATTTGCTCGCCCGCTTCCTGGCCCCCATTCCCGAGAATCGCCGTGTCGGCCTGATCGGCTTCAGCTATGGGGCTCGGATCATCGGCGGCGGCCTCCACATTCTCGGCGGCGGCCAGCTCGTCGGCCGCGGGATGGAAAGCGGTGAGCGGGCCAGCTTGCGCATCGTCTACTGGGCTGCCGCGGTCCAGAACGACTGGCTGCTGCCCGGTAATGTTCATTACCGGGCAATGCCCCTCGGCCAAAGCTGGCTGAACATCTACACCAACTGCGACAGCGTGCTGTGGCGGTTCGACAAGGTGGATAAATGCGATGGCTCACCCGCCCTGGGCTACGTCGGTCTGGCCGGAGGCAAGAGTTACCTTCCGGCTGACCTCGCAGGACGTTACGAAGACTTCGACGTCACCCATCTCATCAGCGGCGAGCATCGCAGCGAGCCCTATTTCTTCCAAAGCGAAATCATCCGCCGCACGCGAGAAGAGGTGCTAGAGTAGTCCGCTCACTCCGTGAGCGCGGCATTTCAACAACGCGGGCCTGCACACGGAGTGTGCAGACTACTTATCACGGCACTCCATGCAGCGTGAAGTACGCCTCCGCCGGAAAAAACTCCGCGTCGCCTGGCGCGAGATTCTTGAGCTGAATCTCATACACAAAACCGCCAGTCCGCAACTCCGGTAAATGGACGGTGACTCGGTGGCGATCGACTGACAATTCCACGGAATCGATCTTCTCGATCCGCCGATCCATATCCGGGCCGCCATAAGCGGGCGTGCTGATGCGGCGGTAGGAGGAGATGGAGTAGCTGGCAATTTCCGCTGCTTTCTTGGCATCGACTTCACGCAGGAAATCGATGTCGAAGCCTCCTTTCACCGCTTTCACCTCCGCAATCCCGCAGGGCAATTTCTCCGGCTCAAACTTGATCTTCACAATCTCGCCGACGTTGTTCCCCGCCCCCCAGCCGCTCTCGCGGATGCTGCCGACATAGAGCTCCCCCCGCGGTGAGACGGCGCAAACAATCGGCCCCAAAAACCCCTTCTCCGGCGACGACGGCTCCCGACTCAGCGGATACGCGCACCCCTGATACGTCTCCCCAATCTTCTGGAGCGACATCCGAATCAGCCGCCGCGTATCGTACTCGCAGCCCACAAGCTGCCCCTCCAGCGGCCCGAACGCATCTTTCCCCGTCTCTTTTCTTAGTTTCTCGGGCGTATACAAAAAGCAAATCCCATTGACGCTCCGCGTCCAAGGATGCGGAATATTGATCGCGGGCTCGGTCAGTGGCGGGGCGACGTAGTCCTTGTTCTTCTTGTCGTTCGCATTGACGAAGCCGAAGAACGCCCCTTTGCGGACATGGTTGAGCTCGTTGAATGGGTTGTAGTTCCCCTGGTTATCCGTAACGAACAGATCGCCATCGTGATTGACGGCCAAGCCCATGGGAAAGCGATGGCCGGTGGAGAGAGGTTCAATTGTGTATCGCTGGCGGTCGTCGAAGTTCTTCGGTTTGGGATTCAGCTTGATGACAGTACCCCGCAATTTCGCTCCCAATGGGGACCGCTCGTCTTGTTGGCAGGGAAGTCCCAGATAGTATTCACCATTTCCAGTAGGAACGAGTCCCACCGCCCAATTGTGATAATCAGCAGTGCATCCCCACCCGGATGCCACGATACTGGCGATGGATATTTTCGGTTCCCTGCCATATGCCAAACGCAGAACACCTTGTTTTGTCGCCACATCCATCGTGGCAGCATCGTCTTCTCCTGTCTCTTCACCGGCAACAATTCCATAGGGGGCTGACAAACCATCCACACAGACTCGATACGTTGGCTTGCCGAACTGGACGCCTTGATCATTAATGAGATAGACCTGTCCCGCGAGTGTGCAAGCGAGCAGCCTCCCGTCAGGTCGCCACGTGAAGGCAGTCGGCAATACATGAATTGGAAGTCGCAGACGAAAAGCACTAAGACCGGGGGACGCTTCAATGAACCCCTCTTCCGTCAGCAATTCCGGCGGGTCTGGCTGGAGGTAATTGTCTACTGGAACCTCTGTGGAATAGTGCAACTCGACCGTCGCGGACCTAGCGATCTCGGGTTTCCCTTCCACGGGTTTCACTGGCAGTCGAATGGAGCCATCCGCAAGAATCGAAACACTGTGCGGCGTTGGGAGTATCGGATCGTCTGGATCGATATGAAGTTCAATCCTCATTCCCGAGGGAAACAGCAGGGAGCGATTACTCCTATCGATTTTGCAGCGAGTCGCCGTCGCCTCATCAACAAGACGAAGCTTGATCGTTGCGCCAATTGGAGCACCGTCGATGGAAACCGTTCGCCGAAATCCGCTTCTCGGAGATGCGATTTCTTCAGTAACGCGAATCCCTTGAGTGATTCTGGGCATCCATTCCTTACCGCCTGCCTCGGGACTGATGAGCCTGACTTGATAGTTAGTAAAGACCGACCAGGGGCTGATCGACCTGCTCTGCAACCTTCCTGTTCCTTCAACAAACGGCTTAAATAGTAGAGGCTTGCCATCCATTTCGACCGTTAACTCATTTCCCTTCGGAAACGTGATAAGCGGCGGACTCCCAGGTTCCCAAAACCAACTCTTACCCTTGGTTCGCTGCCTGGCGGCGTCTCCTGTCCACCAACTCACCAAACGATTCGATTCCAGATCGAAGAGCACGTTGTGCCGGTTCGGAGCACCTATCAGAATCGCATGAGAAAAAACATCATCGCCAGATTTGACCAAATCTGTAACCGCCATCATTCCATCCAGCGGAGTTGTGCCTGAAGCCCGTAGTACTCGAAACGGATTCGGCTCTGGGGGTTTGAAGCCGGGGGTGGCGAGGACGTGCCAGAGGGCGGAGAGTTGAGGATCGAGCTTGTCCTGGAGCACGCCGCGAACGGGGATTTGGACGCTGGGCATTTCCATGCGGGGGACGATGCGGGCGGGATTGTGGAGGAAGCGGTTGTACCACTCCTTGCGGATCCGTTTGTCGAGCGAGGAAAGCGACGGACCGCGGGCATTCAGCGGCGCTTTGTCCGGAACGACCTTTCCAACCTGGTGGCAACTCGTGCAGCCGAAGCCGTCGCTGGATACCAGCCGGCTGCCGGCGAGTGAGAAGGCGGCTTCTTCGGCGGGAGTTGGTTTTATGGAGGCCGCATCGGGAAGCGGCGGGATGCGGTCGGTCTGGACGAAGTAGTTCACCAGCCGTTTGAGCTCTTCATCCGGCAATGGAAAGCGGGGCATGCGAACGAGCAGGTAATCCCTCAGCGGCGGACTTTGGCGGCGGATGGCGGCGGCAAGCACTTCCTCATGAAACTTGTCGCCGACGCTGTTGAGCGAGGGAGGAGTCATCGCTGGAATGGAAGCCGCGAGGTCGGGATGTCTTTCCGTGAGCGCCGTCAGCTTGTCCGCCAGTTTCTTCGGCAGGCTGGCGGAGAGCGACTCGACCCCTTCCCGGCCGTGGCAGGCGAGGCAGTTGTTCTGGAGCAGCGCCAGGCGGCCGGAGGTTTTAGCTTCCCCGATTTGGATTGCGCGCTTCGCGGAATAGAACTCCTGCAGCGCCTTCTGGTCATCCTTTGTCAGCGAATAGCCCAGATGCGCCTGACTGGTGCCCAAAACCGCAGCGCACGACTTGTTCCAGTCGCTCACTTCGCCGAGTGGCTTGACGGTGGTAGCAGCGGTAAGTTCGGGGTCTTTGGGAAGGGCGTGGCAGTTGGCGCACCGATGCGTGGAGACCAGTTTTCGGCCCGCGCCAACGAGATCGGCAGCAGGCTTTGCTTCGCGGGCCGGTTTTACAGCGGATCCGAGCGCGGAAAGATAGAGCGACAACGACGTTCGCTCGTCCTGGCTCAGGTCGAAGACCGGCATCCGGTGGTCCGGATTGAACTTCGCCGGCTCGGCCAACCAGGTGCCGAAAAACTCGACTGGGCGCTTGGACGCGACGTTACTCAGATCGCCGCCGCCGAACAGCCCGCTTTCGCCCTGCTCTTGCACTTGATGACACGCCAGACAGCCGAGGGTGAGAAACAGCCGCTGGCCTTTGGTCGCGGAGGGCGGATCTTTGGATTTTTTGCCCGCCGGTTTCTCTGGCCGTTTTTCCACCGATGGAGTCGCGAGCAAATAAGCGGCAATCGCCTTGGCCTCGCTCTCCGATGTCAGCGGGCGCTCATAACCAGCCACGAGGGGCGCTTTGAAAACCAGCCATATTGAGCAGTAGAAATTCGTCGTAGAGGTTCCTTTGCACCCAGCGTGCGGAAGGGAACCGAAGATGGCGAATCAACTCAAGATGGCGATTGTGCAGGCGATATTACAGCTCCATGCGTTAGGTTGGTCGCAGCGGCGGGTGGCCACCGAGCTGCAGATCGACCGCGAGACGGTCGCGCGCTACCTGAAGCTGTATCAAAACGGGGCAAAACCAGCTCCCGGCGCGCCGGAACCCCCCGGGTCGGCGGACCCAAACCCAGCCACTTTTTCCGGTCCACCGGGTAGCGAGCCCGGTGGCCTGCCGCTGGCGGAACAATCGGAATCCGCCACGGATTCAAACCCAGCCAGCGCGCCCCTCGGCTCGGACGTCTGCGGCAGCAGCCCAGTCGCTGTCCCGCCAGCCCCCACGGAGCGTGGCGCGGTGAGTCACTGCGAACCATTTCGCGCGATCATTCTGGCCAAGCTTCAGCAGGGATTGACCGCTCAGCGGATCTACCAGGATCTGGCGACGGAACACGCCTATGAGGGAAGCTACTACAGCGTGAAGCGGTTCGTCCGGCGTCTGGGCCGCCAGGTGGAATTGCCGATGCGGCGGATGGAATGCGCGGCGGGCGAGGAGGCTCAGATCGACTTCGGGACTGGCGCTCCGCTGGTGGACCTCGATGGCAAACGACGAAAGACCAACGTGTTCCGAGTCGTGCTCAGCCACAGCCGGAAGGCGTACAGCGAAGCCACCTGCCGACAGACGACGGAGGATT
>JBKJNY010000145.1:0-25883 GCA_046593355.1 Pirellulaceae bacterium | reverse complement strand
GCGCACGGCCCAAAGTGACACAATCGATTCGGGCGATTGTCCAACGTAAGCCTATACTGGATAACCAGATGCGGATGAACCACGGAATGTGTCATTTTGGGCCGTGCGTAGTATAGTTGGCCGCCCAGCCACTGGAAATGGTGTCGCCAGGAATGGCGACGCGGATGAAACAACTTGATCAAGCGCCCCGACTGCGGGTCAATCCCTGACAGATTTGGTCCTTTGAAGCGATTGCAGGGTAAACACGTAAGCGCCTAGTTGCCGACGATGGTTTTGCCGCCATGAGTAACGGCGATTACATGGTCGACTTCAAATCTCAACCGGTCAAACGCCTGCGGAATGAAGCAGTATTCACAGGCAAAACGTGCCCGATGCCAGACCAATTCTTCCAGTTGTGGGAGCATCTACGAAGCTCGCCTGCCGGACTTCAGAACCTGACGCGCACGAGATTGCAGGAGCGAGAGCGTATTGCCGGTTCGACAGTAGTTATCGAGTTCCTCGCCTTCGCCAGAGCGAAGGTTGCCCTCGCGATTTCGGGCCGCCAACTCGTGCATTCGCTCAACCTCGTCAGGCCGAAAATCGAGATCGAGAATCGCTCGCGCTGTCTCACGCGACATTGGTTCCATGGGACGAAGGATCAACTCCCAAATCGCCACTTCATTTCGACGGGCTGGCATGATGGCAACCTCCTTTGATCGGTCAACTCCGCAGTTTAGTTTACCGCACGCCGAATTTGCCTGCCAATTGCTGTTTCACCAAGAAAGCCAAGCAGCGCGGCTGGATTGCCTCGCCGCAGATAGTATTCTCAAATAGGAGCAGTCTACGCTGCCTTATCGCCGGACTTCCCTTCCTCGCTCGGCGGGGCGGGCTTCGTCTTGGTTCCCTCAGGGGCGTTTAGTCCGGGTTCCGCGGGCTTCTTCGCGTCGATTTTCGGACTGCCCGTAGGGTCGCTGTCCTTGGGTTCGCTTCCCGCGGCTGGAGTCGGCTCTTCCTTGGCCTTCAGCTTCGTCTTATCGATCACCGGCTTGAGAATCGAATCGCCCCGCTGCTCTTCGGCCGGCTTGGTGGCTTCGACCTTTTTGCTGGATCGGATGATGGTGCCTCCGTCGGCTGGGAGGATGACTCGTTCGCGGACGACGGGGGTGTCGTAAATGATCGAATCGGGAGCATCGTAGGGAACCCGCATCGAGACAATTCGCGGCGTGCGGCGATAAGCGGTGTAGGGGACGACCTTGCGAACCGTCATCGGGACTTCGATTTTGCGGACCTCAGTCTCCATCCGGCAGACCTTTACTTCGTAGGGCTCTTCCACGTCTTCGTACTCAATCCGCTGCGTCTGCACCTCAATCTGCCGCACATGCTCTTCCCTCTCGTAGCGGACCTTATGCACCGGGATCTTGTTGACAATCCGCTCGGTCATTGGCTTGCTGACGGTGACGGGAATCTCGCGTACTTCCTCGCACTGCTCCATCCGCTGCACCGTGACCGGCACCTGTTCGGTGACCACCTCATCCTGATAGCGGGTGACGTTGACCGGCACTTCCTGCATCACCTGCCGCGGCATCAGTGTCGTCTGCTGCACTTGTTGAGCGACGACATTGGGGACGTAGAGCCGCTGCGTGACCAATTGGCCCGGCGTGCTTTGCGGCACCCAGTGAAGTCCGGCGCGGTGGCGAAATACCTGGCCACTGGCGTTATCCGTGGCCACGCCGCGGGGCACCCAGGCGAGCCTGTTGCGCGTGGTTCCCCCCACGAGCGAGGTGCTGTCCACGAAGCCACCTTGATCCACGAGCTGCGTGCGGTAAGTGGTCACCGGCTCCATTGCGGTCACGCACTGCTGCTGCATCACGGTTTCATTCACGGCGCGGCGAACGACGTGTTGACGCTCGTGCATCTGCGTTTCCGTCACCGGCCGATTGACGACGTACTTCTGCTGCCGCATCTCAGTTTCCTGCACCCAGGTGACCTTGTCGTAGGCCTCCTCGCGGAACTCCGTTTCATGCACCGGCTTGAGGGTGTAAAACTTTTCTTCTCGAGTGGAGGTTTCGACAACCGGACGGGCCACGCGGCGTGTGCGGACGCGCTGCTCGGTTTCATAGACCGGCTTGGTAGACGTGACCTCGCGCTCCTCGATTTGCGTCTCGTATTCCACCCGGTACTGCGTGACCGGCACGTCGTCGTAGACGACCTTGTTCACCACGCGGTAGGCGGGCTGGCAGAAGCAATCCTGGGCGCGCAGCGATGCGGCCGGAGAAAAAACGATGGCCGGCACGGCCAAGGCCGATGCGGCTAGAAAACGAAGTGCGGTTTTCATGAATGCTCCCAATCCCCGTTAGCGATGTGTGACTCGATGACCAGCGGATGCATCTTGCGCGCCGACAGCAACCACGAACCAGGCGGCCAGCCCTTGCCGCCCACAGAGTGCTGCCGTAATCAGCTTTCGAGGAGATCCTCCCTCGCTCCCTTCCGCCTTGTGAAGGGTCAGCCTGTCGGCAGCGCAGCCCTGGATCTTGAGTCCAAGTCTCTAATGAAGAGTTTGCCGGATTTTCCTGTCGGAAGCAAACGGTTTCTTGGCAAGATGTATCGCTAGCGGATGTTAACTATAACCGTTTCAATACTTTACGACTTGCCAAATTCTTTGAAGTTTTTTTCCCGGCCTGCCGACATGTCCAGTCGGCCAGTTTTCCCAAATCTCGCAAGATTCGCCGTTTGCGTGCATAGTCTATATGACCGGCATAATCGGATTAAGCGGCGAGGTCTGCGACCGCGCCTGACGTTGCTCCACTCAATGCACGTATAAAAATTCGTTGCTGTTGAGCAACACCAAGGCGGCTTGCACCCAAGCGGCCCGGCTGGCGTCGGCCTTTTGAGCGTCGGTGGGGGACATAGAGGCGCTGGCGAGCTTGTCCGCGGTGAGGGCGGAAAGGAAGCTCGCGAGCACTTCTTTCTCCGCCGGGCGGGAAAGGCGGGAATATAACAGGCGGCAGGCGAATTCGATGCGGGCGTCATCCGTAGGGGGAGCTTCACGGAGAATGCGGTCGGCGAGTGCGGCGGCGGATTGCTCCGTGAACGGGCCGTGGAGCATCGCCAGGGCTTGCAGTGGCACGATGGAGGCGCTTCTCTGCGGACAGTTGACCTCCATCATCGGCACGTCGAACAGGTCCAGCATGGTGACGTGCTGGCTGCGGCGGACGATGAGGTAAATGCTGCGGCGGTTGCCGGCGGCATCGTCGGCTGTGATGACCGAGCCGTCCCCCAATTGCGAAACTGCCGACGGCGAGCCGAGCATGGTGCCGTTCAGCTTGCCGGCCGCGGCGAGCGTGCTGTCGCGCAGCATTTCGCCGCTATGCCGCGTGGCCCGCCAGTGGCCGAGCAATTCGTTGTTCGGATCGGTAGCGAGCGTCGAGGCGGCCGGAGTCGAAGCCTGCCGCCAGGCAGTCGACGAAAGGAGCTGGCGGACGAGCTTCTTCTGGCTCCAGCCGGTGGCAACGAACTCGGTAGCCAGATAGTCGAGCAGCTCCGGATGCGTCGGTTTGACGCCCGAACGGCCAAAATTGGCCAGCGTGGGCACGATGCCACGGCCAAACTGCTTGGCCCAAACCCGATTGATCTGCACGCGGGCGGTGAGCGGGTGGGACGGCTCGGTGAGCCAGCGAGCCAGCGCCTCCCGCCGGCCGGTCGTTTTGTAACCCGGCTTCGGTGCGAATTTGAAGCTGATCGGCGAAAGCACTTCCGGCACGTTCGGCGGAATGACCGCGCCGGGCTTGCTGTATTCGCCTCGCAGCAGCATCTTGCAATCCGCCGGCTTGTCGTCCAGGTCCGTCAGTCCACGGAGCGTGACGACCTGCTGCCTAATCGCCGTTTCGCTGGCGACTACTGCATTAAGTTTGACGGCCTGCTGCTGGTAATCGGTGTTCCACTTGGCGAGGTCAGCGTCTAAGAGCGAGACGCCGGGCGCGTACTTTGCCACAATCGCTTTTTGCTCGTCGTTCCGCTTGTCCACGGCGGCAATCAAGGCGGTCGCAAGCTTGGCCACCAGGGCGTCGTCCTTTCCATCCGCTCCAAGGAGTCCGACCACCCGCTTTTTCTGGTATCGCGTGGTCAGTTCCGCCACTTCCGCACGCAGTTCGGCCACCCGCTGATCCACTTTCTGGTTGTGCTGCGTGATGCGGGCCTGCTCGGTTTCGGTGGCGAGGGGGATGCCGCGGACCTCGGAGGGTTGCCAGCGGGCGGGGTCGAGGGCGGGTGTGAAGATGGCTTGCAGGGCGTAGTAATCGCGGTGCGGGATGGGATCGTACTTGTGCGAATGGCAGCGGGCGCACTGGATGGTCAGGCCAAGGAGGGCTGAGGAGACAATTTGCGTGGTGTCCGCCATCACCTGATGGATTTCATTCGGCTCCGTGTAGCCGGGGTAGGTCGGGTCGCTGGCCGTCCGCAAGAAGCCGGTCGCCGCGAGCTGGCGAGTTTGGTCGGCGGACAACTCTTCCGCCCGCCGCCAATCCGAAAGTTCGTCGCCGGCAAGTTGTTCCAGCAGGAAGCGGTCATACGGCAAATCGCCATTCATCGCTCCAATGACATAGTCCCGATACCGCCAAGCCTCTGGGCGAAGCCGATCTGCCGCGAGATAGCCGTCGGAATCCGCATAGCCGGCGACATCGAGCCACTGCCGCGCCGCGTGTTCGCCGTAGCGGGGAGATGCTTGCAGCCGCTCGAGGAGGCGCTCGAAGGCATCCGGGGAGTTGTCCGCAGTGAAAGCATCAACGTCCTGAATGTTCGGTGGCAAACCGTGCAGAGCGAACGCGGCGCGGCGGAGTAGGACTTCCTTGGGTGCGTCGGGGGCGAACGAGAGCTGCTGCTCTTCCAATCGGGCGAGCAAGAATATGTCTATCGGCGTGCGTGCGAGGTCGGGGTTCTTCACCACCGGCAGCGGCGCGCGAACCGGCGGCACAAACGACCAGAATTTGCGGTCCTCCCCAGTAATGCGGCTGGGGGGCTCGGCGATTTCGAGGGGTGGTTCTTTGTCGCCCGCGAGGGGAGCACCGGCAGCGACCCAGCGGCGGAGCAGGTCAATTTGCTTGTCGTCGAGCTTTCCTTCCTCCTTCGGCGGCATTTCTCCCTTGGTGATTTTCTCGATCAGCAGACTCTCGTCCGGCTTTCCTTCCACGAGCGCAGCTCCGCTATCGCCCCCTTTGGCGAGGAGGAATTTCCGCCGCAGGTCGAGCCCTCCTTCCAGCTTCCCTTCGCCGTGGCATTTGACGCAACGGGCCTGCAGGATGGGGGCGATGTGCTGCTCGAAGGTGATCCGCTCGTCGTCGCCGCGCGAAGTCGCCGCCGGCAAGAGTGTGGCGACAACGATCAGGCTCCAGCAGAAGTGCGGCTTTCCCATAAGTAATCCATTATCCCCGGTTGATGGGTTCCCTGCCAGCCTGAAGCGATAATTCCGCTGCCATGACCGCGAAAATTTCTCGGCCACGCAGAGCGACGATAGTATCCCTCGGACGTTCGGGATATCATGGCGGCGTAACGAGAGGCGCGTTTTGGGGGAAGCGGACGGCGCGGGGAACAGCGCGGCGTGGACTTTTGGAAAGCACTTTGACATGTCCACCTCGGCTCAGCCGTTGGCGTTTGCTGCTGCACTTTCCACACATCCAGACACCACGCAAGCGGCTGCGGAAGCCTGCGCCGCGGCTCGCAAAGACCTGGGCGGAGTGCCCGATCTCGCGGTGGTCTTCTTTTCGCGAGAACATGCCGCCAAGGCTGACGCCCTGGCTGGGCAACTTTGCGATCTGCTCGGCACGGAGAACATTCTGGGATGCGGCGGCGAGTCGATTGTCGGCGTGGGGCAAGAGGTGGAAGAAGGGCCGGCGCTCTCGCTCTGGCTGGCGAAATGGCCGGGGGTCACCGCTCGGCTGCTTAATCTCAACTTCGAACGGACGCCCGAAGGGGGCATGATTCAGGGCTGGCCGGACGAAGTCGCGGGCGAATGGCCGGAGGGAACCTTCCTGTTGCTGCTCGGCGAGCCGTACTCTTTCCCCGCCGATGCACTCCTCGAGCGGCTGAACGAGGATCGCGCTGGAGTGCCCGTGGTTGGCGGCATGGCCAGCGGAGGGCTGCAGCCGGGGGAAAATCGGCTGATTCTCGGCCGCAAGAGCTTTGCGGAAGGCGCTGCCGCGGCTCTCATCAGTGGGCCGGTACGGCTGCGGACGATTGTCTCGCAGGGCTGCCGTCCCATTGGCCGGCACTTCATCGTCACCAAGTCGGAGCGGAACATCATTCACGAGCTCGGCGGCAAGCCGGCACTGATCCAGCTCAAGGAAATCTTCGACGAACTGCCCAATCGCGAGAAGCTCCTCGTGCAGCGAGCGCCGCATCTGGGCCGAGTAGTCAGCGAGTATCAGGAGCGGTTCGTGCAGGGGGACTTCCTGGTTCGGAACGTCATCGGCAGTGATCCCTCGGGGGCCATCGCGGTGACGGATTATATCCGCGTTGGCCAGACCGTGCAGTTCCACATCCGCGACCAGGAGTCCGCCGACGCCGAGCTCAAGCAACTCCTCGTCGCCGCCAAGAAACAAAAGCCACCTCCGCTCGGGGGCCTGCTTTTCACCTGCAACGGCCGCGGCACCCGCCTCTTCAGCCAGCCGCACCATGACGCGGCGGCGATTGAAAAAGCCCTCGGCAAAATCCCGCTGGCCGGCTTTTTCGCCCAAGGGGAACTCGGCCCCATCGGCAAGCAGAACTTCATGCACGGCTTCACCGCCAGCTTGGCGCTGTTTGAGGCGGTGAAGTGAGTTTGCGTTTGTCGTAACCCGCTTTAGCGGGTTCTTTCGGTACAATACAGCGAAACGTGGCAGCGGACTGCTACGAACACCTCTCTTCAGGGTGCCTCATGACCTCCGGTCCCCATTCCTCGATATCCCTCTCCACTCCTCGCGAAAAGTTCGCCGCCGAGCTGTTTGATTCGCTCTGGGAAACCTACCGCCAGCGGGTTTCGTACGTGGCGACGTACGAGCAAGTCATCCAAGGGGCGAAGGCGACGTTCGTCAACGATCATATCGCCTTTCGCACCTTCGCCGTGCAGCAGCCGCTGACGGGGATTGCCAGCGTCTCACGGGTGTTCGAGGCCTTGGGCTATAGGGCGGCAGGGAGCTATCACTTCGAGGACAAGCAGCTCTCGGCGATTCATTTCCAGCATACCAATCCGCAGTTCCCCAAGTTGTTCATTTCCGAGCTGAAGGTCTGGGAGCTCCCCAAAGAGGCTCGCGAGATCATCAATCGCTCGGTGCGGAGCCATCGGCCGAATGTCAGCGAAGAGGTGTTGGCCGCGCTGCACCATCTCGACCGCGACCAAAGCCAGGCCAAGGAGCTGCTGCCGGAGGTCGTTGGCCTCTTCCACGAACTACCCTGGCTCCTGCCGCGGCGCGAGGACGTCGTGGCCCTCAATGCGGTCAGCCAGTACGCCGCCTGGGTGCTGGTCCACGGCTACAACGTCAACCACTTCACGTCGCTCATCAATTCGCACGGCGTCCCGGCCTTGGGCGACATCGAGAAGACCATCGCGGCCCTGCAAAAAGCCGGCATCCCCATGAAAACGGAAATCGAAGGAGAACGCGGCAGCAAACTCCGGCAGACGGCAACCGAAGCGGTGAAAATCGACGTGGACGTGCTGGATAAAGGGATCCCCGCCAAGATGCCCTGGACCTACGCCTATTTCGAGCTCGCCCAGCGCGATGCCGTTGTTGATCCAGAATCCGGCAAGCAAGTCCGCTTTGAAGGATTCCTTGGGCCCCAGGCGACGAATTTGTTTGAGATGACGAGGCTCAAGAGCTAACGCTGGAAGTGAGGGAGATTGTCACGCCGCAGCGCAGACGCATCCCTGGGTGAACCGGCACGCCAGTTGCTAAATTGCCGGCAGCAATTCATACGCCATTTCGACCGTGAAGGAGTTTTCCATGAGGGTTTGGCCGGGTCGTTCACATCCGCTGGGAGCAACTTGGGACGGAGCAGGCTGTAACTTCGCCCTTTTCTCGGAGCATGGGACGAAGGTCGAGCTCTGCCTGTTTGACTCCCCGGAAGCCACACGGGAAGTGGAACGCATCGCGCTCCCCGAGCATACCGACCAGGTCTGGCATGGGTATTTTCCGGATATTCTGCCGGGGCAACTTTATGGCTATCGGGTGCATGGACCGTATGACCCGGCCAAGGGGCACCGCTTTAATCCGGCCAAGGTCGTGCTCGACCCCTATGTCAAAGCTTTTGGCCGCGATTTGAAATGGGACGACTCGCTGTTCGGCTACAAGATTGGCGACAAGGAAGCCGACTTGTCTTGCGACAAGCGGGATAGCGCGGCCTTCTGTCCGCTGGCGGTCGTGGTGGATACCGCCTTCACCTGGGGCGATGACCGCCTGCCGCGCACGCCGTGGCATAAGACGCTGATTTATGAAATGCATGTCAAGGGAATGACGATGCTCAACGAGCGAGTCCCCGAAAAGCTCCGCGGCACTTATGCCGGCCTCGGCTCGGAAGCGGTGCTGGAACATCTGCTCAGCCTGGGGGTCACTGCCGTCGAGCTGATGCCCGTTCATCACCATTTGGATGACCGGCATCTCGTGGAGCGCGGCCTGGCCAATTACTGGGGCTACAACACGCTGGCTTTCTTCGCGCCGGACCTCAAGTACGCCACCGCGCAAGAGCCGCAGATGGTGGCGCAGCAATTCAAGATGATGGTCCGGGCCCTGCACTCGGCGGGAATTGAGGTGATCCTGGACGTGGTCTACAACCACACCGCGGAAGGGAACCAGTTGGGGCCGACCCTCTCCTGGCGGGGCATCGACAATGCCAGCTACTACCGCCTGGCCGAGGACAAACGCTACCACATGGATTTCACCGGCTGCGGCAATACGCTGAACATGCAGCATCCGCGGGTCCTGCAGCTCATCATGGACAGCCTCCGCTACTGGGTGCAAGAGATGCACGTGGACGGTTTTCGGTTTGATCTCGCCAGCACCCTCGCCCGCGAGTTGTTTGAAGTCAACCGACTGGGGGCGTTCTTCGACATCATCGCCCAGGATCCCGTGATTTCGCAGGTCAAGCTCATCGCGGAGCCGTGGGACGTCGGCCCCGGCGGCTACCAGGTGGGCAATTTTCCGCCGGGCTGGGCGGAGTGGAATGGAAAGTATCGCGACAACGTCCGCCGTTTTTGGAAAGGGGACGGCGGCACGGTCAGCGAATTTGCCACGCGCCTGGCCGGGTCGAGCGACCTCTATCAACAAAGCGGCCGGGCCCCGTACGCCAGCGTCAATTTCATCACCTGCCACGACGGTTTCCCGCTGGCGGATCTGGTGAGCTTCAACGACAAGCACAATGAAGCCAACCAGGAAGGCAACAACGACGGTGCCAATGACAACAATAGTTGGAATTGCGGGGCGGAAGGGCCGGTTGACGACGCCGAAATTAATGCGCTCCGCGAACAGCAGCGGCGGAACTTCATCGCCACATTGTTTTTCTCGCAGGGGGTGCCGATGCTGCTGGCCGGCGACGAATTCGGCCACAGTCAAGGCGGCAATAACAATACCTATTGCCAGGATAACGAGCTGAACTGGCTCAACTGGAATCTCGACGATCAGGACAAGGCATTCCTGGAATTCGTGCGGAACATCAGCCGCATCTGGCAGGACCAGCCGGTGTTTCAGCGGCGTAAATTTTTCCAGAACCGCTCCATTCGCGGCAGCGACATCACGGACATTTCGTGGTTCAACCCGTCTGGGGAGGAGATGTCTGAAGAGGATTGGACGACGCATTTCGCCCGCGCCCTGGGCCTGCGTCTGGCCGGCGACTTGATCGGCGACATTGACGAGCACGGCCAGCCCGTTCAAGGAAACACCACGCTATTGCTCATGAACGCCGACCATGACAATGTGCCGTTTGTACTTCCCGATACCAAGGAAGAGCACCACTGGGAACGGGTTCTGGATACGTCCCGGCCTACAGGGAATGAGCAGGTCCAGCTGGGCGGCGGGGAAACCTACGAGCTGGCCGGCCGCTCGGTCGTTCTGCTGGTCACCCGCCTGGCTGAGGAAACCGGCCAGTCCGTAACCACCGCGCAGGCGGACCAGCTCCGCCGCGATCGCCGCCGCGCACCTCCGCCGCCGAGATTGCAATCGACTACCTCGACGTAGGAGCTTCATTACTTTGCAACGCGAGTTATCCCATGCGAATTGCCCATTGCCAGTTTGAACCCCAAAGCGGGGATTTTGATGCCAACTTGGCCAAGGTATCCGATGGTTTGAAAGCAGCCGAGGAGGACC
This sequence comes from Pirellulaceae bacterium, assembly GCA_046593355.1. Classification (GTDB taxonomy): domain Bacteria; phylum Planctomycetota; class Planctomycetia; order Pirellulales; family Pirellulaceae; genus SXOA01. Next base: position 15,579 of record JBKJNY010000145.1, on the reverse strand, counting down.
GGGCGGAAATCGTCTCGTTTCCCGAGTGCTTCCTGACCGGCTATCAGGATGACGGCGAGCGAGCGAGGAAACATGCGTTTCAGGCGAGCTCGCCGCAAATGATGCGGCTGCTCGACCTTACGGCGAGGTTCGACCCCACGGTCATCGTCGGCTTCAACGAGCTTCGCGGCGAAGACCTCTACAACACCTGTGCCATTGCCCATAAGGGGCATTTGCTGGGGACGTACAGCAAGTGCGCCGCCTACATGCCGTTCCATAAGCAGGGGCGGGAGTTCCCTGTCTTTGAGCGAGAGACGCGCAAGGATGGCCGCGTGAAATTCGGCGTCATCATCTGCGCGGACGGCGGCTACATCGAGCCGGCCCGCATTCTGGCGGCGAAAGGGGCCCGCGTCGTCTTCGCCCCACATTACAACTACATCAATGCCGCCAGCCTGATCGGCCACTTCATGAAGGTGCGGGCCGACCACACCGCGCGGGCCGTGGAGAACAGCGTCTTCTTTGTTCGCGGCAACAACGTGACGGTGGGAAAGGAAAGCAGCATCCAGGGCTTCGACGGCGTCGGCTACGGCGACAGCTACGTTATCGACCCGCACGGCGAAATTCTGGCCCGCACCCGCCGCCACGTGGAGGACATTTTGCTCTGCGACATCGACGCCAACAACCCCAAGCACATCGACCGCAACTGGAAGCTCGGGCGGTCGCTGTGGAGCGCGCGGGAATTCGGGCCGATGTTAGCCGAGACACTGCGAGACTTGGAAAGCCAAACGAAGGCGAAGGGGAATTGAACAGAAGGAAACAACGAGAACGAAGGAGAAGAAGAATGGAAAAACTGGCCTTCCCAAGTTCCTTCTATTGTCAAGTACATTCAAGGTCTTGGTATTCCTTCGTTCCCTCCGTTTCCTTCTGTTCCATTGCATTTTCTTCCGCTTTCGCCATACCGAGGACTGCTACAGTCCTTTTCGAGCCACTTCAATCTCGGTCTTCAGCGGGCCGCGGAGAGAGCCGTCCTTGAGCCGGTCGGCGACGTTCTCGGCCTTGGTGAGCAGCTCCTTGGCGAGTTGTTTCTGGCCGGCTTCCTTCAGCTTCTTGGCAAGATGCAAGTAGGCGTATGCTTTGCCGTCGGGAGCCTTCACCAGGTCCGCTTCCTTTTGAGCTTCGTCAAAAGCGGCTTGCGATTCGGGCACCTTCTTCATCTTGGCGAGCTGGGCGGCGACTTCGGCCAGTGTGTCGGACTTTTCCTTGGGGCACGGCTGGGAGCGGGCGAATCCCAGGGCCTTGTCCGCAACTCGCTTGGCGTCGTCTTCCTTGGGAAGCTTGGAGTAACCCGTCGCGATGCGGCCCAGCGCCTGAGCCTTGATGGTCGGATTGCCGATGGCGTCGGCGGCGGCCTCGGCTTTCTTCAGATATTCGGCCGCCAACTCGGGGTTCTTCAGATAAGTGCTGCTGCTGGAAGCGAGCGAGATGAGAGGAGTAATCTTCGCATCGGCGTCCTTGATTTCGTCAGCGGCTTTGGCCGCTTCGCTGAACAGCGGCTTGGCGTCGGAAACTTGCTCCAGCCGGCACATCGCGGCGGCGACAGTATTCAGGCAGGTCGCCCGGCTCGCGGGGTCGGTCACTTCCTTGGCGGCGATGGCCGCGGACGCCAGCGAAGATTGGGCAGCCAGGCCGTCTCCCGATTTGTTCTGCTTCTCCGCGACCTTGGAAAGCTCGTTTGCTTTGAGGACAGGATCGTGCTGCTTGAGTGCCGCCGCATACTGGTCGGCGACCGATTTCTGCTTCGGCGCGGCTTTCCCGCCGCAGCCGAGCGCCAACGGGAAGGCGAGCAGAATTAGCAGCCACGGATGAAACACGGAACAACACGGATAAGATACGGCCCTACAAGTCTCTTTCCACAACTTCATTTTTCTGTCTTCCATTTTTCTGTCAGTCCGTTCCGAGCCTGTCTAAAACACCAGCTCGCTCTGCCGCAATCGCTCTTCCGCCGTGGCCATGAGCGCGTCTTCGGCAGCTTCGCCAGCTGCTTCGTATGTGACGCTGAACCGCAGGAAGGGGCCGGCGTCATCCCAAGGAACCGTGACCATCGACTGCTGCGTGATCAGATACTGACTGGCGGCTTCGGCATTCTCAAACTTCGCTCCACCCGCCAGTCCCTTGGGTGCCCGCGTGTAAAGAAAGTAAGTGCCCCCCGGCATCTTGCAATCAAAGCCGCAACGGCAGAGCGTGGCCACGAGCTTCGTAAGTCGCCGCTCGTATTTGGCGCGGGTTCGGACGGGGATGCTGTCGTCGTCGAGGGCAAAGGCCGCGGCATTCTGGATCGCGCCGAACTGGCCGCTGTCGGAGTTGTCCTTGACATCGGCAAAGGCGCGGACAATCCGCTCCGCGCCGCACACCCAGCCAATCCGCCAGCCGATCATGTCGAAGCCCTTGGACAGTGAATGGACTTCCACGCCGACGTCCATCGCTCCCGGAACGCTCAGAAAGCTGAGCGGTTTGCTGCCATAGGTGAGCATCATGTGCGCGGCATCTTGAGCAACGACGAACTTCCGCTCCTTGGCCAGGGCGATGACTTTGGCATAGAAGTCCGCTGTAACCGTCTTCCCCGTGGGGCTGTTGGGGTAATTGAGCACCAGCAGCTTCGTCTTCTCCCAGACGCTGTCGGGAACGGTCGCAAAGTCCGGCAGGAACTCGTTCTCCGCCAAAAGCGGCAGCCGATAGACCGAGCCCCCATAGTACTTGGCGTGGGTTCCGGCGACGGGGTATCCGGGGACGGTCATCATGGTGACATCGCCCGGATTGATGAAGCATCCCGGCAGCATGGCCAGGGCTGGCTTGCTGCCGATGCAGTGGTTGACCTGTGTCGCCGCGTCGAGCGTAACGCCAAAGTTCCGCAGCATGAACCGGGCGGCTGCTTCTTTGAATGCCGCGTTGCCGTTGTCCATATAGCCGCGATTTTCCGGGCGGCTGATTTCCTCGCTCATCTTGCGGCGGACGGCCTCGGGGGCCATGGCGTCATTCTCGCCGATGCCAAAGTCGACCAGCGAGCGCTGGGGGTAATCGGCGAGGGCCTTCCGCTTGGCTCGCTTGATTTTCTCGAACTTATAGATCTCGGATCCTTTGCCGTAATTAACGCCGCCGATGCGCTCGGCAAAGAGAGACTGATAATACGGGTCGGACATGGCTCTTCTCGGCGTGACAAACCGCCAGCTTGTCGGCTCTGGAAAAAAAGGGCGGGAAGTTTGGACAATAAAGCCACTTTACCGCTTGCCGCCTCCCTTCACAACGGGCCGTTTTTGGGGTTGGTTGAGCGGCGGCAAGTGCGCTAGAATGGCCCATTGTAGCCAGCACACTCCGTGTGCCGGCCTGTCCGCTCACGGAGTGAGCGGACTACTCTTTTCCGCTCACGGAGTGAGCGGCTAACTATGGAACGGATTCCGCTAACAGAAGAATCTCCTCTTTCCCAGCCGCTCAAGTGGCTGACGGACCAATCGCTCCGCGCGCCGGGAATCGTAGTCGGCGGGGCTCTGCTCGTGACGCTGCTCGCGGTGCTGGTCACGGTCAACGGACTGCGCTTCAAAACCAGCCGGCTCGATTTGCTGAATCCCCAAAGCAGCTACAACCAGCGGTGGCTCAGGCACATCGAGGAATTCGACGAGCGGGACGACGCGGTCATTGTCGTTCGCGCCGCAGACCCGGTTATCGTGGCCCAGACTCTCGAAGACCTTGCTGCGAAGCTGCGGGAGCAGGACCAACTCTTTGAATCCATCTTCTACAAGCGGCAGCTTGACAACATCAAAGCCAAGGGGCTTCATTTTCTCTCCGAACAGGAGCTACAGCAGCTCGCTCTACAAGTGAGCCAGGCAACCAGTGGGGTAGGCTTCCAGCCTGCCCAGAGCCAGGACAGGGGTCAGGAGTCAGGAGTCAGGAGTCAGGGATCGGAACCGCACCTCGCTCGGCTCCAGGAACTCGAGCCTCGTTACCTTACCGCCGAAGAAGGCCGCATGGGCTTCGTCCTCCTCCGCTTCAAAGCGATGGAGGACGAGTTCGCGCGAGGCGGCAAAGCGGTGGCCGCTCTTCGCCAGACCATCGAGACGGCTCGCGCTGTACATCCCCAAGTCTGGATTGGCCTCACCGGCATGCCCGTCATTGAGTACGACGAAATGCAGGCCAGCCAGGCGGACATGTTCTGGACGAACTTTCTCAGTCTGATTGGCGTCGTTCTGCTGTTCGTGGCCGGTTACGGCGGCGGACGGCACGCCCTCCTGGCCAACTGCGTGCTTTTGGTGGGCACGGCCTGGACATTCGCCTTCGCCACGCTGGCCATCGGCCACCTCAACATCCTCAGCGCCGCCTTCGCCGTCATTTTGATCGGCCTGGGGATCGACTTCGGCATTCACTATGTCGCCAGCTATCTGCGGCTGCGAAAGCTCGGCCACGATTGCAAGAGTGCGCTCATCACCACGGCGGCGGATGTTGGTCCCGGAGTCGTGACCGGCGGCGTCACGGCTGCCGCGGCATTCTTCATGGCGGGACTGACGGAGTTTACCGGCGTGCGCGAGCTGGGCATCATTTCCGGCGGAGGCATCCTGCTTTGCGTGCTGGCAACCGTCGTCGTGCTGCCGCCGCTGATCTTGCTCAGCGATGAGAAGCGGCCGGCGATGGACCTGCCGGAGATACTTCCCGCCGCCCGCTGGTTCAAGATATCGCTGCAAAGGCCGCGGCTCGTCATGGCCGTCGGGCTCGCGGTCACCGCGCTGATTGCGGCCGGCCTCTGGCACCTCCGTTACGACCACAACTTGCTCAACCTCCAAGCGCGGCATGTCGAGAGCGTGGACATCGAGCGGGACATTTTCACGTCGTCCGACGAGAGCGTCTGGTTCGCCGTTTCCACCTGCAACACGCGGGAGGAGCTGCGGGCCAGGAAGGCGAAGCTCGAAGCGCTCCCGACCGTCGCCAAGACCGAGGAAATAGTCTCCCTTCTTCCCTTCTCCTCGCCCGCCAAGCAGCGCTCGATTGCCATCATCCACGACAAACTGGCGCGGCTCAAAGAGCGGGGTCGGGAGTCTTTGGCGTCAATCGACTCACCATTGGGGAAAAACATCCACGCCAAAGACTCCCGACCCCCTTTCGCGGCATCAGGTGAGACCGCTTCCATGCCCCCGCTTCTCGCGCTGCTCGACTACTCCGACCCCGCCCCGCCCGTGCCGCTGGACATTCCCCGCGAGCTGACCGACCGCTTCGTGGGCAAGACCGGCAAGCATCTGCTGCGGGTCTACGCCAAGGGGAACATCTGGGAGATGGACAAGCTCGCCCGCTTCGTCGCCGATGTGGAAGGAGTGGACCCGCGAATCACCGGCAGCCCAGTGCAGACCTTTTACGCGTCGCGGCACATGCAGAAGAGTTATGTCCTGGCCGGCGTGTACTCGCTGCTGGCGGTCTTCGGCCTGCTCCTGGTTGACTTCGGCACCATCCGGCACTCGCTGCTGGCCATGGTGCCGCTGGCCCTGGGCTTCGTGCAGATGTGCGGCATCATCGGCTGGCTCGGCATCCCCTTCAACCCGGCGAATCTCATCGCCCTGCCGCTGATCCTGGGGATCGGCGCACACGACGGCGTCCCTCTGGTGCATGAATACCGCCGTCAGCGGGGCCGCTTCAAGCTCTCTGACTCCACCGCCGTCGCCGTCATCCTCACCAGCACCACCACCATGGCCAGCTTCGGCAGCATGATCCTCGCCCGCCATCAAGGCCTCCGCAGCCTGGGCCAAGTCCTCACCCTCGGCGTCTTTTTCTGTCTCGCCAACTCCCTGGTCCTCTTCCCAGCGCTCTTGAGCTGGCTGTCGCGGAACAGGGAAGAGCTGGACGAAGTAGATGTCACATCTTCTGCCGATCCAATATCGCAGCCGCCTGCTGAAAATGAAATCGCAGCCGCTGCGTAATCTCCAAAACTACCTCGCTCCCGCTCTCTGGAACGGCGGCCGGTGGGGGCGGGAGCCGTGCGCCGGCTTCGGCGGCGTCGTAATGAGTTGCAGGTTGCCGGGGCCGAGCAGGTCGTCGAGCCGGTCGCGGAGCTCGCGGGTGATGCTGACTTTGACGCTGTGTGCTTTCAGGAACACCCGGCTGCCGTTTTCGAGATAGAAGCAGAATTGCAAGTCGCCGGAGCCGGGGTAGGCGCGGAGGACTTCACGAACTCGCGTGAGCACGTCGGCGGGATGCTCGGTTTCGCTGATGCGGATGACGATGCCCGAAGTGTAGCGGGCGTCAAGCTGGTCGAGCGGAATCACTTCATTGATGACCAGGTTGGCTTCCTCGCCGCCACGGCGATCGATAACGCCGCGAAGCATCAGGATGTTATCCGCAGTAATCAAGGAAGCGGATTCCGCGTATTGCTCCGGCCAGGCGATGCAGCGGATGATCCCCTCGGTATCTTCAAAATCGAAGTTGGCATAGCGGCTCGGCTTGCCCGGCTTGGGATCCTTGGTGCTCCCCAATTTGATGGAGCCGATCATGCCGCCAAGAATGACTTCGGCCCGCTCGGCAAGGCCGGGAATGTCGGCTGTAGTGTGCGAGCGGTAGGTCTCCAGCACGCGAAGATGCTCGTTCAGCGGATGTGTGGAGAGATAAAACCCGAGCACTTCCTTCTCGCCTTGCGCCTTCTCTTTGTCCGGCCATTCCGCCATGTCGGGAAGTCCGACCGCGGGGGAAGGAGCGGCGTCCTCCAAGCCGCCGAAGAGGTTTTTCTGACCCGCCTTGCGATCCGCGGCGACCGATGAGCCGGACTGAATCGCCCGCTCAATCGACGCATAGAGTTGCGAACGCCGCGCGCCCAAGCAGTCCATCGAGCCGGACTTGATCAGCGTTTCCAGCGATGTCTTATTCGCCCCGAGTTGATCCACCCGCTCGCAGTAATCGAATAAGTCCTTGAACGGCCCTCCCTTTTTACGGGCGGAGACAATCGCCTCCGCTGCCGCTCCTCCGCAACCCTTGATGGCGGAAATGCCGAAGGCGATCTTCCCGTCCACGACCGCGAAGTCGCTCAGGGAACTGTTCACGCTCGGCGGCAGCACCTCGATTCCCATCCGCTTGGCGTCCTCCAAATGCTCCACCAAGGAATCCTTCTTCACAAAGTTCCGGCCGTGGATGTCCCCCGAGAGGAGCGACGCCATGAACTCCAGCGGATAATGGGCCTTGAGATAGGCCGTCATATACGCAATGAGCGCGTACGCGGTCGAATGGGACTTATTAAATCCATAACCCGCGAACTTGATAATCAGATTCCAAAAATCTTCCGCCTGGTGCTTGGAGAGCCCCTTCTCACCGCACCCCTGCAAGAACTGAACTCTGCTCTTCGTGATGGTCTCTTCTTTCTTCTTGCTGATGGCTTTGATGCAGGTGTACGCGCTGGCCAGCTCGATGCCGCCGAGCTCGTTAAGGATCCGCATCACCTGCTCCTGGTAGACCATCACGCCGTGGGTCTCGGCGAGGATTTTTTCGCAAACCGGATGGATGTATTCCGCCTTCTTACGGCCGTGCTTCACCGCGACGTAATCCTCGACCATGCCCCCTTCCAGCGGGCCGGGGCGATAGAGGGCGTTGGTGGCGATGATGTCGCCGAAATGGTCCGGCTTCATCTTTTGCAGCAGATCGCGAATGCCCCCGGATTCGAGCTGGAAGACCCCCTTCGTTTCGCCACGCTGGAGCAGAGCGAAGGTCTTCTTATCATCGAGCGGAAACTTGTAGGGGTCCACTCGCTTTCCCGTCGTCTGCTCAATGAGGTCCACCGCCTGAAAAAGACTCGTCAGGTTTTTGAGCCCCAGAAAGTCCATCTTGAGAAGTCCCGCCGCTTCCACGTCCCCCATCGACCACTGGGTGATGACGTCCGTCTTGCCGGTGACGCGGCAGAGGGGGACGTACTCGGTGAGTGGCTTGTCGGCGATGACGACCGCGGCCGCGTGGGTGCCGACGTTGCGGGCCAGCCCCTCCAGCTTCTTGGCCAGGTTGAGCAGCTCGCGGATATCGGCATCGGTCTTGTAAAGCTTGTTCAGGTCTTCGCTCTGCGCAATGGCGTCGTCGAGCGAAATGCCGAGCGTCGTCGGCACCATCGCCGTGATTTGATTCACGCGGGCCAGCGGAACACCCAAGACGCGGCCAACGTCCTTAATCGCCGCCCGGGCCGCCATGGTGCCGAACGTGCCAATCTGGGCGACCATTGCTTCGCCGTACTTCTCCTTCACGTAGCGGATGATCTCGCCCCGCCGGTCCTTGCAGAAATCGATGTCGATATCGGGCGCTTCCTTGCGGTTCAAATCCAGGAACCGCTCAAAGAGCAGGTCGTATTTGATGGGGCAGACGTGGCTCAGATACAAGGCATAGCAGACGAGCGCCCCCACGCCACTGCCGCGGGCGGTGGCCGGCACCTTCTGCTCGCGGGCATAGCGGACAAAGTCCCACACGATCAAGAAGTAGTTGGGAAAGCCTAACTGGTTGATGACCCCCAGCTCTCGCTCCAGCCGCTGCATGACGACGTTCGACAAAACCCCGTCCTTGCACATCGACTCGTCGTCTGAATACCGATCCTGGAGGCCGGCGATGCACAGCTCGCGGAGGTAGTCTTCGGCGGTCTTTTCCGGCGGCAGCGAATAGACGGGAAAGTTCCGGCGGTTGAGCTCCAGGTCAATCTGCACGCTGTTGGCGATTTCCTGACTCCGGGCGACGGCGTCTTCCAGGCCGGGGAAATGGGCGTACATCTCTTCCGGCGGGCGGAGGAAGAAGGAGTTGTTTTCCATCTTCATGCGGTTGGTGTCCGTGCGGAATTTGCCCGTGTTGATGCAGAGCATCACATCCTGGGCGTCGGCGTCCTCCTGGTTGATGTAGTGGGCGTCGCTGGTGGCCACAAGCGGCAGGCCGAGCCGCTTCGCCAGGTCCACGGCTGCTTCCAGTTGCAGCCGCTGGATGTCGATGCCGTTGTTCATGATCTCGATGAAGTACCGCTCGCCGAAAACCTTCTGGAACCACTGGGCCGTTTCGATGGCTTCCTTGAAGTCTTCGTCCGCGGCCCCTCCCTTGATGAGCGCCCGGCTCAGCTCGCTGCTCACGCAGCCGGAGAGGCAGATGATTCCCTCGCTATGGGCGGCGAGGATTTCCTTATCAATCCGCGGCTTGAAGTAAAAACCCTCCAAATACGCCGCCGAGGCGAGCTTGACCAGGTTCTTAAAGCCGGTCCGGTTCTGGGCGAGGAGCGTGAGGTGGTAGCTCGCCTCCTTGCTGCTGCCGGCGTCTTTTTTCTCGAACCGGCTGCCGGGGGCGATGTAGGCTTCGTACCCCAGGATGGGATTGATGCCGACCTCCTTGGCCTTGCGATAGAACTCCAGCGACCCATGCAGGTTGCCGTGGTCCGTCAGGGCCAGGGCGTTCATCCCATGCTCCTTGGCCCGCTTCACCAGCGCCTCAATCTCCGACGCTCCATCCAGCAGGCTGTAATGGGAGTGGCAGTGCAGGTGCACAAACGGGCGAGCGGCGGCAGCGTTCACGGGGGGGGACATTGTCTTCAGATCCTTCTCGCAAGACTCCTGGGGACCGCCGTGCCGATGAGCAGGCGGCTGGGGGAGGGCCATTCTACGACCACCGCTAGCGTTCTTCCAGGATGGGGGCGATAAGCGGACTTGTACCCCCCGATAGGACGGATTTTATTCATGTTTTTGAACTCCATTTTCGTGCTGAATGTGAATAATGACTGTCGACGTAAGGCATTTATTACAAGCATCTTATGGAGATTATTCACGCGCAAATGGTTATTCATTCCGCCTAAAAAACCGCCGATGCTTATACATCAAAAATTGTTTATGCGATAAGCCCTTTTTTGATCGTCGCCTGGCTCGGGGTCGGGAGTCATTGGCGTCCAAACCTCCGCCTACTCATCGAACTCTTTCGCCAATGACTCCCGACCCCCTGACTCCTCCTGGGACCACGGCCGCCAATCCCTGAGCGACCTCTGGGCGGTGCTTCGCCCCACACTTGCTATTATACAAAAGCATCGGTAATGACTAAGTGTCCAGTTCGCTCTTATCAGAAGCACTGGACTCGCGGCCCATATTTGTCGGTCCAAGATGCGGACCACGCTCTGGTTTGTAGAACTATGGCCAATCTCCTTGGAATCGGTCAGAATGAATCCTCATCCAATGAGCGGTCGTAGACTTCCAACGAGTCAGATCGGACAAATGGCGCTCTTTGTCAAAACCGCGAAATCTGCTTCAATTGGCCAGGGGTCGAGAGGGGTGCGATGGATATCGACCAGAGGAAAGAGCAGTTCAGCCACGCGTACGTCAAGGCTGTGGCCGCAGTTGCGGGCTTCGCCTGGTACAAGCCAAGTGTCGATGACGACAGCATTGACCTAGCCTGGCTCAGACGGGTGGCGGGGGAACAACCCGGTCTCCACGGTTAGACATGCAGCTGAAATGTCGAGCGGCGGCAATTCCGAGTGATACCGTTTTTTCTCACGCGATTAAACTCAAGAATTATGACGATTTGAGAGATACGAACGTCTTGGTGCCTCGAATTCTTGTGGTGGTGCTCGTGCCAGACGACCCTGGGGAATGGCTGGTTCACTCGGAAACAGAATTGGCCATACGCCGTTGCGGTTACTGGTTGAGCCTGCATGGATTGCCAGCGAGTACTAATCAAACCGGTCAAACCGTCCAGATGAATCGAAGCCAAACATTTTCCGTAGATGCCTTACGCGGCATCATGGAACGAATTGGGAATGGGAGGCTGCCATGAAGACAGAAATACGCGATGCTGAAGCAGTGCAGGCAATTCGACCTGTGGATGCCGCGCTCTATCTGCGTGCAGCGGGCTGGACGCAGAGGGACATTCACGCTGGTCGCGCAGCAGCGTGGTCAAAAGTCGCAAACGACGGTGAGTTTGAAGCTCTCCTGCCATTAAATCATGAGTTGAGCGACTATGCATTGCGAATGGGGGAACTTCTTCAAGTACTATCCGCTGTTGAGGGACGATCACAAACGTAAGTTTATATCGACTTGTTGACAATTACGTCGGATGTCACACGGATTAGAATTGCGGATCCTGAGTTGGCGGATGGAACACTGCCCATTGAAGAAAATGCCTTGATCGCCCAGAAGGCACGCGACTTGATACTGGCTGCCGCGTGCGCAACGACCGAGCGTCGGCCCGTGTGGCATACTCGTAAGCCTTCACAAGCACTGGAACATGTCCGAAGAGTAAGAATCGGACAGAGTGAGCGTGGAAGCTACGTCATCACTCTTCTGAGTCGAGTTACACCGCTCTTACATACACTCAACGAGCAACTTTTCGAAACCGATCCTCCTTACGAACGCCAGGTAACTCAGACTCTGGCAGAATCGCTCGTCGCGCTTGACCAGGCTGCCGAGCAAGCCGCTCTTACCCAACAAATGACCGCCTTTGACAGCGCGATCCTCAAAGGGGTAAACGCGAATCTTTGTGATGCCGTAGTTGGACTTTGGGGGAACGACGACGTGCAGCGAAAACTCGAGTTTTCGTTTACCTGGTCCCCAGCTCGGCCGGTAACAACCGAGTTACCAACTCGAATTGCGATTTCGTCCGATCGCATTCCAGTCATCCGTGAAGCTGGAAGATTGCTGCGAGAGCGCGCACCGGTAACCGACTTTGAATTGCGAGGTGCCGTAATCAAGTTGGTGCGGCCAGAAGGAGCGCCTCGCGGAAAAGTCACGGTTGTAGGGATTCTGGACGACCGACAGGTGCGCGTCACAGCAGAACTGGATGAATTGCCCTACCATCTCGCGGTCACGGCGCATGATCTAGGCAAGACACTGCGAATTCTTGGCACTCTTGCGAAAGAAGGACGTAGCTATGTGCTCCAGGGTGGCCGCGACGTAGCCATTGACGAGGAGTAGTTGGCTGGCCTGGACACGTTGCTGCTTCTCAGAAAGTCATAGCATCAGAAGACGAGGGGTACGGTTTGCCAAATTTCTTTTGGAAGCGATCCCGCAGCTCGTCGACAGTCGGGCCAGGCTTTGCTGCCTGCTCATGGGCCTGGGCAATTTTCTGCTGCTCCTCAAAATAAACTCGCAAGGGAGCCTCGTTGGACCTGACAAACGATTCAATCGGGTTCCAGTCACCGGGCTGAACGGTCGGAAAATCCTGCGGCATTTTCTCCCAGGGAGTTCCCTGAAAATGGCATTCCAGCACAATGAACAGCGAAATTCGCGTTCCACGAGCAACGATGGTTCCTTCGCTGTTCTTCACCAACTCTGGCGGTAGATCAGGCCAAGTCGCCGGCTGTTCTGGAGCAACCGCGGCGGCGTAGGTGATGGTGACGCGCTGGCCGTTGGGGATGGACACGGGCGCACAGGGTGTGAAAACACCGCGGTCAAAGACAGCCTCTATTGTTTCGCTCATTGGTGGGCTCCCGTTTCCATTTTAGCAGAAACGATCCGGGGAAGAGCGCGAAAAAGCGTCGCCACATCGGCATAGTCAGGGGGTCGGGAGCAATCCTGTTCGGCACGCGGATTGCTAGCCGGCAAGGGTTTGATTGTGGCATGGGATTTGCGCTACGGGTATAGCATGTTTTGTGGGCTGCCATTTTGACCGGAGGCCTCCGTGGCGGGAAAACGGCGGGCCGACGTCCGGGCGCAGAATGTCACGGGTCTGAAATATTTCGATAAGTTGGCACCGCTCTTGGAGCGGTTGCATGACGACGCTTGCGGGCGCGACAAAGCGGGCAATCGCGAGCTCTTCTACGATCAATATTGCCTGCTGATTCTGCTTTATCTGTTTAATCCGATCGTCAGCTCGATGCGGAGCCTGCAGCAGCCCAGCGAACTGGCCAATGTGCAAAAGCGGCTCGGCTGCGGGCGGGCGTCGCTGGGTTCGCTGGCGGAAGCGGCCAACGTGTTCGACCCCGAGCGGCTCCAGGAAATCATCGCCGAGCTGTCGGACGAACTCGCGCCGCTGGTCCGCGACCGCCGCCTGCAGGACGTGCCCCAACTCGTGGCCGTGGACGGCACGCTGCTGGCCGCCCTGCCCAAGATGATGCAGGCCGCGTTGCTCAAACAGAAAACCGGCAAGGGGCTGGTGAAGTGGCGACTGCACACGCAATTCGAAGTCGAGCGGGGCCTGCCCACGCGGATCGACGTGACTCCCAACGGCGGCGGCCTGCATGACGAGCGGGCCGTGCTGGCGAGGACGCTGCGGGCCGATGTCACCTACGTCACCGACCGCGGCTACCACAAATACGAGCTGTTTAACGACATCGTCGCAGCCGGCAGCAGCTACGTCTGCCGCGTCCGCGACAACATCGGCTTCGAAGTCGTTGAGGAGCGGCCAATCTCGGATGAAGCCCGTGCGGCCGGCGTGATTCGCGATGTGGTCGTCCGCCTGGCGTTGGAGCATCCCAGCCGCGGTCCGAACCATCCCGTGCGGCTGGTCTTCGTCCAGACCACGCCCCACGAGAAAGCCTCGCATCGCAAAGGCAACACCGGATCTGGGCCGAGCGACGGCGTGCTGCGGCTGGCCACCAATCTGGTGGACGTGCCGGCCGAGATCAGCGGGCTGATTTATCAGCAGCGCTGGAGCATCGAAATCTTTTTCCGCTTCTTCAAACATCTCTTGGGCTGCCGCCACTTGCTGAGCCACCGCCAAAACGGGATTGAGATTCAGACCTACTGCGCGATCATCGCCTGCCTGCTGGTGAGCCTCTGGACCGGACGCAAACCTACACTGCGGACCTACGAAATGGTCTGCTACTACTTCTGTGGTCTGGCCAGCGAGGCCGAACTGATCGCTCATCTGAATCGTCTCCCTTCGCAAAAAACATGAAACTCGCCCCGCGCGGAAACTCTGCCTGTTCCCGTTGCCACGCCGCCGCCTGCGCGCTCGTAACCGCCTCCACGCCACTCCAGCCTCCCGTGCTCCTCCTCGCCGCACCCTTCACGCTCCAATCAACTCGCTACAATCGATGGGCCGAACAGGATTGGGTCGGGAGTCTTTGGCGAGCGTAGCTAACGGCAACGGGGGATCTTTCTACGCCAATGGACTTCCGACCCCTTGGCTACCGCTTGAGCGTCAAGAGCAAGCGGTTTTTTTCCTGCTCCAGCGGAAAGGGGTCATAGGTGATCAGTGCCGCGGCCTGGGCGGAGAGGGAGAGGGCGGATTGGGGGGTGGAAACGCCCGCTTTGTTGGCCCGCTTCTCGGCGACTTCGGCCCGCCGTTCCTTCTTGGCGATGGCATTGAGCTCGTCATCGACCTGGCCATACTTGCCGGCGAGCTCGGCGTCGGCCCGCTGTTGCCGGACGGCCAGCGACGACCGCTGCTGCTGGACGCCAGCCCCCTGATTGTTGACGTTGAAGAGCTCGGCCTGAATCGTCCCTTCCTGCCCACCGAGGCGGTTAAGCTCCAGGAAAAGCAAGTTCCGCACGTTCTCGTCTTTGGTCGCGCTGAGTTGGGCCTGCACGAGGGCAATCTGCGAATCGATGGAAAACAGCTGCCGGTTCAGGTTGGTTGCCAGGTTGCTGAGGGAGGTGAGGCGGGCCTGGAGCGGAGCGTCGGCTTTGCGGATGTATTCGGTTTCCTTCTGGTGCACCTGCTTGGCTTTTTCGATTTTCGCTTCCAGCTCCTTCACCTTTTCCTTGTTGACGTCGCGCTGTTCGGCGATTTCGGCCAGGGTCTTCTCACGATTGGCATCCGCTTGCTCCTTGGCCTTGTCCTTGACGGTTACCTTGGCGTCGGTCAGCTCGACGAATTTCTGCAGCACGCCGTCGCGGGCTTCCGCAAAGACGACTCGCCGGTTTTCCGATAGCCGGCCGGCGACTATCTTCTCGGATTCCTTGCGGCTGTCGAGACTCACGTTCGCCTGCGCCGGGCCGCCGAGAAAGCCGTACATGCGTCCGAGGAACGCGACGTAGACGCGGTGCTGGTCCTCTTCGTCGGTCTTGGCCTCTTCTTTCGGCAAGAGTTTGGAAAGCTGGTCGGCGGCGACCATCGCGCCTTCATAATTCTTGAGGACGGTCAGCAACCAAACCTTGGCCCGCCAGGCGGGTATGTCGTTTTCGTTGCGGGCCAATATCTCGTCGATGAGTTTGATCGCTTCCGCGTGCCGCCGCTGTTTGATCAGCACGAGCGCGGCGGGATACAGCGTCGAGTGTCTCCGGCCAGCAGCCGAAAAGAGCGCCTCGGACTGGGCATCCGCCGCGGTGCGGAATGAAGTCGTGGTTCCCCAGCCGACATTCAGCAGGCGGGCCACATGGGGCGCGGCTTTGTCCTCTTGTGCGTGCAGAGGATGGGAAAGAATCGTGCCGGTGAAAACCAGCGAAAGAACGAGCAGCCAGCGCAGCCTCATAACAAGCTCCAGTCCCGGCAAGGCCCCGTAGCTTGCCGATACGGTTAATCGTATCGGACGGAGGGGGAGGGAGCAAGTTTGACGCGGATGGAGTACTGTCCTAATTTGAAATCTGGTCCATCTGGGTTTCTTATGGGTACAGGCTTAATCCGCCGCAATGGAAGTAGATCGCGGTTTTGAAGTTTTCGGGATTGCGGAAGCCGCCGGCGCGGCGCTTGATCGACATGCTC
>JBKJNY010000122.1:0-49121 GCA_046593355.1 Pirellulaceae bacterium | reverse complement strand
ACGCACGGCCGAAAATCGGTAACTTCCTTCAGGGAAACGCCGCCGACATGGTGGCGACGACTTCGGCCCCGCCGACTTCCGAACGCCCAGGCACACAGATCGGCCCGTACAAGCTGCTACAGCAAATTGGCGAAGGCGGCATGGGCACAGTCTATATGGCCGAGCAGACTCAGCCTGTCCAGCGGAAGGTCGCCCTCAAGTTGATCAAGGCGGGCATGGACAGCCACCAGATCATTGCTCGTTTTGAGGCCGAACGGCAGGCGCTGGCAATGATGGACCATGTCAACATCGCCCGCGTCCTCGATGCCGGGACGATTGGATTTTCGAACGATGATTTGCGATTTGCGATTGATGGAAAGCAGTCCGATCCGTCTGCAATCGCCAATCAAAATTCAAAAATCAAAAATGCCGGACGGCCCTATTTTGTGATGGAACTGGTCAACGGCGTGTCGATCACCAAATACTGCGACGACAACCACTTGACTCCGCGCCAGCGGCTGGAATTGTTCGTCCCGGTGTGCCATGCGATCCAGCACGCGCACCAGAAAGGGATTATTCACCGCGACATCAAGCCGTCGAACGTGATGGTAACGCTCTACGACGGCAAGCCGGTCCCCAAGGTGATCGACTTCGGCGTGGCCAAGGCGACCGAGCAAAAGCTGACCGAGCGGACCCTGTTCACGCAATACGGCACCATGGTCGGCACGCTGGAATACATGAGCCCGGAACAAGCCGAGATGAGCGCCCTGGGGATCGATACCCGCAGCGACATTTTTTCGCTGGGAGTGCTGCTGTACGAGCTGCTCACGGGCAGCACGCCGCTAAGCCACAAGCGGATGAAGGAGGCCGCCTATGCCGAGATTCTCCGCATGATCAAGGAGGAAGAGCCGCAAAAGCCGAGCACGCGGCTGAGCGAATCGGGCGAGGCGCTGGCCTCCATCTCGGCCCAGCGGCACATGGAGCCGGCCAAGCTATCGAAGCTGATGCGCGGTGAGCTGGACTGGATCGTGATGAAGACGTTGGAGAAGGACCGCAACCGCCGCTACGAGACGGCCAACGGCTTCGCCGCCGACGTGCAGCGGTACTTGGCCGACGAGCCGGTGCAAGCGTGCCCACCGTCGACGGGATATCGGCTGCGGAAGTTTGTGCGGCGGAACAAAGGTCTCGTGCTTGCAGCGAGCCTGGTATTCCTGGTTCTACTCGGCGGCATCATCGGCACCAGCCTCGGATTGGTCGAATCGAAACGACAAGAGCGGCTCGCCAACGCGGCGCAGAACAAGGAATCCGAACGAGCCGATGCTGAGGCCAAACAACGGCGTCAGGCCCGCAAGGCCGTGGACGAGATGTACACGCAGGTCGCGCAGAAGTGGTTGGCCCAACAGCCGCGCATGGAAAAGGTGCAGCGGGAGTTTCTGGAAAAAGCATTGAGCTATTACCAGGAATTCGCCCAGCAACAGGGCAACGATCCCGCCGAACAGTTGGCGATCGCGACCGCCTATCGCCGTGTGGGAACCATGTTGCAAAAGCTCGGCCAGCCGGCGAAAGGCGCTGAGGCACAGGCACAGAGCATTGCGATACTGGAAAAGTTAGCGGCCGAATTCCCCAGTGTTCGCGAATACCGGGAGGAACTCGGTCACTCGCACCATCACCTGGGTTACATCCAGATGTACAGCAACCAGGGCGATGAGGCCGAGAAGTCCTACGGTCGGGCCTTGGACATCTACGAGCAACTCGTCCGTGACTTTGGCGAAGATTCGCCGCTACGAGGCAGTCTGGCGGGCAGTCGGCATAACCTTGGCATCGTGATGACCGGCATATTCGGCGGCCGACTACGTCCCAAGGAAGCAATTCCGGCATTTCAGCAGTCTGTAAAGCTGTATCGCCAACTTATCGTTGACGCACCGGATTCGGCCGACAGGCAATCGGCTCTTGGCGCCGCCTTGAGTGACTGGGCCATGACGCACTTGTTCCACGGCGAGGTGGAGCAAGCGCGGCCGCTGCTCAAGGAAGCAATGGAACGACAACGGGCGGCCTTGAAACTCGAGCCCCGCCATCCGAATTACCGCCAGTTCTTGATCAATCACCTGGCGGGTTGGGGCGACATCGTCAAGGAACAAGGCGACCACAAGGAAGCCGTGAACATCGCGCGCGAAGCCCTGAGCTTGCAGGATTCCTTGGCCGTTGATTTTCCGAGCGTGCCCCATTACCGCCATGCTCGATCTGAGCGAGCCATCGACCTAGGCATCATGCTGAAAGCGGACGATGCAAAGGAGGCCGAAGCCATTTTGCGGCGCGCCGCGGCCGATCTGGAGGCCATGGCGGGCAGCTTCGACGCTGTGCCAGTACGGCGTAATCTATTGGCCATTTGTTACAAGGAATTGGGTCTTCTACTCGACTCGACCGGTCGATCCCAGGCCGCGGCCGCGGACTATCGTGTCTCCCTAAAGTGGAGGCCCAAGGCAGCGGGCACGCTTTCCACATTCGGCCTGAGCTTGATTCAACAAAAGCAGTTCGGCGAAGCCTTGCCATTGTTGCGTGAGGCCCAAAAGATCCGCGAAAGCGAAGACCCCGAGGATTGGTCAACACATTACACAAAGGTTCTAATCGGTCATTGCCTGGTTGGCCTAAAGAAGTACGCCGACGCCGAACCACTGCTTCTAGCCGGCTACGAGGGGATGAAGAAACGCGAAGACACGATTTCCATGGATGAAAAGGTTCACCTGACTGAAGCCGTCGAGCGGCTGGTGCAGCTCTATGAGGCGACGGGAAAGAAGGACGAAGCAGCGAAGTGGCGGAAGAAGTTGGAATCCCAGCGAGATGCCAAAGCCAAGCAGGAGGCGGTGCCCAAACCCAAACCGTGACCCTCAAGACTCGACCCAGAAAAACTACCGGGGAAGACTCGCCAGCAAGCAAACTCTCCCCCGGCCTCGAAGTCATCCCCGGCGCATGGCCTGCGCGCCGCGGGGCTGAACGAACTCCGCAGACCAAATCACTTAAAAGGACTGATCCTATGAATTCTTTCTGGGGACTCAAATCGCTGTCGAGCCGCCGCGCCCCCCGTCACCGCCGCCGCCCGATCCGCCATGCCGCGCGTTTACTGGTGGAATTACTCGAAGACCGACGACTCCTGAGCGGCATGCCTGCGGGGGAGACGGGTTACGGCAACCTGCCTTTGGCGTTTGAGGCCAACCAGGGGCAGACTGCGGCGCAGGTCGATTTCCTGGCCCGCGGTAGTGGCTACATGCTATCGCTGAATCCATCCGAAGCGGTTCTGAGGCTGCAGAACAGCACCGGCGGTGACGAGCTGCACCTCCAATTCGTGGGAGCGAATCCGCTGGCCCAAGTGGTCGGCCGGGATGAGTTGATCACCAAAACGAACTACCTGATGGGCAGCGACCCGACCCAGTGGCAGACCGGCATCCCGAACTACGGCAAGGTCGAGTACCAGGACGTCTACCCGGGCATCAACTTGCTCTATTACGGCAACCAGGGGCAACTCGAGTACGACTTCGTGGTGGATCCGGGCATCGACCCGGGCATCATCGCCATCTCCGTCCAGGGGGCCCAAGCCGTCACGCTGGACGCCCAGGGCAACTTGGTGTTGCACATGACCGGCGGGGTTGTCGTGCAGCAGGCACCCGTGCTCTATCAGGAGGTCGGCGGCGTCCGCCAAGCGGTGGCGGGAGAGTTCGTGCTGGAGGGAAACACCGAGGTCGGCTTCCGCATCGGGACATACGACATGAATCTGCCGCTCGTCATCGACCCGATTTTAAGCTACTCCACCTATCTTGGCGGCAGCAGTGACGACGCCGGCAATGCCATCGCCGTGGACGCCGTCGGCAACGCCTACGTCACGGGGTATACCTATTCGGCGAACTTCCCGACGACGGGTGGCGTCTTGCAAGGCGCAACGGGCGGAAAGCAGGACGCGTTTGTGGCGAAACTGAATGCCTCGGGCACGGCGATCATTTACAGCACCTACCTTGGCGGAAACTGGGGCGAAGCAGGGAAGAGCATCGCCGTGGACGCCGCGGGCAACGCCTACGTCACCGGGTATACCGAGTCAAGCAACTTCCCGGTAAGCGCCGGCGCATTTGATCAAACCAACCGAGCCAGTTGGACCAAGGGATTCGTGACCAAGTTGAATAGTACGGGCTCGGCATTGCTCTACTCGACTTATCTTGGCGGCAGCAGTGGATTTGATGGGGGGGGCCGTGCCATCACCGTGGACGCCGACGGCAACGCCTACGTCACTGGGAGTACGTTTTCCAGCGACTTTCCGACCGTGAACGCCGTGCAGCCGGTCCATGCCGACGACGTGGGCGGTGGCGGCTATGACGCTTTTGTGACCAAGCTGAATGCTGCGGGCACGGCCCTGGTCTACTCGACGTATTTGGGTGGCACCGGCAATGACGACGGCAAGGGCATCGCCGTGGACAGCGCCGGAAACGCCTACGTGACCGGGTACACCACCGGCCATTTGGGACCCATCCTCTTTCCCACAACGACCGGGGCTTTCCAGCAGACCAACGCCAGCACCTCCAGTGTGCCCTTCGTGACGAAATTGAACGCTGCGGGCTCGGCACTGGCCTACTCCACGTTCCTAGGCGGAACCAACGGCTTTGACGATTGGGCGGCGGGCATCGCTGTGGACGCCGCCGGCAATGCTTACATCACGGGCACGACCCAGGCGGCCGACTTTCCGACCACTGTTGGCGCGTTTGATCGCACTTACGGAGGCGGTGCCGATGCCTTCGTGTCGGCCTTGAATCCCAGCGGATCGGCGCTCGTCTATTCGACCTACCTAGGCGGTAGCAACGTCGATCAACCCCTGGGCATTGCGGTGGATGCCGCCGGGAATGCCTATGTTGTGGGCGGGACGGATTCGAGCAACTTCCCAACTATCAATGCCGTGCAACCTGCTTTGGGGGGTAGCTATGATGCCTTTGTGACGAAACTCAACGTCACAGGCTCGGCATTGGCCTTCTCAACCTTCATCGGCGGCAGCAGTTTCGATTACGGAATTGCCATTGCCGTGGGACCC
Organism: Pirellulaceae bacterium; assembly: GCA_046593355.1. Lineage (GTDB taxonomy): Bacteria > Planctomycetota > Planctomycetia > Pirellulales > Pirellulaceae > SXOA01. The sequence continues at coordinate 44,077 of JBKJNY010000122.1, read as the reverse complement.
GACGGCAGCGCCTATCTGACGGGCGAAACCAATTCCACCAATTTCCCAACCACGCCGGGTTCCTACGATCGGACCGCCAACGGCCCAGCGGGCAGCTACGATGCCTTCGTGACAAAACTCATCACCAGCACCGCGCTGGCGATCAGCGACGTTTCGATCGTCGAAGGGAATGCCGGCACGACAATGGCTCAGTTCACCGTGAGTCTGTCGGACGGCGGTTCCCAGACGGTGTCGGTCAACTATGCGACGGCCGATGGTACGGCCACGGCCGGCAGCGATTATGTGTCCGTCTCCGGTATGCTGACCTTCGCTCCCGGTGAAACCAGCAAGACCGTCACCGTACTTGTCAACGGCGACGTACTGCAGGAAGGTCCAGAGACATTCTTCGTCAATCTTAGCAGTCCCTCCAACGCATTGATCGCCGATAGCCAGGGGGTCGCCACGATTCGCGACGACGACACCACCAAATTCTATGTGGTCAATGACGCCACGGCCGACCGAACCTACGAATACGCGGATCCGGGCAACAGCATCGAGAACTACCTGCTCGGGAGCGGCAACACGGCGCCACGCGGTGCCGCCAGTAATGTGGCGGGCGATAAGTTGTGGGTCGCCGATGTGAACAAGAAGGTTTATGTCTACAACACCAGCGGCGGAATCCTGGGATCCTGGACCGCCGGCACCCTGCAATCCACGGCTCAGGTCGAGGGTCTGACGACCAGCGGCACGGATGTCTGGATCGTCGATAACAAGTCCGACAAAGTGTTCAGGTACGCCGCCGCGGCCAGTCGGACATCGGGCAGCCAGAACGCGGCGAGCAGTTTCTCTCTCAATAGCGACAACGCCAATCCCAAAGACATCGTGACAGACGGGGTACACTTGTGGGTAGTCAACGACGCCACGACCGACAAGGTGTTCAAGTACACGCTGACAGGGTCTCTCGTCGGAAGCTGGACCATTTCTACCTCGGGTGCCGCCAGCCCAACCGGAATCACGCTCGACCCGGCCAGCCCCAGCCACCTGTGGATCGTCGATAGCGGAACCGACCGCGTTTATCAGTACGACGCGGCCGTCGGCAATACCTCTGGCTCGCAGGCGGCCTCAATCAGCTTTGCCCTGGCCGCCGGCAATACCAACCCCCAAGGCATTGCCGACCCGCCAGTGAGCGGCATCGAATTGGGTTCACCTTCCGCCGTTATCGACCGCGGGAACATGGGGAGTGAGAAGAGCAACCAGCCGGAGTTCCTCACCCCCATCATCGCAGGGCCAAGCGAAGCCCGCCTGGCAACTTTCTATTCTCACGACGATCAGGACCACGGGGATCTCCTAATCGCGGTCCCGCAGGAACGAGGCCCAGATCAGTCTAGCGCGAGCGACTTGGCTGGGCTGCTGGCGGCTGGTGCTCAGGAGGAGGATGCGGCCTACTGCCAAACTCACGACCGGGCGCTGCTCGAACTGGTGCAGGAGTCCGCTGGCGACTCAACCGTCACTCTGCCGAGGATTCGCCGGGGCGCTAAACCGATTCGCGGCTAAATGTCGTCGCTTGCCGCTCGCGAGCGGCAAGCGTACCTGACTGACCGAAGATCTGGAATCCGCTCAGCCGTGGGCGAAGCGGCGCAGGTAGTCAACCGCGTCGGCGCGATTTTGGAACTCCTTGTTCCCACGCTCTGCGTGGGAACACACGGTTTTGTCGCTCCGCGTCTTCGCCGCATGACTGCAAAGGTCGGGTGGAAAGAGAGGACGCTGAGCGTCCCAGACGTGCGTTCCCACGGAGGACCGTGGGAACGAGGAACCGGATCCGTCCAGAATTTCCAAAAAAGTTTTGGAAAGGTGCCAAAATAAAACTGAACATCGGTATAATAGGACCAGCCCGGTGGAGCCGGCAGACCCTCACCCCGGCCCTCTCCCCAGGGGGAGAGGGGGACGGCGGTGCCTCGCGGGCGGTGCTCTTTCTCAATCTGGTTGTGGGAAAACGGATGGGTGGGGACTCTCACGTAGCCCGGTGCCCTAGCGCGCCCGCGGAAAAACGACCGAGAAGGGCGTTGGGTCGTAAGGGAAGAAGGGATGCCACTAAGGGCGTGGGAGATTGCGTAAGTCTGTTTGAAAAACAGCTTATAACATCGCTGATACATCCCCCGAAATGGCGGGGTTTTTGTGGTATCAAGAAAACCGCTGATACTGGCCGGTCGCCGAGCGGCTGGTCGGCGGAAGTGCCGGCGGAATAAGAAGTTGCGAGCAGGCCGGTGATACAGGCTGTATCAAAACACCAGCTCGAAAACCGGCATCAAAGTCCCCTTATCAGCCGCTTATCGCGCCAGGGATGGTGGGAGCGGTTGCCGGCGCATGAAGGGCGTGGTAGACCCTCACCCCGGCCCACTCCCAAGGGGAGAGGGGGAAGTGGCTACTCATTTCGTTAATCTGCGTAATTGCCGCTGTCACGCGCCCACGCAAAGTTGTCCCGGCGCGCCGGGATGCCACTCCGACCATGTATCACAGAATGAAACACTGAGTAGCTCTGGATCAGCACAGGCGAGCAAGCTCCTGCTGATTTCGGCTGGTAGACTGACGTTCTTCACGGCCCGGCCGTCTTGGACCCAACTGAAGGCGACGATGAGAGCTAACTACTGCACCTGGTGTGTCTGTTTCTTTCTCGGTTGCGGCGTGATGGCTCCGCCGCTTTATGGCAAACAAGCCGAGCCGAAGCTGCCACCGCCAGCCGAACAGACGGTCGATTTTCACCGCGATATCGTCCCGATTCTGCGCGGCAGTTGTCTCAAGTGCCATTCGGGGGAGCAGGCGAAGGGGAAGTTGCGGATGGAGACGCGGGAGCTGCTGCTGATGGGGGGAGAGAATGGGGCGGTGGTGGTGAGCGGCAAGAGCGGCGAGAGCGAGCTGGTGCGGCTGGTGGCGGGGCTGGAGAAGGAGCGGGTGATGCCGGCGCAGGGGCCGCGGCTGAAGGAGGAGCAGATCGGAGTGCTGCGGGCGTGGATTGATCAGGGGCTGAAGTGGGATGCGGGGTTCCGGTTCAAGTCCGTGCAGCAGATGCCGCTGGAGCCGCGGAAGGTGAAGTTGCCCGCTCATGCGGAAGGGCTGCTGCCGGTGAATCCGATTGATTTGTTGCTCGCCGATTACTGGCGGCAGAAGAAGATTGAGGTTGGCGAAGTCGCCGGCGACCGAGTATTTGCCCGCCGCGTTTATCTGGACCTGGTCGGCCAGTTGCCACCGGCGGAATTTGTGGAGCAGTTCGCCGCTGGTGAGGGAAAAGTAGGACGGAGCACTGCTCCGTCCAACGATCCGCTCAAACGGCAAAAGCTCGTCCGCCAGTTGCTCGACGATAAGAAGGGATACGCCGAGCACTGGCTGACGTTCTGGAACGATCAGCTTCGCAACGCCTATCGCGGGACCGGCTTCATCGACGGAGGTCGCAAGCCGATTACCGATTGGCTTTACAAATCGCTATACGACAACAAGCCCTACGACCGGTTTGTGCATGAGCTGATCAGCCCGGTCCCCGGCAGCGAAGGTTTCACTGGCGGCATCACCTGGCGCGGCGTCGTGAACGCCAGCCAGCGGCGGGAGATGCAGGCGGCCCAGAACATCGGCCAGGTGTTTCTCGGCACCAATCTCAAGTGTGCCTCCTGCCACGACAGCTTTGTGAACCACTGGAAGCTGACCGACTCCTACGGCCTGGCAGCAGTCTTCGCCGACGGCCCGCTGGAAATGCACCGCTGCGACAAGCCGATCGGCGAGATGGCGAGGGTGCAGTTCATCTACCCGCAACTGGGCAGCATCGATGCCGCTGCCCCCAAAACGGAGCGGATGAAGCAGCTTGCCGACCTGATGACCGGCCCCAAGAACGGTCGCCTGGCCCGGGTCATCGTCAACCGGCTCTGGGCTCAGCTCATGGGGCAAGGGCTCGTCGAACCGCTCGATGACCTGGACCAGCCGGCGTGGAACCAGGACTTGCTCGACTGGCTCGCGGCCGATTTGGTGGAGCACAAATACGACCTCAAGCACACGCTGGAACTCATCTGCACGTCGGCTGCCTATTCGCGGCCGAGCGTCGGCGCTCCGCGGCTGGACGAAAGCGAATTCGTCTTCCGCGGCCCGATTGTGAAGCGAATGTCCGCTGAGCAGTTCGTCGATGCAATTTCCACGCTCACCGGCACTCCTCTCGGCCAGCCGGCGGTGACGCTGCCGCCGGTGGAAAAGGGCGCTACGGCGGAAGTGAAGCTCGCAGGCAAATGGATCTGGAACGACGCGAACGCAGCCAAGGCTGCCAGCGGCGGACGGGTCTTTTTCCGCAAGAGCTTTGAATTGACCGAGCTGCCGACACGGGCGCTGGCCGTGATGACCTGCGACAACGAATTCATGCTGTTCGTCAACGGCCAAAAAGTTATGGAAGGTAAAGAATGGTCTTCACCCCAGGCTCTCAGCCTCCAGCCGTACTTGCAGAAGGGGATGAACGTCATCGCCATCGAAGCGACGAACTGGCCGGATGCTGAAACGAAGAAAGGGCTCGAAAACAAATCGCCTAATCCCGCCGGCCTCGCGTTTTCACTAGCCTATCAACTGGAAAAAGGCGGCCCGTGGGGCGCGTTGGAGAGCGACGAAACGTGGCTGGCCCACGACAAATACCTCGTCGGCTGGGGGAAGAACGATTTTGAGCCGCAGGGGTGGCAGCACGCGAAGGAGCTGGGCGGCTACGACATTGGCCCGTGGAACATCGCAGCCAAGTTCCAGTCGGCCCTCACTACCGCCAGCAGCACCATCCCCGGCGGCCATGTCCGCGCTTCGCTCGTCAACGACGATGCACTGACCCGCGCCCTCGGCCGCCCCAACCGCGAGCAAGTCGTCACCCGCCGCGACAGCCTGGCCACCACGCTGCAAGCCCTGGAGCTCACCAACGGCAGCACGCTCGATGCGCTGCTCAAGCGCGGCGCGGAAAAATGGCTCGAATCAGCGAGCGATGTCGAGGGCAAGACCTCAGCCCCCGACTATATTACGCGCGGCATCTACACCACCGCCCTCAGCCGCGAACCGACCGCCGCCGAACTTGCCGCCGCCCGCGAACTCCTTGGCGACAAGCCGACGAAAGAGAGCGTGGAAGACCTGCTCTGGATTGTGGCGATGCTGCCGGAGTTTCAGTTGGTACACTGATAAGTGGGGCAGGTTTCCAGCCTGCCCGGAAACTACAGGAGTTGAAGTATGTCTAGTCGAGCTATTTCCAAAGAAGTGCTGAACCTGGTCACCGCGGAGATGGAACGCCGGAGTTACGCGTCGCCGAATGAAGTTCTCGTGAAAGCGATGGAGGCGCTGATCGAGCAACAACAAGCGGTTGAAGGAATCCGTCGTGGACTCGCAGATGTTAAGGCTGGCAGGGTTCGCTCTCGAGAACAAGCTGACCGAGAATTTCGCCGCAAATACAAGTTTTTACAGAAATGAAATTTGCGGTAGAAATTTCGGATCACGCATACGCCGATGTCCAAGTCATACTCGAATGGATAGCGGAGCGATCTCCTGCTGGCGCTCGTCGATGGTACGAGGCATATCAGGCGGCGCTTGCGCGACTGGAGATCGATGCCGGCCAACACCCGCTGGCTGCGGAGTCCAATTGGTTTCCTCAGGAAGTAAGGCAGATATTCTTCAAGACGAGAAAAGGTTTGCGTTATCGAATGCTCTACACGGCATCGCAAAGTAAGGTCGTAATTCTGCATGTGCGAGGTCCTGGTCAGGATCTTGTTCAACCATAGATCATCCGCCGCTCACGGGAACTACTCACATGGCTTCCTCATTCTCCCGCCGCTCCTTCCTCCGCACCGCCTCCGCCGCCACCCTCAGCGCCCTCGCTGCCGGTCCAGCTCGGCAGCTTCTCAGCGCGGAAGCAACCGCTTCAAAGCCCAAAGCCACCGCCGACTCCGTCATCGTCCTCTGGATGGGTGGCGGCATGGCGCATACGGAAACCTTCGATCCCAAGAAGTTTACGCCGTATGAGAAGGGGATGTCGCCGGACCAGGTGCTGAGCACGTTCCCCGCCATTGATACCGCCGTCGACAACATCAAGATTTCGCAGGGCCTGGAGAACATCGCCAAGGTGATGGACCGGGCCTGCCTTATCCGCGGCTACACGGCTGGGGATCTCGGCTTCATTCTGCATTCGCGGCATCAGTATCACTGGCACACCGGTTATGCCCCGCCGCAGACGGTGGCCGCGCCGCACATTGGGGCGGTGATAGCCCGCACTCTCGGGCCGCGCGACCCGGCCATGCCCGCGTTCATCGATATCGGCCAGCGGTTCGACCTCGGCGAGGGGGAAGAGCTGAAGGCGTTCCATACCGCCGGCTTTCTCGGCAGCGAGTATGGCCCGTTCCTCATTCCGTATCCCGACCAGGCCCTCACCTCCGTCCAGCCGCCGGCGGGGATGAGCGTCGAGCGGTTCAAGGCCCGCTACAAAGCCTACAAACAGCTCGCGGCAGAAAGCCCCATCGCCAAATTCGGCAGCGACTATCAGCGGGAGTCGCTGGAGCGCTCGCTGGAAAATGCCTACCGCCTGCTCTCGTCGCCGGCCGCCAAGGCATTCGATCTCTCACAAGAGCCGAAGCAAACCTACGACGCCTACAACACGGGCCGCTTCGGCCTCGGCTGCCTGCTGGCCCGCCGGCTGGTCGAATCGGGGGCCCGCTTCATCGAGCTAACGACCGAGTACATCCCGTTCCTCAACTGGGACACGCACGACAACGGCCACACCCGCCTGGCCGACCTGAAGAAGCTCATCGACCGCCCCATCGCCCAGCTCGTCCTCGACCTGGAGGAGCGCGGCCTCCTGGACCGCACCCTCATCGTCCTCGCCAGCGAATTCAGCCGCGACATGGTGATGGAAGGCCGCCCGGAGCAGGCGGTGCAGGACCAGGTGCAAGTCCCGGCGAAAATCGAGGAGCTGAAATTCTACGGCATGCACCGCCACTTCACCGGCGCCGGCAGCGTGCTGATGTTCGGCGGCGGTCTGAAAAAAGGGCACGTCCACGGCGTCACCGCGGACGAGCGCCCCGTCACCACCATCAAGGACCGCGTCGTCATCGAAGACCTCCACGCCACCATCCACCGCGCCCTCGGCATCAGCCCCACGCTCGCCTACGAAATCGAATCGCGGCCGTTCTACGTCACGCGGGACGGGCTGGGAAAGCCGATTGAATCGCTTTTCGCGTAAATGGGAGCCATCTTCAAAATGGATACTCAATTTGAACAAGCGGAATCACTTGTGCGAGCCTTCGTCCAAGGACGATGGAAGGACACGTATTGGAAGGATTTGATTGGGGATCAAGAACGTCCTGGTGGATGTCTCATCGACGTATTGGGGCTCAAATGCCGGAAACAAAAAGAGCGAGATGCCATCTCTCTCGAGGGGCAGGAGAAGATTCGCGCGAAACATCGTAACTTGTATAGCGACGAGAGAACCTGGAACGCGAAAAAGACTATGTGGAGACCGAACGAGATCTCCGAAATTGTGTCTATGGTTTTAGATGTTGCCGAAACCAAGGGTATTGTTCGCAAGTCAGTCGCGGAGGAGTTGGCCAATGACAGTCACAATTAACATTTCCCCCGACGCCCTTCGGTCATTGACCGAGCGGGCCAAGGAGCGGGGCACAAACATCGAAGGTTACGTGAAGGATCTGATTGAAAAGGATGTCGCGCCGCCACGGCGAATTAGCGAGATACTGGCTCCGTTCCGGCAGGAGGTTCTTAACAGCGGAATCACCGACTTGGAGCTTGACTCGCTCTTTCACGAAGCCCGGAACGAATCATAACCTACTGCTCGCTCACTCCAGCAACTCTTTGGCCCGCGCGAAGACGGCGTCCAGCATTGGCTCCGTCAGTACTTTTGTTGATGTGTTTAGCCGACTTGGATGATAGGTGCCAAGAAGCGTGAGGGGTTCAGTGAGCTGAACTTCGGCGCCGTGAGCGAATTTAGGGCGGATTTTCAGATTCGTCCTAGCCAATGTGCGTAGAGCACCGAAAGCGGTGTCAAAGCCGATCTTTCCCAGGCCGACAATAACACGGAGGTTTTTCAGCAGTTCGATTTCCCGCAACAGAAACGGCTGGCAATTGGCGAGCTCCTGCGGAAACGGTTTGTTCTTGGGAGGCGCGCAGCGGCAGGCGGCGGTGATGAAGGCGTCCTTGAGCTTGAGACCATCGTTACGATCCACCGATGTCGGCTGGCTCGCGAAGCCCGCTTTGTGCAGCGCGCGGAACAGCCAATCCCCAGAGGAGTCTCCCGTGAAGACCCGTCCCGTGCGGTTTGCCCCATCCGCGCCTGGCGCGAGCCCGACGATCAGCAGCCGTGCCTTCGCGTCTCCAAACCCCGGCACCGGCCGCGCCCAATACTTCTCCTCTCGAAACCGCGCCGGAGGATTCGCCGCCGCCTCCTCCCGCCACACCACCAGGCGCGGGCAGCGGCAGCAGGCGATGATTTCGGCTGCGACCAGCTTGATGGAGTCCTTAATACGCTTGGACATCAGATGCGAGCGACAAACATCGACTACCTCCCCTCCCTCGTCCCCGGAATCAACTTTGAACTGGGGTCGCTCGGCGGTTTGTCGAGGGTGATGTAGGCGAAGAGGTCGGCGATTTCTTCGGGCTTCAAGGTCTTCTCCACGTCCTGGGGCATGAGGGAGAGCTCGCTGATTTTCATCATCTCCACGTCATCGCGCGGAATGATTTCCTGCTTGCCACCTTGCACCTTGAGGACGACTCGCTGGGGGCTGTCTTCGGCGAGGAGGCCGGTGAGGACGCGGCCGTCGGTGGTCTTCACGAGGCGGGCCTGGTAGGAAGCGCCGATGACGAGGCTGGGGTCGAAGACGTTGGAGAGGAGCTGGTCGAAGGAGGCGCGGCCGCTCGCCGTGATGTCGGGGCCGACCTCCTGGCCTTCGCCATGCATCTTGTGGCACTGGCCGCAGACTTTGGTGTAGACCGTCTTGCCGCGGGCGGCGTCGCCGGGCGTTTTGCGAATGAGCTGCTTCATTTGGGCGACGATTTCCTCCCGCTGCGGATCGCGGCTGGTGCGGATGGTTCCCCAATGTTTGCTGACTGCGCTCGTCAATTCTTTGTCGTTCAGGGAGAGAAGCTGACGGACCTGGTTGACGTTGAGAGCCTCGGCAGGAATGTTCTTGTCGCCGATGGCTGCCACGAGCTTGCCGGCCCAGGTCGTCCGCTGCGTGAGAAGCTGGATGGCTTTCGGTTTCACATCGGGTTCGAGTTTCGCATAAGCAGCGAGCACGACGTCGGCGACTTTTGGATCGTCCAGTTTGCCGAGCATGGCGAGCAGCTTTCCTCGGAAGTCGGACGGGTCTTGGACCGGTGATACGCTGCCGGTGAGGGCGTCCGCAACCAGCGGTAGCAGCGCTTTGTCACCGCCGGAGATCAGGGCGGCGAGGCCGCGGAGGCGGTAGTCGTTCTGCAGGCCGTTCACGGAGAAGGTCTGCCGCGCTCGCTTGAGTCCTCGTTCATCGCCCCAAGAAGCAGCGAGCAAAGCCGCTTCATCGCCGGCGGGATGCAAGGCGGGATCGGCCAGCAGCGGCTGAAGCGTTTCGGCGAGGGCATCTTTCAATTGCCCTAGTTGCTCGCCACGGATTTCGCCGGACTGGACTTTGGTGCCAAGGAGTGCCAGCAATCGCTGGGCATCCTTTGGCGCGGCATCGCGGGTGATTGTGACCAGGCCGGCAACCGCGCTGGCTTCGAACTTCTTACGGCCCAGGATTCGTTCTGCGGCCCGTGGAAGGAATTCCGCGGCATGTGGGGAACGGAGGAATTCGGGATGTTTGGCCACAGCCAAAAACGGAGCAGGATTTTCTTCGAGCAGCGGATGAAGGTTTTGCCAGACGATGTGGGAGATCAATTTATCATTGCCATGTTCCAAAAGAATGTCCGTCAGTCCGCGGACTTTCAGTTCATCGAGCCATTTGGGCCATTTACTGATCGTCACAATCCATTGCAACGCAACATCCGGCTTATCACCCATCCACATGTTGGCAATGTTACAAACACCGCGCTGCGGATGATCTCCCAACATCCGCACGCTCCACGCCCGGACGACGGAATCCTTGGATTTTCGCATCATTCCTAGCCAGTTTCCGGACATGTCGAGTGGCACCGGTAGGGTCGTTCCTGCCAAGGCAAATACCGCGTGGTTGCGCATTTTGGTCGGCGTGCCAACATCCACAATCTTCCTCAGCAACAGCTTTTGAATGGACTCGGTGTTCCGCTCGCTGAGCAGCCGCTGAGCCGTGCTGCGAATGAAGTCATTCCCCACCCCGAGCCGCTCGATGAGTTGCTCATCCGTCTCTTTGGCCAGGTCAAACCCCTTCGCCCGCGGCGTCTCCTTATACCGCACGCGGTACAGCCGGCCTTTGAGCCGGTCGATGCCGGCGGGGTCGCGGTTGGCGTCCTGGTAGCAGTGGTAGCGGTCGTACCAATCCAGAATGTAGAGGCTGCCGTCGGGGCCGGTTTTTTGCACCACGGGCATGAACCAGGCGTCGTTGGCCGTGAGGAAGTCGGGCTCCGGCGTGGCGAAGTAGGTGCTGCCGTCCCGCTGCAGCTTATCGACGTTGATGCAGCCGCCGTGGATGTTCCCCATGTAGAGCTTGTCGCGGTATTTTTCGGGGTAGGCGTCGCTGTCGAAGTAATGGATGCCGCAGTAGGCCGCCTTCTGGTGCTTGTGCTTGACGATGGATTCAATCTTCCAGGTGAACGGCGGATACGGCCCCCCCTGGCGGTGGTAATAGCCGGTCTCGGTGAGGTGCCAGAGGTGGTCGATGACGCAAGCACTGATGAACGCGCTTCCTTCGGGGTCGAACGCCACGCCCCAGGGGTTGCTGGTCCCCTCGCAGAAGACCTGGAACTCGCGAGTCCGCGGATGGATGCGGAACAACGCGCAAGTGAACTGCCAGCCGGGATGTTTTTCGTTGTAGAGCTTCGACGACTTGGGATATTTAACATGCGAATAGTTGAAGACTCCGTTGAGTCCGTACAGCCAGCCGTCGGGCCCCCAGGTGAGCGAGTTGGGAAGCTCGTGCGTATCATCCCGCCCAAAGCCGGTGACGACGACCTCGCTCTTGTCGGCTTTGCCGTCGCCGTCGGTGTCCTGCAAGAAAAGGAGGTCCGGGGAGTTGGCCACCCACACGCCGCCATGCCCCACCGCAATGCCGCTGGGGATGTTGAGCCCCTCGGCAAAGACGGTGAACTTGTCCGCCTTGCCGTCGCCATCGGTATCCTCCAGCACCTTCACCCGGTCCTTGCCGGGTCCAGGCGCTTTCCGCGGGTATTCCAGACTCTCCGTAATCCAGAACCGCCCCCGCTCATCAATCGTCATCGCCACCGGGTTTACGATGTCCGGCTCGCTGGCGACGAGCTCCACGGTGAAGCCCTCGGGCACGGTCATTTTCTTCATCGCCTCCTGCGGAGAGAGCGCTGGCCCCGGCTGTTTGTCCTGGGCATGGGGAATGGGGTCAGCAGCGGAGAGGGCAGCGGTGATGAAGCAGGAGGAGAATATCACCAATGAATGGATATGGAAAATGTGTGAAAGCATGATGGCCGCCTTGGTGGTGCGTGTCGCTTGCTCGAGGGCCCGATTATGTCGGAAGTATGAGGAGGGGACAAGCAACAGGTGTCGCGATCTGCCGCCTACTTGGCTCGCCGATGGACTCTGTATTTCAAATGACTTCTTTCCGTGCCTGCCTCACAATTCAGGTCGGCGAGGAGTCACTATTCCCATATCTTCTTGCCAACCATTTTCTTGCCAACTCCGAAGACATTTGGCAAGAAGATGGATGGCAAGAATATCGGTGGGAAAGGATGGAATGTTCCGCGTGTTATGTGTCCTCAGTACCACGAACCGCGATTACCTCGATTCCTTAGCTGCGGCTATGCCCCGCTACGGATTCAGGGAATCTGCCCGCTGGTCAAATCGAGATACAGATCCCGCAGATGGGCCAGAAAATCATCGAGGCTTTCTCCTTGGGTCCAATAGTCTGGGTAGTCTTGCAAATAGCCGAGCCAGGCATCGCCTTCCTGCCAATGAATATATTTCACGGTGTTCATGACTAACCTCCCCAACAGTGAAACTCATTATACCTTGGCGTTTGACCGTTGATAAATTACTCCATCCCCTTCACCAATTCCCCCAGCGCCTTCGTCAACTCCGGCGGGAAGGCGTCTTTTTCGGCGCTCCAGAAGTTGATGGTGCCGGTGAGGCCGTCGCGCTGGATGGGGAAGTGGTAGCTGGATTGATAGGCTTTGGCCATGTATTGCAGGTCGATGCCGCCGGCACCCTCCAGCCGCTGGTGGAGGGTGGGCTGTTTGGCGGCAGCGTAGGTGGCGAGCTTCATCCATTTGGCGGGGACTTTTTTGCCCGCGCCGCCGACTTCTTTTTCGTAGGCGGAGTCTTGGACGCACTTCTTCACGATGAGATTGTCCCCTTCCACGGTCGTCCAGCAGAGGCGGTCTAGCTGCGGGGCGAAGGCTTGCAAGGCTTCGCTGAACTGGGCCAGGTTCTTGTCGGATTGGAAGGCGTTCTTGGCCAAGTCCATCAATTTGCTGTCGGGTGATGAGTCGTCAGCTTTGGTCTTCTTCAAGAACTCCGCGGTGCGTGAGCCGCTGATTTTGCCGGCCGCGGCGACGGCGGGGGTGGCGTCGAAGTAGCCGATCATCATTTCTTCCCAGGTCTGGTCCCCCCAGATGACGGTGGACTTGGGGTCGGGGTTGGCGATGTTTTGTTCGGAGTTATCGAACCAGGCCTCGCAGTGGATTCGAGTGCCGGCGGGCATCTGCTTGGGCTCGGCAAGTTCGTAGCCGTTCTGCCAGTTGAAGTCATAATGCGGGACATTCAGCAGGATTTCCTGCGACTTGTCGGGATAGATGGCCGTATAGCGGAAGGCTTTTCCCCGCAAATGCATGTGCGGGAAGAGGGAGAGCAGCACCATGTCCTTGCTAAACGAGTGATAGGCCTCCACCTTGTGATTGCTCGCCCCGGGTGGAATGCGGAAGCCAGTATTGGCCGCCTTGTCGGTGCCGACCTGGTGCTTCACTTCCGCGGGGTCGGCGAAGATGAAGCCGACCGAGCTGCGGTCGGTGGTAGCGGTGCCGTTGGGGGTGTAATGGATCTGGAAGACAAGCTTGCTGCCGGCGGGAACGAGTTTGGCCCGGCCGTCGGTGAGGACCAGCGGGCGAGCGCCGGGGGCGGTCGCGGTGAGGAATTCGCTATGCACGCCGGCCGTCTCTTTCCGCTGGCGGAAATTATCCGCCAGGCCGACGATGATGTGATGCACGACTGCCCGGTTCCCCGGCCGGCATTCGGCAGCCTTGATCCATTTGTCCTCTTTGAAGCCCGGATCGACCATAAAGAACTGGTAGCGGACTTCCCCCTTGGCCGGCACGTTGTACGTCTTCTCGGACATATAGATGATTTGATCCGGCTGGCCGATTTGCCACCCCGCGGCGAACTGCTTCGCGGGAGGCAGATCCTTCTTATCTCCTTCAGGCGCTCCGGCGGCGACCCAGCGGTGGATGAGGGATTTTTCTTCGTCACTGAGGCGAGCGTCATTGGCGAACTTGCCGTGCTTGGGGTCGGCGTGCCACGGCGGCATCCGCTGCTCGCTCACAACTTCGTCAATCATCCCAGCCCAGCCGACGGACTCTTCATAGCTGGTCAGTGCGAACGGACCGATTTCTCCCGGCCGGTGACAGGCGACGCAATTGTCCTGAAAGATGCGGCTGATTTGTTTGGCGTACGTCACGTCGCTATCAGACTGCGGCGTGAGGACGCGACCAATGTGGCAGCCGATGGCGGCGACTTCCTTGGTCGTCACCTCTTTGCCGGCCAGCAACTCATCCACCGCATTCGCCAGCCAGGTCTGCTCCGGTTTGTCTCGCCCTTTGCCGTAGGTGAACTGATCGTCGATGCGGCCGTGGTAGCGAATGACCCGCTGGGCATCGAGCACGAATACCTCCGGAGTCCGCTCGGCCTGCAAGGCGTCGGCCACTTTGTTGCCCGCATCCTTGAGCAGCGGAAACTCAATCTTGCACTTCTTGGCGAAGTGGGCGATCTCCGCCAGCGAATCCTGCTGGTTGGCGTTGATGCCGAGAAAAGCGACCCCCTGCTGCTCATACTTCGCCGCCAGCTCCGCCAGCCGCGGGCCATACTGAGTCATCAGGGGGCACTCGGTTCCCATAAAGGCGACGACGACGACTTTGCTTTCCTGAAAGTCCGCGAGCGACCAGGTTTTGCCGCGGAAGTCCGCGAGCGAAAACGGGGCAACCCTTCGGCCGATCGAGGATTCTGGTTTCACATCCCTGGCGTCCTTCGCGCGGGCGGAAGTTACGCCGAGACAGAGAAGAGCGATCAGGCTGGTGGCAATTAGCGCTGGACGAGGCATAAAAGTCTCATGGGACAGTTGGTATTCGGGAAAGGTATGTCTTAAACCCGGTTTCAGGTCTCTTGGTTTCGTCCTTCTCCAGTTTGCCGATTGCATTCCTGTGGCTTTCTGATGGTGCTTCCGGGGCCGATTCACGAGAAGGCATTATAAGCCCGCGAATCACTACTTTTGGGGGGTTTCGATTCGTGATTCATAGCCTATTATTTTCAGCCAAGTTACGTCGACGGTCATCATTGCAATTCATTTTATTTCAACAGCTTACGGCGAGGCGAATCGCCGTAAGTGCCTGAATCAAGGGCGCGAAATTGCAGTTCTTGATTCATGCTCTGGCCCATCGATTATGAGCGCTTTTTCAAACTGCATTCCGACCTGCTCGCCCTCCTTTTCAAGCCGCCGGGGAACTCCCCAGGGATCGGCTCCTTTGGCCCGGCGCGCAGCGTCGCCGCCGTACGGCAATTGTACACATTTGTATATATTAGTCAAGAGCATGCCAACCCGACGCGCCAGCGAGGGAGTTTTTCCCGTTCGCCCTCGCTGGCGCTTCGGGTTAGTGTCGGGGAGGCACCCGCTGGCTCTTGCCGAAACCTCTCTTCCTCGGCGGGGTTCAATCGCTGGGGGCTTCTCGCGCTCGCTGCGCAGCCAGAGTTTGGGCTGCTTGCACCGCTGTAAGCCCCTGTTGCCGATACAATCCTGGGAGGTACTGGAAATGCGCGTGACAAGCCCCTCGCCAAGCGGCTAAAATGGGTGAGTCGGGATAGGATGGGGAAGCGGCGCAAGAATCGCCATTTTTCTCCTTTTATCCTGTCATCCTGCCAACTTGACTCACGTCGGACGGAGCAGTGCTCCGTCCTACTTGTCCCGCCCGAAGTGCTTCCCCCCAGCACGTCTCTCCACGGAGCCGACCGATGAAATCTTCCTACCGCATGCGTAATTCCCGTCTTCGCCGTGGCAATACGACTCTGCTGATCGTCAGCGCCCTGCTCGCGCTGGTGGCGATTGGCGGGATTGTCTACTGGACGATGTACGGCGGGGAGCAGACCGCAGCCACCGGACCGATTTTGAATGCCGTCTCCAAGGGTGCCTATGAGGTCACCGTGCTCGAGCAGGGAGAGGTGGAGCCGGCCAGCGCCATCGAGCTCCGCTGCGAGGTGAAGTCCCGCAGCGCCGGCGGCAGCGGCGGCAGCACCACGATCATCGAGGTGGTGCCGGAAGGGACGTTCGTGAAGGGACCGCGGCCGGAAGCGCCCCAGGGAGATCTGCTCATCAAGTTGGATTCGCGAGCCTTGGAGCTGGAGAGCCAGCAGCAGGAAATCACCGTCACTTCCCGCGAATCGCTGCTCTTCCAGGCGCAGAAGTCGCAGGAAGTGGCCGAGATTGCCAAGCAAGAATATCTGCAGGGAACTTTTCGCCAGGAACAGAGCGTGATCGAAAGCGAAGTCTTCGTTACCGAGCAGTCGCTGACCTCCGCTCAGCTCGCCATGGAGTCTTATGAGCGGCTGAGTGCCAAGGGCTTGATTAATTCCCTGCAACTGGAAGGCGCCCGGTATGCCGTCAAGAAGGCCGAGAACGACCGAAACAATGCCCAGGGAAAACTGACGGTGCTCAAGGACTTCACCTCGAAAAAGATGCTGGCTCAGCTCGATAGCGACATTGAAACGGCCAAGTCCAAGGTCAAGGCCGAAGAGAGCGGGTTCAAGCTGGAGACGGACAAGCTCAGGGACATTAAAGAGCAAATCGGCAAATGCACGATCCACGCGCCGCAGGACGGCCAGGTGGTCTATGTCAACAAGTTCAACTCCGGCCGCGGCGGCGGCAGCAGCGCCGAGTTCGTCGTCGAAGCCGGCGCCCAGGTCCGCGAGCAGCAGCCGATTATCAAGCTCCCCAATTCCAACGCGATGCAAATCAAGGCCCTGATCAACGAGGCCCGCGTCACGCTCGTTCGCCCTGGTCAGCCGGTGACGATTCGGGTCGATGCTCTCAAGGACGAGTTGATTGAAGGAGAAGTGACGAAAGTTAATCAGTACGCCGAGCCTGCGAACTGGGGCGGCGGAAATATTAAAAAATACGGGGCCTTCATCACCGTCAAGAGTCCGCCGCTGGGGCTCCGCTCCGGCATGAACGCGGAAGTGCGGATCCACATCGAGCGGCGGCCCGAGGCGCTGCAGGTCCCCGTGCAGGCCCTGGCGGAATACCGCGGAAAATTCTTCGTCGTCAAGAAGAATGGCGAGCAATTCGAAACGCAGGAAGTCGTCATCGGATCGACCAATGACAAGACAGCCGTGATCGAAAAGGGTCTGGCCGAGAAGGATCAGGTGGTGATGAATCCCCGCGCCCACCCGATGCTGAAGCTCCCCGATCTGCCGGAGCCGACCATTGTGAAAGAGGTCAAGCTGGATCCGGCCGCGAAAGCTGCCTTGGCGACCGCGGCGCTCCACAAGGGAGCGCCGCCGGCCCCTGGCGGTCCGCTCGGCGCGGG
Organism: Pirellulaceae bacterium; assembly: GCA_046593355.1. Taxonomy (GTDB): domain Bacteria; phylum Planctomycetota; class Planctomycetia; order Pirellulales; family Pirellulaceae; genus SXOA01. The sequence goes on along the minus strand of JBKJNY010000122.1, from coordinate 27,175 downwards.
TGGCCCTCCGGGCGCGGCGAGTCCGCCTGGCGCGGGCGGCCCCGATGCCGCCAAGGGGAAAGGGGGGCCGGGCGGCGGGCGCAGAGGCGGCGGCGGATTCACTCCGGCGGCGATGGTGGCCCGCGCTTTCGAAAACGACGCGGACAAGGATGGAAAACTCTCGATGGCAGAAATTGCCAATATCGATGAGCGTGGCCGCCAGCGCACCATGGATGCTGACGAGAATAAAGATGGCTTTGTGGACAAGGACGAACTTACTAAATCCAGCGAAGCCTTGATCAAGCAGATTCAGGAACGTGGCGGCTTTGGCGGTGGCGGCCCTCCCGGCGGTGGTCCGTCTGGCGGCGGTCCGGGAGCGGGACAATGAGCGTTGCGGTTCGGCTGGTTAATATCACCAAGAACTACGTCCTCAAATCGGAAACGGTGCGGGCTCTGCGCGGCGTGAGCTTCACCGTTCCCGAAGGGGACTATGTGGCCATCATGGGCCCGTCCGGTTCCGGCAAGAGCACGCTGCTCAACTTGCTCGGCTGCCTGGATAAGCCTTCCAGCGGCGAGTTTTTTCTCGGCGACGACGATGTCTCCAAGATGAGCGACGACCAGCTTTCCATGATCCGCGCTTCCCGCATCGGCTTCGTCTTTCAGTCGTACAACTTGATCCAGCAACTGACAGTCGTGGAAAACATCGAGGTTCCGCTGTACTACCAGGGTCGCGCCGGCTCAGCCGCCCGCAAGCGCTGCCACGAGCTGGCCCAACTCGTCGGGCTCGAGGATCGCCTGGGGCATCGCCCCGCGCAGCTCTCCGGCGGTCAGCAGCAGCGGGTGGCCATTGCCCGCAGCCTGGTGAATGACCCTTACTTCATCTTGACCGACGAAGCGACCGGCAACCTGGATAGCGTGACCACCGAGGAGATCCTGTCGCTGTTCGAACGGCTCAACAATGAAGGACGCACCATTATCATGGTCACGCATGAAGACGACGTTGCCGCCCACGCCAAGCGGATCATCCGCCTGCGTGACGGCTATTTGCAGAGCGATGAGCCGAATTTGCGCCGCGTGAGCGCGCTGGAAAGACGAGCGCACGCGCCTGTGCCTGCCTGAACACTGAACACTGACCCCTGAAAACTGAACACTCCCTTGTTCTTCCTCCGCACCTTCCAGCTCGGCATCAAGAGCCTGCTCTTGCACCCGCTCCGGTCGCTTCTGACCGTGCTGGGCATTTCCATCGGGGTCTGGAGCGTCATCACTCTGCTTTCGATTGGCGAAGGGATCAGTGTGGTCATGCAGCGGCAGATTGAGGGGCTGGGGGCGGACAACATCATCGTCCGCAGCATCAAGCCCCCGGCCGAAGCCACTGCCGGCTTCACGGGACCGGTCCCCTATGGCCTGACACGGGAAGATTACAAAGTCCTGGTTGCCAACACTCCCACGCTCAAGGGCGCGCCGCTCCCCATTCGCGAAGTCCGCCGCACTTTCAGCTTTGACGGGCGAAATCGGGACGGCCGCCTGGTGGGCTGCACGCCCGATTACTTCGAGGTTACGCGCCTGGAGCTCGACCGCGGCCGATTGCTCACCGAAGCCGACGAGAATGGGTTTAAGAATTTCTGCGTCCTGGCTTATGGCACCGCGGAAGAGCTGTTCCCTTATCAAGACCCGCTCGGCCGCCGCATCTATCTATCGGAAAGCAAGGACTATTTCGAGGTGGTCGGCGTACTCAAGTTCCGCAACGCGACGGCAGCCATCGGCGGCTCGCTGGAAGCGCAGGACTTCAAGTACGACGTCTACATTCCCATCAGCACCATCCGCAAGTCGATTGGCGACCTCGATATCACCCGCCGCGGCGGCAGCTTCAGCGCCGACCTGGTCGAGCTCAACCAGATCACGCTCCGCGTCAAATCGGTGGACCTGGTCCGCCCCACCGCGGACCTCGTCCGCAAAACGCTGAACGTGGCCAACAAAAAGAAAGTCGAGGAAACCAAGACCACCTCTCCCCAGGTCACCGCCGCCGCGACGGCCCAGGCGGAGCAGAATGAAAAGCCTCCCCGCGGGGACATCGCCGTCGTCGTGCCCGAAGAGCTGCTCGAGCAGGCCCGCGTGGCCCGGCTGACGTTGAACGTTTTCATGGGGCTGATTGCCGCCGTCTCACTGCTGGTCGGCGGCATCGGCATCATGAACATCATGCTGGCCACCGTCACCGAGCGGACGCGGGAAATCGGCATCCGCCGCGCCCTGGGCGCGACGCAAAAGCACATCGTGCTGCAATTCCTCGTCGAGACCGTCTCGCTCTCGGTCGTCGGCGGCGTGTTCGGGATCGTCGCCGGCGTGCTTTCGCCAGTGATCTTTGTCTGGCTGCGAGATATGGTGCTCGAATCCAACCCTCAAATCGCGGATTCCCTTCCCGAAGTTGCCAAGACGCTGGAACCGGTGATTGTCATGATGTCGATCCCGCTCTCGTTCGGCATCTCGGTCCTGGTCGGCGTCGTCTTCGGCATCTACCCCGCCATCCGCGCCGCCAAGATGGACCCGATTGAAGCCCTGCGGCATGAGTAGGCAGGTTCGCGCATTTACCGATCTCGGGGCTCGCCAAAAATCCGTGTATTGGGCAGATTAGCCCGCAGTTGATTCAAAGCAGCCGCGGACATGTTGGGGTTCAAATCGTTCGCTTGTTTGTGGATGTATGAGTATTCATGACTCGCGAGATTCAAGCTGGTTAGCTGAGTGGCATTCGCAAGTTCGGCCAAGTGTCCGTTGTTGATAGCGGACCCAGTCAGGTCCAAGTCGCGCAGGTTTTCCATCTTGTGAATGTGCGATAAAACGCCGGGTGAAATCTCAGCGTCCCACATCCAGAGATGCTTCACCTGTTTCAATGTCCCCAGGCCGCGGCCATCTTGTAACGAGCAACCGTGCATTTCAAGCGCCATAAGGTTTGGTAGCTGGGAAAGATGCGCAAGTCCAGGACCGTCAACTTCGGTTTTCATCAGCATGAGTTTTCGCAGGCTCCGGAGTTTCCCGATTTCTTCCATGCCTGAATCGTCGATGGTCGTATTCGCCAATCCCAGGAACAGAAGGGATTGGAGCGGACGCAGATGTACGAGTCCCCGATTCGTAACCTTCGTGGAGTGAAGATTAAGGGATTGAAGCTTGGGGAGGACGGCGATCTCTTTGAGACCCTCGTCAGTGATGCCCGTCGCCCCAAGTTCCAGTGTCTTGAGCGAGCGAATTTTGGCGATGGATTTCAGAGCCTTGTCCGTGACGTCGGGGTTATTCGAGAGAGACAAAAACTGAAGCTTCGGATATGCGGATAGCGTTGGCGCATCGGCGTCAGCAAAACCCGTAAACGACAAACTAAGCTCCTCTAACTCTCCCATCTTCGCAGCCATTTGAAAATGGCGTGGCTTGAACGGCACATCCGGCTTTTTTTTCGGGAAGTGCAGCTTGACAATGACGTCGCCTCGCCTTTCAACCTGTACCCCAAGTTCCTCCAATTCCACGACGGGATCAGATTGCCATTGGTCGTAGAAGTGCTTCCCCACCGTACCGAACAGTACGGCAACGAGCGTGGTCGCGAGAAGAAACCATTTCAGGCCGAATTGTATTTTGAGCGACATGGGCAGGTGTTGGCGCTAGGGTTTCTGGGGTTCGCCGCGAATTTCCGTTTTGGGAAGCCTGACCTTGAGTTCTCGAAGCGAGGCCTCGGAGGCATTTGTTTTTCCGAGGGCCAGGAGAGTCAATTGTGTGGCGCTGGCGAGCTCCAACAGGTGCTCGTCGCCCACCGCTGAACCATTCAGGATTAAGAATCGCAGGTTGTCCATCTCGCCAACGTGCGACAGGACACCCGGTGAGATTTGACCCTCCGTGATCCCGAGATTCGATACTTGCTTGAGCTTCGCCAGGCCGGAACCATCCTCCAACGGACAGGCGCCCAAGTTCAGCAGGCGCAACTTCGGGAGCGTGGCCAGGGCGGCGAGCCCTGGGCCGCGGACCTGCGTGTCGTTCAGGACAATCGACTCCAGGGAACGGATTTCCCCAATTGCCTCAAGGCCCGCATCGTCAACAGATGTACTCCACAGGTGTAAAATACGGAGGGACTGAAGAGGCTGGAGGTAAATAAGCGAGTCTGAATTGATCGTCGTTCTGTCCAAAACAAGGGTCTGAAGCTTGGGAAGGCCCGCGACCACCCTTAACCCTTGGTCGGAAACTCCCGTTCCTGAGAGGTCCAAGTGTTCCAGCGACGTGAGTTTCGCGATCGATTTCAGACCTTCATCCGTGAGGCCAGGATTTGCTGAAACCCCAAGTCTCTTTAGGTTCGGATGGAATTCAAGCGTCGACGCATCAGCATCGGTAAAACCCGTAAAGTCCAAATCGAGCCATTCTAAATCTCTTATCTCGGCCGCCAACTGAAAATGCCGCGGCTTGCAAACCTGCATTGGGAACTGCAAACGGACAATGGCTTCTTCTCGGGTGTGAACTCGCACCTCAAACTTTTCCAACTCCACTACGGCCGTCGCTCGCCGTCTTAGGGCGGCATTCTCGATTTGCTGGAGATAAAGGCGCTTCCCCACGGTGCCGATGAGAACGGCAATCAGGGTCGTGGTGAGGAGAAACCACCTCAGGCCGAATTGAAGCTTGATCCGCACTCTGACGCCTCCGTAGGGACATTCTGCTTGCGCTACAAGCTCTTCAAATACCTCACCGCGTCGGCGATCTCGCTCACGGCATTCTCGCTCTGTCGCCGCTCGATGGTGATGTAGCCGCGATAGTGGTGCTCTTCTAAGAGGCCCAGCAGCTCGGGGAATTCCGCCAGTCCGCGCCCGAGCTGGACCTCAATGCCGCGGCCGTGCGCCAGGTCGCGCGTGCCGTCGGTCGCGTGGACGTGCAAGACGTGCTGGGCCAGGGCCTTGGCGGCGTCTCGCGGAGAGTGGCCATTGACAATCAGGTTGGCGGGGTTCAGGTCGACTCCCAGCGACGCCGGCGGCAGGGCGGCGATGAGGCCGGCGAGATCTTCACCGCTCTCGGTGCCGGTCTCGGCAGCGAGCGTGGCTCCGACGCGCTGACCGTAGCGGCCGATGTCGGTGAGGGCTTCCACCATGATCGTCCAGGCTGGCGTCCCCTTCTCCGGCACCCGGCCGATGTGGTTGATGACGACGTTGGTTCCCAGCTCATAGGCCATCTTCAGGGCCTGCTGCGTGGCGGCCACCCGCCGCTCCAGATCGTCCTGCACCTGGTAGCCGCGGCGGGTGCGATACGTCACCGCGCTAACCCGCAAATTCAAATCTTCCAGCATCTTCCGCACTTGCCGCACCCCCGTGCGGGAAAGTTCGTCCGCTTTCACGTCATTGCGGCCGTCTATTTCCACCGCTTCCGCCCCCATCCGCGCCGCCGTAAGCAAACCTTGTTTGAGCGGCAGCCGCAGGCTGGCCAGTTGCACTCCGACGCGAATTTGCAGCACGTTTGGTCTCCTAGCCCCAGAGTCGCCTTTCGCTCCGCGAAAGGCGACTATCAGGGCAGGCTGGAAGCCTACCCCACCTTGGGTCATGCCTATGTCCTTCGTTCCCTTCATTCTAATGGCCCTGGCCGCCGCTCCCCAGGCCGCTCCGCCCAAGCACGAGGCGCACGCCGGCGAGCATCCCGCGACGAAGGCGGCGTCCTCTGGGCAAGTGAAACCCAAAGCGCCAGGCGTCACCGGCTCCGTGGCCTTTGAATGCGACTTCGGCGCGACGGTCGACCGCGATTGCGACGGCTGGCCGGACGGATGGACGCGCCGTCACGGCCCGGGCTTTCACGATTTCCTCAAGATCGGCATCGGCCCGGACAGCATCCCCCAGGACAAGAGCGGCACCGCTCGTGGAAGTGCCCTGCTCGTCGAACTGAACGGCGGGTCGGCGGAAGTTGGCAGTCCGCGGATCCCCATCACCGCCAGTTTCAGCTACGTGCTGGAAGGGGAATGCCGCTTGAGCGACCTGGTGCATGACGACGCGCTGGTTTCGCTCACTTTTCTGGATAGCCAGGGCAAATCCTTGCAGACCCGCGCCCTTACCCTGAGCGGCCAATCCTCCAGTCGCCAATGGGAGCAATTTCGCCTCGACTCTCTCGTTCCCCCCCGCCTGGCCACGGCTGCCAGCTTCACATTGCAAGTCGCCCCGCGCGGAAAGCGGCAGGATCTCCGCGGCCAGGCCGCCTTCCGTCGGCTCCGCCTGCAGCGCCTCCCGCGGATGGCCGTTCAGACCAGCAACCCCTTGGGCATCTTCACGGAACTGGGTCGGGGAGAAGTGCAGTGCGAGATCGCCGGCGTTCCGCAGTCGCAATCCATGCTGCACTTCGACCTCCGGGACCACGAAGGCCGCAGTCTGGCCACCGACTCCCGGCAGCTTACCACCGGAGAGGACTCCATTGCCCGCGCCGTGTGGAAGCCCCCCGTTGCGGACTACGGCTACTATCAGGTTTACGTCCGTTGGAAAGGGGAGGAGCAGCAAACGCTCGAGCGCACGGCCACTCTCGTCTTTCTGCATCCCGCGCCGCTGCCTAGAACTGGACAGTTCGGCTGGACGCTCCCTGCCGGCGAAGAGCCGCTCACGAGCGTGCAAATGGCGGCGCTCCTGGCCCACGCCGGGATTCACTGGGCCAAATATCCAGTCACCTTCGCGCAATCCGAAGGCGGAGCAGCGGACCGCATTGCCTGGTTCGCGGAAAAGCTGAGCCTGCAACGAATCGAAATGGTGGGGATCTTTGACCATCCTCCCACCCGCAGCGCCGGCCCCATCGCGAACATCCTGGAGGATCCCGCCGCCTGGCAGCCGTGGGTCGACCCCATCATGACGCGACTGTCCCTCAAGGTCCGCTGGTGGCAGCTCGGCAGCGACCAGGACACCAGCCTCGTCGGCTATCCGCGACTGTCGGAGCGGACGCGGGACTTCAAAAAGCACCTGGAACGTTTCGGCCAGGAGGTGAAACTCGGCGCGGGCTGGCAATGGCTCAGTCCGCCGCCGGCCGCCGGCGTGCCGTTGGCCATGCAGAGCTTCACCAGCGAACCGCCGCTCACTCCGCCGGAGCTGGAAGCCTATTTGACAAGGGCGGGAGGCCCTGCCGATGCCATGACGACGCAGCGCTGGGTCACTCTCGACGCCCTCCCCAAAGGGGAATACTCCCTGACCACGCGGGCTCACGACCTGGCGGCCCGGATGCTCGCCGCTAAAGTCGCCGGAGCCCAGGCCGTCTTCCTCTCGCAACCGTTTGACTCCGAAACCGGCCTGATGCAAGCCGATGGCACTCCCGGCGAGCTATTCCTTCCGTGGCGCACCACCGCTGCCGCCATCACCGGCTCCGAGTATCTCGGCCAAATGCAACTCCCCGGCGGCAGCAATAACCACGTCTTCGCCCGCGACGGCCTGGCGGTCATGGCCATTTGGAACGACAAGCCGACGGTGGAAACCATGTACCTGGGTGATGACCTGCTCCAGATCGACCTGTGGGGCCGGGAGACGATACCGCCGGCCGAGTCAGACGCCGGATTTTCTCGGCACCGCATCAGCGCCGGTCGCCTGCCCACCTTCGTGACGGGGCTCAATGCCACCATCGCCGCCTTTAAGATGGCCGCGCAGTTCGAGAGCCCCTTCGTCGAAAGCGTTTTCAGCCGCGAGCAGACCATTTATTTGCGTCTGAAGAACTTCTTCCCGCTAGGGATTAGCGGCGAAGTGAAGTTGGTCGCGCCCGGCTGGGCACCCGACACTCAGGGAACCCGCTTCCGCCTTGGTCCAGGCGAGGAAATCCGCCTTCCCGTCCGCATCAAGCTTCAAGCCGACGCCAGCAGCGGCCCGCAGCCGCTCCGCATGGACTTCAGCCTGGCGGCGGATCACAACTACCAGTTCAGCGTCCATCGCACGTTGCAACTGGGCCTGGCCGACGTGGCGATTGAAATGACCTCGCGCCTGCGGGAAGACGGCCTGCTGGAGGTTACCCAGCAACTCACCAATCTGACCGGCAAGCCGGTCAGCTTCCAGTGCTTTCTCTTCGTCCCCGGCCGGCGTCGCGAGGCCCGCCAGCTCCTGGCCCTGCCGGGGGTTCAAAGCCCGCTCCTGTTCCTGCTCGAGGACGGCGAATCCCTCATCGGCAAAAAGTTCACGCTCCGCGCCGAGGAACTCGGCGGCGGACGCCTGCTGAACTACTCCCTCACGGCCGACCGCTGACGGGTTGCGGCGCCCGCCACTACCCATACGGTACCAGCCCGCGTTTTTTCGTCGGGTCCAGCAAGTCTTTGGCCTGCGCCAGACGGTCGCATTCCCGCACGAGATTCCGCGCCTGCTCCGCCAGGAAACGCAGCTCCGCGGAGGTGGCCAGGGACTTTGGCTCGACGGTTTTTCCGTCCGAGTCGACCAGCGTGATGCGAAGGGGAATGACTTTCTCCGCGCGAGCTTCTGTCGGTTTCTTAATGACTGCCACCATAAGGTTAGATTCTCTTTTCGACTTTCACAACGAGTTGATTCGATACGCGGCGAACCCCAGTGATCCCCGTGGCGGCTTGCTCGGCCGCCTTGCGCTGGTGCGGATGCTGAACCGTTCCGGTCAGCGTCACTTCTCCCTTATTCGACGACACGGTCACCTTGCAGGGGTTGGTGATGCCGCGGCCCGCCAGCTTGTTGGTAATTTGCAGATTGATTTTGGCGTCTTCTTTGGAACCCATGGCTCGAGTCCTTGTTTTGTGATTGGTGAGATCGACGATAGTAGCCCGCTCACTCCGTGAGCGCGGCCATGCCGGCACACGGAGTGTGCCGGCTACTATTTGCGGTTCCGCGTGCAAACGGCTTAGTAGCGCCGTTCGCGCGAGCCGCCTCCGCCACCGCCGCCGCCACGGTCTTCGCGCGGCTTGGCCTCATTGACGGTCAGCGCTCGGCCGTCATGCTCCTTTTCGTGAAGGCCCTTGATGGCTGCGTTGGCCTCGTTGGAATCGCCCATTTCCACAAAGCCAAAGCCTTTGCTCCGCCCCGTGTCGCGGTCTTGAATGACCTGGGCGCTCCGCACGGATCCGAACGGGCTGAACAAATCCTCCAGCGATGCGTTCGTGACGTTGTAGCTGATGTTTCCGACGTAAAGCTTCATCCCGCAAACTCCTCAAAGAACACGGCCCTGCAAGAACTTCCAGGGGCCGAAGAAGAGGCCAAGTGGTGGCCTGCCAGGCAGGGAGACAAAAGAGGAGAGCGAATGCTGAGAAACACGCGTCAGACCGCAAGGGCTGTCTTGCCGGTGTAATCCTACCACTACCCAGGTCGGCGGATAGGGTAAAAGTGCAGAATTCTTCCAAAAGGAGTGAAATAGCCAGGTGACACTTTTAAGGCCAATCTTGATCAATCAAAGCAGACGCATTCGCACCAAGGAAGAAAAATAATCCCTTGAAGGTCTGGCCAGCAGCATGGTATTCTCATTCAACCCGCTCATCGCGGTGGTGAAGCAAGTGCCAGGAGCTCGTAATCGCAATGGGCTGGACGAAGACCCTCGACCGGGTTTTGTGAGGAACATCCGATGCAAACATTCGTTTTGACGAATTGCGTCGGGTGTTGAAGCGACTAGGCTTTGAGGAGCGGATTCGTGGCGATCATCATATTTTTGCGCGAGACGGAGTGGCGGAAATCCTCAATCTTCAGCCACTCGGCTCGCGAGCCAAGGCCTCTCAAGTGAAGCAAGTTCGCAACGTGATCGTGCGGTACAACTTGGCGGAGGGACATGATGCCGAATAATATCCGTTACGAAGTCATCATCTACTGGAGTGAGGCGGACGACGCATTCATTGCCGAAGTTCCCGAGTTGCCGGGCTGTGCTGCCGATGGTCCGAGCTATCAGAAAGCGCTTGCTGCGGTGCAGTTGGTGATCAACGAGTGGATCGAGACCGCCAAAGAACTTGGGCGGCCGATTCCGAAACCACGCGGTCGTTTGCTCTTCGCCTAACGCTGGCTCATTTCATGCACCATGTCCACGAGCGCAATGGCGTTCTCCACCGGCGTCTGCTGAACAACGCCGTGGCCTAGATTGAAAATGTGGCCGGGGCGTTTCTCGGCCTGCCCCAACACCTCTTTCACGCGGCGGCGAATCTCGCCCTGTTCGGCCAGCAGCACTAGCGGATCGAGATTGCCTTGCACGGCTTTGTCGTGACCGACCGTCTTCCAAGCATCGTCCAGCCGCACCCGCCAGTCGATGCCGATGACGGTGCCTCCTGCCTCGGAGAGCAGCGGCAATAGCGCCGGGTTGCCGGTTGCGAAGTTAATGACCGGCACGCCGGGCGTGATGCCGCGAATGATGGCCGATACGTGCGGCAGAACATAGCGGCGATAATCATCCGGCCCCAGGCAGCCGACCCACGAGTCGAAGAGTTGCACGCACTGCGCTCCCGCCGCAATCTGGGCGTTGAGGTATCGCGTGATGGCCCGCACGAACCGCTCCATCAAAGTCCGCCACGCTCCCTCATCCCGGTACATCAATGTCTTGGTATGCAGATAGTTGCGGCTGCTGCCCCCTTCAATCGTGTAGCTGGCGAGCGTGAACGGCGCGCCCGCAAAACCGATCAGTGGAATCTCCGCGGGCAGGTCCGCGCGCGTCTGGCGGACGGTCTCGTACACGAAGTCGAGCGCGTGAATGTCCTCCAACTCTCGCACGCGGTCCACGTCGGCCGGGGCGCGGACGGGGTTATAGATGACCGGCCCCTCCCCCTTGGAGAACTCCAGCTCCATCCCCATCGGCTCCAGAATCGGCAGCAGGTCCGAGAAGATGATGGCCGCATCCACCCCCAGCCGCTTGACCGCGGTACACATGATCTCGCTGCACAGTTGCGGGTTCTTGCACAGCTCCAGAAAGGTCGTCTGTCCGCGAACCTGGCGGTACTCTTCCATGTAGCGCCCCGCCTGCCGCATCAGCCAGATGGGCGTGACGCTGGCCGGCTCACGGCGGCAGGCTTTCATGAACGGGCTGTCGTACCACGGCGCGCTTTTATCGAGCGGGTCGCTGGCGGGGCCGGAGAACGTGACACTCGCCCGCCGCTTCCGCGCTAGAATCTCGCCGCTCTTCTCCGCGGCCGCCATCACCAGCGGACCCATCTTGGGATGCTCCGGCTCAATGTCCACCGCAATGTCGCTATCGCGCAACATTTCACTCGTCGTCGGACCCACGGACGCAATCACTGTCCGCTTGAGGCCGTCCCGCAGCTTCTCGACGAGCGCCAGCTTCTCCGCCGCGCGGAATAAGTTGACCACCTGATGAGCCGACGTGACCACCAGCACGTCCCGCTCTCCCGCGGCCAGCGCGCGGACGTTCTCTTCGAGCGGCGCGGTGTCGAGCGGCAGATCCCACTGATAAATCCGCACCGCATGGACCCGCGCTCCGCGGGCTTCCAGTCCCGCGACGAGGCTGCGATTGGTGATGCCGTATTCCTGCACTGCCACGTTCTGGTTGGCCACGAGAATGCCGCCGTCGATGGTCGCCAGCAGCTCCCGCCAGGTGTTCGGCTCGGGGACGCGGTGGGTGGGGGTAAGGCCGACCTCCCGCATGGCGGCCAGCGGCTTGGGGCCGCGGACGATCGTCACCATGTCCCGCAGCGAATTGAGGAACCGCTCGCGGTCCACGTGCTTTTCGACGGTTGCTAGCAGGTGCTTAAACCCAACCCCCGTCAGGAAGATCATCACGTCGATCCCGCCGGTGATGACGTGGTGGGCAAAGTCAATCGCCTCGCGACTCTCGGCCAGCGGCACTTCCCGCATGCTCGGACTGACGTGCGGCACGCCCCCAAAGCGGGCAATCATGCGGGCCATTTCCTCGGCGTTGCGGCTTTCGAGCGACGCGACCCGCAGGCCGGAAAAATTTGGGCTGTCGGTGCTCATCCGCTTCATGCTACTGGCGGCAGGGAGCGGACAAAAGGGCGGACATTTGGCGGAAGAATTTGAACAGAAGGAAACAAAGGTAACGAAGGGGGAATTCTAAGGGCGTCCAAGCCAGGTCGACTCACTCTCCCTCTCTCTCTGCCTGCCTTCGTTCCCTTCGTTTCCTTCTGTTCAATCTCTTCCGTCTTTTTTCTTAGGATGAGCGCAAACTATAGGCCGGCTGCGGTCACACCCCGTTGGTGACCGCTGCCGGCCTTTCTCGCTGTGGTCCGGAAGAAACTTCGGCGTTCGCTTCGGCTCATCATCAAAGATGACTTGCCTCGTCGTCCGCCGGGCCAGTTACTTCTTCTTGGCGGTCTTCTTGGCGGACTTCTTCGTGGCCTTCTTCGCGGTCTTCTTCGCAGCTGCCATGGAAATGGCTCCTTGCTTATGGGCGTCCGTATCTCCGAAGCGGCACAACTCGGGACGCATCTTCGAGAAGTGCCGCGTTCAATCCATTGTACTTGCGAAGAACTTTCGCAAGTCATCTCACTTGCAACTAGCGAGCGAGCTTCCTTGGATCCTGGTCGAACTGCACTCGCATCACTGCTCGCGCTGGCTCGATTCACCAATTGAATCAGGTCGAGGCATGTTTCGTCAAGTGGAAAAGTGCCAACCGGAGCAAAGTTTTTTCTGGGGGCGAGGCGGAGGGAGAATTGTTTGCGGTCGCGTTGCGATCGTGGGCGCGGTGAGGCGGAGCGCGAAGAGACGTGCTATGATGGGATGAGTAACCGCATTACTCGGTACTTAGTGCTCAGTACTAAGTACCGAATAGATACCTTAAATACAATCCACTAGGATGCCACATCTCATCACTCGTCGACCATTTCTGGCATACGCTGCTGGACTCGCCGGCTCCATTGCCCTCGCGCCATCCGCGCGTGCCGCGGACGATCAGTCCCTCGGCCTGGGCTTCAGTCTCTATGGCATGAAGACGTTGTCACTGACCAGGGCGCTGGAGACTTGCCGCGAGATCGGCTACGACTGCGTCGAGCTGCCGCTGATGCCTGGCTGGCCCGCGGACCCCGAAAAACTGGCCTTTTCGGCCCGAAAAGAGCTGAAGGCAGCCCTGGAGAAAAGCGGCCTGCGGCTGTCGGCGCTGATGGAGAACCTGCCGCTCCTGGCGGAGGAGAAAACGTACGCGGCCAACTTGCAACGGCTCAAACTGGCTGCAGAGCTGGCGCGCGAGCTGGTCCCGAATCAGCCGCCCATCATCGAAACGATCCTCGGCGGCAAGCCGGCGGAGTGGGACGTGGTGAAGGAGAAAATGGCAACAGGGCTCAAGGACTGGGCGAGAGTTGCGGAGGAAAGAAAAGTCGTCGTCGCCATCAAGGCGCACGTTGGCAATGCGCTGCACACGCCGTCTGACGCGGAGTGGCTCCTGAAGCAAGTCGGCAGCAAATCCGTGCGCCTCGCCTTCGACTACAGCCACTTTCAACTGCGAAAAATTTCTTTGGAAAATGCGCTGGACACTCTGCTGCCGCACACGGTTTTCATTCATGTGAAGGACGCCGAGGGAGACGCGGCGAAGTTCCAGTTCCTGCTGCCTGCGGAAAAAGAGAATCGTTACGCCGAGTACTTCAAGCTGCTGACCGAGAAGAAATATCGCGGCGACGTCGTCGTGGAAGTCAGCGGCCAGATCCATTCGCGGCCTGGCTACGACCCGGTTGCTGTCGCGAGACAGTGTTATGAGCCGCTGGCGGCGGCGATGAGGGAAGCAGGGGTGAAACGCGGATGAGGGGATGAAGGGATAATGGGATAATGGGATAATGGGGTGAGGGGATGAGAGCGAAAGAGGCGAGCGCGTTAGAATTGGTGGTCTAGCTCTGCCCGCTAACCTCTGCCCGCTAACCGTTATGCCCCGCAAAATCCTCATGCCCCTCGGCGACGCCACCGAGGCGCTCGATACGTTCTATCCCTTCTTCCGCTTACAGGAGGAAGGGTACGAGGTAGTCGTCGCTGGTCCCGAAGCCCGGCTGTTCCACACGGTGCTGCACGAGATTCCGCCGGATAGCAGCATCCCCTGGGACATCACCCAGGAGCGCCCCGGCTACTTCATCCGCGCGACGGCAGCTTTCCGGGATGTGAAGGCGGCCGACTTCGCGGGAATGTTCATTTCCGGAGGGCGAGCCCCGGAATACATTCGATACGACCAGGATCTGCTCCGCATCACCCGCGAAATGGCCGCGGCGGGCAAACCGATCGCCAGCGTCTGCCACGGAGTGGAAATCCTGACCGCGGCCGACATTATCCGCGGCAAAAAAGTGACCACGGTCGCCAAATGCCAGCTCGACGTCGAGCAAGGAGGCGGGATCTACGTCAACCAGGAAGTCGTCATCGACGGCCGCCTGATCTCCGCCCGCACCTGGCACGACAACGCACCGCTTATGCGAGAATTCCTGCGGCTGCTGAACAGCGGGCATTAGGGCTGGGGTCTAATCCTCGCTTGGATTATTCTAGGAACAATGCTCCTCTCTGCCGTCATCCCGGTCTTTAACGAAGAGGAGAGCCTCCCCGCGCTCCATGCGGAACTGGTGGCGGTGGCCGTTGCCGGCGGCTACGACCTGGAAATCATCTTCATCGACGACGGCAGCAGGGACGGCTCCTGGCAGACCATCGAGCGGCTGGCGAAGGAAGACTCGCGCGTTAAGGGAATTCGCTTCCGGCGGAATTTTGGCAAGGCGGCGGCGCTCTCGGCCGGTTTTGAAGAGGCCCGCGGCGAATTCGTGTTCACGCTCGACGCCGACCTGCAGGACGATCCGCAGGAGATTCCTCGCTTTCTCGAAGCGATGGACCAAAACGGCCTCGACGTCGTCAGCGGCTGGAAAAAAGTGCGGCTGGACCCGTGGCACAAGGTCGGCCCGTCCCGCGTCTTCAACTGGCTGGTCGGCGTGCTCACCGGCGTCCGTCTGCACGACCACAACTGCGGCTTCAAGTGCTACCGCCGCGAAGTCCTCGGCGAGGTCCGCATCTACGGCGACCTGCATCGCTTCGTCCCGGTCCTCGCTGCCGCCCGCGGCTGGCAGGTCGGCGAGATCGTGGTCAACCACCGCCCCCGCAAATTCGGCCGCAGCAAATACGGCGCATCGCGGATCATCAAAGGTTTCCTCGACCTGCTCACCGTCTATTTCCTCACCGGCTTCAACCAGCGGCCGCAACACCTGCTGGGAACGCTCGGCATCGTGTCGTTCACCATCGGCTTCTTTGGGCTGTCCTGCTTGGGGGTGTACTGGTTCATTGATAACCTGATCATGGACTTGGGAACCGATCTGCATGATCGCCCGATCCTCATGTATGCTCTCGCGGCCCTGCTGCTTGGGGCCCAGTTCATCTCCATGGGATTCCTCGCGGAGTTGCTCACCTCTTATCTGGGGCGCGAGGTGAAGACTTACTCGGTGAAGAGCCGCGTCGGCGAGACTCCTGCAGCGAAAGACGCCCCATGAAGGAGCCGCCGGCAACTTCCCCGACTTCCGCTGGCCTCCGCTGGGCAGTCTACGCGCTGCTCATCGCGCTGGCCGCCGGAAGCATGACCGGCCGCGTGCTCCGCATGACCAATGGCAGCGCCAAGAACCCCTCTCCGTTTCTGAGCGCTAACGACCGCAGCCGCTGGTGTACCATCCGGTCGCTCGTCGATCACGGCACGTACTCAATCGACGACATCATCTTCGATGCCGAAGGGAACCGGATTCCCAATTGGCACACGATTGACCTGGTGAAGCATCGTTCCTCGGATGGCAAGGAGCATTACTACTCCAGCAAGCCCACGCTGCTGCCGACGCTTTGGGCCGGCGAATACTGGCTGATCAAGAACCTGACCGGCGCGACGCTGGAAACGCGGCTGTTCTATGTCGCCCGCACGATGCTGCTGCTGACGAACGTCCTGCCGCTGGTCCTGGGATTGCTGCTGCTCGCTCGCATCGTGGAAAAGTACGGAACCACTGACGCCGGCCGGATCTTCGTGATGGCGTCCGCCTGCGGCGGCACGTTTCTGACTACCTTTGCCATCACGCTCAACAACCATCTCATCGGGGCCGTGGGCGTGATTGCCACGCTGGCCGCCGCACTCCCTATCTGGATGGAAGGCCGCAAGGAATGGCGTTACTTCATCCTCGCCGGTCTGGCTGCGTCGTTCACAGCGGCGAACGAGCTTCCCGCGCTGGCCTTCTTCGCCGCGATTGCGTTGGGCCTGTCACTTTGCTCGTGGCAGAGGACGCTGTTTGGTTTCGCCCCTCCCGCACTCCTCGTCGCCGCAGCCGCCTTCGGCACGAACTACCTGGCGCATGGGGATTGGAAGACGCCGTACGCTCATCGAAGTGATGGACCGGTGGTGGCGACTATTCCGTTTGCGATCCAGAGGGTTCCCCACCAGAAGGGCCAGATTCTCTCGTTCGATGCCGTCATGAGCCTCAAGTCACAGGGCATCCATCTCTCGCCTAGCACCACGGTCCTCGACACGCCATCGGAGGGACGGTGGGTGATCTTCGACCCCGAAAGCCAGATGCGGTATGCAGCCACCTATCCCGGCTTCCACCGCCGTTCATGGCACACGGAGCCGGTCCTCTCGCCAGCTCCCTACTTGGAACTGCACGCCTGGGACGACTGGTACGAGTTCGATGGCAGTTACTGGTCCTCCGGCGAGCTAAGTAGCGTGGACAACGGCGAGCCAAGCAAGCTCGTCTATTTCTTCCATTGCCTCATCGGGCATCACGGAGTCTTCTCGCTCACACCCATCTGGCTCTTCAGCGTGTGGGGAACAATCCTCTGGCTCCGCGCTCCCAATCGCTCGCTCGCGGGCCTCGCCCTGATGGTTGCCGGGCTGACGGTCATCGTCCTGCTCTTCTACTTCACCCGCCCGCAAATTGACCGCAACTACAGCGGCTTCTCTACCTGCCTTCGCTGGCTGCTGTGGCTGGTACCGCTTTGGCTGATCGCAATGCTATCGGCCGCCGACAGGCTTGCCGTTTCGCGCTTGGGTTGGGTAATAGCCGTCGTCCTGCTCGCCGTCAGCGCCCTCTCCGCCAGCTACGGCAGCATGAACCCGTGGACCCACCCGTGGATCTTTGATTACTGGACCTATCTGCAATGGATTGATTACGGATAATCACCCCACCTCAAATTCCACATTCGCATCGAACGACTCCCCCGGTTCCAAAATCCGCAATCCGGCGGCAGCGGGGTCGTACATCGCGGCTGCTCCCGGGACACAGGTGTAGGGTTCGATGCAGATGGCTTCGCGATGCGGCGGGGTATAAACGACGCACTCGCGGAAGGCGCGGTCAAAGCGGACGATCATTCTCAAGCCGCTCTCGATATCCAAAACTCGGGCCGCGCACCAGTCGCCTTGAAACTGCAAGCCGGCGAAGCAGTTATCCAGCGTCAACTCGGCGAACTTCTTCCCAGCCGCCAAGTCCGCCGCATTCGCCAGTGGCAACTGCCGGCCGGTGGGAATCATCTCGATCAGCTCCCACTGCGTCGTGACTGGAAGTTGAACAAGGCACCCATCTGCCGACGACCCGCCCAGCGGCACACGAAAGTACGGATGCGTCCCCAGTCCGCACGGCAGCGGCGCGTCGCCGGGATTTTCCAGGCGGTAATGCATCGAGAGCCTGCTGCCGGCCAATTCATACGTCGCCGTGATGCGAAAGTCCGCCGGCCAGCGATTCTTTAGCGACGGATCGTCCTTCCAGGCATGGAACTCCCCGACCACGCGGCTCTCGTTCCGGGAAATCACCCGCCACGGCCGCGTATGAACAAAACCGTGGATGGCGTTGCCGCGGCCGTCGTCACTCCCCAACTCGTACTTCTTCCCTTGCCAGTTCAGCGTCTGCCCCGGCAACCTGCCGGGAAACGGAAACAGCACCGGCACGCCGCTACGGGAAGGCTTGCTTGTTCCGTCCAGAAAGTTCGGATCACGCCAGAGGACTTCGACCAGTTCCTTGCCGTGCGGCACCGCGAAGCGATGGCAGTTGAAGCCGAGGTCCGGGGCGATCTCGGCGACGGAGCCCGAAGCGGGATCACGAAGAACCACGTTTTCTATCGCCATGGTTGGACCTCGATAGTCTTGCTGGTCATCACCCGTTTCAATAAATCCTCCGACCGGGCCTTGGAGACCTGATGCGTGCCGGTCATCAGCACCACGACGACCACCATCGCGCTCATCCCCCGGATCAAATTGCCTCGCCCCGTCTCCCCCATCACGATGGAAACCAGCTCCCGCAGCAGCCAGAGGGCCGCCACGATCCCCGTCAGGAAAAACACCGTCGCCAGACCGCTGCTTCCCATGATCCGCGACTGCGACCCCGGGGGCAAAGTGCTGATCACCCACAGCCCGACCGGCAGTTGCAGGAGCGAGGGGATCAGCCCCCACCAGCCGCCCCACATGGCCACGCGAGAAACCTCCGCCGCCGGCGCGCCGCGGCGGCCCATCCGCAAGGCCAGGCCAAGCAGCATGATGCCGGCCATCGCCAGCGACGCAAACGTGAAGTGGACCCACATCGCCGGTATCTCGCCCGACAGCATCTGCTGCACGAAGAGTTTCCCCAGCACCGGCCCACTCGTTGCTTGACCGCTGTCAGCAAGATTTCCGGCGATGAGGAACAGCGGCGGGAAGTGATACAGCAGGTTGGTGCTGGCGAAAAGCAGCAAAGCCGTCTTGCCGAATACCCCGGTCAGACCGCTGACGGCCGCTCGCTTCCGCCAGGCCCAATAGCCAACCAAAATTGCCAGCGAAAAGAGGAACTCCAGCCCGCCCCAGTGCATTTTGTGGCTCAGCCGCTCCGTCCAAATGGCCGCATACTCCGGCGTCCAAAGCAGCCAGCCCATCACCAGCCCAAGCAGCGAGCCGACGACCAGCGTCATCACCGTCATTGCCGCCAGATAGTCCGCAGCCGCTTTCGCCGCGCCGTCATTGGTCTTCCGCAGTCTCCATTCCAGCCAGATGCAGACGAACGGCGCACCTGACGCCACGTTCATGCAGATCAGGTGCATGGAGAGCAGCAGGATGTGCAGCAGTTGCAGCATACGCTTGGTTATAGTCGCGTTGGCGAAGAAAGGGCCGCCACGCTACGCCGCTTGCAGCACCCGCAGCAGATTTTTCTTGGTCGTTTCTTCGGCAACCTTAGGATACGTGAAGAAATTGTCCCATGCCCGGTCGAGCTCGCACAGCGCGGCGGAGACGGAGACGGTTCGCCACTTGCCGCCAGGCAGCGCCTCAATCAATTTCAGCCGGCGGAGCTTGTCCAGGGCGTCCTCGATCTCAAAATCAACCTGGAGATTGCAGCGGTCCCGCAAGAATTTCTCCGCGGCCCGGTCGATCTGCGGAGCGGTCCAGCCGCCGTCATCGCCGCCGCTCGATTTCCGCCAGAGCAGCCACCAGGCCAGCACTGCCTCGCGGAATTCCTGCTCCTCGGCTTCATCGAGCAGGCGGAAGAAGACGCCGGAGTTGTTGTCCAGGTTCTGGAAGTACAGGCTTCGCGTCAGGCTGAGCTGGTACTTGTCCTTCGTGTTGAGATACCCCATGAACGCCTTCACCCCATAGCCGATGGTCCCCGCCAGCAGGATCAGAAAGCCGAGCATCCCCGAGAACCCAGCCAGCGCGGTGGCGAATGCTTTGGTGAAGAGCTTGAACAAGGCCAGGCCGACGCCGGAGAGCGTGGGGATCAAGATCTTGCCTTGATCCAACAGACTCATCTTCACTCGTGTCCCCGGCAGCAGCATTTCCAGGTCGGCCTTGGGGATGTTCTTGAAGAGCTTCATAGCGATGGGACGGTGCGCTTCAGGCGAGCGGGGGGCGTAAGCCCCCTGATGTTTTCCTTCCTGCTTGCGCGAGCTAATATCAGTGGGCTTACGCCCACCGCTCGCCGGTGCCAGCCGGAACGCCACCGCCAGCCGTTGATACGTGGGCACGTCCACCGTCGTTTCGCGATACCAGTTCCGCCATGTTCGCACCGTCCGCTTCCCCAGCACGTCGCCGCGGGCATATACATCCAGCCGCTCGAAGATTTTGAAATCGAGCTTCAGGTTCAGCCCCCAGTGACTGGCGGACGCCAGTGAGGAATAAATCTCCTCCTGGCTGAGCTTATGGAAGTTGGCCCGCTCCATGAGCTCGCCGAACTTATCGAACACAACGCTCGCCTGTTGCTCTTCGTGCGCCGGGTTGCTGGGCTCTCGGGTCCGTTCGTCCACGTCGGGGTCGAGGCTGAAATAGGCTTCCTTCAGCTCTTCTAGCTTCTGGTGGTAATGAAAGTGAATCGTCGAGCCGACGAGCGTGCAAAGCTCTAAGAACTGTTGCCGCTCGTCAGGCGAGAGCTCCTTGTCGTCCGCCAACAGCCGCACCAGTTCCGACTTACGGATCGGAATGAAGTGCTCTCGCGGCTTCGCGGTTTCATCCAGCGGCAGCTCCGTGGGAACGCCGGAAGCGGAAGCAAGCAGGTCGTCGCTGGAGGCGTCTTGGGACATAGGGGTAGAGGTCAGAGGTCAGGAGTCAGGTCGCAACAAGCAGTATCGGCTGTTACGGCTGGGTAACTTCGGCTGCTAGCAAGGTGGGGTAGGCTTCCAGCCTGCCCAGAGAGGGAAATCCGGTGCCAACAGCCGCCGCTAGCAGTTTGTTAGCTCCGGGCAGGCTGGAAGCCTACCCCACCTAATGCAGCACCGGGCAGACATCAAACCACTGCCGCCCTTGATTCTTCATCCACTCCTCGCAGAATGCCGGTCCCCAGTCACCGAGGGGATAGGTCCCCAGCGGCGGGGCGGCGGGGCTTTGCCAGGCAGCGATGATGGGGTCGATGAGGGACCAGGCGACTTCCACTTCGTCGTGGCGGGCGAACAGGCTAGCGTCGCCGTTGAGGGCGTCGAGGAGGAGCCGCTGGTAGGCATCGGGCATTTCACCCGTGAATTCCCGCGAGTAGCTGAAGTCGAGGTCGGTGAGCCGGAGCTTCATTCCCTCGTCGGGGACCTTGGTCTGGAAGTGGAACTGAATTCCTTCGGCCGGCTGGATCTGGATGACGAGGCGGTTCGAGTCCATATGATTGCGGACGCCGTCGGCGAACATCAGGTGCGGCGGCTCGCGGAACTGAATGACGATTTGCGTGGTGCGGCAGCTCATCGCTTTGCCGGAGCGGAGATAGAACGGCACGTTGTTCCACCGCCAGTTATCCACGTGCAGGCGAAGGGCCGCGAACGTGGCGGTCTGGCTGTCTTTGGCGACCTCCTTGGCCTGCAGATAGCCTTCGTACTGTCCGCGGACCGTGTTCTGAGCGAAATCCGCCCCCGCCATCTTCCGCACGGCCCGCAGCACCTTCACCTTCTCGTCCCGCACGAAGTCGGCCTGAAACCGGACCGGGGCCTCCATCGCCGTGATCATCATCAGTTGCAGCAGGTGGTTCTGGAACATGTCCCGTAGCACGCCGGCCTGGTCGTAATATCCTCCGCGGCTGCCGACATCGACGTCCTCGGCCACGGTGATTTGCACGTGGTCGATGTAATTGCGGTTCCAGATCGGCTCGAAGATGGTGTTGGCGAACCGGAGGACCAGCAGGTTCTGCACCGTCTCCTTGCCGAGGTAATGGTCGATGCGATAGATCTGCTGCTCGCTGAAGACCTGATGCACAGCCGCGTTGAGGGCCTTGGCCGACGCGAGGTCCGTCCCGAACGGCTTCTCGATAATCACCCGCCGCACACCGTTTGCTTCGTCCGCTAAGCCCGCCTTGCCAAGTTGCGCCACGGCCGGTGCATACAGCGACGGCATCGTCGCCAGGTAATACAGCCGCGTGCTCGGCTGGTTCTTCTCAATTTCGGCCAGCAGCTTCGCGAGCGCGGCAAAATCCGCCTCGCTGCCGATGTCCCCGGGGTGATAGAAAATGTTCGCGGCGAACTCCTGCCACTTCCCCTCGTCGAACTGCTTGCCAGCAAACTTCCTGGTCGATTCCGTCAGCTCCTTCCGCCACTCCTCATGCGAATACTTCGTCCGCGCCACCCCCACCACCCGCGTCTCCTTCGGCAGCCGCCCCTTCTTGAATAGCAGATAGAGCGCGGGGATGAGCTTGCGACTGGTGAGGTCGCCGGAAGCGCCGAAGATGACAATCGTATGAGGCATGTTCTGCCCCCTCTCCCTTTGGGAGAGGGCCGGGGTGAGGGTCTAACGCTTGGGACTACCAGACGTGCATCGCAACATACACCCTCACCCTAACCCTCTCCCAGAGGGAGAGGGGACCAGAAACGCCCTTTTTGAACGCTTTGAGGCACGGAATTTGCTCGATAGGTTCCAGCCATTGGGGCATCGGACTCAATATCCAGGGAGGAACACTACAATCACTACAACAGGAGACCACATCATGCGACGTTACGCTGTTCTCGGGCTCGTGCTTATTGTTTTGGGCGTTTTGGCCCTATCGGTTCGCAGCTTTACCTATTTCACGACGGAGCAAGTCGTGGGACCGCTCGGATTTTTCGCGTGGGACATTTCGAGACCCCACACGTTTTTCATTAATCCTATTGCAGGGATTGTGGCGGTAGCGGCAGGACTTGCGCTGGTCTTCATACCTGGCCGCAAGACGGCATAGTAGTCCGCTCACTCCGTGAGCGGACATGCCTGCACACGGAGTGTGCCGGCTACTAAAAGCGCATCGAAGTAAACCCGCCGTCCACATACATGTCCTCGCCGGTAATAAACGACCCCGCTTTGCGCGACAGCAAAAGCAGGGCGGCGCCGACAAGCTCATGCGGCTCGCCGAAGCGTTTGACCGGCGTCTGCTGCATGATGTTGGCGACCCGTTCCTGGTCGAGGATTTTGCGGTTCTGCTCGGCGGGGAAAAAGCCGGGGCAGAGGACGTTGACCCGGACTTTCTTGGGGGCGTACTCGCGAGCCAGGTTCTTCGTCAGGTTGACGACTGCGGCTTTGGAAGCGGAATAGGCGAAGACGCGGGAGAGCGGAATGTGGGCCGTGACGCTGCCGATGTTGAGGATGGAGCCGCCGCCATTCTGAGCCGCCATCACCGGGGCAAATGCCTGGCAGCCGAGGTGCGTCGTCAGCAGACTGCTGTTGACGACCTTGTGCCATTCTTCGTCGGGGATCTTCTCATACGGCGTCGCCGCATTCACCCCCGCGCCGTTAATCAGGCAATCCACCTGTCCGAACTGCCGCAGCACATGCTCCTTGAGCTGCGCCACCGACTCGCGGTTGTCCGCCTCGACACTCAGAAAACTCGCCTTGCCGCCGAGCTTCTCAATCGCAGCAACTCTCTCGGCACCTCGCTCTTGAGAACGCCCGGCGACGACGACAGTCGCTCCTGCCTGGGCCAGTCCATCACAGAGCGCCCCGCCGAGAACGCCGGTGCCGCCAATGACGACGGCAATTTGGCCGTCGAAGCCGAAGAGCGACGCCAGATATTGTTTTGAATCCATTTGGGAAATTCAAAATTGGAGGAGAATGGAACCACGGATGTCACGAATGACACGGATAAACTACAGTATTCGCGCTATCCGAGGTTGACCGGTTTCAGCCGGAGTTGCAAAATCAAGCCTCAAGTCGACTTCGGTTTGACCAGAAGTTTGGCGGTGCTTACTATACAGACAGTTTCTGTATAAACAATGGTTCAATGGCAAGCGTCGGTGGCGGCGTGGGGTGTCTCGGGATACAATGATCCGCGAACAGCCGCCCCTATGGATTGGTATGCGCTATGCGACCGACCGACCGACCGACCGACCGACCGACCGACCGACCTGCGCAGTGGCACGGAGCGAGCCCCGAAAGGTCAACGATGACGACCTCACAGAAACTCTGGCTGGGCTTCGGGACGCTGACCGCGCTACTGGTGCTGTCGAGCGTGGCGATCATCGTCCGTGTCCGGTCCATCGAAGGACATTACGCAACGGAAACAAGCTGCGGCCGAAGTTCTCGATCTCAACCGCCGCCTTGAACGCCGCATCGCCGAGTTGCAAGTGGTGCTCAACGCTATCCCGGTTCGAATCTCCATCGCCGAAGACGCCGAATGCCAGCACATCTGGAAACCCGGCCTTACGCCAGCTCCTCCGCCTCCCCGGAGGGGCCAACGCCTCCAAGTCCGCCGCCCGATCAACAGCCGCCGTTCCGCATTCTCCGCGACGGCGTCGAGGCACCTGCGCACGAACTGCCGATGCAACGCTGCAGCGCCACGGGGCAACCCGTTATCGCGGATGGGTTGGAGTTTGTCCTTCCCGATGGTACGACCTGCGTCCTGTTGAAGCCTGCCGTGCCGCTCTTCGACGAGGCGGGCAAGGTGCGGGGCTGCATCGCCTTCAACATGGACATGACCGAACACAAGCGGGCAATCAAGCAATCAAACCTCCTTTTGAACGGTGAGGCACCATGAACGAAACCACGATCGACCAATCCGAGAAGTCCCCCTCCGTTGGCACGCCGGGCAATGGCAAGCCCGCCGAGTTGAAAGCGGGGCGCAAATCGAAGACGGAGCAGGTTGCCGCGGCGCAGCCCGCGGGGGATCCCGTGGAGGCTCGTTCGCGGCAGCTTCTCGTGGCGATGGTGGCGTTTCGCGATGGGGATTTCTCGGTGCGGTTGCCGCCGGATTGGTCGGGGACGGATGCGCGGCTTGCGGAAGCCTTCAATCAGACGATCGCGCAGAAGCAGCGCGTCTCGGATGAGGTTGCGCGGTTGAGTGCCACGGTGGGTAAGGAGGGGCGGCTGAAGCAGCGCATGACGTTGCCGGGGGCGATCGGCGGGTGGGCGGTGGAGGTGGATTCCATCAATACGCTGATCGACGATCTGGTGCGGCCGACGACGGAAATCGCGCGGACCATCGGCGCGGTGGCGAAGGGCGACTTGGGGCAGTCGATGGAGCTGGAAGTTGACGGGCACACGCTCATGGGTGAGTTCCTGCGCTCGGCGAAGCTGGTCAACACGATGATCGAGCAGCTCTCGGTCTTCACTTCGGAAGTGACTCGCGTGGCGCGCGAGGTCGGGACCGAAGGGAAGCTCGGCGGACAGGCGCAGGTGAAGGGTGTGTCGGGCGTGTGGAAGGATCTCACCGACTCGGTCAACCAGATGGCCGGCAACCTGACCGCCCAGGTGCGGAACATCGCGGAGGTGACCATCGCCGTGGCCATGGGGGATCTTTCCAAGAAGATCACCGTCGATGTGCGCGGCGAGATTTTGCAGCTCAAGGAAGCGACCAACACGATGGTCGACCAGCTTCGCTCGTTCGCTTCGGAAGTGACGCGTGTGGCGCGCGAGGTCGGGACTGACGGCCGGCTCGGTGGGCAGGCGGTGGTGCCGGGTGTGGCGGGGACGTGGAAGGATCTCACCGACTCGGTCAACTCGATGGCGTCGAACCTTACCGGGCAGGTCCGCAACATCGCGGGTGTGGCGACGGCGATCGCGAAGGGGGATCTCTCGTCGAAGATCACCGTCGAGGTGAAGGGTGAAATTCTCGCGTTGAAGAACACGATGAATACGATGGTCGATCAGCTCAACGGCTTCGCGTCGGAAGTGACGCGCGTGGCGCGTGAGGTCGGCACGGAAGGGAAGCTCGGCGGACAGGCGGCGGTGCCGGGTGTGGCGGGGACGTGGAAGGATCTCACCGACAACGTGAACTTCATGGCGTCGAACCTGACGGGGCAGGTCCGCAACATCGCGGAAGTGACGACCGCGGTGGCGAACGGCGACCTGTCCAAGAAAATCACGGTCGATGTGCGCGGCGAGATTCTGGAGTTGAAGAACACGATCAACACGATGGTCGATCAGCTCAACGGCTTTGCCTCGGAAGTGACGCGCGTGGCGCGCGAGGTCGGCACGGAAGGTGAGTTGGGCGGGCAGGCCGAGGTGCTGGGCGTGGCGGGAACGTGGAAGGATCTCACCGACTCGGTCAACGCGATGGCGACGAACCTCACGTCGCAGGTGCGCAACATTGCCGACGTGACGACCGCCGTGGCGAACGGCGACCTGTCCAAGAAGATCACCGTCGATGTGAAGGGTGAGGTTCTGCAGCTCAAGCAGACCATGAACACGATGGTCGAGCAGCTTTCGGGGTTTGCGTCGGAAGTGACTCGCGTGGCGCGCGAGGTGGGCACCGAAGGGCGGCTCGGCGGACAGGCCAACGTTCCCGGCGCGGCGGGAACGTGGAAGGATCTCACCGGCAACGTGAACCTGCTGGCCGCCAACCTGACCACGCAGGTGCGTGCCATCGCCGAGGTCGCCACGGCCGTGACGAAGGGGGATCTCACACGCTCGATCCAGGTGGAGACTCGCGGCGAAGTGGCCGAGCTGAAGGACAACATCAACACGATGATTTCCAACCTGCGCGAGACCACCGAGAGCAATCGCGAGCAGGACTGGATCAAGACCAACCTCGCCAAGTTCACCGGCATGCTCCAGGGCCAGCGCGAGCTGAACACCCTGGGTCAGATGCTCCTCACCGAGCTGGCGCCGCTGGTCAATGTCCACCAGGGCACCATCTACCACCTCACTGGCGCAAGCGACCATCCCGAACTTGCGCTGCTGTCGAGCTACGCGCATGGCGGTGAACGGCTCGCCGCCAGCATCCGCCTCGGCGAGGGTCTCGCCGGACAGTGCGCGCTGGAAAAGAAACGCATCCTGCTTTCCGATGTGTCGCCCGATTTCATCAACATCTCGTCCAGCCTTGGCCAGGCCCACAGGGTCAGCATCATCGTGTTGCCGGTGCTGTTCGAGGGGCAGACCAAGGCGGTCATCGAATTGGCCGCGCTGCATAACTTCTCCACCGGCTCACTGGCCTTCCTCGAACTTCTGACCCAGAGTATCGGCGCGGTCTTCAACACCATCGAGGCCACCATGCGCACCGAGGGCCTGCTGACACAGTCGCAACAGCTTACCGTCGAGCTTCAGTCGCGCCAAAGCGAGTTGCAGCAGACGAATGAAGAGCTGGGCACCAAGGCCAAACTTTTGGCCGATCAGAACGCCGAGGTCGAGCGCAAGAACGCCGAAGTCGAGCGAGCCCGCCATGCGCTCGAAGAAAAAGCCGCGGAGCTGGCGCTCACCTCGAAATACAAGTCCGAGTTCCTCGCGAACATGTCGCACGAATTGCGCACGCCGCTCAACTCGCTGCTCATTCTCGCGAACCAGCTCGCCGAGAACGCCGAGGGCAACCTCACCGGCAAGCAGGTCGAATTCGCCAAGACGATCCACGGCTCCGGCATCGATTTGCTCACGCTGATCAACGACATTCTCGACCTCTCCAAGATCGAGTCCGGCACGGTCACCGTCGACATCGGCGAGCTGCCCTTCTCGCATCTGCAGGATTACATCGACCGCA
>JBKJNY010000092.1:0-15303 GCA_046593355.1 Pirellulaceae bacterium | reverse complement strand
CACCTCCTGGTCCCCCGCGCTCCCGCTCGCAGTCACACGACCAGCGAACTCACGCAGCCACAATCCAAGAGGAAAAATACCAAACCGACAGCAAACGCGCTAGCCCACCTGCCTTGCTCAGCTATGCGCGCTGGCCTTGTCCCGTGCCCGAGCCCACTTCGTTTATGATTTGGGCTGGCGTCAGTCTCATCGGCCTTGCGATTAGTTACCGGCGCTTACGCGGTTTTACCTCAACCTGAGCCGTCTGATCGTGCGGTGTGCCAATGTCGCTTATTACATGTCCAGATTGTAGTGGGAGCGTCTCTGACCAAGCTGATGCTTGTATCCACTGTGGCCGCCCACTAAAAAATTGGCCGAGCAATTCTGCGGGACAGTGTCCTTCGTGCGCTAGCTATGAAACTGAGGACACAATCGAAAGAAATAGAAAAAAGGGTGGGTTGTTTGGGGCACTCGGAGCACGAATGGGCGCGTATGTTGCGGGTAAAGGCCGCTTGGAATGCCGCCGTTGTGGTCATACGTGGGAGTTCGGCGCAAAGTCGTAAGTCTGAAACTACGATTCAGTTGAAACGCTCGAAGAGACTTCCAATGGACCACGTAACCACTTGGTTGATTCTCGTATTGATCATAATAGCGCTCATATCTGCCTTTACTCAAAAGCGTTGAAGGTGGCCAACGCGGAGTGACGTTTCTACGGGATGTAAATGAACTCCTTCAGGTTGAACATCGCATGGGCAATGTCCTTCCAGACCGGCTGGCTCTTCATCGCGTCGACAGTGGGGACCTGATGGAGCGCGGCAAGCTCGCTGACCATCGCTTCAAACCGCTGGCGCTCTTCGTCCGTCGGCGGACGGGATAGGGCGGTTTGAAACATCGCGATGATCCGTTCGCCACTGGAGCCATGCGGCTGGGGGATGAGCTTCGCGGCCCAGAGGTCGGCTTGTTGCAGGACGAAGGGGTCGTTGAGCAGGGCCAGGGCCTGGGCGGGGACGTTGGTGATGTCGCGGCGGCCTTGGGTCACTTTGCCGCCGGGGAAGTTGAAGGCTTCGAGGAACTTCGGCCCTTCCATCAGGTTGTTCTTGATGTAGATGCTCCGCCGCCCGTTGCCGTCCAGCGGACCAGGGAACAGCCGGCGGTCGGCATATTCCTTCTCGCGGAACGGCTGGACGCTCATGCCGAAGAGCTTGGGGTCCAGCCGCCCGGAAGCGGACAGGATGCTGTCGCGAATCCCCTCCGCCTCCATCCGCCGCGCGGGGTAATGCGACAAGAGCCGATTCTGTGGATCCTTTTCTTTGCTGTCTGCTGAAGGAGCACTGGCAAGCTGAAACGTGCGACTCAGCACCAGCCGGCGAATGAGCCGCTTCACCGACCAGCCGTCTTCCACAAACTCTGCGGCAAGATAATCGAGCAGTTCCGGATGCGAAGGCAAATCGCCGACGTGGCCGAAGTCGTCGACCGTGCGGACAATTCCTGTTCCAAACAAGTGATGCCAGACACGGTTGACCATCACCCGCGCGGTCAGCGGATTGTCCGCGCTGGCAATCCGCTGAGCGATCTCCAGCCGCCCGCTGCCGGGGGTCTGAAACGGCGCGGTGGATTTGGCGAGCACTTCCAGATACCGCCGCGATACAACATCACCGGGCCGCATGCAGTCGCCCCGGACAAACACCGGCTGATTATAAGGAGAGCCGCTTTCGGCGATTCCGGCAACGATCCGAGGAACGGCAAGCTGGCCCTCGACCTGGCGGTACTGTTTGGTCAGCTCCTCCAGCCGCGGCGAAAGGGCCGTTTGATTGCGGAAGAGCTCGCGGCGGAGAAGCGTGTCGAGCCAGCGAACGTCGTCATCGGCCGCCTTGTCTTCACTCCAGGCTTTCACAGTGGCTTCGATGGCATTGGCATAGATCGCCGCCGCATCCGCAAGCGATGCCGGCTCATTGGCAGCAAACAGTAGCCGCAAATGGCTCAGTTGGGCCTTCGGCGCTTCACCGTCGTGCAAGACAACGCGCGTGACGCCAAACCAGCTCCGCGGGTTCTCCGCCGCCTTCTCCCACGGCAGCCGGTAGTTGTCCTTATCGCCGCCGAGCGCGCTGAGCTGGTCCGGGAATTTGGGATTATCGAGCATCGTCATCAGCTCGGCATAGGTCCGCAGATTCTCACGGTCCTCCGGCGGCTGGAAGGTGATCCATTCCAGTTGTGGAGACGGGTTTGCCGAAATCAGCGCCCGGTAGTTCTTGTAGTTGAGCTGACAGTTATTTGACACCAGCCGCACCGCGCTGCTCCGCTGCCCCATCACCTGAAAGCTGATGTTCTTCTTGCCCGGAGGAATGACTGGGGAACGGAGCGTGCCGTTGAGCTTCTCGGAAAGCGTGGCGGTGAATGAGCCCGCGGGCAGAATCGCCTTCACGAGCGCGCCGCCGTCGGCATGGAGCATGAAGTCTCCGCTCTTGCCCGGGCCATTGCGGAGTCCTTGTCCGCCGACTTGCCAGCCTGGCGCATCGCCCGTGCGGAAATCAGCAAAGGACACGATCTCCTTCTGATTGAACTCCGTCCGCTGCTTCTCTTCAGCCGCGTACTTGTCCACCAGCTTCCGCCATTGTTCTTTGAAAGCATCACCGTCGGCCGCGCCGCTGACTGCCAGACTTCGCCACGGCTCTAGAGGGTCTTCCAGTGGTGCCTTTTCGACCGCCAACGCCGCAACCCATTTTTCCAGCCGCTGCGGATCAAGACCTTTGGCGAGCTCAGCGGCATCGGGACGATTTGCCTGTTTCGCTTGTGCCGCCGGCAGATAGCCGTTGATTTCCTTGGCGTCCTGCGTCCAAGCGGCAGCGAGCTCTTTGCGAATCTCCGTCTTGAGGGTTGCCAGTTGCTGAGTGAGTGCGGCGTTCGTCTCGGGCGCGTCGATCGTGTGGCTCACCAGGCGCGAGCTGCGGAGGATGCCGAGCAGGGCGTAGTAGTCCTGCGTGGAGATTGCGTCGAGCTTGTGGTCGTGGCAGCGGGCGCAGGCCACGGTCGTCGCCTGAAAGGCTTTAGTCAGCGTGTCAATCTGGTTGTCGAGCAGGTCGTAGCCGATGGACCGCAGGCTGATGCAGTCGTCATGGTTCACCTCGCCGAACCGATAGAAGCCGGTGCCGATGACCGCCTCGTTGAACTGCTCCTGCTGGTTCCAGCGCGGCGGCAGCAGGTCGCCGGCGACGTGCTCGCGAATAAACTGGTCGTAGGGGAGGTCGCTGTTGAAGGCCCGGATGAGATAGTCGCGATAGCGCCAGGCATGATGCACCTCGTAGTTCCACTCGTTGCCATGCGTCTCGGAGAACCGCACCACGTCCTGCCAGTGCCGAGCCCAGCGTTCGCCGAAATGCGGCGAGGCGAGGAGCGAGTCCACAAGCTTTTCCACAGCCGCTTGCGGTTTCGCGCTTTTTGCCGCGGTCTCATATTCGTGTACGAAGGCGGCGACTTGTTCGGGAGACGGTGGCAGGCCGGTGAGGACGAGCGACAGGCGGCGAATAAGTGTTCGGGGCTGAGCGGGATTCACGGGGGTGAGTCCCTTCTCCTCCAGCTTTGCCAGCACGAAGCGGTCCACGGGATACATCGACCAGGTTGCATTCTTCGTCGTCGGCACCACGGGCTTCTTAACCGGTTGCAGGCTCCACCAGTCGCTGCGAGAACGCAGGATTTCTTCCCAGGAGGAGGCGACCTTTGTTTTCGGTTTTTCGAGCCGGGGGTCCGGCGCACCCATCTTGATCCAGGCTTCAAGGTCCGCAATCGTCGCTGCGGGGAGCTTTCCCTTGGGTGGCATTTTCAGGCCGTCGTCCTCATAGCGGACTGCCGTCATCAGCAGGCTTTTCTCCGGCTGGCCGGGCTCGATTGCCGCACTGGTATCGCCCCCCTTGAGCACGCCGTCCTTGTGATCCAGCAGCAGGTTGCCGCCCAGTTTTTTGGACTCGGCGGAATGACACTCATAGCAGTGCGTCGCCAGCAGCGGGCGGATTTTCTTCTCGAAGAAGTCGGTCCCCTCGTCGGCCGGGCACAAGGCGGGCACCGCTACAAAGACAATCACGGCGAGCAGTCGCAACGTCAGGGGGTCGGGAGTCTTTGGCGGCATAGGTTTCTTAATGTTGTTGGGACTGTTGACGCCAAAGACTCCCGACCCCGGTCTAGGGATTCGCATTGTGGGATTCCCCATTGCCAATGATAATCGATGCTTCCCAAGTCCGCAGCATTCGAGCCCATCGTACGAAATACAGTTATGAAAACAGCCGCCATTCAAGCCCTCCGCCGCAAGCTGGCTGCCGACACGCCGGTGTTTGGCCTGTGGGTTACGCTGGAATCGCCGAGCATCACGGAGATGGCGGTCGCCCTTGGGATGGACTGGGTGGTGATCGACGCCGAGCATGGTCATCTCGATTGGAAGGAGATCGTCGAGCACCTGCGGGCGACTGCCCGGAGCGAAACGGTGGCCCTGGTTCGCATCGCGGAACTCAACGGCGGGCTCATCAAGCGGGCGCTCGACATCGGGGCGGACGGCATTGTTGTCCCTTGGGTCGAAACGGTCGAGCAGCTCAAGCAGGCGGTCGCTTTCGCACGCTATCCGGAGGAAGGGCTCCGCGGCATTGGAGGGGAGAGAGCGACGTGCTGGGGACAGTGCATGGTGGAGCATACCGCCGAGGCCAACGAGCACGTCCTTGTGGTGCCGATTATTGAAACGGTTCGAGCGGCGAAGCAGGTTTCGCAAATGGTCCAGGTGGAAGGAGTCGAGCTATTTTACTTTGGCCCGGCTGATTTCTCTTCGACCGCCGGGTATCGGGGACAGTGGGAAGGGCCGGGAATTGCCGAGCAGATACTGAAACTGAAGGATACCATTCGCCAGGCGGGAAAAAACTGCGGCCTGATTGCGACGAACCATGAAAACCTGCTGGAACGACAGAAGCAGGGATTCCGGATGATTGGTGTTGGGCTGGATGCCGGGCTGCTCTTCCGGACGCTCAAGGCTTCGCTCGCCGTCGTCGGCAGGGACCGGCAGGTTCAAGCATCGTTCTTCCCATCACTTGAAAAGTCCCCGATTCCCGCTGTCCCTCAGCCCCGTCCGCCGGAATCGATGCGGCCCGACCGTCCGGAAGTAATGTCTTCCCTCGGCAGCGGGCCGAAGGTGGAAATTGCTCGCGGCGTGGTCTTTGAGTGTCTCGTCGGCAGCCACAATCAGGCCCGCAAGTTGACGACGGGCATCGTCACCTTCGCCCCCGGCGCTGTGCTTCCCTATCACTTGCACACCTTCAGCGAATCCATCACGCTCCTTTCCGGCTCCGCGGTCATCGAGGTCGAAGGGCGCAGCTACACGCTCGGCAAGCTGGACAACGTCGTCATTCCGCCGGGCCTGGCTCATCAGGCACGCAGCGCTTCGGCGACCGAGCCGGCCGTTTTCCACATCGCCATGCCAACAGACACTCCCAGCCGCACGCTGGTCGATAGGTTCTTCTCGCGGCGGACCATGCCCGCCAATCAGCGCGGCGTTCCCGGCGGCGAGCGGGTCAATCGCTTTGCCACGGCCGAGCGCGGGGCAGCCGGGCCGAACACGGAGTTCATCGACTTCTTCAACGAGGAACTCATCCCCGGCATCGAGATGAGCGGCGGCTACGGACTGTTCCATCCCGGCGGCCGGCTGCCGGCCCACTACCACGACTTCGACGAATCGATCTGCATCCTCAGCGGGCGGGCGACCTGCAACGTGGAAGGCCGCCGCTACAGCATGGAGGGCTTCGCCACCGCCCTGCAGCCCCGCGGCCGCGTCCACTACTTCATCAACGACTCCGGCAGCCCGATGGAAATGCTCTGGGTCTACGCCGGCCCCCGCCCGGAAAGAATCGTCGTCGAAGAGCGGAACGCGACTGTGGAGGGGAACCCGTGGAAACAAAGTAGCCCGCTCACTCCGTGAGCGGGAATGCCTGCACACGGAGTGAGCAGGCTACTTTGCGGGCGACTTTTTCCACAATCAGATTCCATTGACGCCCGTTTATGGGTAGTATGGGCGCTGTCAGCAAATGGTCGCCTTTCGCTCCGCGAAAGAACGTTCTTTCGCGGAGCGAAAGGCGACAATTGACCTCTGCAGGAGCCGACTTCCATGGAACAAAAGTACGAGCTGGTGCCCAAGGCGGAGATTCGCCTGGAGGGGCGGAAGGTGATTCGGGGGGACGTGAGCGGCGATTGGGGCTTGCGCTTGCAGTGGGAAGTGAAGCACAACGGCAAGGTGGTGGCCACGCCAGCGGCTCGGGCGGATGCCAGCTATGAGCATCCCGCAGCGGAGCCGGGGGCGTATGAAATCGTGCTGCAAACCTGGCAGTACGTGAACTACACCAAGCAGCCGGACGGGCAGTTTGTGAACAGCAAGTTTGTGGAGATTTCCAACAAGGTGACGTACACGATTTAAGAGGGAAGGGATTGGGACACGGAGAACACGGAAGACACGGATAAGAAGAGCGAGAAACGGAAATTGGTGATTCATCCTTCGGCTTGACCGTGTCCTCCGTGTTTTCCGTGTCCTACTTCCCTTCCGCAAATACAGGAAGTTCCCATGCTCAACATCGGTAACGAAAAAGTCCCTCTCTGTCACGGCGTCAGTCGCCGCAGCTTTCTGCAAGTGGGTTCGGCGGGACTTGCCGGCATGACGTTGCCGGCTTTGATGAACCTTCAGGCCCGCGGAGCCGTGGTGGAGAGTCAGGCCAAGATCAAGAACTGCATCACGATCTTCCTGGTCGGCTCGCCGGGACATCTTGATACCTGGGATATGAAACCGGACGCTCCGGCGGAGGTACGCGGCAAGTTTTCCCCCATCAGCACCAAGGTGCCGGGGATTCAGATTTGCGAGCATTTTCCGCTGATGGCCCGGATGATGGACAAGGTCTCGCTCATCCGCAGCCTGAACTACAACACCGGCAGCACGCACGAAAACGGCCAGCGGTGGATGATGACAGGGCACGATTTTGGGGCCGACGCCGTCAAGCCGCACGCGGGGAGCGTCATCTCGCGGGTCTTCGGCCAGAAGAGCGAGCTGCCGGCCAACGTGGTGCTGCCCGCCCCCATCGGCAACACCGGCGCGGGTCCGCTGCATGGGCAACAGTCCGGCTACCTCGGCAGCGCCCATGAGCCGTTTTTCCTCAATTCCGACCCGGCCTTGCCCGACTTCAAAGTCGCCGACCTGGAGGTTCCGAAAGGGCTCTCGCAATTCCGGCTGGACGCCCGCAAGAAGCTGCTCGATCAGGTGGACGAATTGCAGCGCCGCACCGAAACCCGCAGCACGCAGTCGCACGACAGTTCGTATCAGCGGGCGTTTCGTCTGCTGACCTCGCCCAAGGCGAAAAATGCGCTCGACCTCACCAAAGAACCCGACAAGCTCCGCGACCGCTACGGCCGCAACACCTTCGGCCAAAGCTGCCTGATGGCTCGCCGCTTGGTGGAAGCCGGCGTCCGTTATGCCACGGTCAACCATTTCGACACGGTCTTCAATCTCACTTGCTGGGACATGCACGCCGACGGCGGCAGCCTGAACAACACCTACCTCGATTACGAGCGGCATCTCTGCCCGCAGTTCGACTGGGCGTTCACCGCCCTCATCGAAGACCTGGAGCAGCGGGGCCTCTTGGCCGAAACGGTCGTCGCCGTGATCAGCGAATTCGGCCGCACGCCGCGGCTCAATCCCCGCGGCGGACGCGACCACTATCCCGACGCCTGGACGAACTTCCTCTGCGGCGGCAACATCCGCGGCGGCCAGGTCATCGGGGCCACCGACAAACTTGGTGCCCGCCCCAGCGACAATCCCATCTCCCCGCCTCAAGTCCTCGCCTCGATTTATCACGGGATGGGAATTAACCTGGATACGACGATGATGCCCGGCCCCGGCGAACGCCCCGTCCGCCTGGTGGAAGCCGAGCCGATCAAGCAGTTGTTTTAATGTCGCCTTTCGCTCCCGCGAAAGTCCCGCCGAACGAAGCCGCCTAAAGGCGGCATTCCCAGCCTTTTTACCATGTATCATCAGCGACTCTTCTATTTCGCATGCCTTGCCTGTGGTTGGGCGCTTGGTGGACCTTTTGCACCAGCCGGCGAACCGACGCTCTCGAACTTGAACATCCGCGGCCTGCAACTCGGCGGGACCACTTCGCTCGTTGTCTCTGGCGACGAATTTGGCACTGCGCCGAAGTTGCTCCTCCCTTTCCCCGCCAAACAAGAGCTGCAACCCGGCGCGACGAACAACCAGGCGACGTTCAACGTCACCCCGGAAGGAGACATCCAGCCCGGCTACTACCAGGTGCGCGTGGTCACGCCCGGCGGAGTGAGCCTGCCGCTGGTCATCGGCGTGGACAAGCTGCCGCAACTGGCGTTCGGACCCGAGACCGCGCAGCTCCCCGCTGGTCTGCACGGCTTGGTCGGCGGGAGCGTGGTGAGCGAGACGAAGCTCACGGGCAAAGCGGGCCAGAAAATTCAATTGGAGGTGGAGGCCCAGCGAATCGGTAGCAAGCTCCGGCCAGTGCTCCATCTGTACAACGCCAGGCGAAAGCAAATTGCCTGGTCGTGGAACACGCCTGCTCTTTCCGGCGACACGCGGCTGGAAGCGGTGCTGCCCGAGGATGGCCAGTATACTGTGGCCCTCCATGATGCCGAATATGCCCCACCCGGTCCGAGTTATTTTCGCTTGAAAATCGGCGAGTGGGCGTATGTGGACCAGGTTTATCCCGTGGCAATATCTAAGGGGCAGCCAATCGGCGTGGATTTGCTCGGCGTTTCTCCGACACCCCGGCTTGAGCTACCAGCAATTGCCGCAGCAGGCATTCAGCCGCTCACTTTGCCAGCGGGACCGATTTGGAGCGGGCCGCGGCCGTTTGTGGAAGTGAGCAACTTTGCCGAGGTCGTTGAACAAGCTCCGGCTGCCACGCTGCAAGTCCTTCCGGCCGGCATGGTGGGTGTCAGTGGCAAGCTGCTCGCGCCGCAGGAAGAGGACCGCTATCAAATCCCCGTCACTCCCGGCAGTAAGCTCCGGTTGGAGGTCTTTGCGGAGCGGCTCGGTTCGCCGCTGGATGTGGCGCTGGTTGTTCGTAATGAAAAGGGAGACCAACTAGCGAGGACGGAAGACGGAACAGGGACGACCGATCCGAATTTGGAGTACGCTGTGCCGGATGGCGTCAACTTTGTCGTTGTCGGCGTTGCGGATGCGACGGGCCGCGGCGGGCCGCGCGGAATCTACCATTTAACTGTGGAGCCGACGTCGCCAGGGGTAACGAACAATGAATTCCGGCTGACGACGACGGTCCAGCGGATTTCTCTGCCGACGGGAGGGCGGTTTGTGGTTCCGGTCTATGCGGAGCGGAATGGCTATCAGGGGCCGATTGATCTCATTCCCGGCGCGCTCCCGGCCGGTATTGCCGCCGCGGCCGTACAGATTCCCGTCGACGCGGATGGAACACTCGTGACCCTGCAGCGCACCGATGCCGCTGCCGACGTGCTGCTGGCCTCCTGGAAAGGGCGAGCGGCAACCGGTGAAGAGCGGCCGGTATGGATCAAGGGGCATCCGCTCGAGCGGCTTCAGCCGTGGCTGGCGTGGGAACTCGCAGTCGCCCCATCGACTGCTGCAGCTTCCACCTTCGCCGCCGACTTCCGCGATTTGCCCGCGGATGCGGCGCTCTTGCCGGGACAGAAGCTGGCTCTGCCGGTCAAGTTCTTTCGCCCGATGACCGATGCGGTCGTGCGGCTCACTTTGCTCACCAACCAAGCACCGCCGCTTACTAACGGCCAGCCGGATGTTAACAGAATGTTGCGAGCAGAAGCGGCCGTCGAAATTCCTGCCGCGAATGTGGATGGGACGGTGTCGCTGGTGATTCCGGCGGAGTTGCCGCGGACCTATTACGATGCCGCGATCCAGGCGGAATTACTTTCGGCGAACAAGCAGAACGTACTTGCCACGTCGTTTACGCCGGTGCGGCGACTTATGGTCAAGCATCAACTCGCTGTGCAACTCGTCAGCCCGCCCCGGATTGAAGCGAAGCTCGACAAGGCGGCAGGCGCGATGATCAAGTTGGACGGGAAGATCGAGCGCCGCGAAGGACTCACCGGCGAGGTCGTCGTGACGCTCGCGGGCCTGCCGCCGGGAATCAGTGCTGGCGCGGTGACTATCAAAGCCGACGCCGCGGATTTTTCCATCAATTTGGTTCTGCCGGCAACTGCCCGCCCTGGCGAGACGAAGGGGCTGATCCTTTTCGCCACCGCCGCGGACCCCAAGCAACCGACGATTCGCCTCCGCAGCCGGGATGTGGAATTGACGCTCAACGTAACGCCGGCCCCCTAAAGGAAATTCAGGACGATGATATTCCCTCGCTTACGCTTCGGGTTGGTCTTGTTGCTTGTTGCGGTCACTGCGCCGCTGTTCGCTGCCGACGATCCGCCTCCCGCCGGCCCCATCACCGCTCATCCTGCCGCCATCGATCTTCGCCATCACCGGCAAGTCCAATCCGTGCAACTGCTCGGCGCATCCGCCGACGCTTATTCGCTGGACCTGCGAACACAAGCACAGCTCACCATTGCCGATCCAAAAATTGCGGTTATCGATGACAAAGGATTGATCCGGCCGGTCGCCAGCGGTGAAACACAACTGACCGCCATCGTCGCGGGGCAAACGCTCAGCGTGCCGATCAAAGTCCAGCTTCCCCCCGCCGCGCCGCCGCGCAGCTTCCGACATGAGGTGATGCCGGTGCTTTCCAAGGCGGGTTGCAACTCGGGGGCCTGCCACGGCTACTCGCTGGGGAAAAATGGCTTCAAGCTCTCGCTCCGCGGCTCGGACCCAGAGCTGGATTACAATGCCATCAGCAAGGAATTCTTCGGCCGCCGGGTGAATATCGGCGTGCCGGAAGCGAGCTTGATCATCGCCAAGCCCAGTGGAGCCATGCCGCATGAAGGGGGCGTCCGCTTCAAAAGGGACAGCCTGGCAAATGAAGCCCTTGTTTCCTGGGTCAAACAGGGCACGCCCGGCGACCTCCCCGATCCTAACCGCGTCATTGGCATCAAGCTCATTCCCGACAAGCTGGTTTTGCGGCCGGGACAGAAGCACCGCCTCCAGCTCATGGCGACTTACACCGATGGCACGACGGCCGACGTCACCAGAATGGGCATCTTCACCGCGAATAACAATCAGTATGCCGACGTGGATGGCGAGGGGCTGGTTGTCGCCGGCGACGCGGGGGAAACCGCCATCATGGCCCGCTATGAGCGGACCTTCGCGGCGACGGGTGTCATGGTGCTGAACATCGAATCCAACTTCACACCTTCTCCGATTCCTGAAAACCTGGTGGACAAGCCGATCATCGAAAAGCTCAACCGTCTGAAGATTGCGCCTTCGCCGCTGGCCGGCGATGAAGAGTTCCTCCGCCGCGTTTACCTCGACCTTATCGGCGTGCAGCCCAAGCCCGAAGAAATCCGGGCGTTCGTCGCCAATGCCGATCCGCAGAAGCGGGAGAAGACCGTCGACGCGCTGCTGGAGCGGCCGGAATTCGTGGATCACTGGTCGCTGAAGTGGGGAGACCTCCTGCAGAACAGCCGCAACGCGGTCAGCTCGCCGGGGGTGTTCCTGTTCCGCGAGTTCCTGCGAGATGCGGTGTCCGCGAACATGTCGCTGGACGAATTCTGCCGCAAGATTCTCACCGCTCGCGGCGGAGCGACCGATGATCCGGCGAGTGCATTTTTCGCCGTTAGCAAGGATACCAACGACACCGTGGAGCGGACGACGCAAGTCTTCTGCGGCGTGCGGATGCTTTGCGCCCGCTGCCACACGCATCCGCTGGAGAACTGGACCCAGGCCGACTACTACGGCGTCGCCAGCTTCTTCAGCCAGGTCAGCAATCGGCCCGACCCGCGATTGCCGGGGGTGGGGAACGCTAAACTGGTGCAAGTAAATCTGGCGGGGGGCTTCGCCACCAATCCCCGCTCGGGCCAGGCCCAGACGCCGAAGTTTCTCGGCGGCACGGTGCCGGAATTAGCGGCGAATATCGACCGCCGCGAAGCGTATGCGAAATGGCTGACGGCAACGGACAACCCGTTCTTCGCCCGCGGCGTGGTCAACCGCATCTGGAGCTACTTTTTCCATCGCGGCATCATCGAGCCGGTGGATGACATCCGCAGCACGAACCCGCCGATCAACCCGGCCCTGCTAGAAGCGCTGACCAAGGATTTCACCCTACACAAGTTTGACGTGCGGCACTTGATGCGGCGGATCGTCACCTCGCAGACGTATCAGCGGACCAGCGTCCCCACGCCGTCGAACAAGAGCGACCAGCTCAACTTCTCGCACAGCATTCCCCGCCGCGTGCCGGCGGAAGCGCTGCTCGATTGCCTGGTGCAGGCGTCTGCGGTTCCCGAGAACATCGGTGGCGCGCCGGGCGGCTTCCGGGCGGCGCAACTGCCGGATGCGAACGTCGATAGCCCGTTTTTAAGCCTCTTTGGCAAACCGCAGCGGATGGAAGCCTGCGAGTGCGAACGGGACAATACGTCCAACATGCTGCAAGCCCTGCATTTCCTCAACGGCAACAGCATTCTGGGGCGCGTGCAGAATCCCGCCGCCCGCCCGGCGCTGCTCTTCGCCCAGAAACTGCCGGACGATCAGCTCGTCACGGAGCTTTACCTCTGGTCCATCGCCCGCAGCCCCAGCCCCGCCGAGCTCAAGCTCGGGGTCGATTTCCTCGTCTCCTACGGCGACAAGAAAAACGAAGCTGTCCAGGATTTGATGTGGGCCCTGCTCAACAGCAAGGACTTCCTGCTCGTGCATTAGCACATGCGAGTTTTGGCAGTAGGGTGCATGAGCGCCAGCGAAATGCACGCGAAATGCAGAGATGATGCGCTGCGTGAGTGCCAACTGCCCACCGAGCGAATCAACCGTGCATTTCGTGCTACTCATGCACCCTACAACTCATGCACCCTTCACGGCTAGAGCATAATTCCCCAGCGGGCTAAGATGCAGGGGAGATTCGCCGGCATCTTATCTTTCTTTGAAAAACACGGCTGAAACATGGTCAAGACTGCAAGCACGATGAAGCCGCTGGCCACGACGGCCCCGGACTTTTCCCTGATTAACGTGGATGGGCGAACGGTGGGGCTCTCGGACTTCGAGGATGCCAAGGCGTACCTCGTGGTCTTCCTGTGCAACCACTGCCCGTTCGTGAAGCACGTCGCCCTGGAGTTGGCCCGCGTGGGACTGGACTATATGCCCAAGGGTTTGGCGATGGTCGGCATCAACAGCAACGACGCGGCCGCGCACCCGGAGGATTCGCCCGAGCGAATGGTGCATGAGGCGGAGGAACGCGGCTATCCGTTCCCCTACCTTTACGACGAGACGCAGGACGTGGCCAAAGCCTACGGTGCGGCCTGCACGCCGGACTTCTTCTTGTTCGACAAGCACCGCAAGCTCGTCTATCGCGGGCAACTCGATTCCAGCAGGCCGGGCAATGGAAAACCGGTGACGGGGGAGAACCTGCGGGCCGCTCTCGACGCCATCCTGGCCGGCATGCCCCCGCTGGAAAAGCAAACCCCCAGCATCGGCTGCAACATCAAATGGCGACCGGCGAATGAGCCCACCTATTTTGACCCGCTGGGCGTGAAAGGGTGAGGCCGAGCTCATGGAGAGCGGGCGAATTGCGAATCGGCCCTTGCCGGCACTCCGAAGGGATTTGCTCACGGCGCTCTTGGTGAGCGGGCTGGCTGCGTTGGCAACGGTTGTGCTGCTCCTCCTAATTCGCCGGCTGGCGGGAGCGCTGGTCCAGCCGTTGGGAGGCTTCGCTGTGGTGGGCGTTGCCGGCTTGGGGTTGCTGCTGGTGGTAAGTTGGCGGCTGGGATGGCAAGCGCGAGGCAAGCAAGAAACGTCTCTGGCTTTAGCGGCGACGGCACTGCCGGGAGTCGCGCTATTCGTGCTGCTGTGCGTGCTGTCACTCCCAGGAACGGCTAGTTGGGCATTGATGCTTTCCTGGTTGGCGTTTCTTACCGGCGAAGCAGCGTGGTGGTGGACAGCGTACTCTTCGCGCAGGCATCCGCTCGCCCGCAGGAGTGTTCCGCCAAATGTCCTCACGGATATGACGGCGGAGGAGGGTGTTGAAAACGGCGAAGGGCCTTTGCCCCAAGACGTATTCCAGCAAATCACCCGTTTTCGCGAAGGAGAGTTGGAGCGGATTACGATCATGCTCCGCATTTCGTTTGCAACGGATCAGCGCGTCGCCGTGGCGCACGTCGCCTTCTGCCCGCCGCTGGGCGGAATTCCAGAACTTGCGGCCGAACCGACAGATGGCCCGAGCGCGACCGTGACGATTACCAACCCTCAAACCTTTGGCGCACGGTTGGAAGTACGGCTAGACGAGCCTGTGGACGAGGCCTGTACCGTTGTGGTGGAGGTGGAAGGCCAGTCGCGGGCCGATGTACTGAGTACTGAGTACTGAGTACTGCCCTCTGTGCTTACTGGAGTCGCCCTCCAGGTTAGAATGGTCGCATGTACCGCGGTCATCGGAATCTCTGTCTCTTTGCGGGTTTCGCACTTCTCCTCACGGGTTGCGGCCCGCCCACTCTGCCGGGCGATGCGGGACCGTTTATCAAGTTCAAGGACGACGTCCAATCGAACAGCGAAACGAAATCAACTGAACTCGGTGAACTGTCGTTTTTGGATTCCGCGGGCAACAAGGTGGATCTCGCTTCCTACCGCGGCAAGTCCAACCTGGTGCTCGTTGTCACTCGCGGCTTCGTGGGAAGCGAGACGCAGGTGGACGGCAAGTCGCTGGGCAACATTTGCACCTTCTGCTCCACGCAGACCTCGCGGCTGATTGCCAATTACGGCAAGTTCAAGCAGCGGAACGCGGAGGTGCTGGTGGTGTTTCCCATCGCACGCAAATCCGACGAAGGGGCCCTCGATACCTTCGCCGCCCGAGTGCAAGGAGATAAGAAAGCCGCCGCGGATGCTCCTTTCCCGCTCCTCCTGGATCTCGACCTCACGGCTGTCGACGCCCTCGGCATCCGCGCCGACCTCTCCAAGCCGGCGACTTACATCCTGGACAAGCAAGGAGAGGTCCGCTTCGCCTACGTCGGCCAATCTCTCTCGGACCGCCCCAGCGTGAAGGCCCTGCTGGATCAACTGGACCAGATCAATGCGGAATAGGGCGGAGGGCGCGTAGCGCGGAAAAGGCTCAGGGCTACTCAGTGTTTCAAACTGTGCCCGACACCAACCCGAAGCGTTAGCGAGGAAAAACGACGTAAGCCATGGGCTCTTCCTCGCTTACGCTTCGGGTTAGTTTCGTCGAA
>JBKJNY010000081.1:0-15639 GCA_046593355.1 Pirellulaceae bacterium | reverse complement strand
GATTGTAAAAATCACCAAACCCCTTACAATCGCCGCACCCCCTTTGCCCTCCACAAGTTGCCGACCGCCGCTCCCTCATCTGGCTTCCAACTTTTGTAAAATCGCCCCAACCAATTGTGGGGAAACTTAAGGCTAGGAAGCCCATCCTACTTGATGGCCTGGTGCAGCCAGGAGCGAGCGTAACTCCAAGTGTAGTAAGCAGATCGAGGAGACATTTCGAGTACCTCGGCGGCCTCCTCCATCGTCAGTTCCGCGAAATAGCGAAGCTTGACGAGTTCGGCGGCCGGCGGATCGGCCA
Source organism: Pirellulaceae bacterium (assembly GCA_046593355.1). Classification (GTDB taxonomy): domain Bacteria; phylum Planctomycetota; class Planctomycetia; order Pirellulales; family Pirellulaceae; genus SXOA01. The sequence goes on along the minus strand of JBKJNY010000081.1, from coordinate 15,341 downwards.
GAGCCAGCTTCTCCAATGCCTCGTCGAGCGCCAGCAGGCTGTCGGCATCCTCGGACTCGGTTGCCGCGAGGGCTTCTAGCGGCAGACGCTGCATTCCCCCTCCGCGCTTCAGGCTGGCCTTCCGCCGCGCACTCTCGACTAGAATTCGCCGCATTGCTTCCGCGGCGGCGGCAAAGAAGTGGCCGCGGTTGTCCCACGATTGGACGTTACCATCCGGAGGCTCCGCTCCGTCATTTGCCATCAGGCGTAGATACGCTTCATGAACAAGTGCCGTTGCCTGGAGCGTTTGGCCCGGATTTTCGCCAGCCAGCCTGGCCGCGGCGAGTTTTCGCAGTTCGTCGTAGACCAACGGCAAGAGTTGCTCGGCGGCGTGTGGGCCGTCTTGATTGATCTGCTTCAAAAAATGAGTGACGCCGGACATAGAGACGCGCCAGGTAGAGCAACTTCTAAGACCCGACAGGTTTGCTCTGACGCTAATGCCTGGACGACGACATGTCAAGTTTTGAGCGGGTTCTCGGTGCCTGGTGCGCGTGCGAAGGCGTCAATAATCCGTCTTCAACGGCAGCTCGTTGGAGATGACGGTGCGGCGTTTGGAGCCGGGGGTGACTTCCTCGATGCGGGCGGAGAAGGGGCGGTGTTCGGGCTTCAGTTTCAGAAAGAACGCCGAAAGGTTTCCCGAGTCTTCGAGCTTGACTTCGTTGACCGCTTCCCCCGCGGCGGACTTGATGACCCAGACGTAGCGCGCGGAGGGATGGAGTGCGGCGTTTGACGAGTAATCCACGCTGATGGCCATGACGGTGCCGTCGGGCAAACTCTGCGGGACCGCAATCCCTGCCGAAAGATGGATCCGCAGTCCTGGTGCCTCCGCCGGCGATCCTGCCGTCGATTTCGCGGGGGAAAGGCCCGGCGAACCCTGCGGCTGGGGCGACGGGACCGGGATGGTTGAGCCTTCTTGGTCGGCGGCGAAGCGGGCAGGATTGGGGACGGCAGCAGGCGTGGAGGGGGCTGCCGGAATCTCGCCTCCAATCGGGAGCGAGAAGCCGCCGCCCGAGGGAACAAGAGGGGAACTCGAGCCGGCCGAGGGAAAGCTCAGCGGCGCGGTTGAGGGCGCTGGTGCAACCGGCTGCGACGCCGGAATCGCCGCGCGTTGGGCAACTGGAATCGGCAGAGCAGCAGCAGGAGGCCGCGGTTCGCAGCCGGCCAGGAGCAGCGCCGCAAGCGGCAGGCTGGCACATCCCATGATCATAGTTCGGACGTTCATCGTTGCCTCCCCAAAAGCTCGACGTTTTAAGCACGAATCGAATTGGACAACCCAATCCGGATAGCAGGGCAAGGGGGCCGTAGAGTTTTTGGCGGCAAGGTCCACTTGTTAATATTCTTCATTGACGCCAAAGACTCCCGACCCCGATCTTGTTCCTGTCGACGAGTAGGAGATCGTCGAGGGTACAGGAAAGACTCGATATCGTTGCGACCATGCCATCATTAACTTTCCGAGGGGAGAGCTTCTAATCTCGCCCCCACCATTCGTCATTCGGATTTCGTCATTCAGTCCTGGGCAGGCTGGAAGCCTACCCGGCCTAGGCCAGCACTTCCTTCATTACTTCGCCGTGATCCAGAATCGGCCGCGGGCGGTCTTGGATGTCGTAGACGAAGCCTTCGTGGTTGATGCCGAGGGAGTGGTAGATGGTGGCGGCGATGTCGGCGGGGCCGTAGGGGTGGGTGGTGGGGCGGGCGGCGAGGCGGTCGGTCGCGCCGACGACCTGGCCGGTTTTGATTCCCGCGCCGGTGAAGAATATCGAGCCGGCGGCTCCCCAGTGGTCGCGGCCGCCGTTGGCGTTGATTTTGGGTGTCCGGCCGAACTCGGTGAGGAACACCACCATCGTGCTTTCCAGCAGGCCGCGGTCACGCAGGTCGGTGATCAGGGCGGCGAAGGCTTTGTCCATGCCGGCCAGGTGATAGCCGCGGAAGACCATCTTTTGAATGGGCGGATGGTTTTGCACCGGGGCGTTGTGATTGTCCCAGATGTTGCCGTAATCGGGGTCGTAGCCGTAGTCGACCATCACGAAGCGTGCCCCGGCTTCGACGAGGCGGCGAGCCTGCAAGCAGCGGCCGCCGATTTTGGTCCGCCCGTAGTTCTCGCGGACCGAGGCCGGCTCATCGTCGACCTCGAAGGCGCGGCGGACTTCCGGCGTGGTGAGCAAGCGGATGGCACTGTGATACTGCCCTTCGGCCGCGACGATGGAGTCGTTCTTATCGAGCGACCGGAGGGCTCGGTCGAACGACTGCCGCAGTTGCATACGGCTGCTGAGGCGGGCGAGAGCGACGTCGCCGGAGAGAGTGAGCGACCTAGGCTTAAGGTCTTCTTCCATCTGAGCCGGCGGATCGGAGAGCTTGTCGCCGACGGAGAAATCGGGCTGCTCGGGAAGGCCGCCGAGGCAATAGGGAGCATATTGACTGCCGAGCCAACCGCCGACGAACAGGGCATATGGCGGTGGGCCGGGGCGGGTGATACCGGGCACGGCGATGTACCCCGGCAGGCCATTGCTCGGCCCTTGCATGTGCCCAATGATGCTGCCGATGTTCGGCTCGCTGAAGAGCTGCGTCATGTTCACCTTGCGGCCCGACAAGGTGTAAACCTGGCTGAGGAGATGGTCGTCGCTGTCGTGCGAGTAGCTGCGGACCACGCACAACTGGTCGGCGATTTTTGCCAGGTTCGGCACCGTCTCGCAGAACCGCGTGCCGGGCATGCTGGTCGGAATGTCGTTTAAGGTTCCCCGCACCTCCACCGGCGCTTCCGGCTTGGGATCGAAGGAATCGATGTGCGTGACCCCGCCCGCCATCCAGAGAAAGATGACCGACTTGGCTTTCCCTTTCCCTTCAACAGGTGCTTGCTTCGCTTCGGCTGCAGTAGCGGAGCCACCGGCAAGTATCGCCGCCGGGACTGCCGTCGCTGCGATGCTCAGAGAGCCGACGCGCAGCACATCGCGGCGGTTCCAGAGGCCGTCGAGTCCGAGCGGCAGGTTGTTATCTGGCATCGAGGTGGTCCCTTAGCTCGGCTGCTACTTTTTTCGCCCGACGATGAGGTAAATCACGGCACCCAGACACTGGGTCAGGAGAATCACGATAATCCAAATCAAGCGCTCATTGTCCGTGAGTCGGGGGTTCTTGATGGCATCCACGAGCGCCCAAACCCAGAAAGCCAGGAACGCCAGGCTGATAATGCCCATCACGAGCATCATTCCGCCGCCTGCGAAGAGGGCACCAGCACCGTTGTCGTTCATTTTTCCGCTCCAGCGAAACTGAGGAAGTCGCTCCCGCAAAGAACGCATTATCAACGACTGATACGTAAGGTGCAAGAGAAAGAGCCGATTCTAGGCCCCACGATTTTGATAGCGGTCGCAGCAGGCACGAACGCTACAATTCTGAAAGTCGCCGATTGAGCCTAGGAGTGGCCATGAGATTTCGATTCTTCACCTTCAAATGGCGATTCCAGTTTTCCTTGTTTGCGCTCCTTGGCGTGGTGACAATCGTCGCCATCGTCTTGGGGATTGCGCCGACGGTGCGAGTGCAGTTGGCATTGCGAGCGCTGTCCAACAAAGACGTCGATGTCGATGGTACTCCCTTTGGCCTGATGGTCGATGTCCAATCGTCAGCCGCTGAGCAACTAAAGAGTTTTGGCTCCCGAGCCAACTGGGCGCTTGAAAGAGCACTTGACGACCCTGAGAGATTTGCGGCTGCTCACATTCTGCTTACGGAAATCAACGAAAGCCAAGTCAGCTCTTTTGGCAGTGCCAGTCACTGGAACGACATGCGAATTACATTGCATGCCGGCGGTAGCGTCAATTTCCACGCGGAACAAATTTCCCAACTTCAAGAGCATTGGCGTAATCGCTTAGGGAAAGATCGGCCTGCTTCGGAATGACGCATGCAGCGTCGCTAGCTGGCGCGGCCGGCCGATGAATGACGGACCAACAAAACCGCTCACGCCCCCTCAATCGTCGCTCGCAGCCCACCCCCGGGGTTACAGCCCTAGCCAGTTCTTTAGCCCCAGCCGGAAGATGATCCAAAGGGCGGACACGGCCTCTTTGCTGTTGATTTTTGATTTGCCCCTTTCGCGGTCGGCGAAGAGGATGGGGCTTTCGGCGAAGCGGGCACCGGCATGCTTGAGGTGCCAGAGGATTTCTTCCTGGAAGGAATAGCCGCGGCTCTGGATGGAGTCGAAATCGACCCTCCGCAGCAGATCGACGCGAAAACAGCGGAATGCGCCGCTGCAATCCCGGGGGCGCAGTCCGAGCAACCCGCGGGCATAGGTATTCACGCCCCAACTCATCAAGCGTCGTTGGAGCGGCCAATCCTTCACGCCGCCACCGGACACGTAGCGTGAGCCGATGGTGACGTCGGCGGTTTCCATTCCCGCCAGGAGCGCCGGAATGTACCGCGGATGGTGGCTGAAGTCGGCGTCCATGTTGAGCATCAGGTCATAGCCGTGCTCGATGGCGTATTTCATCCCCGCGATGGTCGCCGTCCCCAGGCCGAGCTTGCCGGCCCGGTGTAGGCAGCACAGGCGTGGTTCGGTCTTGGCCCGCTCGTCGCACCACTGTCCGGTGCCATCCGGTGAATTGTCGTCGATGACCAAAATGTCCACCTGCGGGGCAACTTCCCAGATGGCATCGACCAGGAGCGGCAAGTTCTCAATTTCGTTGTAGGTGGCGATGGTGACGAGCGTGCGTTCCAAGTGAAGTTCAGTCTGGGGAATGCTGGTCGTCTTATCGGCAGTTACGAGGTGTAACATACGGTGTCCGTTCGTGCTACGCTGCTGGGGAGTTCGCCGCTTAAAGATAGGTCGCCAAACTACTTGCGACAGTCGAACTGTCGTGGTGAATGCGGCGTAAGAAGCCGCAGTTAGAGCCAGTCCCAAAAACCCTCACCCCGGCCCTCTCCCAAAGGGAGAGGGGGCAATAGTGATCAGTGTGGTGGAGCTGACAAAGCGGTTTTCGTCCGGCGGCCAGGATGTCCTGGCGGTTGACCGCTTGTCGTTTTCGGTCGTCCCGGGCGAGGCTTATGGCTTGCTCGGGGCCAACGGAGCCGGCAAAACCACGACCCTCCGCATGATCCTCGGCCTGCTGGAACCAACCAGCGGCTATGCGGAGGTGGACGGCTTTCGCACCAGCGAGGCCCCCGACGAAGTGAAGAGCCGCATTGGCATGGTTTCCACCTCAGCCGGGTTGTATCAGTGGCTCACCCCGCGGGAGCTGCTGCTGTTCTTTGCCGATGTTTACGGTCTGGACGACGCCACGGCCGAGAAGAGCCTGGCTCGCTTCACCCAGCTCTTTGATCTGACAAGTTTCATCGACCGCCGCTGCGCCAGCCTCTCGACGGGGCAAAAGCAGCGAGTGAACCTGGCCCGCTCCATGATTCACGATCCGCCCGTCCTGCTGCTGGACGAGCCGACCCGCGGACTGGACGTGGTGGGAAGCAAGGTCATCTTTGATTACATCGCAGCCGCCAAAAGCCAGGGAAAGAGCGTGATTGTCAGCACCCATCGGCTGGACGAGGCCGAGCGGTTCTGCGACCGGTTCGGCCTGCTGCATCGCGGCCGGCTGATGCACGAAGGCACGCTGCCGGAGTTACAGGCCGCCACGCACTGCACTTCGCTCACCGAGATGTTCCTGCAATCGCTGCCCATGAATGAGCAAGCGGAGAACGCCGCGTGAGCGACCAACCTCTGCCGCCATTGCCACCCTCCTTCGCAAAGCCGGGCTCGCTCCCCAAGGTCCGCCCCGCCGTGCGGCTCTGGCGGCTGACGCGGAAGGAACTGCGGGAAACGTTGCGCGATCGCCGGACCATCATCACGCTGGTGCTGATGCCACTGCTGGTGTATCCGCTGCTCAGCGTCGCCTTCCGCCAGTTCTTCTTTTCCAGCTATTCCAAGCCGACCGATCTCGAGTGGCGGATTGCCGGCGACAGCGAACAAACGCTCAAGAACTTTGCCAGGCAGTGGGAACTCGGCAGCCGCGTCATTGAGGAAATTGACGGGCCGGAGGAGACGCCGCCTAAAGTGGCCTGGTTCACCGACTCGATGCTGGAGGAGGCAGTGCGAATAGGGAAAGCGGACCTGGGAGTGCGGGCCAACATCGTCCCGGCCGCGGACCTGCCTGGCGGCGTACAGGTCCAGTACGAGATTTTGTACCGAGAGGACTCCTCCCTGAGCCGCGCCGTTGCCGATTACGCCGAGCGACGATTGTGGGGCTGGGATCAGTTGAGTTATGCCGACCGCTTGCAGCAGCAAAAGAAGAACGGCGCGCCCCATACCGTGTGGAAACGACGGCCCATTGCCGGAGAGACCGGGGAGGTGGTTTCGATGGCGACGCTGGTGCCGCTGATTCTCATCCTGATGACCATCACCGGCGCGGTTTATCCCGCCATCGATCTGACGGCCGGCGAGCGGGAGCGGGGAACGCTGGAATCGCTGATGGCGGCGCCGCTGCCGCGGTTGAGCATGTTGCTGGCCAAGTACTTCGCGGTGCTCACGGTGGCGCTGCTCACGGCCGGGGCTAACCTGGCGGGAATGTCCATCACGGTATACAGCACGGGCCTGGGTCCGATGCTGTTCGGCGAGAATGGGCTGTCTCCCGCGGCGATTTTGATTGTGCTGGGCCTACTGATTTTGTTCGCGGCCTTCTTCTCCGCGCTGCTGCTGGCGGTGACGAGTTTTGCCCGCAGCTTCAAAGAGGCGCAGGCGTATTTGATCCCGTTCATGCTGCTGGCCATCGCTCCGGGATTTCTCAGCGTGATGCCGGGCATCGAGCTCAGCGGCGTGCTGGCAGTCGTGCCGCTGGTCAACATCGTGCTGCTGGCCCGCGATGTGTTGCAGGGAACCATCCATCCCCTGCTGGCCGGGGCAGCCGTCGTTTCCACGGCGCTCTATGGCGTGGCCGCACTGGCCCTGGCGGCGCGGATTTTTGGCAGCGACGCCATTCTCTACGGCAGCCAGGGGAGCTGGGCGGACCTCTTCCGCCGGCCGGAGGAGCTGCGCTCCCAGCCGAGCTTGGCCGGCGCGGCCTTGTGCGCGTCGGTTGTCTTTGCGTTGCAAAACGTGCTGAGCGGCCTGTTTGCGCTCGGCTCCACCGCACTATCGCTGGAGACTCGGCTGCTGCTCTCGGCAGTTCTCGGAGGCGTCTTGTATCTGGTGATTCCGCTGGGAATTGCCCAGTTGCAGTTTGTGAGTTTGTCCAGGGGCTTTCAGTTGCGACTGGGTCCGATGCTGGCGTATGTCGGCGCCCTTCTCCTAGGGCTGTCCCTCTGGGCGTTTGCTCACGAGATCGTGCTGCTCACACAGCAGTGGAGCTGGGTCAGCGTGGACTTCAAGAAGCTCGCCTCCGCGGAAATCTTCGAGAAGATCGAGCATCTTTCTCCGGTGCTGCTTGTCGGCACGATGGCCATCGCACCGGCCATTTGCGAGGAATGGTTTTTCCGAGGCTACCTGCTCGGCTCGCTCCGCGGTCGCCTGCCGGCCTGGGCGGCGATTGCCGCGACGGGAATTCTGTTCGGCCTGTTCCACGTCTTTGTCAGCGGCGGCGTAGGGGGCGTGCGCTTGCTGCCGAGCACGCTCCTGGGGCTGGTGCTCGGCTGGGTCTGCTGGCGGACGAAGAGCGTCTTTCCGGGGATGCTGCTCCATGCCACTCATAACGGCCTGCTCCTGCTCATCGGCCGCTATCAAGACGATCTTGCCAAGGTGGGAATCGGCGTCCAGGAACAGGCGCATCTGCCCCGGCTCTGGCTCGTTGCTGCCGCATGTGGCGCTGCGATGGGGGCGGCGCTAGTTTGGCTGGGAACGCGAGCCAGACGGGAAATATAGCGGGGGCGTGCAAGGGCATTCCAATGTTTTCAAAACGCGGCACGGTACTTGCGACTGCGCATTGCCCGCGGTCGATTGGGCTCAAATCCGGTCGCGATTGTAATCGCGTCTTCCCAGGTGAACCCCCGCCGACCAACAAGGCTCCCATGTTCGGATTCTATTCAACTCGACTCGGATGCCTCGGTTCCATCGCGGTTTCTGTTTTAGGAACCATTTTGTTGGTCGTGTTGATGCGTTCCTGCAACATGTGACTGACACCATGGTTCCCGCAAACACTTCGACCGCCTGGCAGCGGATTTCTCCCACGCTGGCAATTCTGGCGATCCTAGCGCTGGCAATGGGGTTCACCTATTGGGCGCGTCCAGTGCTCATCCCCGCGGCACTGGCCATTCTCCTCACATTCATGCTCGGGCCGGTCGTGTTGTTCATCCAGCGGCGCGGCATGCCGCGCGTCCCCGCCGTGTTCATCACGGTTGCGGCCGCGGGACTTATTTTCGGGCTGCTCTCTTGGCTGTTCGTTTCCCAGACCCTTCAACTTGCTGACAAGCTGCCGCTCTATCAAGCGAGGGTGACGGAGCGGATCAAATCGCTGCGAACCAGCAGCAAGACTTCGGTTTTGAGCAAGATCAAGGAGTTTGCGGAACAGGTGAACCAGGCGGTCACCAATCCAGACAAGCCCGCGGCCAGCGCGACTAGCCAGTCTCCCGAAACGTTTGCAGTCTCCGGCAGTAGAGATTCCTGGATGGCCCCCGTCTTCCTCGGTTTAGGTTCGCTCCTCAAATCACTGGCGGCCGCCGGCCTCGTCTTCATCCTCGTGATCTATTCCCTGATCGAGCGCGAAGACCTGCGCGATCGTCTGGTGCGACTGATTGGGCGAGGGCACATGCCGCTGACCACGCTCGCACTGGATGACGCGGGGCACCGGATCAGCCGCTTCCTGCTGGCACAGCTCATCCTGAATGCTTCCTTCGGCGTTGTCATTGCGGTTGGGCTATTTTTCCTGGGTGTTCCACATGCCCTGTTGTGGGGCTTTTTCGCCGCATTTTTGCGATACATCCCCATTATCGGTCCTTGGATGGCCGCGATTCTACCACTCAGCTTGAGCCTTATGACTGCCGAGAGTTGGCTCCAACCGATCCTGGTGATCGCGCTGTTTTCCACGTTCGAGCTGATGAGCAACCTGGTGATCGAACCCCGGCTGTATGGCCAGACGATGGGAGTGTCGCAGTCCGGTCTGATCGTGGCCATCGCCTTCTGGACCTGGCTGTGGGGGCCGATGGGGCTCGTTCTGGCCGCGCCGCTTACCGTTTGTTTGATGATCCTCGGTCGCTACGTCCCAGCTCTCAAATTCTTCGACGTGCTCCTGGGCGACCAGCCGCCTTTGACCGTGGACGTGCGATTTTATCAGCGGCTGCTGGCCCATGATCAGGACGAGGCCTCGAAAATCGCCCGCGAGCAACTGCAGACGCTGTCCCTTCAGCAGGTCTATGACCAAATCGTGATTCCGACGCTTTCGTATGCACGTCAGGATGTGGAAGCCAGCCGATTGACGGTGGACGAATGCGAAACGGTTTGGCGCATCAGCGGAGAAATTGCGGAAGAGTTGCAGATGCACTCGGTTTCGACCAACTCCGCGGCAGCAGCGTCCGCGACAGCTTCAACCGAAGTGGCGAATGGGGATGTTCGCCCGCCGCACCGGATTCACATTCTGGCGTGCGCGGCGCGCGACGCCGCCGACGAAATTGCCTTGGCCATGTTCCAGCGATTGCTCGACCCCAACATTTGCCAGGCTGAAATCGCCTCCACCAATCGACTGACGTCCGAAATTGTCTCCCAGGTCGAAGACGAGCAGCCAGCGATTGTTTGCATTGCCTCGCTCCCCCCGGGCGGACTTGCGCATACGCGCCTCTTATGCAAGCGGTTGAGGCAGAGCTTGCCAAAACTGAAGATTCTCGTCGGCAGGTGGGGGCTGGGCGCCGAAATGTCGGCCAATCGCGAAGAGCTCATGGAAGCCGGCGCTGATCTGATCGGAATGTCGCTTGAGGAAACCACCGGGCAACTGGTGCAACTTGCCCAGTTCCTTCGCCCCACGCCAGCGGCCAAACCGGCTCCATCGGATATCAGCGATGCACTTCCCGCACCAGCCAGACAAAGCGTCCCTGCTCCTCATCCGCTCCCGGTTTCTTCGCGTTCAACCCAGGCGATCAAGGCGTAACGAACACTAAGATTCGGCCGCCTTTCGGAACTCCGCTTCGCGGAGCTGCGTCCCTTCCCGGACCATTTGAAACAGCAAGGTGACCGCCGGCCAGCCGAGCGGCCGCAACAACTCATTCAGCCGCTCCTCGGGACAACAGCCCTTCATTTCCATGTAGGCCAGGATCGGACCTTGATCGTAGAGATTGCCTTCCACTTGCCATTGCGGCTCGCCGGGGCGACTGGCGCGAAAGAACGAGCCGTCGGGCTCGATGAAGACACCCAAGACTTGCGACAACTGCAAATACGCCTCGTCAAACGTGACTCTCCACGGCTGGGAGGCGGCCTGGATGATGACGTGAAAATGAAGCATGGCTGGTCGAGATTATAGCCGCCGCTATGCCACCGCGGCACAAAACGTGCTTTGGCTCTCAGACTTCCGCCGTCGTAGCTGGGACTTCAGTCCCAGCGCGATTTCGTCGGAAAAACTGGGACTGAAGTCCCCGTTACAGGAGTGGCGGAAAAACTGCTCTTGTAGATTTTGCAATCCTGGGACAAATTGTTGGCAGCTTTGACCGGCGGTTTACGAGGAAGGGCCTCGCCGCCAAAATACACTCTGCCCGTTTTTGCTGTCAGGATGACGGCGATTGTGGGCGCGCCGAAAGGCGCGGAATGGTTCCAGAGCCACCAAGCAAGGATGCTTGCCGCCCGCACGGCGCTTCCCTGCCCGTTTCCAAGGAGGGAAGCCATGACTTGCGCCGTCACTCTCGTTCTGTTTGCCGCTCTGGCCGCCGCGGATGATCCCGTGGTGCTGGAATTCACCACCGCCAACTGCCCGGCCTGTCGCAAAGTGGAGCCCGTTGTTCGCGGCCTCGCCACGCAGGGGTTTCCCATTCGCCAGATTGACGGCCGCGCCCAGCCGGATCTGGTGCGGCAATTCCAAGTCAAGGGCTATCCCACATTCGTGCTCGTGTCCGCCGGACGCGAAGTCAGCCGCATCGAAGGAGTCGCCAGTCGCGAGCGGCTCATCGGCCTATTGAAGCCGGCCGCTGCGCTGGAGTCCCGCCTTCAGGCGGAATCTTTCGAGCCGCCTAAAGGCGGAACTCCAGCGCCGCAGAAGGAGTTGCTCGTTCGAGGCCAATCACCGGAATTAAGCCGTCCTGCGCCGTCCCCCGTCGAAGCCACGGTGCGCTTGCACGTGCATGACCTGGATGGCGGCGGAGCCGGCGTTGGCACGGGGACCATCATTGATACGCATTACAATGAAGAAGCGAAAGCCGAAGAGGCGCTCCTCGTCACATGCGGGCATCTGTTTCGCGACTCGCAGGGGAAGGGGAAAATCACCGTCGAGTTGTTCGTCGGGGGCCAGATTCTCAAGGTGGAAGGGCAACTGCTGGACTTCGACGACAAGAAGGACATCGCCCTGGTCACCATCTGGCCGGGAGCGAAGGTCGCGTCGGTCCAAGTCGCGCCGAAAGATTTTGTCTCCCGTCCGCAGGACCGCGTCTTCACCATCGGCTGCAGCGAAGGGCGCGAACCGACGGTGCAGGAAAGCCGCGTGAGCGCCATCAACCGGTTTACGGACCGGCCGAACATCACCATCGCGGGAGCGCCCGCCAATGGCCGCAGCGGCGGCGGGCTCTTTTCTGCCGAAGGGCTGCTCATCGGGGTCTGCAACGCGGCCATCGATGGAGAGAACGAAGGCCTCTACGCTTCCCTCCCCGCGGTGCATGGGCAGCTCGACAAGTTCAACTTGCAGGCAGTCTACGAGCGGGCTGCTTCGCCCATTGCCTTGGTATCCGCGACCTCACCAGAGCCGGAGTATCAAAATGAGATTCCGATCCGTCCCGCGCCGTCGTCGCCGGCGGCGGCCGAGCAGAATTCGGCAAGCGCGCCGGAGCTTCCCCGGCAGATGCCAAGGTCAGCGCCCGTCATGGACGAAAATCCCGCGAACACAGGCGACGACCTGGAAGTAGTCGTCATCGTTCGCTCCAAGCGCAGCCCCGAGAACCAGAGCGAAATCTACGTGGTCGATAGTGTTTCGCCGGACCTGCTTTCCCGCATCACAACGGCCGCCCGCCACAGTGCCCAGACCCGCTCCGCCGGCCGCCAGGCGCAGTCCGCCGACCGCCTGGCCCGACAGAACCGGATGGGTGAACAGCCAGTCGTTCGGGGGCAGCTCCGCTGACGCCCCCTTTCGCGACTTTTTACAACCCCTTGTGACAGCACTCCTTGCTAGCTCACACAATCTTGCGATCTACTTGCCACGGAATTCTTAAAAGCTAAATTCACGCCCGTCTTGCAGCCGCCATCATGTTTGCGGAGCAAGGTGTAGGGATTCACACCAGGTTTTGCATAGGGAGATCGCTTCAGCAAAGTTCGCTTGAGGAAGAGCGGCCGCTGAAGAAATTGGGCAGGTCACTACCGCTCAGAGTCAGGGAGGACTCGCTGCACATCCGCGCCGCATTCCCGCCGGTGCGTTTTTGCCGCTTGTTTCTTTTGATTCCGTGGCTGGTCCTGGGCCGAGGGCCGCAATTCTTCACCGCCAATCTCTTAAGCCTCTTCGCTGGGCTAACCTGGCTGGATCGTGGCGTTCCCGCAAGGGATTTTGCGTTTTTTGGCCCTCGCTTTGGCACGAAATAATCGGCGGAAGCGACACGTTGGAAAGGACCCACACTATGGCGACCAAGCCCCTCATCGGATTCAATGCGGATTACCGCGGTAGCAAGGAGGGATCGCGAAGGGAAGGATCCGCTGTCAGCTTCCTCCAGGCCGGCTACTACACCGCCATCCTGAAAAGCGGCGGCATCCCCGTCATCATCCCTCCGATGGAAAACGAAGACGACCTCTCCCGCGTGCTCGAAACGCTCAACGGTTTCGTGCTGGTGGGCGGTGGCGACCTTGATCCCCGCCGCGACGGCTTTCAAATGCATACGAGCGTCCGTCCGATGGACACGCGCCGCGAGGACTTTGACCGCATGTTGATGGGGCAAATCAGCGAGCGGCGGTTGCCCGTGCTCGGCATCGGCGTCGGCATGCAGCTCCTCAACGTCTCGCAAGGGGGCAACCTGTACCTCCATCTGCCCGAGGACATGCCGGAAGCGATCCCGCACAAGGACTCGCAGGATCCGGAGCACCGCCACGGGCTGAACATCGTCTTCGGCACGCTGATGGAACGGGTCTACGGCGACGGCGAAATCCGCGTCAACAGCATGCACCACATGGCCATCGATGAAGTCGCCGACGGCTTCATGGTCACCGCCCGCTGCCCCGACGGCGTGATCGAAGCCATCGAGAGCACTCAGGACGACTGGTTCGCCGTCGGCACCCAGTTCCACCCCGAATCCGACTCCGCCACCGCCCTCGACGTGCGGATCTTCGAGGAATTCGTGGACGGCGTCAAAGCCGCCATGAAAGGGCGGCGGATGGTAGCGGCCGCTTAGCCACCGCGTCCACGCGGTGTCGCATTTCGACATGTATTGCCTTGGCTCCCGTCCACTCCGCGTGGACGCGGAGGCTAAGCGGTAATCGTCGTCCCCAGCACCGTCAAGAACTGCCTGATCCAAGCCGGGTGTGCCGGCCAGGCGGGGGCGGTGATGAGGTTGCCGTCGGTGTGGGCGTTGTCGAAGGTGGCATTGGCGGGTACGAACTCGCCGCCGGCGAGTTCGACTTCATGCCGGCAGGCGGGATAGGCGCTGACCTTCCGCCCCTTGATGACCCCTGCGGCGGAGAGAAGCTGCGCGCCGTGGCAGATGGCGGCAATCGGCTTTTTGGCGGTGGCGAAGTGCCGCACAATGTCGAGAACGCGCGGGGTCAGGCGGAGATACTCCGGCGCACGGCCGCCGGGAATGACGAGCGCGTCGTAGGTCTTCTCGTCGATGGAATCGAACGTCGCGTTCAGGCGGAAATTGTGCCCCCGCTTCTCGCTGTAAGTCTGGTCCCCTTCGAAGTCGTGAATCGCGGTGGCAACCGTCTCCCCTTCCTTCTTACCGGGACAGACCGCGTGGACCTGGTGCCCAACCATCAGCAGCATCTGATAGGGGACCATGATTTCGTAGTCTTCAACATAGTCGCCGGCGAGGAGCAGGATTTTCTTAGACATAGAGATTCAAAAGCGGAGGTCGGAAAGCGGAAAGCGGAGGGTTTGATTCCATCATTGTTGTCATTTTTGTTTCCGACTCAATCCACCTCATCCGCTTTCCGCTTTCCGACCTCCGCTTTTCCTCACAGATGCACCGCAATGAACCGCTGCTGCTCTCCAGGCTGCGGCGTGAGTGGCGGCTGGAGCCACGGGATTTCGTCGCCGGCGGCGTAGCGGCGACTGACGAAGTCTTTGAACTGGGCAACGACATGGCTCAATGCTTCTCGCTCGCTCTTGCCGCGGCCTTCCATTCCGACAAGCTCGGCGGCGCGGGCGGAGACCAGGCCTTCGGCATCGCGCGGGGAGACGATGACGACGCAGTTGAAGACGGGAACGTCGGGAGGTGTGGTGTCGCTCATGCCCCTGCCTTTCGTCCCCCTGGCAAGAACGGCTCCAGTTTGTCCATGAGCAGAAAAATGCCGGCCACGCAGGTGCCGATGAGGTAGCCGGCGAAGGCGCCGAAAAGGATGCTCGGTATGACCCAGAAGAAGGCGAAGGCCTGGTCGTTCCCTTGCAGGAAGAACGCGGAGCCGGCCGAGAACATGGGCATCAGAATCGCTCCCGCAATCATCGAGGCCCGCCGCGGCTCGGCGTTATAGAACATCTGGGCCACGCAAATCATCATCACCTGGGTTCCCAGGAAAAGGTAGACGACCGGCGGCGTATCCACCAGCCGCAGCGCCCCGAACAGGCACGCCAGCGCCGTTATGAGCGCCAACAAGGCCGCCAAGCCGAACCGCTTGGGGACCGAATAGACCTTCTCGCGCGGCAGTGGCGGGCGAATCGGATACTGCGACTTGTAGGGGAGCGGGTACGCCCCCTGCCATAGCGGCGGGGGCGAATACGGGTTGGGAACCTGCGAATTTTCCAGCACGACGGCGTCCAGGGCAACGGACTGCGAAGTGGGAACCATTTCTAACGGTGGCTGGGGAGTAGGCTCGAAAGTTCGGACGGGCTCGGACATTGGGTCTATTGTGGTCAGCGCCGGCACTTTGCGGCAAGCTGATTGGCCACGCGAACGGGGCTACTCAGTGTTTCAAACTGTGCCCGACACCAACCCGAAGCGTTAGCGAGGAAAAACGACGTAAGCCATGGGCTCTTCCTCGCTTACGCTTCGGGTTAGTTTCGTCGAACACGATGCAGGTTGAA
>JBKJNY010000174.1:0-3033 GCA_046593355.1 Pirellulaceae bacterium | reverse complement strand
AGGGGGGCGGCGTTAGGCCCTGACGCTGGGGTATCTGACGGGGCTCTCCGGGATTGGGAAGGCCCTGGGGGATGGGATTGCGGATGCCCTGGATGGCGGGCAAGAAAAGGTGTCAGGGACCGATAAGACATTGTGTCTTATCGGTTCCTGACACCTTTTCTTGCCCCGTACTCAAGCAACTCCTGGAATCGCAACATGTTACGAACTAACTTAACGCCATTCAAGCCTGACCCCTTTGATTTCCCTGCCCTCTTAAATTCCATTTAGCCCTCCGCGCTGCTATTGCGTGAGGTCGCGTAACCAATGCTCAAAATCTAATTGTCCGTGAAGGTAGGGCCGATCTGTTGTCGGCATATCTGCTCCGTAAAGGCAGGTGATTGCCTCACACACCTTTGGATCGCTGATTCGCTCTAACCGAGTGATCCACGGTCGTGCCCAATCCGACGCGGCTTCTCGCGAAATCTCGCCGCGAATTAGCTGTTGCAGCGTTTGGATGGCTTCATTGGCGGTTGGCACTTCAGAATGTTCCGACATAATTCCCCTCCGCATCGTACATGAAATGAATCTTGGGACCGCCGGTCTCGGGACGAACAATCCTGATGCGACCGTGGTAGTCGATCGTTTCAAACCAAGTGTGGGTGATCCCGCTCGATGGGTTCCACTCACGTACACGTCTTAGACCGGCCATCTCGCCGGGATTGCTCGCAGGATTCAGAGAGAAAAAGGGGACGGGAGTCGTTTATAAGGTTCCGATATTGCTTTCCGCGGTCGGCCCGGGGAACGGAGGGGGGATAAGGGGACATTCTACTTTTTCTCATCATTCCGGGGGCGGCCACGAGGGCGTAGAGTCGATTCTAGTCCTAATTTCGTTGCCGCGCGGCGGGTCCAAGCTTCGCTCTCGAAGGGGCGGCGGCGGACAATGCTCGCACGCACCGCCGCGACCTCCGTTTCGGATTGCGGCCCATGGACCAGGCGGGGCGGCCCCCATCCCTCCTCCCAATCGCCGACGCCCGATTTGCCCTGCTCCTCCGTAAAGTCCTGCTCTTCCGTAAAGTCCTGCCGCGCAGCGGGGGAAACTATTTCCGGAATTCTGGCCGCCAGGCTCTTGACAGTGCCAACTGTACGGATGTACCATTACGGAAAGTCGGAAACATGTAAAACACGATTGCTCAGGAGAACTGCCATGACACATTCGGAAGAAGACAGGACGTGTGGTAAAAAGGAAGTGGACGCAGACACCCTTCACGCGGGGGAGGAGAACCCCAGGGGGGTTGAAAAACCAGAGGGGTTTTTCAGTTTGGGTGGGGCCCCCGTACCCGGCCTCGCTGCTGAAAAACCAGGGGGGTTTTTCAGCGGGCCCTCTTCCGGGGAGGAAGGTGGGGTAGGCTTCCAGCCTGCCCAGAATAATGATCTGGCAGTGGCCGGGCAGGCTGGAAGCCTACCCCACGAGCCGGAGGAGCTGCTGCAAAAGCTGGCCGCGCCGGTCCCCTGGAAGCGTGGCGGGCGGCCGACGGTCCTCACGCCGGAAGTCCGCGAGCAGGTTTGCAAGCTGCTTTCGGTCGGGCTCTCGCGCCGCCAGGCGGGTGCGTATCTCAACATTGATCCCACCACGATTACCCATGCCGCTGCGCGGGACGAGGAATTCGCCCGCGAATTGGAGCGGGCGCAAGATCTCGCCCAGGTTCCCGCCATGATGTCGCTGCTCGCCGCCAGCCGCAAGGACTGGCGAGCGGCGCTGTCGCTTCTCAACCGCAAGCAGTCCGCGGCCCCGCTGAGCGCGGAAGAAAAGCGGCAAAAGCATCAGGAGCGCCTGGAAGCCGTGCGGAAGAAGAGCGAGATCACGCGTCTGCAAAGTTTAATGTTCTATGAAGAATTCTGGGAAAAGCAGGCCCGCAGCGAGGCTGGTGAAGCCCGGAAGCATGCAGACCTGGCCAACCAGAAACGAGTGGAGCAAGAGACGCGACGGGCCGAGGAGGAGAAGAGGTTTCCGCGGCGAAAAAAGCGAACGGCAGCCGACTGAAACCAGGAAGCTGCTTCTCGCCCGCATTTCTCACCGCGCGGGGCGGATTCGCCGACAGACTGTTTGATACCAGTGACCGGCGAGCGGCCAGGTTACGCTGGCCGGTCACATGGAACCGACGAAAAGGACCGTCCCCAACGAGGGGACTCACCGGCCAGCTTACGCAGCCCGCTCGCCGGTGAGAAATGAGCCTGAAGGTCCAACGCTTACCCCGCCAGCCGGCTAATCCGGCCGGAGCCAGCTTCTTCCGATTCGGCCGCCGTGGCGACGTAGCGGTACTGCATCAGGTAGGCGTCTTCGGTGGTGTCTTCGTAGAAGTCCCGCAAGAGCGAGATCGCCCGGAAGCCCATTTCGCGGAAGAAGAGTTGAGCGCTGAGATTGGTTTCCCGCACCTCGAGCATGATTTTATTCCGCCGCTGGGGCGAGAGCTTGCTCACCAGTTTGCGGAGCATCTGCTCTCCCACCCGCCGCCGTTGCAGCTCCTGGTGGACCGCGAAATTCAGGATATGCAGCCGGTTGCGGTGCAGCTCATAGATCATGAAACCGATGACCCGTTCGTGGTGCTCGGCGACCATGCCGATACAGTTGCGTTGCCGCAGGCAGCGGACGAAGTCCTCCTCGGACCAGGGAAACTCAAAGGATTGCCCTTCGATGGCGAGCACTTCGGACATATCGCGGCGGATCATCCAGCGGATATGCACCGGAGCCTGGAGTTTTGCCGAGCCGATCATGCGTGTTTCCTCCGTGAAAGCCTGGCCCCTTTTTTCAGCACCCTGCTAGCGTCCTGCGGCAAGGGGATTGAGCAAACCGTGAAGTCGCTCAAGGGGGCGTAACATACCGTAGGAGAAAAAAATCGCCAAGACGAACAAGGGGCTGGATTTCCGCGGTGCATTCATTTTCAACAGCCCGCCAGCAGGCTAAGACGTTGGAGTATCGTGTCATCCCGATTGCGTTTTTGGCCCGAATGAAGATGTCGCTAGCGTCGAGCAGTGCGCTTTCTTAGCCTGCTGGCG
>JBKJNY010000098.1:0-5518 GCA_046593355.1 Pirellulaceae bacterium | reverse complement strand
ATTTCCCAAACCCTCTAAGATACAAGCTTGCAAAACCAATCGGGGTGTGGCTCAGCCTGGCTAGAGCGCTTGGTTCGGGACCAAGAGGTCGCAGGTTCAAATCCTGTCACCCCGACTCGACTTAAACCGTTGCAGCATCAAGGCTAGAAACCTGCCATCGTCGGCAGTGCGGCCTGTAAGTCAGAGGCGACTTTGGGGGATAGTATCCCCCAAGGCCCTGACCCAAGGGATACTCCGCATGTCCGCCACCTCTCCCGCGCCGCGCCAGCGGCGCAAGGCCCCCACGTATCGAAAGCACAAGGCCAGCGGCCAGGCTTTCGTACAGATCAAAAAACGCCGCTTCTATCTCGGGAAGCACGGCACCGAAGCGAGCTGGGAGAAGTACCAGCAAACGCTTCAAGAAAAGTGGATCAATCCGCCCCCTCCGCCGCCGCCGCAGTATGGCGTGGATGCGGACGACGTGGACCGCCTGACCGTGATCGACCTGCTCTTCGCCTACATGAAGCACGCGCAGGAGCACTACCGCAAGCACGGCCAGGCCACCGGCACAATCGCCAACATCAAGCCGGCCCTCCGCCGGCTGCGCGAGAGTTACGGGGAGACGCTGGCGCGGGAGTTTGGCCCGCTGAAATTGAAGGCCCTGCGCGAGACCTGGATTGATGGCGACCTCTCCATCAAGACGGTTAATGAGTACGCCGCGGCCGTGAAGCGCGTCTTCTACTGGGCCAACGAAAATGAGTTGGTCCCTTCCAGCGTGGATCATGGGCTGCGGTCTGTCCGCGGCCTCCAGGCGGGCCGGACTCGCGCCCGGGAAACCAAGCCGATCCCGCCGGTGCAAGATGACGTTGTTGAGGCAACGCTCCCTTACCTGCCGGCAGTCGTCGCCGATATGGTGCAATTCCAGCGGTGGACCGCGGCCAGGCCGGGGGAGGTCTGTGCGCTGCAGCCTGGCCAGGTGAAGCGACGTAGCGAGCGAAGTACAAAACGGGAAAGGCCGATGCCGCTCTTTCCTGGCGAGCCCGCGCAGCCGGCCGTGGCAACGGGGCCTGAGGATGATGTTTGGGAGTACCGGCCGGGGAGCCACAAGACAGAACATCATGGCCGCTCGCGCGTGATTCTCATCGGCCCCCGGGCGCAGGCCATTCTCCGCCCCTACCTGGTGAGGGGAGAGGACGACTACTGTTTTTCGCCGGCGGAGAGCGAGAGGAAACGCCGCCGCGATGCCGAGCCGGCCGCGGGGAGAAAACACCGGCGGACGGTCCCCCTCGCTTTGGAGCTCCGGCGCAGGCCCCCGCGAAGCCGGTACACCGCCGCTTCCTACCGCAAGGCAGTGCAGCGGGCCTGCGAACGGGCTTTTGAGATGCCCCTGCGGTTGCGGAAAATCAGCCGCAAGCTGCCGGCGGAGGAACGGGCGGCGCTTCACAAAGAGGCGGCGGCCTGGCGGGCGGAGCACGTCTGGAATCCGAACCAACTGCGGCACACGGCCGCGACTGAAATGCGGGCTCAATTCGGGCTGGAAGCTTCGCAGATTGTGCTGGGGCACAAGAACGCGAACACGACCGAGATTTACGCGGAGCGCGACCTGGCGAAAGCCAAGGCCGCGGTCAAAGAGGTCGGATAAATGGGGCATCGTTCCCCAGGGAAGCGCGGGGCCAAAACTCCCCGCTCGTCAGATTTGAATTGACCTATAAACTGTTTTCTCGGGTGTGCCGCGGCAGGGTTCGAAACCAGCCGCGGCCGACAACTGGGCCCGGCTGCCGGCGGTATCTTGCCCTTCACCGCGGCGGCCAGGCCCGGCCCGAAACGAAAGGGCAAGCCGTGCAGAGAATCAAAGTTAAGAAAATCCCCGCGGAGCTGTACACCGATAAGCAGGGCCGCGTGTTTGTGCGGACGAAGCCCGCGTGCCAACTCGCCGGCGCGGACGTCGGCCAACTTCGCAAGTGGACGGTGAGATGCCCGCTCCTTCCAGATGGCAAGCTCGAAGCGGTCGAACTGGTTTCTCGGTCAAGGCGCGGTCGCAAGTGGCGGGTTCCCTTCTTCTTGAAAGAGGACTGCCTGGCCATAGCTGAAGCGCGGAAGGCGGCCGCCGTACCCGATCCCGATTGGCTAACTGATGATGAGGTCCGGCTGGAATTCGGCTACTCAAACCGAACGCTGGAAAACTGGCGGCTGGATGGGATGCCAGCCCTTGCCGGTGAAAAACTCGATTCGAAGATGGGCTGGCGTCAGGCGGGGAATCGCTGGGGCGGTCTACGTTTTGAGGAAAGGCGTCTCTACAAGCGAGAGCAGCTCGTCAGGGTGCGAGGAGCGCTGAGCGAGCCGGCCCCTGATGGTGTCGTTTCCATTAAGCAGGCGGCGTTCAAACGTGGCGTCAGTGAGCAAACGATCCGCCGCGCGGCTCGGGAAGGTAGGTTGAACGGAGAGTTTCACTTGCCGATTCGACAGGGCTACGGCAAGAAGCTGGCGAAACACGTACGGCTGGCCGGCCAGATTGAAGCGCTGAAGTTGCCGCGGAAGTTGCCGACGCTCGATTTTCCAAGGGAAGTCACTCTCCGCGAGGGAGTCTGCTATCCGGTCTCCCGAGCCGCGGCGGAGACTGGCCTTTCCGCCAGCCTGCTCCATGGTATTTGGATGAGGATTTGGCCCGCGTGGTTACGTGAAAAGTGGGGTGACACAAGCTCGTTGAAAACCGGGCTTCGTTGGATGCCGCCACGCAAATCGACGCGATGGAAGACGGGAATCAGAATGCTGCGAGTGTGCGACGTGGGCAAGTTGGCGGAGCTGCTAGGCCGAGTTGGGCAAGGGAAAGCAGTCACTGTTTCGTCCAACAAACCCACCGACCCGAAAATCGCCGCGCGCATCAGCCTGAACGCGGCAGATCAGGTGACAGTCGATGGGGAGCAATTTCTTCTTACAGCCGACCAGGCCGACTTCATGCGCTACCTAATCAACGCCGCCGGCGAATGGGTGCCTGGAACGAGGATGGAGATTGCCCGCCCGGATCGAACAAGAGGGCGTCTGCCGCCCTCTGTGAAACTTACGGTCGAACCTTCTACGCGAGGCTACCGCTTGAAACCAGAGTACGTCTAAACCCCGAATTCTCCGGGAAAAAAGTGGTGTGCTAGTACGCCACTTTATGTCCGTCGGCATCCGGCGACATTTTTTTCTCAGTCGCTCAGCATTACGCCTGCGGGTTTGCACTTCGCAAACCTTTTGAGGCGAGTGAGCGATGGCGTTGGAAAACGAAGAGCTGATTCGATTGCAAGACGTTCCCGGCCTGCTGCCGAAGGTGAACGGGAAGAGCGTGCATTGGATTACCTGTTTTCGCTGGGCAACCAGGGGAGTTCGGGGGATTCGATTGCAGGCCACGTTCACCGGGGGCCGCCGCGCGACAAGCCGCCAGGCGGTTGAAAGGTTCCTGGCTGCCCTGGCAGCTCGGGACAACCAACCCGAACCGGCCGACACGATGCGGAAGCGGTCTCGCGAGTTGAAGTCCAAGAACGATGCCCTGGCAGCCGCCGGATTCTAGCGCAAAAAAGTGGCGGGCGGACCCGCCACAGGTCCGCCCGCCAACCCAAGAGTAACATGGCCAATTCTACTCACCGAAGATGGGCTCCGCCACGGGCGGAAAATCCGCTGCCGTTGTTCGATGCGCCTCAGGCATCCACGCGCCGAGCTGCCGGCCAGTCAATCGCCAGTGCAATTAACCTCATCGAAAATCGGATCCTCGACTTCTTGCGGCAACGGGGAAGCCGCGGCAGCACGTCGGAAGAGGCCGCGGAGGAGCTGCGAATTCGGATACAAACCTCCAGCGCCCGATTCTCAGAGCTGGGGAAGGCCAGGCGAATCATCGCCAGCGGGACTCGCGCCACCAGCTCCGGACGCCTTGCCGTTGTCTGGATCTCTCCCAAATCGCAAAGTGGGGGTTCGGCCGCATGACGCTAGCCGCCCGCAATCCGTCCACCTCCGCCGCCCTGGCCGACGTGCTGGCCATCGCCAAGTATCGCGACGGGGAGCACATCGACCCGCGGGGGGGACCGGCGGCATTGCTGCTCTGGATAACGCTCTACATCAGGGCAGGCGGCCGGCCGGGAACGGTGGAGATGGCCGAGTCAGAGATGGCAGCCCTCATCAGCTTGCCGTCTGTGCGTTCGCTGCGTGGGAGTGACGACTCCCCTGGCCCCTTGTACCGGCTGGAGAAAATTGGGGCTGTGGAGAAGGCTGGACCGCAAAGCTGGTACATCGGCTCGCCGGCGGAAGCCAATGAGCCCCGACCCGCCCGCCCGCCGCGGCGGGAACGCCCGCTCCCCACGATGCAAGACGTCGACGAGGAACTGCCGGCCCCGCCAGTTGACCCTCCGCACATCGTCGCCATGCCCGGCGGACTCCGCGGGGAGTCCGCGGGGACTCCGCGGGGACTCCCCCGAGAGAGCGCTATGGGGGGGGAGGGGGGGGATTTTCTTGATTCAATCCAAGAAGAAGAAAACCCCCCTCCTCCTCCCCCCTCTTACTCTGCCGGCGCGCGCGGGGGAGTCCGCGGGGAGTCCGCGGGGACTCCCCCGCAGAACCTGGCTTGCCGGCCGGAATGGATCCCCGCTCAGAAGGCCCTGCGCGATGCGGGGGTCAAGTCGTGGCGAAAGGTGCTCTCGGACGACAACCTGGCGGCCGGTGCCACTCCTGGCGACGTAGTTGCCCTGGCGGAGTTTTACCGAAGGCACCCGCGCGCTTTTGGCAGCCCTGGCGTCATTGGTGAAGTAATCGCTAACTGGATTCCCGGTTCAGACCCCCACAACTGGGAGAGCTGGCCCACCGCCAACAAAGAGTATGTGAGGGAGGCCCGCAAGGCAGCCGAACAAGCTGCGGAGAATTCCGAAAGACAACGCGGCGCCGCGGCGGATGACCGGCTCGAGCGCTTCCGCCCCGAGCTGGCCGCGATGAACCTTGTCAGCAAAACCGAGCTGCTGCGCGACGCTCCGCCGGCACTTCGCGGGAGAGACCTGTCGAGTCCTCTTGTCGAATCCTGGCTCCTCAAACGCCTGGCGGAAGCCGAGCACTGATTGACCTTTGACGCCCGATGCTCCGCATCGGACTTTTTCCCACTGTCCTTTGGAGAATGTACGATGCAGACCACTGCCGGATTGTTGGACGTTGCCGCCCTGGCGACCGAGTTGAACATTTCGCCCATCGCCGTGCGCCGGCTTATCGCCAGACGCCGGCTGCCGGGAACGGAGCTGATTGCCGACGGCGATTGGCGCGTGACCGCGGCGGACCTCACCGCCTACGTAAAGGCCGGAGTGCCGGACCTTCAGATCCCGGAGCTCGACAACTACGGGGGCTGGTTTTATCGAACGCCGCGCCCCGATTTGCTCAAGCTCTTTGAAAATAAGCTCCTTGCGGCGACCCAGGAGCAGCTCCTCGCCGATGCTAAGGTGATTGAGCTGGCGAATTCCCGTCCCAAGAATGCCCGCGACACCAACGTCCTTGCGGTGGATCTGAAGGCATCGCCGGCGATCAAGGC
>JBKJNY010000239.1:0-14806 GCA_046593355.1 Pirellulaceae bacterium | reverse complement strand
GCGCTGGTTTCCAGTTCGGCCCCCGAAGTGCGGCGGCTGCTAACCCTGGCCCGGCAGTGGGCCGAGCGGTTGGGCAAGCGAGTCCGGCTGTGGATGTCGGACAAACAGGACGCCTTTGTGAGCGGCATCGCCGCGGAATTCCCGGGCGTGCCGCATCGCTACTGCCAGAACCATTTCCTGCGGGATGTGGCCCAACCGGTGCTGGAAGCCGACAGCCACGCCAAGGTGCGGATGCGGAGCAAAGTGCGTGGTTTACGGGCCATCGAGCGGGAAATTCTGCCAGCCCAGCGAACGACGGAGCCGCAGGCAGGCGGGACTGGCGCGGCGGACGCTTCTCCCGCGGAAGCCCCCACCCCTCCCGCTCCCGCCAACGCCGTCCCGGCTAGCCGGGACTACTGCACCGTTGTGAAGGGCATTCTCAATGACGATCAGGGAGGACCGTTGCACCCGCCCGGCCTCCGCATGGCGGAGGCGCTCCAGTCCGTGCGGCAATCGTTGCAACGCAATCTGGAAACGAAAAAAGGGGGCCCGCGGAAAGCGTGCTGAAGCGTCTGGCCGGCTGCATAACCCGCGGGTTGGAGGCGGTGGCTGCGGACTTGCCGGTGATTGAAAGGCACGTCGAGGTCGTCCGTTCCATCGCGGCTACCCTGGACCCGGTCCACGGAGACTGCGCGTCACGCGAAGGGCAGTTCACTCTCCTCCGCGACCAGTTGCAGACCAGTCCCGACCCCGTGCGTCAGCAGATGGCCAAGGTGCTGCGCAGCTTTCAGCCAGGACTCTTCGCCGGGGGAGATGCCGCCGACCTGCCCCCAGACAATCTCGATCTGGAACGTTGGTTTCGCAATCCCAAGGGGCACGAACGGAGAATTCACGGCCATCGGCATGCCGGCGTCCGCATCGTCCTGGAAGGCCCGACGCTCATTCATGCCTTGGACGTTCACTTGCGGCATCCCGAACCACTCCCCGTTGCCGACCTGCTCCCCTATCGCCACCCCACTCCTCCCCTCAGCCAATGCCAGGCCCTCGCCCGACGCCGCCTGATGCGCCGCGCTCGCTCTCCCCACAAACGCCCCCTCTTGCTCGCCCAACTCGAAGCCCGCTACCAAGACTCCTCATAGCCCCCAAGCGGGCCGTTGCAAAACATGCCATACCCGTAGCGCAAATCCCATGCCACAATCAAACCCTTGCCGGCTAGCAATCCGCGTGCCGAACAGGATTGCTCCCGACCCCCTCGTCCAGCGTCCGTCTCCGATGATCCATCTCCGCGGCCACTCCGCCCTCATCACCGGCTCTACCAAGGGAGTCGGCCGATCCATCGCCGTGGCTTTTGCCGAAGCAGGCGCGAAGGTCGTCCTGCACGGCCGCGTACCGGGAATAGATGCCGAGGAAACGCTGGCCGCCTGCCGGGCTCATGGCGTGCGTGCGGAGTACATCACTGGAGACTTGGCGGGCGTCACCATGACGAGCACCGAAGAAGTCTTTCAAAAAGCCACGGCCGCCATGCCGGAAATCGATATCCTGGTCAACAACGCCGGCAACTACAACGACGTACCATTTCTCGACATGGACTATGAGCGCTTCGAGCGGACCTTTCGGCTGAACGTGTTCTCCGTTTTTTTCCTGACGCAGAAGTTCGCCCGCCGCTGGGTCCAGAACAAGACCGCCGGCCGCGTGCTGATGATTGGTTCCATCAACGCCCGCCTGGCGGAGCAGACCCACTCCGGCTACGACACAAGCAAAGGGGCCATCGAGGCGATGGTCAAGACCCTCTGCGTGGAACTCGCCCCGCTCGGCATCCGGGTGAACGGCCTGGCCCCCGGCCTCGTCCGCACCCCCCTCACGCACATCATCGACTCCGACCCGCGATTCGCCCGCTGGATGGAACTGCACACCCCCAACCGCCAGGTTCCCGGCAGCGACGTCTGCGGCGACGGCGCGGTCTACCTCTGCAGCGACGCCGCCAGCCACGTCCACGGCCAAATGCTCCTCATCGACGGCGGCATGAGCGCCTGGCAACAGCCGGACATGCCGGAAGATTGGAAGTAGCCTCACCGGCAACGAGCGCTGTGCCTAGAATGGACTCCGTGCGCCTCTGTGACCTGACCATTCGACCGTCCGCCGGCGATTCAGTCCCGCCATTATCCGCCGCTGCGCCCGCGCCGCTCGTTGTACCGCCTCTCCGCATCGGCAACGTCGTCGTCGACCCGCCGATCTTGCAAGCGCCGATGGCGGGGTATACCAACTTCGCCTATCGACAGATTGTGCGGGAGTTTGGAGGGGCGGGCTTGCAGGCGACCGAGATGGTCAGCGCCCGCGGGTTTGTGTGGATCACCGAACAGGAGTGCGAGAACCCGGATCGCTTGTGGGGGGTGAAGGAGGAGGCCCGGCCGCTGGCGGTGCAGATGTGGGATAACGACCCGGAGACGCTGGCCAAGGTCGGCGAGCGGCTGGCGCGGGAATACGAGGTGAGCGTTGTCGATATCAACTTCGGCTGCCCGGTGAAGGACGTGAGCGAGCGGGCCCATAGCGGATCCTACCTGCTGCGGTTCCCGGAGCGGATTGGCGCGATTGTGGAACGGGTGGTGAAAGCCTGCGCGCCGACACCCGTCACCGCCAAAATCCGCCTCGGCTGCTCGCGGGACAAAATTAACGCCATTGAAGTCGCCAAAGTTGTCGAAGCTGCCGGAGCCGCCGCCCTCACCGTGCATGGCCGAACCGCGGCCGACTTCTTCAAAGGGAGCGCCGACTGGGAGCACATCGCCGCCATCAAGCCGCACCTCAAGCGAATGCCGCTCATCGGCAACGGCGACCTCGATTCAGCCGCGAAGGTGGTCGAAGCCTTTCGCCGTTACGGCGTGGACGGTGTGATGATCGCCCGCGCCTCCCTCGGCCGCCCCTGGCTCTTCCAACAAGCCGCCGCCGCCCTCAAGGGCCAGCCCATTCCCCCCGAGCCGACCATCGAAGAGCAGAAAGCCTGCCTGCTGCACCACTACGAACTGGTCTGCGAACGGTTCGGCGAAGAGCGGGGCACCACGCTGATGCGAAAATTCGCCTGCAACTACGCCCAGGGCCTCAAGGGCGCGCGATTCTTCCGCACCCATGCGGCAAGAGTGCTGACGCGAAAGGAGTTTCTGAGCGTCGTGGAAGAGCACTTCCCGCGAGGCCAAACGCTTCAAACCGTGGGGCCAGATGAAGAGTTGGCAAAATGATGGATGGCAAAATGATAAGAGAAAGCAACTGCCTTTCCCATCTTCCTGCCTCCATTTTCCTGCCAGCTTCCCAAAGACAGGCTGGCAGAAAAATGGAGGCAGAAAGATAAAGCCGAAGTGTTTGAGTGGTTCCGCCGCCCTTCTGCTCCTATGATTTTGCCATCCTTCATTTTGCCATCCCCCTCTTCCCCTCTGGCCGGCCAGCGCTTGACTCTGGCCTTGCCGCGAAGATACTAAGGGCACTCTGCGGCCTGGGCGGGCGGAATGAATCCCCCCGCGCGGCTCGCGTCCTATTCAAAAGGCGGAGGACGGAATGCCCAATCAGCTCTTTGCCACCAAGTCGCTCGAAGGGTTGCTCGCGGACATGGAGAGCGACAACCGCCTGAAGCGAGTTCTGGGGCCGGTGAACCTGACTGCACTGGGCGTTGGGGCAGTGATTGGGGCGGGCATCTTTGTGGCGACGGGCGCGGCGGCCAAGGACGTTGCCGGCCCGGCACTCATGGTGTCGTACATGGTCGCCGGGGTGACCTGCATCTTTGCAGCACTCTGCTACGCGGAATTCGCCTCCATGGCACCCGTCGCCGGCAGCGCGTACACCTATGCCTACACCACATTGGGGGAGCTCTTCGCCTGGATCATCGGCTGGGATCTGATTCTGGAATATGCCGTGGGCGCGGCCGCCGTGGGGAATGGCTGGTCCGGGTATTTTCAAAGCGTGCTGTTCAAGCTCGGCGTAATCTTGCCAATGGCCCTCTCGGGCGCGCCGCATAAATATGATCAGGGGCATATCCTGCCGAATCTCGTCGCCGAGCTGGATGGCAAGCAAGTGACTCAAAAATGGCTCGAAGAGAAGGAGGCCAAATGGCCTGATGGCAAGGTCCAGGAGGCCAAGGGGTTGTTCTGGGTCTATGCGGACCGAAGTGGTGCCGGCGTTGACTCCAAGAAAGAGGATGGCAAGGTGCTGGTGGCCGGCCCGGTCGGAGTTGCGGAACTGGAAGCCAGAATGACGGGCCATCAGCACGCCTACCTGAATTTGCCGGCAATCCTGGCGGTATTCGTCGTCACGCTGGTGCTGGTCAAGGGGATCAGCGAAAGCGCGGGCTTTAATGCGATCATGGTGGGAATCAAGTTGGCGGCGGTCTTGTTTGTCATTCTGGTGGGAGCATTCTTCGTCAATCCTGAAAACTGGACCAAAGACTTTACACCCTACGGCTGGACGGGAATCAGCTTTTTCGGCATTCCGGTGCATGGCCAAACGAATGCCAAGGGAGAGCCGGTCGGAGTGCTGGCGGGAGCAGCAATTATCTTTTTTGCCTACATCGGCTTTGATTCGGTTTCGACCCACGCCGAAGAGGCAAAAAACCCGCAGCGGGACGTACCGATTGGCATTATCGCGTCCCTCATTTTATGCACGATCCTCTACATCGGCGTGGTCGCGGTGATTACCGGCATGGTTCCTTATGCCGACATCAACAAGGATGCCGGGGTTTCGGATGCTTTCAAACAGGTCCATCTCGGCTGGGCGGAGTTCATCATTGCCGCGGCGGGCGTGGCGGGGATCACCTCCGTGCTGCTGGTGATGATGCTCAGCGCTCCGCGCGTATTTCTGGCAATGGCCCGCGACGGCCTGGTTCCCAAGAGCATCTTCGCTAGCGTGCATCCAACTTTCAAAACGCCGTGGATCAGCACCATCCTCATCGGCTGCTTTGTGGCGGCACTCACCGGCTTTCTGCCGATTGACGCCCTGTTGCATTTGACCAACATCGGAACCCTGTTCGCATTCGTCATCGTGTGCGCGGCCGTGCTCGTCATGCGGAGGACCAACCCCAATGCCAAGCGGCCGTTTCGCTGCCCGTTCGTCCCAGTCGTGCCGATCCTCGGCATCCTCTGCTGCCTGATGCTGATGCTGTCGCTGCCCGCCGCGAATTGGTGGCGGCTGTTTGCCTGGCTAGGAATCGGCCTCGTCATTTACTTCTGCTACGGCATGTGGCATAGCACGCTGGGGAAGGAACTGCGGGAAAAGGCGGCGCAGGGGGCTGCGTGATTCAACCGAAAGCGGACATTTCGCCGAAAGGCGACGCCGGCTTTCAGCGGCAGCTTGGGCTGTTTGACTGCACGATGCTGGTGGCGGGAGCCATGATTGGCTCGGGCATCTTCATCGTCTCGGCGGAAATCGCCCGCGATACCGGCGGTGCTGGCTGGCTGCTCGCCGTTTGGATCGTCGCGGGATTGATGACAATTCTTGGCGCGCTCTGCTACGCGGAGCTGGCGGCGATGATGCCGCACGCCGGCGGGCAGTATGTGTTTCTGCGAGAAGCGTATGGCCCGCTATGGGGATTTCTCTATGGCTGGACACTGTTCCTGGTGATTCAGACCGGCACCATCGCCGCCGTGGCGGTGGCGTTTGCCAAGTTTCTCGGAGTGCTCGTGCCGGAGCTTGGCGAGAAGTTCATCCTGCTTGACCTGGGCGCTTTCAAAATCAGCAGCGGCCAGATTGTAGCGGTGCTCGTCATTCTGCTACTCACCTTCATCAACTCTCGCGGCATCAACGCCGGGCGGCTGGTGCAGAATGTTTTCACGGTCGCTAAGACGAGCGCACTTATCCTGCTCATCCTGCTCGGTTTCTTCGTCGCGTCCAAATCGGAAATCTGGCAAGGCAACGTGGCGGATCTCTGGAGCGGCATCGAGCACACCGAGAAATTCCAAGCCGTGCATGACCTCGTGCCGGTAGGAACATTGCTTCCCGCGCTGATGGTGATGGGAGGCGTGATGGTCGGCGCTCTGTTCTCTTCCGACGCCTGGAACAACGTCACCTTCGCCGCCAGCGAAGTTAAAAATCCCAGCCGCACCGTGCCGCTCAGCCTGGCTCTTGGAACCGGCGTTGTAATTTTGCTGTACATCTTGGCAAATGTCGCCTACCTCGCCGCGCTGCCGCTGGAAGGAGTGAAAGATGCAGCCACTCCGCTGGCTCGTGGAATCGCGCATGCCAAGGACGACCGCGTGGGAACAGCCGTGATGGAGGTGATTGCGCCGCGGTGGGGAGTGGCCGCCATGGCCGTCGCCATCATGATTTCCACCTTCGGCTGCGTGAATGGACTGATTTTGGCGGGAGCGCGCCTGTATTACGCGATGGCGAAGGACGGACTGTTGTTCCAGGCGGTAGGACGACTGAATTCTAAAGGCGTGCCGGCGGCTGGACTCTGGTTGCAAGCCGGCTGGGCGATCCTGCTGACGTTCACAGGCACGTATGGGCAACTGCTCGACTACGTGATCTTCGCCGCGCTGCTCTTCTATATGCTCACCGTTATTGGGCTGATTCTGCTGCGCGTTCGTCAACCCAAGCGCGAGCGGCCGTTTCGCGTCATTGGCTATCCAGTGCTCCCTGCTCTCTACATCCTGCTGTGCGTGATGGTGATGCTGGATTTGCTCATCGTCAAACCACTTTACACCTGGCCGGGGTTGCTAATTGTGCTGGCGGGCATTCCGGCCTATTTTTTTTGGCGGCGAGGCAGCAGCCAAGTGCAGCAGTAAGTGTTGTATCACAAACGACTTGCGCGACTGTTGCGGTGCGGTATTTTATTTTGACATAATCCCTTGTCAATAATGTGTAAAGCGGTAAGATGATGACAGAGCCCGAGCATCAAACGCGCTCTTCGCAGGATTGAAACTCATGCTGTCAACCCCCGAAACTTCCGACGATGGCTTGCTCGACTTGCTCCGCAAGCGTGGCGCGCAGAGCGTGGCGCAAATGGCAAGCGAGACGCAGGTCACCGCCACTGCGGTGCGGCAGCGCCTTACGCGGATGCTCGCTGGTGGGGAAATTCAGCGGAAGGCGGAGAAGGCGGGGCGCGGCCGGCCGGCGCATCGCTACGAAATAACCGACAAGGGACGCCGCAAGGGCGGCAATAACTTTGGCGACCTCGCCATCGCGCTGTGGGAAGAAGTGCGGCACATCAAAGACCCGGAAGTTCGCCGCGGCCTTTTGTCCCGCATCTCCAGTCGCCTGGCGGGGAGCTATGCGGCCGAGATTCGCGGGACGAACCTGAAAGAGAAGATGGAGTCGCTGGCGAAGGCGTTCAGCGACCGCCGGATGCCGTTTGAAGTCGATTATTCCCAAGAGCTGCCGGTGTTGGCCGCGACCGCTTGTCCCTACCCGGACCTGGCGGAGCAGGACCGTTCGGTCTGCTCGATGGAAATGATGATGTTCTCGGAGTTACTCGGTGAAAACTTGCATCTTTCCAACTGCCGGCTGGACGGCGGGGGATGCTGCACGTTTGAGCCAACAAAGGTGGGGTAGGCTTCCAGCCTGCCCAGAGTAGAGATTTTTGGGCAGGCTGGAAGCCTACCCCACGAGGAAAAGCTGGAGTATGTTAGCGAGCTTACTTGCGACGAAAGAATTGCACGTTTACCAGCCCGCTGGAGCCTGACATGAGCCTTGAATCCATCCTGAACCCGATTCCGACGCAGCCCTGGATTGAGGGGCGGTTCGAAGAGAACGTCATCACGACGACTATCGAACAGGCCATTAACTGGGGCCGACAGGCCAGCATCTGGCCGATGACCTTCGGCCTCGCCTGCTGTGCCATCGAGATGATGGCCGCCGGTGCCAGCCGCTTCGACATGGACCGCTTCGGCGCCGGTGCGTTCCGGGCCACGCCCCGGCAGGCGGACCTGATGATTGTGGCCGGCACCGTCACGTACAAAATGGCCAGCCGCGTTAGGCGACTTTACAACATGATGCCGGACCCCAAGTTCGTCATCGCGATGGGCGCTTGCACCGTCGGCGGCGGGCCGTACTTCAAGTGGGGCTACCACGTGGTGAAGGGTGTGGATCTGGTGGTGCCGGTGGACGTGTACGTTCCCGGCTGCCCTCCGCGCCCGGAAGCGCTGCTCGAAGGGCTGATGCGGATTCAGGACAAAATCCGCGGCCACAAAATTGCCCGCAAGAAAATCGAAGGGGAATCGCCAAAATTCGCTCACCTCGGCGAGAAACGCGACGACGAGTTGCCGATTCCACACCACAGCGGTTATGTCTCCACTCCGGTGGATATTGAGCCGCTGTATGACCACCAGAAGATTACTGGATAACAAGAATAGTACTCATCTCGCTCCGCGAGATGAGCCCTCACGCGGAGCGTGAGGAGTACTTTGAACAAACATGACCGATACACTCGAAATCAAGAACCTGCACGTCTCCGTCGAGGGGAAGCAAATCCTTCGCGGCGTGAATCTGACCATTAAGCGCGGCGAAACGCACGCTCTCATGGGCCCCAACGGCTCCGGCAAGAGCACGCTGGGCCTGGTCGTCATGGGGCACCCGAAATACCAAGTGACCGAAGGCTCCATCACGCTCAACGGCGAGAACATGCTCGACAAGGCCCCCGATGAGCGGGCTCGCAAGGGGCTGTTCTATGCCTTCCAGCGGCCGATTGCGATTCCCGGCGTCAAGCTGGCCGATTTTCTCCGCCACGCGGCCACGAACGTCCGCACGCCCGACCGCAAAGAGGGTGAAGCGCTGATTCCCATGAAGGACTTCCGCAAGGAAGTAAAGGCCAAGATGCAGCAATTGCGGATGGACCCCGAGTTCGCCCGCCGCTACGTCAACGACGGCTTCTCCGGCGGCGAGATGAAGCGGGCCGAAATCCTGCAGCTCGCCGTCCTTCAGCCGAAGATTGCGATTTTGGACGAAACCGACAGCGGCTTGGATGCCGATGCGGTCCGCCTGGCCAGCCAGAGCATCGCCGAAATTGGCCGTGAGAAGATGGGCCTGCTCATCATCACGCACCACGACAAGCTGCTCGAGCACAATCCTCCTGAATTCACGCACGTGATTCTCGGCGGGCGAATTGTCGAGACCGGCGGCATTGAGCTGGCCAACGAATTGCATACCCAGGGATATGACCGGATTCGCAAAGAGCATCCCGACGCCGATGCCGCTAATCGGACGCTGGAAGAGGGCGAGAAGAAGGCGGGATAGAGAGCAGAAGTTAGAGGGCAGAGGTCAGAAAAAGTAAGAAAGCAGATTGATTAAAAATGGCTACCGATACACTCACTTCCGCAACCGCCACCGCTGACCCCGTGGGGGAAATCAACAAGTATGATTTCCGCACCCAGAGCAAGCCGATATTCAAGGCCAAGAAGGGGATCAATGCGGAGATTGTCCATCAAATCTCCGACATGAAGGACGAGCCGGACTGGATGCGCGAGTTCCGCCTCAAGGCCCTCGAAATCTTCTTCGCCAAGCCGATGCCGAAGTGGGGGGGCGACATCGCCCTCGACTTCCAGGACATCTACTACTACCTCAAGCCGACCGACCACCAGGGGAAGACCTGGGACGACGTGCCGGAAGAGATCAAGAACACCTTCGAAAAGCTCGGCATTCCCGAGGCGGAGCGAAAGTTCCTCTCCGGCGTGAAGGTCCAGTTCGAAAGCGAAGTGGTCTACGGCTCACTGAAGGAAGACCTCACCAAGCAAGGAGTCATCTTCACCGATACGGATACCGCGGTCCGCGAGCACTCGGACCTGGTCCGCGAGTATTTCGCCAAGATCATTCCCGCCGACGACAACAAGTTCGCCGCCCTCAACTCCGCGGTCTGGTCGGGCGGCTCGTTCATCTATGTCCCCAAGGGGGTGAAGATTGACTTCCCCTTGCAGGCCTACTTCCGCATCAACGCGGAGAACATGGGGCAGTTCGAGCGGACTCTGATCATCGTCGATGAAGGCGCCAGCGTGCATTACGTCGAAGGCTGCACCGCCCCGATGTATAGCACCGAGAGCCTGCACTCCGCGGTCGTGGAAATCATGGTCAAGCGGAACGCCCGCTGCCGCTACACCACGATCCAGAACTGGGCCAACAACATCTACAACCTGGTGACCAAGCGGGCCATGGCTTATGCCGACGCCACGATGGAGTGGATTGACGGCAACCTCGGCAGCCGCCTGACGATGAAGTATCCGTCCGTCTACATGATGGAGCCGGGGGCCCGCGGCGAGATTCTCTCCATCGCCTTCTCTGGCAAGGGGCAGCATCAGGACGCCGGGGCCAAGCTGGTTCACTGCGCCCCGAACACCAGCGGCCAGATCATCAGCAAGTCCATCAGCAAAAACGGCGGCCGCAGCAGCTACCGCGGGCTCGTCAAAGTCGAGAAGGGGGCCAAGAACGTCAAGACCAACGTCGTCTGCGACGCTCTCATCCTCGACGCCAAAAGCCGCAGCGACACCTACCCGTACATTGAAATCTCCGAGCAGGACGTGAGCGTCGGCCACGAGGCCAGCGTCAGCCGCATCGGCGAGGAGCAGCTCTTTTACATGATGAGCCGCGGCCTTTCCGAGGTCGAAGCCAGCGCGATGATCGTCAATGGCTTCATCGAGCCCCTCGTCAAGGAGCTGCCGATGGAATACGCCGTGGAAATGAACCGGCTGATCCAGTTGCAGATGGAAGGATCGGTGGGTTAGTGGGGTAGGCTTCCAGCCTGCCCTTCCCATTCCTCTGCTCGCAGTCCGCGCTCGATTGAACCTCCCATGCCCGTCGTTTCCGCCACTACCGGCTTCACCCAGGAAGCCTTCGAAGCCTTTCTCGCCTCCCGCAAGGAGCCTGTCTGGCTGAGCGAGCAGCGGCGCGAGGCGTGGACGACGTTTGCCGCCATGGACTGGCCGGCTCGCAACGATGAAGAGTGGATCCGCACCGATATCCGCCTCTTCAAGCTCAATCAATTCTCGCCGCCGCTGGATCAAAACCCCGCGGTGGAAGCGACTCAGCCGCTGCTGGTGGAAGGGGTGAATCTCGCCGGGCGGACGAGCGCCCTCGACAGCCGACCGCTGGCCACAACGCTGAAGGAGCGGTGGCAGGCCAAGGGAATCGTGTTCGGCAGCCTGGACGAGTTGGCAAATACTCACAGCGACCTGGTGCAGAAGCACCTCTTCGGCCGGGCGGTCGATCCGAGCTACGACAAATTCGCCGCCCTGCATGCCGCGTTCTGGTCGGGCGGCCACTTCCTCTACGTCCCACGCAACGTCGTCATCGACGAGCCCTTGCACATGCTTTCCGCGCTCACCAGCGGTGGCACGGACCTGTCCCACACGCTGGTCGTGATGGAAGAGGGGTCCGAAGCGACTCTGATGTGCGAGAACGCCAGCCATGCCGCGGACGAGCCCGGCTTCCACTGTGGGGCGATGGAGGTCGTCCTCTCCCCCAATTCCCGGCTGCGGCTGGTGAGCTTGCAGAACTGGTCGCAGGGGGTCTGGCACTTCGCTCATCAGAAAGCGCTCGTCGGGCGCGACGCCAATCTGCAATGGACCATCGCCGCCATCGGCAGCCGGCTGGCGAAGGTGAACCAGCATGTGGAGCTGGCCGGCCGCGGGGCTTCCTGCCAGGTCAACGGCGTGCTGTTCACGGAAGGGAAGCAGCACATCTCTTACCACACGCTCCAGCACCACGTTGCCCCGCAATGCCAAAGCGACTTCCTCTACAAAGCCGCCCTGCAGGACAAGTCCCGCACGGTCTGGCGGGGCATGATCAAGGTCGATCCCCTCGCTCAGCAGACCAACGGCTACCAGCGAAACGACAACTTGCTCCTTTCCACCGCCAGCCGCGCCGACAGCATCCCCGGCCTGGAGATCGAAGCCGACGACGTCCGCTGCACCCACGGCAGCACCACCGGCAAAGTGGACGAAGAGCTGATTTTTTACGCCCAGTCCCGCGGCTTCACCCGCAAGGAAGCCACCCGCATGATCGTCAGCGGCTTCTTCCAACAGATCTTCGACCGGATCACGATCGAGAGCGTGCGGGAAGCGCTGGGGCAGGCGATTTTGCGCAAGGTAAGAGAGTACACGTAGGTATCAGCAACTGAACAAATAACTGGTTCCCAAGCTCTGCTTGGGAACCCAAGAACGGAAGCTCTGCTTCCCATTCCTTGAAGCGGAGCTTCGAAAATGTGCGTTCCCAAGCGGAGCTTGGGAACGAGACCCTATGTCTGATTTCATCAAAGTAGCCGCAGTCTCCGATATTCCCGATCCCGGCCGCCAGTTGGTCGAGGTGGAGGACCGCATTGTCGCGCTGTTCCACGTCGGCGGGCAGTTCTACTGCATTGACGACGTCTGCACACATGACGGCGGGCCGCTCAGCGAAGGGAAGCTGGCGGAATATGCAATTGCCTGCCCGCGGCACGGTGCCCAGTTCGATATCCGCACCGGCAAGGCCCTGACGATGCCTGCGACTGAGGATACGGTGGCCCACCAGGTGAAGGTGGAGAACGGTCAGGTGTATGTCCGCATCAACGATGGAGAACCTGCGTCTCCACCAACTGCGGTTGTCGCTGCGTTAGCGGCAACGACTTTGCCGCCAGCGCCAACGCCTGTTAGCGCTGCCGCTGCCAAGCCACAGCCTGCTCCTGTGGGAAATGGCACGGCTGTTTCCCCGCCAGCGGATGCTGCACCCCGCGAGCTCTCCGAAGACCTCGTCCGCGAGGAACTCAAGAAGGTCATCGACCCCGAGCTCTTTGTCAACATCGTGGACCTGGGCCTGATCTACAACGTCGATCTGCTCCCGGCCGAAGGGAAGACGACCATCAAGATCGACATGACCATGACCAGCCCCATGTGCCCCGCCGGCCCGCAGCTCATCGCCAACAGCAAGCAAGTCGTCGGCGCGCTCCCCGGCGTGGCCAGCGTCGAGGTCAAAATCGTCCTCGATCCGCCGTGGACCCCCGACAAGATGTCCGACGAAGCCCGGGACCAGCTCGGCATTTTCTAATCGAGCGCCTGCAAGCACGCTGTTACCTCCTGCCACAGCGCCGGCGATACGTCGTGAGGAATACCAGCCACGATTCTTTGCAGCACGGTATTCGCATCAGCACCTTCCACCACGGCCAGCGCTGCTGCCGTAATCGCCGGCGAGCGGCTCATTCCGGCTCCGCAAAAGACGAGAGTCGGCGTGCCATTCCGAATAAGCGAAGCGACTGTCTCTACCGCCAGTAGCAGCCGTTCTGGCGGATTGGAGGCTCCATCGATCAGCGGAATCCGGCAATACACCAGTTCCCTGACCACGCTTGGCGGAATCTCTTCGATGGCCAGGTCAACCAGCGCGGTAACGCCCATTTCGAGCAGACAGCGAAGATCGCGGGCCTCCACCGCGTTGCCAATCCACAGGCGGTTCGGGATGACTTCGTGCATTATGTCATTCTAAACGCACGCAACATAAAATGGCGACTGCTTCATCCATCTCTGGAAGGGCTACACCGTGAGACTTTTCTGCCTCTTCATCTTCCTGCTGATCGCCTCAATGAGTGCGGGAGACATCGTCACCGCCTCCGATCCCCCGCCGAAAATGCGGCTGCTTGTCCCGGCGTATTTCTATCCGGCGGGGAAAGGGGACAAGGAATGGGAGCGGCTGCTCGCTGCGCCGCAGGAGGCGGGGGTGGTGGCGATTGTGAATCCGGCGAGCGGGCCGGGGAGACGGGTTGATGCGAACTATACAAATGTTTTGAAACAGGCAAAAAAATCGAAAGTCACGCTGATCGGCTATGTCAGCACTAGCTATGGCAAGCGGAAGACCGAAGAGGTGAAGGCGGACGTGGATCAGTGGGTCCGCTTCTATCCGGGTATCCAAGGCATCTTCTTTGACGAACAGGCCAGCGGCACCGAGCAGCTTGAGCAAATGGCCGCGCTCTAGGAGCACGTCCGCAAGACACACAAGCTCTCGCTCGTCGTCACCAATCCAGGTGCCATTTGCGACGAAAATTACCTCACTCGCCCCGCCTCCGATGTCGCCTGCCTCTACGAAGGGCGCGAGCGCTGGGACCGTTTCACTCCGCCCGCCTGGACCAAGGATCTCAAACCCGACCGCATCGCCGCCCTTGCCTACCAGATCCCAGCCGCGGACATGCCCAAGTATCTTCGCCAGGCCCAGGATCGCCGCCTCGGCTGGATTTACATCACCGACGACCGGGGGATGAACCCCTGGGACCAATTGCCGTCTTACTGGGAGGAAGAAGTGAAAGAACTGCTGAAGCTCAACGGCAAATAGCGGGACCAGGTCGGCAAACGACCGGTAGCGGGCACGGCAATTGCTCCTGCAAGCTGGCGTCTCATAACCTACGTCAAGGAGCACTCTCATGGCCGCGATGCAAGCCTCGAATCCGCATTCTGCCCACCAGCACAGTTCCGGAACGCCGAAACAAGGGGACAAGTTCCGCTGCGAAAAGTGCGGCATGGCGCTGGAAGTGACTGCGGACTGCAAATGCTCGGGAGACGACCACGCCCACTTTCACTGCTGTGGAGAAGAGATGAAGAAGGGCTAGCGTGGACCAGCGACTTAGGCGGCCCGCCGTTAATGATCTACCCACGCCAGGGTGCGGGCGTCCAAAAATTTCCGACATTCTGGCTGCCGAGCACTTGACGATGCCAACCCGGTTGTATACATTTGTTTCAGTGAGCGGCGAAGCTCCCTGGTCGCGGAGCGGCGGCGAAGATCTTTGACAATCCGGGTACGCCTTGAAAAGGTGTTTGATGTTTTGCAGGTGCAAGTCCTGTCCGGCAGGGGTCGTTCCAGCCGGTAGCAACTGGAGGGGCGGTGGAGGTGACGAAGCCGCCTGAGTCTC
>JBKJNY010000235.1:0-17115 GCA_046593355.1 Pirellulaceae bacterium | reverse complement strand
GTGTTCGACGAAACTAACCCGAAGCGTAAGCGAGGAAGAGCCCATGGCTTACGTCGTTTTTCCTCGCTAACGCTTCGGGTTGGTGTCGGGCACAGTTTGAAACACTGAGTAGCCCTGGACGAATTGGCAATTCCCATCGGCGACGAATTCGCGCTACTTCGCACTTTCCTCAATCCTGTAAAGGCACGTCTTCGTGCGCAGGAAAATCGACTTTCCGCTCACGGCCGGCGAGGCCATGCAGCCTTCATCCAGCTTGTTGACGGCAAGCTGCTGGTACTCGCGGCCCGGTTTGAAGACGAAGGTCTTACCATCCTGGTCGCTGATGTAAATCCGCCCGGCAGCGTAGATGGGGGAGGCTGAGAAGCTGCCGCCGAGGCGCTTGGTCCAAACCGGTTCGCCGGTCTTGGTGTCCAGGCAGCTCGCCACACCGCCGTCGGAAACCATATAGAAGTTGCCTTCGATCAGCAGGGGCGACGGCTTGTTGGGCGTGGAAGATGTCTGCTTCCAAACGAAATTCGATTCCGTGATGTTTCCGCTGCCGCCGAGCTTCACGGCAAAAAGCTGCGGCTTCATGTAGCCGGAGTTGAGGAATATCATTCCCTGGCCCACCACCGGGCGCGAAGCGTTGCTGAAGCCGCCGTAGCCGAACCGCCATAACTCTTTGCCGCTTTCCGGGTCATAACCGTAGGCCGACTGGGCCGCTGTCGTAATGAGCTGCGGCTTGCCGTCCACCTGGGCGATGAGAGGCGTGGAATACGCCTTGCGAAAGTCGCCGGGAAAGAAGCCAAAATTGACGCTCCGTTTGGTCTTCCATTTCGTTTCGCCATTGGCGGTATCGAGGGCGATCATGTACTGTACGTCGGCGCCGTCGCAGGTCAGGATCAAAGAATTCTCGAAGAGCACGGGAGACGAGCCAGGCCCTTCCTTGTGATCAAGCTTCAGATCGGTCCGTTTCCAAAGGATGCTGCCCGTTTCGGTATTGATCGCCGCGGTGCCGTAAGTGCCGAAGTGGACGTAGACCTTCCCCGCCTCAATCACCGGCGAAGGGGAAGCATAGCTGTTAAGGGCGTTCACGGGCTCCGGCTTAACCACCTCGAAGACCTTGATCCGCTGCGTCACTTCGCCACTCTCTCGATGGACGCAGAGTGCATAGAGCTCTTTGCCGTCGCTAGTCGCCGTCGTCAGCCAGATCTGCTCTCCCCAGATCACCGGCGTACTCCAGCCGCGGCCGGCAATGGCCGTCTTCCAGCGGACGTTCTTCTGCTCGCTCCACTCCAACGGCAACTCCTGGGCATCGCTATGCCCATCCATCGCCGGACCGCGGAAATCCGGCCAGTTCTCGCCCGCAGTAGCACTCGCCGAGAACGAGGCCAATAGGGTCATTATCAGAATAGAACGTGTCATGGAATGGAGTCGCAAAGGGGGAGGCTCAACTTCTGTTTGGTCTGTCTCTCAATCTTATCTTCCTGCCAGCCATTTTCCTGCCACTCTCTCTGGTTTCATCCCATTTTCCTGGCTCCATTTTTCTGCCAGCATTGCCGTGTTCCCCGGATTACAAACGTTTCGTTTCTTTGTGCGCCGCGCAGATTTCAGCAGCGGCAAACCACGGATATCACTGATGACACGGATAAATCAGTTCTATCCGTGTCGTCAGTGAAATCCGTGGTGCCTGCCTGGTTTCCCGCTTGTTGGTTGCGGCTGCGCCGCGCTAGGTTTTCCGTGTCCCATTCCTCCTTTCCTCCGCCCCTACGATTTCCGCCCATGAGTTCCTATAATTCAAC
This sequence comes from Pirellulaceae bacterium, assembly GCA_046593355.1. Lineage (GTDB taxonomy): Bacteria > Planctomycetota > Planctomycetia > Pirellulales > Pirellulaceae > SXOA01. The sequence goes on along the minus strand of JBKJNY010000235.1, from coordinate 15,334 downwards.
CTCCCCAGCCCCCAGCCCCTAGCCCCCAACCCCCGCTTGGAAATCCTCGCCTACCCCCACCCAACTCTCCGTCACAAGAGCAAGCCGCTGCGCAAGGTGGATGCCGAGCTGAAACAGATGGTCGGCGAGATGTTCGAGCTGATGTACGCCTCCAAGGGGATCGGTCTGGCCGCGAACCAGGTGGACCTGCCGCTGCGGTTCTTCATCCTCAACCTGGCCGGCAAACAGGGGGAAGGGGAAGAAATGGTTTTTCTCAACCCGGTCATCAGCTTTCCCAAGGGGAGCGAGGAGGCGGAAGAGGGGTGCCTGAGCCTGCCGGGGCTGTACGGTAACGTCATCCGTCCCAAGCAGGTTCGGGTGAACGCCTATTCGCTCGATGGCAAGGAATTTCACGCCGATGTCACCGGCCTGCTGGGCCGCTGCATCCAGCACGAGACCGACCACTTGGACGGCGTCCTCTTCACCGACCGGATGAATCCCACCGCCCGCACCGACATCGCCTACGACCTCCACGAATTCGAAACCGCCTTTGAAAGCAGCCGCTCCACCGGCAGCATTCCCAGCGAACAAAAAATAGCCGCCCGGCTGGCGGAGCTGGAGCGGAAGTACTGCTGACCGCTGTTCATCATTCTGCCGACATAATTCTACCGGCGGACGAACTTGCAGAATAATGGCAGCAGAATGATACGTAGAGAGGCGGAGTAACAAGTCCTCTGCGCAACTCCGCGACCTCCGCGGTTCCCAATCCGTGTTTCCCGTGTTCTCCGTGTCCCAATCCTGTTACGGAAGGTAACTGTCCAGCATGACGGTTCCGGTTTCGGCAGTGATCTTGCACACGCCGGCAGAAGCGGGAAGAAGTAGTGTCTGTCCCAGGGTGAGTTGTTCGTCCGCCGTGCCGCTTGAAATTTCTGCTGAGCCCGACAGCACAGAGAGCATGTGGAACCGCTCGTCGCCGCCAAGGGTTCGTTGCTCGGCGGGCTCAGAACCAGTGAGCCGCCAGCGGTCGAGGATGAACTTGTCGCAGGCAACGAGCCGGTGGACGAAGGAGCGGCCCGTCGGCTGGGGAACCTGCGGCAGGACCGGACCGGCGGAGTAGTCGATGGCGGCCAGGCTCTCGTGGACATGCAGTTGCCGCGGCTTGCCATCAGGGCCAATGCGGTTCCAGTCGAAGAGGCGAAAGGTGGTGTCGCTGGCCTGCTGGATTTCCGCCACGACCAGGCCGGCACCCAAGGCATGAACGGTTCCGGCGGGAATAAAGACGCAGTCCCCGACCCGCGGCTCGAACTTGTGCAGGCAAAGCTCCGTGGTGCCGCGATGCACCTCCCGCTCCAGCGCCCCCCGGTCGAAGCCCCGCTTCAGCCCCGCATACACCACGCTTCCCGGCTCCGCGGCCAGAATCACCCAGGCTTCCGTCTTGCCCAGATCCGGCGGCACCAGCCGCGCCGCAGCCGCGTCATTCGGGTGTACCTGGACCGACAACACTCGCCGGCAATCGAGAAACTTGAACAATAGCGGGAAGCGGCTGGTGCCAACATAGTGCCTCCCCAGTAACTCCTTCCGATACTTCGCCATCACCTGTGCCAACGTCATCCCAGCCAGCGGCCCCCCCTCCACGACCGTCTGGTCCGTCCCGTGGTCCGCCACCTCCCAACTCTCCGCATAATCCTCCCCCTCGCCAATCGGCTTCCCCAGGAGCGTTCCCAGCCGCCGGCCACCCCAGAGATAGCGTTTGAAAAGCGGCGCGAAACGAAGTGGAGGCAACTCCGACTTTTCTCCCATTTTCTTGCCAACCATTTTCCTGCCATCCTCCTCTTTCCGTGTCCCCCGCGTTTTCCGTGTCCCATCCTCCTACTTCCCAATCGGAAACAACTTCTTCAGCTCTTCCGCGCTCGGCCTACGTCCATATTCGCAAATCTCAAACGCCTCCGCGTATTTCACCGTTTTGCCGGCCTCTTCTCCGTACATTTCCAAAAGCACAGCCCGAGCCTTGTCCGCCTCGCGGCTCTGGCGGTCTTGCCAGCGGGTCTTGAGCCAGGCTTTGCGGCCGGCGGTGTCGCTTTCGGGCGGGACGGAGCGGACGAACTCCTCGCTGCCGCTCGCGCCCCCTTCGTAAACCTGCGAGGCCAGCTCATGCACCGCGTCGAGCTTCTGCTCGAAGACGTCGCCGATATCAACCGCCACGTCGGGCTTGAAGGGGTACGGCCGCTGAAAGCCGTCGCTGGAGAAGAGGAAGACCGGATTGGTTTTGAGCGGCGGCGAATCGGGGCAGAAGAACGGCACCGTGACCATGAAGGCGGCGTCCTGCACCAGCACGCCGACGTACCGATGGTCCGGGTGATAATCCCACGGCCGGTGCGAGATGACGATGTCCGCCTTCCACTCCCGAATGACCCGCGTGATGAGCCGGCGGTTCTCCAGCGTCGGGAGCAGCTCGCCGTCGTGAATATCCAGCACCTGCGACGCCACCCCCAGTTTCTTGGCCGCCGCCCCCACCTCCGCCGTCCGCCGCTGGGCCAGCGGTCCCCCCGCCATCTGCCAGTGCCCGATATCCCCATTCGTCACCGACACCAACTTCACATGATGCCCCAACTTCGCCCACTTCGCCGCCGTACCACCGGCCTTGAATTCGGCATCATCGGGATGTGCACCGAACACCAGAATCCGCAGCTTGCCATCGTCATCGGCAGCGGGGGCAGTTTGGGGAGCAGCAATCGCGAAAAGTAAAACGACGGACACGAGGAGAATCAGGGGTGAGGTAGATTTCATGGCAGCATCTCGCGAGGGAAGAGGTAGAATCGGGATGCCCGAATGATAGCCGACAAACAGAGTGGCGGAAAAATGGTGGGCAGAAAAATGTAGGACTGGGAGCGGAGACTGCCATGAAAACACGCTGGTTTCAATTTCACTTGCGGACTCTTTTGGGAGTCTTGACGCTGGTTGCGGTTTTAACCGGTTTGGTGGCACAGCATGTCCGATTTGTACAACAGCGCGTTCGTTACCACGAATCGCGGCTGGCGAGTTGCGAACAGGCGATCATGATGCGAGAGGACCCCGATTGGCTGCTCAACCGCTGGCGGAAGAAGGCCACAACGGATGTTGACCCGCACCTTCCGGAGGGCCATTTGTTGTTCAACCCGCCAACGTCCGGAAGACCCCAAAGGAAGGACTTATGGGAGATCATGCGGGAAGTAGATCGGGAAACTGCCCTGCTGGGCGAATCCAAGACATACCACCAGGGAAAAGCCCAAAGATACAAAGAGTCACTCTGGCGGCCGTGGATTCGGGTTCAAGAGACGCATGAATTGATTCTCGACTCGCCACTTGAGAATCTGCCGGAATTGCCGGAATCGCCCACGAATCGGCCATTGGAGTCCGAGCGCGAAATTCTGCTCAAACCACGCGCGGACCTGGAGTCCGACAGGTTGAATCCAAAGCCAGAAGCTCGCAGCCCCTGGCGATCCATCGATCGTCCGCTGCCGCACGATTTTGACCAGCGGGACGTGCAAATCGAGAGAGCCGCCAACGCCTGACCAGCTACTTAACCTTGGTCTTGGTCTTTGTCCCCGCGGGACGAGTGGCGGTTCCGGGGGCGGGACCTTGGACCGGAAGCGGCCCCTGGGGCATTCCGTTCATGTCCTCGACGACCTTCTTCCAGCCGCTGGGAACCTTGGGTTCGTAGAACTGCTTCTTGAACCCGTCAATGTATTCAGTAATGAAGGCGAGCCCACGTTTGTCGGACTTGAGGGTCGTTTCGCGTTTTTCAAAGGAGTATTCCGTGTGTGCAGGATTGGTCTTGCGGTTGTAGTTCGGTGCGTAGACATCGAGGGCCTTGGGCAGGAAATCCTTTTCATCCAGAATGATGCTGACCTTCTGAAAATTGACCGCGTCCTGTGGGAAACGAGGAACAGCTTCCAGCCAGTATTCTCCTGGGCGGTCGGGCGGGACATTCGGCGCGGGGTGGATCCAATAGCGGGCATTGATCGTGGAAACCTTGGCCCCGAATAGGAACGGCAGCGGGCCGTCGGCGATGGCTTGGCCTTGCATTTCTTTGGGCAATATCCGTTGAAACAGCTTCTTCCCGCGGATGTCGAATTCGAAAATACTCCGCCCGTCGCAGACCCACTGCTCGCCGATTTGCTCCAACCACTGCGGTTGACCCCCGACATTTTGCGGGGCGGCGTACTTGAGGAGTTTTTCGACTTTGAACATCCCTTTGTCGGGCTTGGCATATTGAATTACGCCTTCGCCGTAGGTGTAGGGGATTTTGGGATCCTTGGGTCCAAACGCCGGATCATGCTCCCAGCGTTTGAAGTTGCACTTGAACGTGACGATCTCCTCGCTCGTCTTCTCCCAGGCGAGCAGAACTTCATCAACCCACTTTTGCACATTGTCCTCCAGCGGATACCACTCGGGCTGGGGGGGGGCGGCGCGGGGCCCTAGCGGGAGGAGAGCGGCAGGGCCAGGCGGAAATGGAATCGTTGTGGTCGTACCAGCCTTGGACGAAGATGTTCCGGCCGGATTCGCGCCGCCGGATACAGGCTCGCGGACCGGTCCTTCACCAGCCGCGCGGCGAATGGGGGACTGCCCTCCACCTTGCGGCGCTCGCGGCTGCTCGCTTCGCGGAGCGGCAGGGCCGTAAACTGCTCCCTGGCTGCCACTGGTCGAACTACCGGGCGGCTGGGATTTCGTCCCCGCTGCCGGCGCTGTTTTGGCAGCGCCCTTGGTCGTGTAGCCGGACGATGACCGGCTCGGCTGCTCTACGTCTCCCGACTGCGCGAGCACCAGGCTCGTCGAGGCGGTCCCAAGGACAAATGCCACTCCAACGAGTGAACGTGGTAAATATGAGCGGGTCATCCTTGACTCCTGCGCAGGGCTATCCATCAAAAAACAGCAAGCGCCTATGATAATCTGCCAGCCGGAAATCTCCCTAGATCGATTCTCGCGGATCAACAACCCTGTTTAGTGTCAAAGATTGCTCCCTAGAAGCCTCCAGAGGGCAATTTCCGTAAAAATCGTTTCCCTTAGAGTTCGCGCTCGCGGCGGGAACATCTTGGCCGCCAACCGCCTGCGTCCTAAAATGAATTCTTCTCGATTCGGCCTGATTTCGCGGAGTTCTTCCATGCCCAATGTCGTCCCGCCCGCTCTGGCCAATCCCGACAAGCACGATACCACCATCAAACGGGTCGCCATCCTGTTCGCCGGAGGGCCCGCCCCAGCCGCCAACGCGGTCATCTCCACCGCGGCCGTGGCGTTCCTCCGCAACGGCATGGAAGTGGTCGGCATCAAGCACGGTTACTCCGGTCTTAACGATTACTCCCCCGAGAAGCCGTTGCAAGTGGATGAGCATTACATCCCCATCACGCACAAGACCTTGAAGCGGACCCGCAACTCGCAGGGGATTCTAATTGGCACCTCGCGGACGAATCCGGGCAAGGACGTTTCGCATCCGTCGCATCTGGACGACCCCAAGCTCTCCGCGCCGCTGCGGCGGGTGTATGAAGGACTGATCTCCATCGGCGTGGATGCGTTGATCTCCATTGGCGGCGACGACACGCTCAAGACCGCCAACAAGCTCAAGCTCTATCAAGACCGGCTGCCGGCGGGGTCGAAAAAAATCCCGATCGTGCATCTGCCCAAAACGATCGACAACGATTATCACGGCATCGATTTCACGTTCGGCTTTTTCACCGCGGTGGAAACGCTGGCGGCGGAGATTCGCAACCTGCTCTACGACGCCGAATCCTCGGGGGCCTACTTCCTGACCGAAACCATGGGCCGCAGCGCTGGCTGGCTGGCGTATGGGGCGGCAATTGCCGGCGAAGCGAGCCTGGTGATTAGCGTCGAGGACATCATCGGCAGTTACCGGACGGAAGAGACGGTGGTTAACCCGGTCACCAAGGAAGCGGAACGGCGGGAGGTGATGGAGGTGGACCGGGTTGTGGGCCGGATCGTCAAGACCATGCTCGCCCGCGACGAGGAGAAGAAACCCTTCGGTGTGATCGTGATGGCGGAGGGCCTGGCGGAGCTATTGCCGTCCAAATACCTGGAAGGCATCCCGCGGGACGACCACGGCCATATCTCGATCTCGCATGTCAACCTGGGCCGGATGTTTGCTCGCCTGGTCGCTGACGCCTACAAGACAGCCAGCGGCAAGGAACGCAAAGTGACCGGCCTGCAACTGGGATATGAAGCCCGCTGCGCCAAGCCCCACGCTTTCGACGTGATGCTGGGGGCCCAGCTCGGCGTGGGTGCTTATCGGGCGCTTGTGGAAGAAGGGCTCAATGGCGTGATGGTCTCCGTCACCGGCCAATTGCAACTTCACTACGAGCCGTTCGACAAGCTCGTGGACCCGCAAACGCTTGTCACCGTGGTCCGCTACATCGAGCACGGCAGCGACTTTCATAAGCTGGCGCGTTTTTTGGAAACGTACGTGAATAAGTAAGTGGGGTAGGCTTCCAGCCTGCCCAGAGCAATACTCATCCTACGACCAGAACTGCCACCAGGGCCGCACTTCTTTTTTCTTGAAGATTTGCGGGCCGAGCTTGCGGCCGCCACCCATGAGAGCGCCTTCCACTTTGGCGCTCCCCATGTCAGCGCCGGCTAGTTTCGCGTCGGTGAGATTCGCACCCAGGAGGATCGCGCCGTCGAGCACCGCGCCGGCCAGGTTGCTGCCGCGGATGTCGGCCTTGGTGAGATTGGCTTCGGTGAAGTCGCAGGCCAATTCGGCCATGCTGATGTCCACCGCGGTCATGTTGGCATGAGAGAAGTCGGCTTCGGCGAACTTTGCGTAGCGGAGGATGGCCCCTTGCAGATTGGCCCCGTGAAAGCCGGTCCCTTGGGCAAAGCAATCGGTGAAGTCGGCCTTGATCAGGCTGGCACCGTCAAAGATGGCACCTTTTAAGAGCGCGCCGGAAAATGTTGCCCGGTCGAGCATGCAGCCGGTAAAGTCGGCGTCGCGGAGGTCGGCTCGCTGGAAGTCGGCACCGGTCAGATCCATGCCGGCAAAGTTCGCCCCTTCCAGCTTGGCGCCTTCCAGATACTGACCCGCCAAGGATGCGGCTTCCACCTGGCGAATGACTTCGCCGGTGCCTTTGTGCCGTATCTCGATCATGGTCGCTCCCGGCATGTCTATCCCTTCTGCCGCACCAGCCAGCAGATACACCTTCGCCGTGGCCGCCCGAGGGCAGATCAATCATTCCGCGTTGGGGGCAGAAAATCAATACTGCTCCCATTTTCCAACTCAGCTCATCAAAACTTAATATACCCACCTTGGCCCAGGGAAGCAATTTAGTTTTTTGCTTGGCGCGCGGAATTTCTGTTTCCTTTCTAACCCCGCTTGCAGCGACGCGGCACCGCGGTTTTCCGCTGGCGGAGGGCTTCGTAGAACAGGATTGCCGCGGTTGCGGAGAGATTCAGGCTATCCACCGAGCCGAGCATGGGCACGGAAATGGGGATGATATCGCTGCCGGTCCACAGCGGCGAAAGCCCCAGAGCTTCGCTGCCGAGGATCATCGCCGACGGGGCGACAAAATCCGCTTCGCTATAGGCGAGTGCCGCATCAACCCGGGTCGCGAAAATTTTTAGTTTCTGTCTCCGCAGCCAGGCCAGCGCCTCGGCACTCGTAACCGAACAGACAGGGACGGAAAAAATGGCCCCCAAGCTGGCGCGAATGACGCCAGGGTTAAAGACGTCCGTCCCGCCGCTGGCGACAATCACGCCGCTCACCCCCGCGGCATCGGCTGTGCGAAGTATGGCCCCCAGATTGCCCGGCTTTTCGACGCCTTCCACAACCGCGAAAAGGGGCGGAGATTTTTTTTCCCGCGCCGCGGCCAGGTCATCCAGGGTTCTCTTGGGCGGCTGGGCGATGGCGATGATCCCCTCTCCCCGGTCTCCGAAAGAGAGCTTCGCCATCACCTGCTCGCTGACCGGCAGAAAGACAATCTCCTTCCGCTGCCCTAGCTTCGCCAGCAGTTCCGTGGCCGGCGCGGCGGAGCAAAGCGGCTCGCAGTGGAATGCCTCCGTGATGTCAACGCCGGCCTCCAGGGCACGACCAATCTCGCGGATGCCTTCGATGAGAATCCGCCCCTGTTGTTCCCGCCCCTTCCGGTCGCGCAGCTTCACCGCTTCTTTCACACGCGAATTCTGCAGGCTGGTAATGGTGGGCAGGGACATGGGCGTGATTGTAGCTTTATCGTTGGCCGAAGGAGGCTGCTAGCGACCGCTTGATCTTGACCCATTTTTCTCCGTTAGCTAATTACTCCGTTCAGAACTCACTCTCATCGTCCGTTGCCCCTTCCGGCCAAGAGTCATTCCGTGCGGAATTTTCGCGCCCTTTCTAGCGCGCTCGTCTTCACCGCGGTTATCGCGGCGGGCTCGGCCTGCGCCCAGGGCACCAAAATTGAATTTCCTCGCACGGGCAACATTGGCACGGCACCGGCGACCGCGATACCGCCGGCAGCGGGAAGTCCTTACCGCAATCCCGTGCCGGCCTTCGGCAGCGGCGGGACGTTTTCCGGAACCGCACCCTCCGGGAATGCCGGTGCGGGGGCGTCGATCCACGCGCCTCCAGGCGGCTATGCTCCGCCAGCCACATTTTCGCCCCCCGCGACGCTGGGCACTCCGTACACCTTCGATCCCTATTCCACCGCGCCTGGCGCTGCGAATCCGTGGAGCACCACGCCCTCCGCCAGCGGCGGCTTCGCACCACCGACAAGTCCCTTCGCCACTCCTTCGCCGGGCACTTTCAACCCCCCCGCCTCCGGCAGCCCCTACATCAGCCCCGGCGCTTATCCCAGCCAAAACTCCAATTCGCTCTTTCCCAACGGCATTTGGAACAGCAACCCCAACGCTCAGCCGTACGACTACAACCAGACGCTGCGGCTGATTCAGGATGTCCGCCTGACGCACACGTACCTCGGCAGCGGCACCGACCCTTCGGACGTGAACATCAACGACACTATCGCCTCCGTCACCTTCGCCTTCCCGAATTTTCTCGGCTCCGGCCAGCCCATCTTTTTCTCACCAACATTTGGCATCCACTTGTGGGATGGCCCGCACAGCCTGCCCGCCGATCTGCCGCCCAGTGCCTACAGCGCGTTCTTCGACACGCAGTACAGCACCGACCCCAACCAGCAGATCGGCGTGGAGTTTGGTTACCGCATGGGCGTGTACTCCGACTTCGACACACTCAATAAATACAGCCTTCGTCTTCAGGGACTTGTCCTGGGCAAGCTCAAGCTCACCCCCACGACCACGCTCAAACTGGGGGCCGTGTACATCAACCGCAACGACATTAAGATTCTGCCGGCCGGCGGAATCCTCTGGCAGCCTTCGCCCCAGGTCCGGTTTGACCTGGTCTTCCCGCAGCCCAAGTTGGGCACCTATTTGACCACGGTGAACAACAAGAAAGTCTGGTGGTACGTGGCGGGGGAATACGGCGGCGGGGCCTGGACCATCGAGCGGACCTCGGGCATCTCCGACCGGATCGACATCAACGACATCCGGGTCTCCATCGGCCTGGAATCCGACGGTCCCGGTCTCAACGCATTCGCCGAAGTCGGCTACGTCTTTCACCGCCAGGTCGTCTACGTCGTCACGCCGGGAGATTCGTTCAACCCGGGCAACACCTTCGTAGTCCGAGCGGGGTTCTCGTTCTGATGACCTCACGAATGCTCATTTCAAAAACGGCCAGGACGCCGCTCGGTCGTAGGACGGAGCATTGCTCCGTCCTACTTTTGCTAAGTGGCATCGCGTCGGTCTTGGCACCCCTAGCCAATGGCGAGGAAGACTTCAAATACCGGCTGCTGTCTCACTTGCAGGAAGTCGCGGGGGAAGGCGAGGTCGAGAATCCTGCTCCCAGCAAGTCAATGCCGCGGCGGCCCCGGGCGCTGGCCGACGACCTTCCTTACTCCGGTCCGCCTGCCGAGATTGACGGTCCTCTGTCTCGCACGACCCCCCGAACGCTGACTCGCGCGGCTCCGTTCGACGACGCCGAGCCGTTGCCGCTGACCTCGGGCGTGCTCGAGGGCGAGAATTACGAATATCCCGCGGACGACCCGATTGGCATGGGGCATCCGCTGCTGGGGGATCCTGTGATGCGCGACGGCATGGCCCGCCTCTCCAGCCACCGCAACGGCTTTTTTCAAAAGCTCTCGCTCACCGCCAACTGGCTGCCGGAAGGGAATGACCCGCACGACTTCGGCTTCACGGAGATTGACGCCTTTGCGTCGTTCGCGCTGCCGTTTCCCATCGCCGCCTGGCCGCTGGTCATCACCCCCGGCTACAACACGCACCTGCTGGCGGGGCCACAGTCCTCGGGGGCGCCGTCGACCGATTTGCCGGCCCGTTTGCACGATGCCTACATCGACTTCATGTGGCTGCCGACGTTCGTCAATCGCTACACCCTGCTCCTTGCGGTGACGCCCGGCTATTACAGCGACTTTCAAATCCGCGATGCTGACGCCTTTCGCGTAACCGGCAAGGGGCTCCTCATCTATGACGCCATTCCCGACCGCCTGCAGCTTATCGGCGGCGTTGTCTACCTTGGCCGCGACAACCTCAAGCTACTGCCGGTGGGAGGCGTCATCTGGAGCCCCACGGATTTCCTGCGGCTGGAGCTGATCTTCCCCAAGCCGAAGTTGGCGGTGTGCGTCAACTCCGGCTATGGGTATGAGGACTGGATTTACACCACGGCGGAGTACGGCGGCAACACCTACTCCATCGAGCGGACGAGCACCGCTCACGACAAAGTCACGCTGCAAGACTACCGGGTTCTGCTCGGCCTGGAACGCAAACTCGATGGCGGCACAGGCTACTGCATCGAAGCCGGCTATGTCTTCGGCCGGCGCGTCACGTATCTTTCTGGCGGCGGCTTTGAGCCGGACGATACATTCCTGCTGCGGGCAGGCATTGTGTTTTGAAAGTACTCCTCACGCTCCGCGTGAGGATTTCATCTCGCGGAGCGAGATGAGTACTGTTCTTGCACGTCATATTTTCACCACCCGCAGCCGCAGGCTGTTCAGCACGACCGACACGCTGCTTGCCGCCATCGCTGCCGCGGCCAGAGCCGGAGGCAAGAGCCCAGCGGCGGCGAGCGGAATCAAAACCACGTTGTAGCCGAGCGCCCACCACAGATTCTGCCGGATGACCGCCAGCACCGCCCGCGACAGTCGGATGGCCCGCGGCAGCAGCATGAGATCGTGCCGGGTGAGGACCATGTCGGCCGATTCCAGGGCCACGTCGGCTCCGGTCCCCATCGCAATCCCCAGATCAGCCGCGGCGAGAGCCGGCGCATCGTTGATGCCGTCGCCGACCATCGCCACCACTTCTCCTTTCGACTGCAGCTCGCGGACAATCCGCTGCTTGTCCTCCGGCAGCACTTCCGCCACGACATGCTGGATTCCCATCCGCCTGGCGATTTCCTCCGCCACATTCCGGCGGTCACCGGATACCAGATGGGTCGTGAGGCCGAGTTGGTGGAGCGACGCAATTGCCTCCGCGCTTCCCGGCGCGACTTCGTCGGCCACGATGATTGTTCCCAGGTATTGTCCATTCTTCGCCACCAGCAGCGGAGCTGCGCCGGGATGCTGCTGCGTGAGCGACTCGATTTCGTTTCGCGGAACCGAAATCAGGCGCGAGTTGAGCAATCGAAAATTTCCGATGAGGACGAGGCCGCTCTGCGTGATGGCTTCCAGCCCTTCGCCGGAGATGACTTTCGTCTCACGGGCCGAAATTCGCGGAGCGGCTGCGGCGTCGGCTGCCTGAACCACGGCTCGCGCAAGAGGATGCGTGCTCAGCCGTTCCGCCGCGGCGGCGATGGAAAGCAGCTCCTCGCGACTTACGCCGGCAGCGGGTTCGATAGCGACCACTTTTGGCTGGCCAAGCGTGATGGTGCCGGTCTTGTCGAGAATGACCGTCGTCAGCCGGCCGGCGGTTTCGAGCGCCAGCGCATCTTTGATGAGGATGCCATTCTCCGCCCCTCGTCCCGAGCCAACGAGAACCGCCGCGGGCGTTGCCAGCCCCAGCGCGCAGGGACAGGCGACAATCAGCACGGCCACCGCGCAGCTCAGGCCGGATCGCCAGCCGTCCGCGCTGCTGAGTGACCACGCGATGAGCGTCACGAGCGCGATGACGAGCACCGCTGGAACGAACCACTCCACCACCCGGTCCGCCAGCCGTTGCACGTCAGCCTTGGATTCCTGCGCGGCGCGGACCAGCTCGATGGTCCGGGCCAGCCACGTCTTTCCCGCGGCCGCTGTCACGCGGGCTTCCAGCGACCCTTGGCCGTTGATGCTCCCCGCATGCAGCACGTCCCCGGATCGCTTCTCCACCGGCAGCGGCTCACCGGTCAGCCAGGCCTGGTTCACGTCGCTCTGGCCGGAGAGGACGACAGCGTCGAGCGGGATGGCGTCACCCGGACGGATGAGGATGACCTCATCGGGCAGCACCTGCTCCACCGGAACCTGCGTGACAACTTCACCGTTCTTGATGTGTGCGAGCGGCGGGGCTAGTGATAGGAGCTTTTGCAGTGCCAGCGAAGCGCGCCCCTTGGCTCTTGCTTCCAGATACTTGCCGAGCGTGACAAACGTCAGAATCATGCCGCCGTCCATCAGCGACATCCCATGCCCGCCAGAATAAATCTCGACAACTCCCGCGGCAAACGCGGCTCCCGTCCCCAGCGCGATGAGCGTATCCATGTTCGCCCGGCCAAGCCGCAGCCGTTTGGCCGCCCCGACGAAGTACGGCAAGCCGACAAGCACTTGCATCACGGTGCCGACGATGAGCACTAGCCAGCGTGCACCGTCACCCCAGGCGTGCGGAGCGTATCCACCGGCCATCAAGGGCACGAGCAAAACCGCCGCCAGAGCCAGCCGGAGTTGCCACGTCCCAATCTCACGCTGGCTACGTTCTTCGAGCGCCGCACCGGCCGATTTTCCACGGCCGGTTTGAGTAGGCGATGCTGAATATCCCGCCGCCGCCACAGCCGCCGCCAACCGTGCCAGGTCCGTCTGCCCCGGCTCATAATCCACTGCTGCCTGAGCGAGCGGCAGATTAACTCGCGCCGAGCGGACCCCCGGCGCTTCCCGCAGCGCCCGTTCCACGCTGCTCACGCACGAGGCGCAGTGCATGCCGCCGATGTCAAGAATGGCTCGCGAAAGCGGTCGATCTGTACGAACAGTCATACTCTACCTTCACTCCTCAGCCCCGTTCTTGATTAAACCGCGCTTGATGAGAATCTCTTTTGCCTTTCGAAGCCACACTAACTGGTCTTTCTTGCGCACAAAGTATTCGTCAGTTTCGTCGTCGTTATTCTTGAACCAGTCCACGAAACTATGCCCGTGTTTGTCTGTCTGCTTTGGGTCAGCTCCAGCTTCAAGCATTGCCACGATGCTTTCATATTCTCCATTTCCACCAGCTACGCGTAATGGCGTAAGCCCAAAACTGTCTCGATGGTTTACGTCGGCACCTGCATCAATGAGAATTATGGTATTTTTAACTAGCCTCTTGTTAAGAGCGTAAAACAGCGGCGTCCGGTTAGGCGCATGCCTGTTTCCGGTATTCAGCACATCGGGATCACCACCGTGAGCCAATGCTTGGAAAAGCCAGAAAGAATCCGGCTCTCTGGCCGCTTCATTCATTACACAGGTGCCCGAGTTATCACAATAATTGGGACTCGCGCCTTTTTCCAAGAGTTTCACATAGATCGCCTTATTCTGGACTTCCATCGCATGAAACAGAAGTGTGGCTCCAGAGTCCTCGGTGGCTTTCACGTCAAAAGTCTCATCATCGAGCAAGGCGTCAACCGCCTTGGAATTACCGGCGTCAATGGCTCGGTTCAGCTTGTGAGCTCGCCTGTCTCCGCTGCACCCTCCTGACGCGGATACCAGAGCGGTTAGAAGCAAAATGCAGAGCAAATTAAAGACGAGCTTTCTCCTCATAGAAAAACTACCTCGTCACGCCACCAGCTCTTCCATCACATCCCCCTTGGGCACAATCCGGTGGGGGCGGCCGAGGTTGTCAAAGAGCTCCAGGCGGTGGTCGATGCCGAGCAGGCGGTAGATAGTGGCCAGCACGTTGCCGGGTGTGGTGGGGCGGTCGGCGGGGAAGGCTCCGGTCCGGTCGCTGGCACCGTAGACATTGCCGGCCTTCATACCGCCGCCGGCCAGCATGATGGTGTAGCAGTAGTTCCAGTGGTCGCGGCCGCCGTTGTTGGCGTTGACCTTTGGCGTGCGGCCAAAGTCGCCGGTCACCACCACCAGCGTCCGCTCCAGCATGTTCCGCTGGGCCAGGTCCGAAAGCAGCGTGCCGCACGCGGAATCAAACTGCGGCAGCAGCGTCTCCTTGAGTGTTTTGAAGTTGTTGCCGTGCGTGTCCCAGGTTGCGTTCGCGTCGGGGGCCCAGGAGAGCGTCACCACTCGCGTCCCCGCCTCAATCAGCCGGCGAGCCAGCAGCGTACTTTGCCCGTAGATATTGCGGCCGTAAGCGTCCCGCATTACCGCCGGCTCCTGGTCGAGGCGGAAGGCGCTGCGGACCTTATCGGAGGTGAGCACGTCCAGGGCCCGGTGCTGCATCTTGTCCATCGCATCGAAAGCGGCGCGCGAGGGCGAGTTCCGCAGGTCGGCGTTGAACTGCGTCAGCAGCTCGCCCCGCTTCGCCAGGCGCTCAATGGAAACATCCGTTCCCAGCGTGAATTCCGGGACCGAAAAATCAGCCGCGTTGGGATCCTTGAGCACCCACAGCGGATCGTAATTTCGCCCGAGCAACCCTCCGTAAAACCCCGGCTGCGGCGGACCGCCGGCTCCTTCCTTGGTCTTGTACGGTAGGGCCACGTGCGGCAGTGCGTCGGGTTTGTTCGGCAAAATGCGGGCGGCGACGGCTCCGGGATAGGGATTGTCGGTGGGGAGGGCTCCACCGCCGAGTTCTCCCCGGTCATGCCCGGTGAGGGCCACATACACCGCGGCCGCGTGAGCGTTGTTGACGCTGTGATGCATCGAGCGGATCAGCGTGCAGCGGTGCATTTGCTGCGACAACTTGGGCATGTGCTCGCTGACCGGCACCCCCGTCAGCGACGACGGAATCGGCTTGAACTCCCCGCGAATACCGTCCGGCGCATCCGGCTTCATGTCCCACATATCCAGATGGCTCGGCCCGCCGTTGAGCATCATGATGATGCAGGAATCGGCCTTCGCCACGAGCCCCCGGGCTGGCCCCGTAGGTGTCGCCCCCTCCGCCGCCCCCAGGAGCTTCGCCAGCGAAATCCCCATCACCCCCGCCCCCCCCACGCGCAACAGCTCGCGGCGGGAGAAGGGAGTATCTGAGGTAGCAGCCTTGAGAT